>CAWDYA010000003.1:0-101105 GCA_963806495.1 uncultured Acidobacteriota bacterium | reverse complement strand
AGCAAGAAATGGTTCTGTCCTCCTCCTTCTTCGACTTCAGGTTCGTATTGCTGTCCCATTGGACCACAACGATGTGGAATCGAGGGCCTGCAGCGGCACCTCACCAGACAGAAGCTCATGATCCTCGATCACGGAAGTCACGCAGTAGCGGCACATTGACAGGAACGCACACCCTTGAAAACCTTGCGGATTGGCGAAACACACGGGAAGGCTCCGCCTCGTGCGGATTATGACCACGTTGACCTGGGGCCGGCGCCGCCGACTGCCAGGCTGCTATCTGCGGGAACGATGCGGGATCACCGGGATCCGTGTCCTGGCGGCGACACGGGTGGCTGAAGGCTCCAGCTCCGGGCATGTTGAACGCAGCGGGCTGTGGGTACGATCGACCGTGCGCTGCGTGGCCGAAAGATTCCGATGTCCGGGGGAGCCGGGCCGCAGCGATCCGGGCGAAGGCGGACCACCCGGGCACGCGAGTTGCCGTCCTGACACCTCGCTGCAGAACCATGGAAGAGTTGATGGAGGAGATCGATGGATGCCTCGAGGTCGCCCAGGCCCGGCAGCCTGACGTTCGAGAATTCAGAGGATCCGCATCCGCGTCGCACCAGGCCCTGCGGCAGCTCGCGGGAATCCCGCAGGGATCTCCGCAGCTCCCACACGCCGACACGACGGATCGAGGAGCGTCGCGCCCACGCCGGGAAACCGCGCCTACCGCGACCCGCCGCCCGCCAGCGACTGCCGCAGCCGCATCAGTCCTTCGTCGCCGAGACCGGCCGCCACCGCGCGATCGATCAGATCCAGCGCCTCGGCCTTGCGGCCGCTCTCCGCGAGCGCGCGCGCGAGGTTGAAGGTGGCGTTGCGATCGCCCGGGTCGCGCCTCAGCGCCTCGGCGAACGCATCGGCAGCCTGCGGCCAGCTCCCCTCCCTCGCCCGCAGCGCGCCGAGGCCATTGGGGCCGAGAGGGCTCCCGGGATGCTCCCGCGTCAGCCGCTCGTAGATGCCGGCCGCCTCGGCCAGCGAGGCGGCGTCGCCGGCATCGATCAGCGAGGCGGCGTAGTTGTTCAGCACCTGCGGGTCGTCCGGGTACATCCGCACCAGCAGACGCGACTCGCGCAACGCGTCGGCCGGCCGGCCCGTCTCGGCGTAGATCGACGCCAGATTCGCCCTCGCCTCCCGGTCCTCGGGATTCAGACGCAGCGCCTCTTCCAGCTCCCGCTCCGCACCCGCCGCATCGCCGCTCATCGCCAGCGAGAGCCCCAGCTCCGCGTGCGCGTCGGCATAGGCGGGCGCGATCGCCAGCGCCTCCTTCTGCGCTGCGATTGCCGCGCCCGGCCGGCCAGCCTCGCGCTGCGCGATCCCCAGAAAGGTATGCGCCCGGGCGCTGTCGGGACACGAGCGCGTCGCCGCTTCGTACAGGGCCAGCGCGGACGAGAACTCGCCGTTGCGTGTCACGGTGCGCGCCCCGCAAAGAGCCACCAGCGCCACGGCGACGACCGCACCCGCCGGCTTAGGCAGCAGCCTTCCGGCCGGCGACAGCGCCACGCCGGCGGCGAGGCAGACTCCCAGCACCGGCAGATAGAGATTCCGCTCGGCGAAGATCGCGATGCTGGGGAACAGGAGGTTCGAGGCCGGCAGGAAGGTGACGAAGAACACCACGGCGCCGAGCATCGCGGGGCGTCCCGGGCCGCCCCAGCTCCGGTCGATCAGCCAGGCGGCCGCCAGCGCGGCCAGCACACCCGTCAGCCCGCCCAGCACCGACGGATCGGTGAGGCGGCTCGCCACCGGGATCTGGTCGTATCCGTAGTCGAGGCATAGCGTCGCCGGCCACACGGATCGCAGCAGCGCTTCGCCCCAGACGGCCAGCGACGTGAGCACCCGCTCCAGCACGGGCTGCCCCCGCAGCGGGTTGAGCAGCGGCGGGCCCGACACGCCCGGCGCCGAACAGGCTCCCCAGCACGCCGAACCGGGCGGCGAGATAGACGAGGACGGCCAGACCGTAACCGGCGTATGCCTTCACGCGCCCCCCGAGGGCGCGGCCGGTCAGAGCGTCCCCGGCGATCGCCAGTGCCGGGAACACCACGGCCCCCTCCTTCGCGAACATCCCGGCCCCGGCCGCGAGCACCGCCGGCAGCATGCGGCCCCGCCTGTGCAGCAGCCACGCGGCGAGCACGAGCACCGCCGAGAGCAGCTCCGCCTCGCCCGAGATCCAGGCCACCGCCTCCGTGTGCGCCGGATGGGCGGCGAATATCAACGCGCCGATCAGCGAGACGGCACGGTTGGCCGTCAGGTCGAGCAGGAGCATCAGGACGAGCGCCGAGGCCAGCGCGTGCAGCGCCACGACGAGCAGATGGTATGGCAGCGCGGCCCCGCCGCCGGCCACCCAGACCAGCGTGGTGACCACCGCGGTGAGCGGCCGGTAGAGAGGATTATGCCCGCTGCCCGCGTTCCAGAAGTCGGTGGTCAGCAGCTCGGGGACGTGCGACAGCGCGTGGACACGGGGGTTGTCGCGGATCTCGACGATGTCGTCGTACAGGAACGGTCCACCGAGACTGTTGGCGTAGAGGACCGCCGCCACGAGGACGACGAGGGCGACGTCGAGACGCCGGCTGCGCACCCGGGCGCTACCGGAAGATCACCGGGGCGAGGCCGTTGGTCAGGGCGAAGTCGCGCACGGGCTGCCCGCGTCGCACCAGCTCCGCGACCAGACCGAAAAACTTCTTCTCCGCCGCCAGGCGCTCGGGCGTCGGCTTCGGCGCCGGGGATCCGGGATGATGTTGAACACTCCCCTCATGAACATGACCTGCTCGAGCGTGCGCTTCTCGGGCGGGATCTTGTCGATCTCTTCCCGGGTCCACTTCGGCTTCCCCTTGCGTGCCTTGCGCTCCGCCTCCATCTCCTTCGTCTTCTCCTCGGTCCACTTGTCGGCGGCCTCTTTCGCTGCGGCGTCATCCTTGACCCGGATCTCCGCGTACGCCCTGGCCGCGTCGATGATCGCCTTGATGAGCTCCTGGTCGTCGGCCGGTGCGTTCGCCGCCGCCGGCTTGCCCAGCTCGGCGTAGCGCTGTGCGATCCGCACCACGTAGGTCCGTTCCTCGCTGAACCTCAGATCCTTGACCTGGCCCCAGGTTGCGGCCGCCTCTTCCGGCCGGTCGGCGCGGAACTGGTCGAGCCCCAGCGCCATCCGCATGTCGTCGCGCCCGGGGCTCATCTTCAGCGCCCTGCCGAGGTAGTCGGCCGCCTTCGCCCAGTCCTTACGCGCCTCGGCCGCGTCGGCCGCCGAGTCGAGCGCGAACAGGTAATCCGGCCGGGCCGCCGCCTTCGGGTCCTTCGCGAACAGATCGATCGCCTTCTCGTACTCGGTGGCGGCCTTCCGCTTCTCACCGGCGAAGTCGTACAACCGCCCGAGCTCGGTCAGCCCCTCGCCGTCGGCCGGCTTCGGCACCTGACCCGTATCCACCGCCACGATCGCCGCACGCGCCACCGCCGACGCCTTGCCGGGGTCCGGGATCTGCTCTTTGGAGATGACGGCCAGGTGATAGTAGGTCTCGAGGGTGGCCTTCGAACCGTCCTTGAGGCTGCTCTGCAGAAGCGGCTGCGCCTTCGCGTAGTAGGCACGGCTCTTCTCCGCGTCCTCGCGCACCGTCTGGTAGCAGAACCCCATGCGGTAGAACAGCTCGCCGCCGGCGGCACCCTTCGCCTCCGCTTCCTCGTACTTGATCAGCGCGCCGCCGTACTCCCCCTTGTCGTACAGGGCCGACCCCTCGGCCACCAGCCTGTCGGCCGGGCTGACGGCGGACCCCGGCGGCGAGCCCGGGCACCGCCGCGCCCGCGAAGACCGTCATCGCCACCACGCACCAGGATGTCGCTCGAGACAGACTCATCGCTCCCCCTCGCTCGGTATGTTGGTTTCGGCGGGTATTGTAGTCGATCGAGGGCCGGGCGGTGAAGCCCGCCGGACGGGTCCTTCGGACGGGTCAGCTCACCGGATCGGGACGTGGGCGCTGCGGATGATCACGGCCAACCACCGGTGCAGCCGCACTGGAACAAGGCGAAGCCGGGAGGTTGGTGCAGCCGGCGAGCAGAACACCCGATTCGGCAGCCTGCAGGAGCATCAGGGCCGCCGCCACCGCCGCGTAGCGCAGGAGCATCCGTATGGGCCGCATGGGGAGTCCCCCTTCGCAGAGGCCGCCGCGGCAACCGGCCGGGCGGCCGGTTCATGACAGCCATCATACGGCGAAGCGCAACGACGGGCCGCAAAAAAAACCGCCGGGAGGGGTCTCCCCCGCCCGGCGGTCGATGAAACAGGCGTCCGGCCTCGTCGTTACTTGATCGAGACCGTCGCGCTCTTGCTGATCAGGTTGCCGCCCGTGCCGTCGAGGCGCACCGCGATCTCCTTGGCGCCCTTCAGGTCGGCCTTGCTCAGATCGACCGAGTAGGTCGCGCCGATGCCCGTGGTGCCCTGCTGCGGCGCCAGCGTCTTCACGACCGTCTCGTCACGCTTCGAGATCGCCAGCACGCTGATGCTGCTGACGGAGTTCTCGGAGGTCGTGCCGAACGTGATCGTGCACTTGTTGCCGCGGCAGGTCGCCGACAGGTCGACCACCTTCTCGGAGGCCAGAGGACCGGCGATGATCGTCATGCCGCTCACCACGTCGTATCCGATGTCACCGCAGAGACCCACGCGGCAGTTCGCCGCGCTCGTCGTCGAGGTGGCCGGGATCACGCCGAAGACCGAACGCAGCCGGATCGCCGTGTCGGGACCGACCGTGACCGAAGTCGTGGTGCCGTTGGTGCTGGTCAGCGCCGACCAGGACAGCGTGCTCGGGTCGGGGTTGGCCGTGGTGATCGAAGCGCCCTCCACGACGTACCGGACGAGCGGGCCCTGGTCGTTCACGCCCACGCCGTTGCCGGGGTTGTTGAGCGTTCGGCCCGATGTCCTGACCGACTGGTCGCTGACGACCCGCACGGCCGGCCACGAGAGGGCCAGGATCCGGTCGGAGTTCTGCTTGTCGGCCGGGTTCGAGAAGGTTGTCCCGTCCACGTGCTGCTTCGGGATCGACTGCCACGGGATGATGTTGTTCGCGCCGGCCGTCACCGGGTTCGGGTCGCCGTTGGTGACCGCGCCGAGGTTGAAGTCCCCCTCGGTGGAGTCGTTCGCACGTCGGTCTGGTTCGTGCCGCGCTGCCGGTTGGCGATGAAGGCGAGAGAGAAATACTGGTTGTTGCTCTCGGTCAGCAGGATCCCCATCGGGTAGTCGATCGAGACGATTCGTCGAGTAGTAGCCCGAGGCCGTAGGTGGCGCTGTAGTACGGGTTGAGCTTGTTGTCGTTGTCGGCCGTTGCCCGCGGGTTGTCCGCGCAGCCGTCGACGCCCGGCTGGCTCCAGGAGTTCTCGTAGTTGGAGCAGAGAGCGCCCGCCGGAATGTTAGACGCGTACTGCGGCAGCACCGAGGCCGCCTCCGTCAGGACGATGCTGAAGTTGCCGCTGTCGTTGCCGGTGAACGTGGCCGGCGCTGGTTGCCGGTTCCTTCGAGCGGGCTCCCGCCGATCCCGTCGGCGAACGTGCTGTTGCCGTAGTGGAGCTGCCACCAGGCCGCCGTGATGTTGCCGGCGCCGGCCGGTGCCGGGGCGAACCAGCTCGTGTACCCGCACTGGAACATCGGGAAGCCGGGACCGAAATTGGTGCAGTTGGCGAGCGCGACCTGGGAGCCCGCCGTCATGACGAGCAGACCGGCCATCACCGCCGCAAGTCTGGAGAATTTCCTCATCGCAGATACCCCCTTCTGTGTCATGGCCTGAGCCGTTGTCCCCCTGCGCTCTCCCGTCAAGCCGGTCAAAAAAAGCCACCGGGCAGGGCACTTTTCCTCCCCGGTGGCTTCGAGTCTCGTCAAACGAGAGCCCAGAACCTTACCCGATCACCGGATCGAGACCGGGGCACTCTTGTCGATCAGGCTTCCCCCTCCATCGAGCCTGACGGAAACCTGCTTGGCTCCCTTCAGATCGCCCATGGAGAGATCGACCGTGTAGCTGGCACCCATGCCGGTCGTCCCCTGCTTCGGCGTGATGGTCTTCACGACCGTCTCGCCGCGGTTGCCGACCGCCAGGATGCTGATGCTGTCCACGGTCGTCTCGGACGTCGTGCGGAACGAGACGTGGACCTTGCCCTTGCTGGTGCTCGCATCCAGATCGACCACCTTCTGCGAGGCCAGCGCACCGCCGACCACCGGTGATCGGGGGCCGCGTCGGGATCCGCCGCCTCGAAGCCGACGTCACCGCAGGAGCCGACACGGCAGCTTGGCGGCCGTGTGGAGCCGGTCCTGGGCGTCTTGCCCAGCAGCGTCCGCACGCGCACCGCCGTATCGGGCGGAACGGTGAGGCTGGTCGTGACCGTGGGTCGTGTCCGGATCCGGGGCCGGGATCGTCTGCACCGCCGTCCAGGTCAGCGACGACGGCGACGGGTTCGGGTCGCGACGCGTCTGTCAGCGGCGCCGTCTCCAGGCGAACCGGACCAGGTTGCCCATGTCGAGGCAGCCCACGCCCGGATTGACCATCCCGGCACGCGACGTCGGCCGCACCGAGCCGTCGTTGTACATCACGACGTTGTTCCACGACAGGCTCAGCATCCGGTCGCCCGTGGCGTCCGCTCGGGAAGGTGACGCTGTCCACGTGCGGCACCGGCACCTGCTGCCACGGGATGATGTTGTGCCTGCGTACGGGACAGACCGGGTTCGGAGTCGCCGTTGATGACCGTGCCGAGGTCGAATGCCCCCTCGGTCTGTTCTCACACCGCGCCAGCGGATTCGATGCCACGTGAGTTGTTGGCCACACAGGCCAGGGCGAAGTACTTGCCCGTGCTCTCGTGCAGCATGACCGCCATCGGGTAGTCGATCTGCTGGTTCAGCGTGTACGAGGATCGTACGCGGTGCCGTACGGTAGCAGTACGCCGCGCCGTAGGCCCGTGAGAACGGGTTCAGGATGTTGTCGTCGTCAGCCGTTGCCCCGGATGACGTCGGCGCACCCGTCGACACCCGGCTGGCTCCAGGAGTTCTCGTAGTTGGAGCAGAGCGAGCCCGGCGGGATCAGCGCCGCGTACTGGGGCGGACGGACCTCGACGCTCGGTCAGGACCATGTTGAACAGACCGCTGTCGTTGCCGTTGAAGGTGCCGGCGACTGGTTGCCGGTGCCCTCGAGGGTGCCCCCGCCGCCAAGGCCCGTGTTGACGTTGAGGTTGCCGTAGTTGACCATCCACCACACCGGCGTTGACCGTGCCAGACGCCGGCAGGCGGCGGGGCGAACCAGCCCACGAACCCGCACTGGAAGATCGGCGAAGCCGGGCCCGAAGTTGGTGCAGCCGGCGAACGCCCCCTGCGAGCCGGCGGTCAGCAGCAACAGCGCGGCCGCCACTGCCATGTATTTCATGCCGCTTCTCATTGACTCAAACCCTCCTCGTTGTCTCTCGTCCGTGCCTGTAGTCGATTAGAAGTGCGACGGAACCGCCATCGTTGGTGGCCGTTCGGCTCGTTCTGGATCAGGACCGCCTCGCCCAGCACCAGGGCGAAAGCCGCGCGGTGCCGACTGCTCGCAGGTATACGGCTGCTGCTCGCGCCGTTGAAACGGGTGAGCTGAGCGGAGCCCGGGCGTCGTCAGCCCGAACTCGGCGCAGATGTCACGTGCGTTGGCATTGGTCGTGTGGTACGGATAGGCATACAGGATGTTGCTTCGGCCCCGGAATCGTGACCGACCTGGCCGGGGATGTGCGAGCCGACGATGATGCCCGTGGCGTCGACGAACCGGTCTCACCAGGACCCGAACCCCGTGGCCGGCATGGTGGCGAATGCCGGCCGTCGGACTGGTTGCAGGGAAGGCCTGGGCGGCGCCGTCGCCCGGGTAGAACTGGGTGATCGTCGAGGTCGTGGCCGCCGTGTGAACTTGCCGAACGCGTCGCAGACATCCAGCGCCTTGGCGATCGGCGTCTTGTAGGGCAGCGACACCAGGTTGTTGCCGACGAGGATCTGCCGGTTCATCTTGAAGCCCATGTTCGAGGCGACCACCGCGTCACTCAGGCCGGCCACCACGATCATCGCAACCGCCGCCACGCCCACCATGAGCGCAAAACGATGCTTTCTGACAAAAGACAGGTTCATGGCACCTCTCCTCCCCTTTCGATCGAGACCGTCATGAGCGTCCCCCCAGCGACACATGGATAGATTGCGAGCGTCGGGAAATTCTTTATCCATATACGCCCAAATAAACCCGTGTCAAGAGGGACTTTCCGCCCCAGGCCGTCAATCGACCTGGTAGAAAACGATATCCGGACCGCCCGAAACCGGACCGGCGGCGTCCGTGAACCGCCCGCCCTGAACCTCTATAGCGTTTACTTTCGCGAGATCCTCCCGTGACCCGGCCTTGCGCACCGTGTGCACGGCACCCCCGTTGTTCCACTCCAGGACGACCGCGCCGTCCGCCCGCATGTGGACGCTCAGGTCGAGCTTGTCCGCCCGGCGGCCCGGCGTGGCGGGCATATCCGCGCCGCGCTGCATCACCGCGGGCAGCACCAGCAGCGCCAGCAGCGCCGCCGCCGCCACGAGCTGGCCCGAGAGGCCCCACAGCGCCGCCAGCCGGGCCATCGCGCCCGGAGCCCGCCTCGTCTCGGCCAGGATGCGGGCGCGCGCCGCCGGCGCCAGCCGGGCCGTCTCGGCCCGCCGCGCGATAGCGGCCAATTCGTTGATTCCGTTTGTCTTGTTGGATTCGTTATGCATTCTTCACGCCTTTTGTCTGACCCGCTGCGAACAACGTGCGAACAGACCGGAACGCCGCGGGGCGAAGACCCCTCGCGGCTGTCCCTACATACCGGCGGGAGGGTCGGACCGTTCAACCGTCAGGGCGCTATCGGGAAGAGGAAGAATCACTCACCTCGAAGCCCTCGGCGGTGACCGCCACCCGGGCGGAATCGAGGCTCAGGGTGACGCCGGGCGCCTCGAAGAGCAGGGCCCCGGTGAGAGTCTGTCCGGCCTTCCCGGGGCTCTCGGCCGACAGCGTCTTCCCGCCGACCGTCATCTTCCAGGAGCCGGCCAGCGGCAGGCGCAGCCCGGAAGGAGCCAGCCCCGCGGGTTGCCCCGCCTTCGACTCGACCTGGACGGCGCCGTCACGGCCCAGGTCGAGCCTGCCGCCCGTGAAGGCCAGTTCCAGCGGCCCGGCCAGGCTGTAGCGGCGCCCGCCCAGCCAGCGCTGGTCGTCGAGCGTGGCGTGATAGGACGTCAGCTTGCGCTGTGAGAGAGCCACCTGGAGGGTGCGCGCCGTGCCGCCCGCACGATGCCCCGCGGTCTGCCCCCCTTCGGCCAGGATCGCCTTCATGACCGGCAGCGTCGTGTCGTAGCCGGCGGCATCCCTGGCCCTGTTCAGCAGGTCGGCGCGGGCATTGGCATCGGCCGGCCAGTCGTCCCCGAGCCCCTTCTCCACCACCTCGCGAAGCGTCACCGGTGCGCTTCCGTCCTTCGGGAAGTAGTCGAGATCCCACTTGACCGCGACCGGCCAGGCGGCGAACGCCAGGGCCGCGCCGGTGGCCCGGGCGTGCTGGAGCGCCTCGGCCGGGCGTGGCCGGGTACCAGACGAGCGGGTAGTTGAGCATGTTGATCCTCAGGATGAAGGCGTTGTGATACCGGTCGTAGAACGGGTCGACCTTCTCGAGCGCGGTCGCGCACCTCGTTGCCGACTGCTAGTCCATCACCCGGTACACGACGGTCTCGGTGAAATCGGCCAGCCCGTCGCGCCTCTCCACCTTCTCTTCCATGGCCACGGCCGTGGGGTTGCGGTCGATCCGGGCGTGCCGCACGGCCAGCCACATGGCGAACAGGTCGCGGTACTTCTCCATCGTCTTCTCGTTGTAGGACATCCTCATGATCCGGGCCATGAGACGCTGCTCGACGGCGATCAGCGTGAGGTCCTCGGCGTCGGCGGTGTAGTCCCAGATCGCCGGGTCGACGGCGGGCACGCCCTGCAGCCTGTCCAGATCGGCCAGCCAGAGCACCCGCACCATCCGGTTGATGGTGGCCTCGGCGGGCGGCCATCCCGAGAACGACGTGGAGGGAACCGTCGCTTCGTTGAACCGCACGACCGCGGTGCGCCGGCCCGCCAGCATCAGGCTGTGACGCGGCGCCGGGTCGAGGCCGCTGAGCGCCCCGGGGCCGGCCACGGACACCGGCCAGAACTCCTCGGGCGGCTCGGGCTCGCCTTCCACCGGCTGGTATCCCATCCTCTCCTTGCGCACCGGCGCGGCGGCCGCGAAGCCGGCGGGCGGATCCGGGTGGTTGAGCAGCACGGCCCACTCGCCCGGCTCGACCACCAGCAGGGCGAGGTCGCCGGTCTTCATCGTGGGCCAGAACTGATCCTGAATCCGCTCGCACTGGTCGAGCGCCTCGCCGCCGCGCGCCGCGGCGATCGTCTGGATCGCGGTGAGCGGCTTCGGCGGTCCGGCCGAAAACACCGGGGTGATGAGTGAGAACGCAACCGCGGCGACGATCGCAGCCTTCATTTGCCTCGACCTCCTCGTGTGGTTAGAATGTCGCGTATGGCGGCCAGTATAGAGTGTCACCCGGACGCGGGCAAGAACGGCGCGGCCGCGCTACCCGCGAAGGGGTGGCGCGCGTGCGCCGGGCTGCTCGCGGCCGTGATCCTCTCGTTTGCCTGCACGGGCGGCGGCGACAGGAGCCCGGCCGACACGCGGCCCAACATGCTGCTCATCACGGTCGACAGCCTGCGCGCCGACCATCTCGGCTACGCCGGGCTCGACACGGCGGCCACGCCGAACATCGACGCGCTCGCCGCGCGCTCGGTGCGGTTCACAGAGGCGCAGACGCCGTCTCCGCTGACGCTTCCCTCCACCGCCGTCATCATGACGGGACGCTATCCGTCGTCGACCGGCGTGCGCACCGAGGAGCACACCCCGCTGCCGGCGTCCGAGACGACGATCGCCGAGGCGCTGTCGGACGCGGGCTACACGACCGACGCCGTGGTGGGCAGCATCCTGCTGCACCCGAAGTTCGGCCTCGACCAGGGGTTCGCCGACTACATGCTCTCGTTCGCCGAGACACCGCGTCCGCGCAACACGCCGGTGGTCGGGCTTCCCCGCGGTGACCGTCGTCAACAAGGCGCTCGAGTGGCTCGAGACCGCGCACAAGGAGCGGTTCTTCCTCTGGGTGAACTTCCACGACCCGCACTACTTCTACTCGCCTCCCCCGCCCTATGACAGCGACTTCGCCGACGCGCCGTACGACGGCGAGGTGGCGTACGTGGATCACGAGCTGGGGCGTCTGCTCGCGCGGCTGAAGGAGTACGGCGTCGACGACCGCACGCTGATCATCCTGACGGGCAACCACGGGGAGGGGCTGGGCGATCACGGCGAGCTGTACCACGGCGCCCTGCTGTACCAGTCCACGCTGCACGTGCCGCTGCTGGTCAAGCCGGCGGCCGGCGGCTCCGAGGGGCGCGACGAGGCGACGCCGGTCACGCTGGCCGATATCATGCCCACGGTGCTCGACGGCGGCGGGGGTGAAGGCACCCGGCCCGCTGGACGGACGCTCGCTCGCGCCGGTGATCACACCCGGCGGCGGTCTGGATGCCGAGCGGCCGCTGCTGGCCGAGACGCTGCTGCCGCGCGACGCCTTCGGATGGCGCCCGCTCGCCGCGGTGCGCTCGGGACGCTGGAAGTACATCGCCTCGGACCCGGCCCGTCTGTTCGATCTGTCGGCCGATCCGGCCGAGAGCGCCGATGTCGCCTCCTCGCAGCCCGACGTCGCGGCGAAGCTGGCCGGGATCGTGGCCGAGCGTGTCTCGTTCGACCGGCCGCCCTGCGACGTCTGCGCTGAGCAGGCACAGGCGCTCGGATCTGGCGTGGCCGGGCGAGGTGGGGCCGATGGGGCGCGACATCGACACCGAGTCGCGGATCGATCTCGCCAACGACGTGCTCAAGGCGCACCGCTCGCTGCAGCGGCGCATGGCGCAGGCGGGCGAGCTGATCTACCAGGACGTGCTGAAGCGCGATCCGGACAACCGGCTGGCGCTGGTGGACATGGCGCTCGTGACGCGGCAACCGGCAGGAGCTGGAGCCCGCGCGCCGGATGTTCCTCCACGCGCAGAAGCTGTACGCGTACGAGGCCGAGGTGTATCACGCGATGGGCCACCTGGCGCTCGTCCCCCCCGCCGACCCGCAACGGGCCACGTCGCTGTTCCTGCTCGCCTCGGAGCTCGACCCGATGAACGAGGAGGCGCTGTACGACGCCGCATGCGGTCTGGCGCTTCAGGGCGAGAAGGAGAAGGCGATCGACTATCTGAAGCGTTCGGTCGACGCGGGTTTTCGCGATTTCAGACACATGCGGCGCGACACCGACATCGACTCGTTGCGCGACGATCCGCGGTTCGCCGGGATCGTCCCGCCGGTCAGAGTCCGGGCGGCCCGCCCGGTCCCTACGGCGGCATCGACGCGACCACCGGGATGTCGACCGAGCCGCCCACCGGGCAGGACGGGCCGAAGCAGCCATGACACGCGGCTCGGCCCTCGGACTCCTGCTCGCGGCCCTCGCGCTGACCGCCACGGGCTGCGGCGAGCCTCCCGTTCCGAAGAACGTCATCCTGGTCACCATCGACACCCTGCGCGCCGACCACGTCGGCGCCTACGGCTCGGACAAGGGGCTCACCCCCACGCTCGACGCGCTGGCCGCCGAGGGGGCCGTCTTCGACAACGCCTCCACCACGATCCCGCTCACCGGGCCGGCCCACTCCTCGATCCTGACCGGTCGGTATCCGATCGTGACCGGCTTCCGCAACAACGGAACGGCGCTGCTGTCTCCCGAAGAGACGCTGATCTCGGAGGTGCTGCACGACCACGGGATGCGCACCGCCGCCGTGGTCTCGTGCCTGGTGCTGGCCTCCCATTTCGGGTTCAACCAGGGGTTCGACCTGTACTACGAGTCGGACATCACCTCGAAGAAGGGACGCGGGATGTGGTACGAGGAGCGCAAGGCGGACAAGACGGTGGACCGGACGCTGCGATGGATCGAGTCGGAGCAGGGGCGCCCGATGTTCGTCTGGATGCACCTGTTCGACCCGCACCACCCCTACGACCCGCCGGGCGTCGATATGACGCTTCCCCTGGAGCGGCGGTACGAGCTGGAGATCGCCTTCGCCGACAAGCAGCTCGGCCGGTTCTTCGACGAGCTGAAGAAGATGGGGATGTGGGACGACACGATGATCATCGTCTCGGGCGATCACGGCGAATCGCTCGGCGAGCACCACGAGCAGTTCCATGGCATCTTCGTCTACCAGGCCACGATGCACGTGCCGCTGATCGTGCGGCTGCCGGGGGCGAAGCGCGGCATCCACGTGTCGGACCAGGCCTCGGTGCTGGACATCTTCCCGACGGTGCTCGACGCGCTGCACCTGCCGCTTCCCGACAATATCCAGGGATTCAGCCTGACGAAGTCGCTCACCGGCCGCGGACGCATCCCGGCCCGCACGCCGTATCTCGAGTCGATCTACGCCAACGCCTCGTACGGCTGGGCCGAGGTGAGCGCGATCCGCACGCCGCACTGGAAGTACATCAGCCTGCCGTCGCCCGAGCTGTACGACATGGACTCCGACCCGAACGAGAGTGTCAACCTGGTCAACCGCGACACGGCGCAGGCCGAGGAGGTGCGCGGCGAGCTGACAGACCTTCGCGGCCGGCTCGAGTCCCTGCAGCGCACTGACAACGAGGCGGTGGCGCTCGACGACGAGATGCGCGACCGGCTCCTGTCGCTCGGCTATATCGCCGGCACCGAGTCGAAGCTGCGCAAGGGAGAGCCGCGCGACCCGAAGGAGGTGGTGGACCTCGGCGAGAAGGTCACGCTCGTCAGCCGCGATGATGCGCAATCGCCAGCTTCGACCAGGCCGAGGAGACGCTGCACGAGGTGCTGGACCGCGACCCGGAGAACAAGATGGCGCTGCTGCAGCTACGCGCGTCTGCTGGCCACCACCAAGCGCGTGGACGAGGCGGTCGCGACGATGCACAAGGCGATCGACATCTACCCCGACAGCGAGGAGCTGTACCGGGTGCTGGGGATGATCCTGATCCGCAACGACCGCAAGGAGGAGGCGATCGCCCTGTTCTCGAAGGGGCTCGAGGTGATGCCATCGTCCGCCTCGCTCATCTACATGTACGGCTACGCCAACTTCCGCGCGGACAAGTGGAGGAAGGCGATCGAGGCGCTCGAGGAGTCGCTCAAGCTCAACCCCGCGGTGCCGAAGGCGTACTACCTGCTGGGGCTGTGCCACGAGAAGCTGCATGAGCGCGACGCGGCCTACGCGTCGTTCGAGAAGTATCTCGGGATGGAGCCGGACGTGGAGTCGCTGTTCAAGGATCCGTACCTGGAGGACTTCCGCAAGGATCCGCGGTTCGCGGCGCTGGTGAAGCGGTACCTCTGAGCCTCGGCCGCGCTCCTTTCGCCGGTTCCCACTTCCCCCGCGCCCGCGGGGATGTGATACGCCGCTTCACCGGCGACCTCACTCCTGCGGTGTAGCGGGAAGCGGCTCGTCATTGCGCTGGAGACGCTCGAGCGCTGCGGCCAGCAGCTCCTGGGACTTCGTATCCGAGGGGTTCAGCGCGAGCGCGCGCCGCAGCGGAGCGATCGCGCGACCCGGCCGACCCATGGTCATCAGGAGCCGTCCCAGATTCGCGTTCGCGCGCCAGTTGCCGGGGGTCCTGCCGATCTGGGCGCGGTAGGCCGCCGCCGCTCTCGCGTACCGCCCCGCTCTCTCGAGCGCGACACCGAGGTCGTTGAGCACGTCGGGCAGCGACGGGTCCATCTCGACCGCCCTGCGCAGGGCGCCGATCGCCCCCTCGGCGTCCCCCTGCTTCAGGTACAGCAGCCCGAGGTTGTGCTCGCACTCCGGGTACGCCGGCCGGATCGCCAGCGCCCGCTGGTACGCGTCCACCGCGGTCGCGTCGTCGTCTTCGGCCGATTCCAGCACGCCGAGCCCGTACCAGACACGCGCGCTGTGCGGCGATGTGACCGACATCCTGCGGAACAGGGTCAGGTTGTCCTGCCAGTCGGCGGACCGGCTGACGGTCCATGCGCCCATCAGCACCAGGGCGGCCCCCACGGCGACGAGCAGCGTCGTCCGGGCTGTGCCGCGCGCGCGATTCACGAGCGCCGCGGCGAGCAGGCAGGCGGCCGCCGTCGGCAGCAGGAGAAGCCGCTCGCCCAGGACCGTCCCGGTGGAGAAAGGAAGGTTGGAGATCGGGAAGATGGCGCCCAGATAGAGCAGGATTGACGCCCCCGCCACGCCCCCGCGCCAGGCCAGGGCGAACCCGAGCGGCCGCGAGCGCGAGGTAGACCACGAGCGACACGATGAAAGCGACATCGAGTGGCGAGGTGACGAAGGGGATCTGCGCGAAGCCGTAGTCGGCCGTCGGAGTCACCGGCAGCACCGTCAGGAAGAGATACCGGCCGAGCACGGACACCGCCGTGAGCAGACGCGTCACGACGCTCTGATGCGCGAAGGCGAAGATGCGCGCGTCGGACGGGTCGGGCACCGGCAGCACCGCGGCGCGCAGCGCGAGCATGCCGGACAGCGCCGCCAGCATCAGCACCGGCGTCACCCACCGGCCTCGCCAGGGGCGCGGCCGCGGAGCGAGAGCCAGATCGGTGGCGAGGATCAGCGCGGGCAGCACCGCGGCGTTCTCCTTCGACAGGACCGAGGCGGCGTACAGCATCACCGACACGCCGACCAGGAGCGCCCTGCGGTGCCGGGGCATCGGTGGCGGCGCGCCCCGGACCGGGTACGCCCGCAGATGGACCAGCCAGGCCCCGAGCATCAGGCCGACACCGAGGAGATCCGACCGGCCGGTCACCGGCGCCACCGCCTCGACGTGCATCGGGTGCGCCGCGAAGAGCAGCCCGGCGACGGCGGCGGCCAGCGCACCGAGCCCCCATTCGTAGGCGAGAAGGACGACGAGCGCCGCGAGCGCACCGTGCAGCACGGCGTTTGTGACGTGATGCCCTGCGGGTCCGGGCCCGGTCAGGGCGTGATTGAGCGCGAACGAGAGGGTCGTCACGGGGCGGTACAGGTTGCCGCCCGGGAGGACGCCCGCCCAGTAGGGGCTGCCGAAGATGCCGGCGAGATCGCCCGGGTCCTTCGCGAGCGGCTGCTGCGCGACGGCGGAGACGTCGTCGAAGACCCAGCCGTGGGACACCGTCGGCAGGTAGATCAGAAAGCCGGCCAGGAACGCGGCCGCGAGGGCCGCCGCGAGTCCGACGCCCCGCGTCGCGGGTCGCTGGTTATCGGCCAACCGTCACTCCTGCGGCCCGCCCTGCTGGTCGAAGTAGAGACGCAGGCGCTCGTGCGCGCGCGAGGCGTGACGGCGCACGGTGATCGGAGAGATCCTCAGCACGCGGGAGACCTCCCAGGCGGACAGCCCCTGCAGATCGCGCAGGATCACCACCTCGCGCTCGCGGTCGGTCAGACAGGACATCGCGCGCCTGAGGTCCTCGGCCGCATCGCTCGCGTCGTGGCCCGAGCCGGCCTCCACCCCGAGCGTGAAAGCCGACGCGTCCCCACCCGTCTCGGCGGCGTCGTACTCCCTGAGCGGCTCGCCCCCGCGGCTGGCGCGCCGCAGGTGATCGCGGGTGGCGTTCACCACGATCCGGTAGAACCAGTTGACGAACGACTGGCCGCTGCGATACGAGCGGATGTAGCGGAACAGCTTGATGAAGACATCCTGGGCGATGTCCTCGGCATCCTGCTTGTTCGCGCCCATGCCGCGCGCGATCAGCAGCGCCTTGCCCTCGAACCGGTCCATGATCTCGACGAAGGCGGTCTCCTCCCCGCCCCGGGCCCGTTCCACGATCAGGTCGAAGGAATCGTCCCGAGGGGGAGCCGTCTCGGCGATGGTCCGGCTGTCCAGGCGATTCCCCCCTCGTGCGGCACGCCCGCCGATCAGTACGGGCTCTTGTTGCCGCGGCTGTCCACCGCGATCACCGACAGGAACCGGTTGCCGCCCGGGTCGGGGATGGTGATCGAGGCGGTATGCAGGTTTCCGTACGACGGCGAGAGCATCTCGACACGTGTCCGGCCCACAGGCTGAGTATCGACATAAAGATCGTAATGGTCAATGGTCGTGAGCGCTCCGGTGACGTCCGTGGTCACGGCAGGCCACGAGAGCATGAGCATGCCGCCCGCCTCCTCGACCGTGAGCTGGGAGACGCCGGACGGCAGCTCGCGCCCCGCGCCCGAGGCGAAACCGCGCGAGTCGACCGCGACGACGAGATAGTAGTCGTCCTGCGGGTCGGTCCAGGCGTTGCGATCCGCGTACACGGTGGTCGCCGGATCGTTGATGGTGGCGATCAGGTTGGAAGCGGACGGGACGAAAACCGGCGTCAGGTCACGATAGACCCGGTAACCCGCCAGCGTGACCGGGCCTCCGTAGATCGTCTCGGTCGGCGCGCTCCACGACAGCTCCACCGCGTCGGAGAAATTGGGCGACCGACGCAGCGTCAGGTCCTTGATCTGCGCGGGCGGATCGACCCCGTCGAACAGCTCCGGTATGCCGCTGCGCTGGCCCGTGGGCATGCTGGTGAGCCCGGACAGGTTGGTCGCCGTCAGGACGAAGAAGTACTCCTGCCCCTGCGTCAGCCCGAAGATGGTTCCTCCCGTGGCGGTCTTGCTGAAGGTCGCCTCGAGCGGATACGGCCCGCCGTCGGCGGTGCCGTAGTGGACCGTGTAGAAGTCGATGTCGTTCTCCGCCGGCGCGCTCCAGACGAGGTCCAGCCGGTCGCCGTTGCCCGGGTTGAACACGTCGAAACCGGACGGGATCGACGGCGGGTTCGGATTGAGGGGCGTGGCCCACCGGCAGTCCGGGCCGCTCGCGGGCGGATTCAGGACATTGCAGTCGGTGTTGAGGTTCGTCTGCGGCCCCTCGAACGGACCGGGAAGCTGCACGGACGAGGCGCGGTAGTAGTAGGTCACCCCGTTGATGATCCCGCTGTCCACGTACTGCTGGCCGGCCACTCCCGAAGGGGTGAGCAGCGTGTGCGTGCCGGACGGGAATGTGGTCCGGTAGATGTAGGTCAGCACGTTCGGGTCAGGCGACGGGTTCCAGGTGAGCGTCACCTGTCCGTTGCCGCCGATCGCGGTGAAGTCGGTCGGGGGCCGGGGCGCGGGCATGATCAGCCGCTGCGCCGGATCGGCGAGCAGGACGTAGCTGTCGATGTCGACGATCGTGTTGCTGATCGCGGCGCGGATGTTGGTGCTCAGCGGGCCGAACCGCCGTTCCTTGGTGATCGAGAAGAGGTCGCCGTAGAGCTGGTCGTTGATCTGGTCGCCCGTGAACGTGTACGACAACCCCGCCGGGGCGAACACCGCTATCGCCCCCTTGCCGGCCTCCTTGAGAAACCTCTCCCCCAGGGCGTCGGCCGCCAGGGCGTGGAAGCCGCCCGCCAGGCAGTTCTCGTTGACGATGAACGACGGCTTGTCGTTGGCTGTGAGCAGATCCACGTCGTTGATGTCGAAGTAGCCCAGGTTGCCCCAGATCGAGAACGAGCCGTGGCCGAGATACGACGTCAGCGCGGCGCCCGCGTCGAAGTGATCGATGATCGCCTGCCGGAAGGCCGCCGTGTCGGTGCCGTTGCCGTAGTTCGGGTCCTCGAGGAACAGCTTCTCGTTCGACAGCGGTGCGACGAAATACGTATCCGCCACACCGCTCTGCACGCTCTCGAACTGCGCGGTCTCGGGGACGCTCTTGCCCTGGTCGGCAATGAAGACGCCGTGTGTCTTCCACGAGCCTGACGGCGGGTTCGTATCGTAGTCGAGCATCTTCTGGAACACGGCGTTCGACTCCGCCAGCGTGCGCACCGGCACGCGCCCGAGGTGGATGTCGGGCAGGCGGTCGTTGCCCCGGAAGGCGGCGATCTGGTTGTCGGACGCGAAGTAGGCCAGCACCGAGGACTCCTGGTACAGCACGAAGGTCGGCACCTGGTTGATCCACTCCGTGCGATTCAGCTCGTTCTTGTAGTCGAGGCTGATGTCGCCCACGAGCAGCACGTACGACGGGGGCGCGGCCGTGCCCGAGGGTCCCTTCCAGTTGTCGAAGGCGTACGAGAGAAAGGTCTTCAGCGCCACGGGCGACTCGATCCCGTCGTTGAACTGGTTGTAGATGTCCTCGATCATCACCACCCGGGTGGTCACCCCGCTGTCTGCCGCGCGGTGCGCGAGGTAGGCGTTGAACGGGCTGGCAGGGCCGAGATCGAGCGTATCGGGATGCCCGATGACGATGTAGTCCGCCTCGTTGGCCGGGTCGAGCAGATCGTCGGGCCCCACCTCGGTCACGGCCACCGGCGTGTGGAATCCACCGGAGCCGGCCATGGCGAACGAGCGCTTCTGTCCGCCCGGCAGCGTGCCGTCGGCCGCGAGCGAGAAGTCGAGCGTGAAGCTGCCCGAGCCCCCCGCGATGGTTCCGCCGGTGACGCGCCGAGGCGACGGGACCGTCGAGGTGCCCACCGATCGGCTGATGTCGTACACGACCATGTCGGAAGCGGTGCCTGTGGCGAACCGCTCCACGTGGTAGGTATGGTCGACGTTCGTGAACGAGGGCCGCAACTCGTTGTTGAGCAGCTTGAGCGCGCGGCGATAATCCACCTCGATGTAGTCGAGATAGGCGCCCTCCTTGCGGTTCGGATCGACGGCCAGGCCCGGGCTCTCGATGTAGGCGCCCGCACCGATCAGGACGCTCTGCGGGACGGTGAAGCTCTGCGTGGACAGCGTCTCGTTGTCGAAGCAGTGGGCGCCCGAGTTGGCGGCCGTGGTTCCGATCTGCACCACGATCAGATGGTCGGGGCTGTCGTTCAGGGCGCTCGCGCCGCGCCAGCCGACGCGCACCGTGGCCGGGTCGCTCACCGAGAGGACGTCGGGCAGGTTCAGGTCGCACGCGGGGCAGTAGTGCGTGTCACCCGAGGGGAAGCCCGGGCCGATGTACTTCGAGCCGGCCGAGGTGTCGACGCCCGGGTTGACGTAGCCGCAGTTGGGCAGATTCGGGTCGGCGGTGAACGTGCCGGTGTTGGAGCGTAGCGGGGGCCACTGGAAGAACGGGTCCCCCACGCCGAGCGGCGCGAAGACGGTATTGTACTCGCGACGCACCGTGGCGGTGAAGTCGCCAGCGAGCGGCATGCCGCTGACAGCGCCGGGCAGGTCCGGGATCCGCGAGCGGGTGCCCGGCTCGCCGAACAGGAAGTAGATATTCTCGTCGGTGACGTCGTTCGCCTGGTAGATGTCGGGGAATCCGGGCAGCCCGATCGTGTCCAGGTCGAGGTTGAGCACGACGGCCGGCTCGCCGAGCAGCCCCTCGCCGTAGAACTCCACGTAGTCGGCCGGGTCGAACGTCCCGTCCGACTCCCCCACGACCCGGATCGGCACCTCCACACCGTGGTTGAGCAGTCTGAAGGTGCGCGGGTCGACGCCCGACAGGCCGGGAGCCACACCGGTTCCCGCGCCCACCAGGTACGGCTGGGAGAGCCTGTAGATGCCGGTCGTGTCCACCGCGATCCGGTACACCGGCGTCGTTGCGTTGGAGAAGGGCGAGGTCATCGCCGCGGCAGCGGGGGCCGACAGCGACGCCACGGTGCCGGGTGACGCCGACAGGGAGGGGGCGCCGTGACGGCTGCGGCCGCGGGCCACCCGGAAGGTTCTCCCCTGCTCGTAGTTGACGAAGGCCGCCCGGTACGAATCCTCGAAGTTGCGGTCAGGATACGTGCCGGGAGCGCCGGAGCCTGCGGTTGCCGTGAGCGCGGCGGGGTCCACGCCGGTGACGACGAGAATCGGCCTCGACGTTCTGGTAGAAGTCGACGTCCGTGAGGAAAGGGCCGGTCTCCTGCACCACGGCAGGGATCACCGGCGTGTAGATCACCTCGACGAACTTCTGGAAGCGGAAGTATCCGGTCTGGCCGAGACGGATCGGAACGGAGCCGGGCTCGAGCGGAAAGCGAGGGTACCCCTCGAGAGGTGGAAGGGTCTCCCCGGCTGCCGCGGTGGGTCCGGTGCCGCCACCCGGCCGCCCCCGGCCCGATGGCTCCTCCGGCCCTAGCCGCAATCCCCGCATCGTACGCTTCGGAGCCTGGAGCGTCTCGAGACGAACCTCGGCCCCTTCGGGGATTGCTACCCGCACCACCCTGACCGGAAGCGGAACCTGCCCGCCCGCAGCCGCTCGGCCGAGATCGACGTCTATTCGACCGAAGCCGGGGATTGAGAGACCCGACCCCGATTCGGGATGGGACGGGTCGCCCTGGATGCGTGGCTCAGGAGCGAAAAGCCTTAACCGGAACTGCCATAGGTCCCCTCCACCTGGTGCAGCAGCGGTCCCGGTTAAGGCCCTGTCGCTTCCCAGCGCGACGAGAGCCGTGAGACCAAGGAGTATGACGAATCGTCTCATTGGCCTGCCGTCCAGTCGCGCCAGATTCCTTCCCTCCCATCCGCATCGGCGGAGCCGGCGCCGGGTGGGAAGGACCTGTGCAATCTCTAGCTGGTGATCGGACCGCCCGCGCAGGCGACGCTGTCAGCCTTCGTGCACTGCACCGCGCGAGCTTCGATCTCCTCGGTATGAACGATTGCCGGTTTTTCGTAGGTCTTTTTCATCGGGCTAGCCTCTCCTCCTCTGTGCACTCCGTGTGCACTGCACTGCTTTGTGGCTCAAACCGTGCCTGTACCCCTGTCGACCGTCTCCCACGAGCGCTGGCTCGACTGCACGCCCTGACTGCACGTGCGGAGCGAGCCGGTACTCTGTTGCTGCCTTCTGCAAACCCACACAGTACAACAAACGAGCGCGGCTTCCAACAGCCCACGGACCGGGACTAGCTGGTCAGGGGCGTTCCGCCGCAATCGTTGTCGTCCATCTTCGCGCAGGCGACCGCACGGGCCTCAACCTGCTCGGAGTGCTTGATCGCCGGTTTCTCGTAGGTCTTCTTCATGCAACCCCCCAGATGTGGGAGCCCGTGCTCCCGGACGTGTTAAGACGGATCCTTGCTCTGGATCGACAGGAACTCGGAGTGCTTCTGCTTGCGAATCTCCGATGTCATCTTCACCTGTGGATATATGTTTCGCGGGTCGCCGGTCTGAACCTCCGCGACTCCCGGACAGAACGAACAGAACTCACCCGACTCGCACGTCTTGAGCGTGGTCCTGGGGATCTCCAGTGCGATCCGCCTGACCTCTTCCAGGACGGGCGATTCCTTCCAGAGCGCGCGCAGATCCTCGACCTCGGAGATGAGGCCGGCCGACCGGCGCCACTGTACACAGGGATAGATGTTGCCGTACGGGTCGAGCGCGATCGTGGAGCGGCCGGTCCCGCAGTTGGCCTGGATGGTCGTGTCATTGCGCGGGACGGGCACTTCTTCGTGCGTCAGGTCGGCGTATTCCGGCGACCAGAGCTTGTCGAGGAACTCGCGGTCCGCCTGCAGCGCGAGCGGGCTGGTGTCACCGTCGTCGCGCGGCGTGATGACCGGATCGAACTCCGCGTGACAGCCGAGGCTCTCGGCGAGCGCCTTCAGGTCGCGCAGCTCCCACTGGTTCCATCTGGTGATGGGGCACTTCATGTTGACCTTGAGGTCGTGCTTGCGCAGGTTCTTGATCCCCTGCACCACCCGCTCGAACGACCCGGGCACCCCGGTCAGCTTGTCCATCGTCTCGGGGCGCGCGCCATGGAACGAGATCTCGATCTCGAACGGCATCAGCTCTTTCATCTTGCGGGCCACGATCTCGTCGATCAGGTACCCGTTTGTGTAGATCCTGAGGGCGAAGCCGAGACGCTTGCCGGCCCATGCGATGTCGAAGAAATCCGGGCGGGTGAGCGGCTCGCCTCCCGAGAGCACCAGGAAGACACAGCCCAGGTCGGCGATCTTCGTCAGACCCGAGACGATCTGGTCCTTCGTCAGCTCGCGGCGGCCGCGCTGGGGGCAGTTGTAGCAGAACGCGCACTTGTGGTTGCACGCATAGGTGATTTCCCACAGGGCCGTCATCGGCAGGGCCTTGTTCCAGCTCCGCGCGATCAACTCGGCGTATGCGTTTGTGTTACCGGGCGTCGGTTCCGCTGACATGTCGCCTCGTTTCGTTTCAGGCCCCCGTCCCGTCGAGCATGCCGTTGGCCTTCAGTTCGTCAAGAAACTCCGTGACATCGGCACGGGCAGCCTCGGGAGTGGTTTCGTACTCCTCGAGGATGAGCCCGATGATGTCGTCCGTCGTCCGCGTACCGTCTATCAACTCCCACACCCGGGAGCCGACCTCGTTCAGGATCTTTATCTGGCCGCTTCCGGGCAGGACGATGAACGCCTCCCCTTCGTACACCCTGGATGCTGCGTGAGGGTGCTTGCGAGGCGGAACACCGCCCGATTCTGCTGTCATGACTTAATACCTCGAACTGCGGAAAAATCATCAAAAATCGGGACCATCCCGTCGATTACCTGCCAAAAAGTCCTGTCTTTTCGAAAATGGAGACGAAAAACCGGAACTTTCGAAACAGCTCCGGCCACCGCGTCCATCACCGCCCCGGCCCACTCGGGCCGCTCGGTGACGAACGGCAGGCTCCCCACCAGCTCCGCCACCGCCCGGGCGCCGGACACCGGGTCGAGGCGGTCCTCCGTGTCCTGCACCAGCCGGAAGAACCCGGCCAGAGGATAGGTCTCGATCGACTTCGGCTGCGGCGCGAAGACACCACGAAACGGCACGCTGCAGGCACCGTAGCCGCCGCCGGCCATCGGCACCACCAGCGTCAGGTCGTCCGACAGCACGAGCGCCTCCGGTGTCAGCGTGGTGACCGTCGTCTTGCCCGACCCCGACGGGCCGAAGAAGAGCCAGGCGCGATTCCGCCGCACGAGCCCCGCCGAATGGAGCACGAATCCGCCGCGGGCCACCATCAGGTGCGCGTAGACGACCCTCAGGAAGTTCTCCACGCTGCGGTCGAACGCGGCGGCGTCCACCTGGGTCACCTCGGCGAGCGACAGGCCGCCTTCCTTGCGCCCGGGATCGATCCAGCCGGCCCACTCGTACGAGGAGGCCAGCAGCATGTCGCCGTCCCAGCGTGTGTCGACGCGGTAGTACTCGGAGGCCCGCAGCACCTGGAGAAACCCGGGGCGTCCGGCCAGGCTGACACGCACCACCATATCGGGCGCGCCGGGCGGCCCGTCGCAGAAGACGCCATACCGCCGCCTCAGCGTCCCGTCTCGCTCCGCGTCGAGCCCTTCGAGACGGACCGAGACGCCGGCGACGGTGATCGTCAGAGAGGCGGCTCCCGGAGAGCGGCGCGCGCCCTGGTGGTACGACCGGTCGGGGACGAAGTCCTCACACGTCATCGCGCCGGGCCTGCCGGAGACTGAAGCACTCACCTCGATGGGACCTCCCGTGCGCCCCGGCAGCCCGTGCCGGACCGGGTGTCATGGTGCTCGCCTCAGACGACGCAGCCAGCGCCTGAAACCGTAGCCGGCCGCCAGGGCGAAACAACGGAGCCGATCACCGGGCCTCGTGAGGTTCTCGAAGCCCTCCCCCCTCATGACGCCCGTCACGCGACCGATCACGTGGCCGACCGGCACCGAACGATCCAGCCGGTCGAGGGCGTCACCCCTCGTGAAAACATGCGACGGCTGACCGAAGGGACGATCCCTCCAGATCAGCCGATGGACGACGATTCCTGCGGCCTCGCTCCTGAACACGACCACGTCGCCGGGCCACAGGGCCCGCGGCGAGACCTTTTCGACGACGATCCTGTCCCCCTCGACCAGCCGGGGACTCATGCTGCCGCTGGCGACACGGAACACGGCCCGTCCCGCCTCGGCCTCGAGGACCTCGCGGACCAGACTCTCCACCTTCAGACTGACCGGAGTCCCCGACATGTCAATGGAATCAGGCGCTTACAGTCGAAAATTCAGCCTGAATATACCCTCAAAGACCCACACCGTCAAAGCCAAAGAAACTGCCCGACGACAGTGCGCCCGGGCCGCCGGGTGCTGTCGGGCAGGTCCCACCCCGGCCCGGGACCGGCCCCCCCGAATGGTCCCCCGGGACGACACGGAGACCCTCCGGCAGGTCGTTTTCAACGATATCGCACGGCCGGCGGCGACAATCGCCAAGCCAGGCGCACGGTCGTCGGGCACTCTCTACTGGATATATCCGAGACTCCTCAGCCGGTCAAGCACCTCCGGATCGAACGGGTCGACCCCGTCCCCGGCCGGCAGCGGCGGACGGGGTCCGTAGCTGTCCACGGGTGGGCGCAGGAGGGCCGCCGGGTCGCCGGCCCGCAGGAAGTCGATGATCGGCTGTCCCGGCATGTCGCGCGCCGGGGGGAACCCTTCGAGGACCAGCACGGTGGGGGCGATGTCGAGCGGATGGGCGGGCCGGACCCTCCGGCCGGGCACGACACGCGCGCCGTCCACCAGCAGGACGCCGGTGCCGTCGTCCGGAGCGGGGCTGCGTCCAGGGTCGCCGATGATCAGCAGGAGGTCGCCCGGAGCGGCCGTCTCCGCCAGCGCCGCCACATGGCCGTCGATCTGGCGCGCGAGCGCCGAGACCGCCGGACCGGGGACGGCCGGATCGTCGCGAAGCTTCGCGCGCGCGATGTCGAGACCCGGCAGGTACACGAAGAGGGCGTCCGCCAGCCCGCCGGCATACAGACGCCGGGCGACGAGCGCGTGGTAGCCGTCGATCACGGCGGCGCGGGTCGCTATCTCGTCCGCCGGGTCGAGTCCCACTCCGCGGCCCCGGCTCGCGCCTGCTCCAAATCGTCGTCGAAGCGCCGGGCCAGCTCGGCCTGCAGGTCGCGCGGCGCCACATCCCGGTCAGGCGCGAGGCCCGCGGCGAGACGCGCCAGCGCCCGCTCGCTGACGACGATCCCCTCCCCCTCCACCGCCGGCCAGGTCGCCCACCAGTTCACGGCGGCGGTCCGGACGCCGCCATCGGCGAGAATCTCCCACACGGCGCGCGAGCGTCTCAGCCCCGAGCTGACCGGCGAGCGCGCCGCGCTCATCGGGGGCAGCAGCAGGCGGAACGAGAGAGCCAGCCGTCCTTCTCCCTGGGTCTCCTGCACGGGTGCGGCGACGCCGGGCACCTTGTCGGCCTGGTAGCCGAGGATGCCGTGCTCGCTGGCCGGCTCCCCCGTGGCGATCGTGGTCCAGACGACCGGCGGGACGCGGGGGCGTGTGACCTCGATATCGTACCGGGCCCCCTCGCGGGCGATGCGGTCCATCGCCGGCACGGCTCCGCGGGCGCGGAGCCGGTCGAGCAGATCCGAGCTCAGCCCGTCGATCCCGATCAGCACCAGCCTCCCGACGGCCGGCTGCGGCGCGAAGGCGGGATCGCTCCAGGCCGTCCGGGGCGCGGCCGACGGCGCGAAGATCGTGTACCCGGCGGCCGCCAGCAGCAGCCCGCCGAACAGCACCGCCGCTCCGGCACGCTGCCGGCGCGGCCCGCCGCCGGGCCGGCCGGGCTCGCGCAGATGGACCCCCGCGGCGGCCAGCGAGATGAGCGAGCCGAGACGGGTCAGCCTTCCGATGACGTGCCCGATCGCCAGCGCCGCCACCAGCGCGGCCCCCCAGCCGAGCCAGGCGGGAATCCCGGATGCCCACCCCTCGGCGCCGGCGGTTGCCACGCGTCCTCCACGAAACAGCGAGGCGAGATACAGCGTCGCCGCGGCGCCGAACAGCAGGCCGACCCGTCCGGCCAGGCGCTCGACGGCACCGACGAGCACCACCCCCTTGCGCGCGAGGAAGGCGAGTGTCGCCTCGGTGAGGAACTCCAGGATCAGCAGCGTCAGCCCCAGCGCGCCCGACAGGTACAGCGCCAGCAGGAGGAAGTCGCGCGGGTTCGAGAAGTGAGGCCGGTTGGCCACGGCCACCGCCAGCGCCGCCGGCACGCCGAGCAGCGGGCCGCCGACGATTCCGACGCGCAGGCTGGCGGCAAGGTTGAGGCGCAGCAGCGACGAGGGGCCGCCGCGGCCGGTGGCGACCCATCCCGACAGCGGGCCCTTCAGATAGCCGAGGTCCCGCAGCTGCGCGCGGATCGACTCGAGGCTGTGCCGGGTCGTCTTCCCGTCGTCTTCGGGCATCAGCGGTCCCGGGCCCCGATGAACGCCGCCAGCTCGCGCAGCCTGTGTGCGCGGCGGCCGAACGGGGTGAGCGAGGCGACGGCGGTGTCGATCAGCTCGGCTGCCAGCGTACGCGCTCCCTCCACGCCGCACAGCGTGACGAAGGTCGCCTTGCCGACGTCGGCGCGCACCGGCTTGCCGGCCTTGTTCTCCTCACCCACCGCGTCGATGAGATCGTCGGTGATTCTGAAACGCCAGACCGAGGTTCTTCGCGTAGGCGCACAGCGCGTCGAGCTCGGCGGTGGTCGCCCCGCACAGCAGCCCGCCCACCTCGGCCGAGGCGATGAACAGGCTGCCGGTCTTGTGGCTGTGAATGAACTCGAGTGTCGGCAGGTCGGCCGCGCGCGGCGCGCCGTCGCGCGATGTCGTCGCCTCCAGGTCGGCCACCTGCCCGCCGATGACGCCGTCGGGCCCGATGGCGCATGCAAGCCGGCGCGCCACGATGGCCCGCAGGCGGTCGCGCGTCCCGTCGCCGCCCGCCTCTCCCGCGAGCAGGGCGTAGGCGTGGTTGAGCAGCCCTATGGCGGCCAGGATCGCGGTGGCCTCGGGGAACGCCTTGTGGCAGGCGGGACGGCCGCGGCGCAGCGGCGCATCGTCCATGCACGGCAGGTCGTCGAGGATCAGCGACGAGGCGTGCACCATCTCGATCGCGCACGCGGCGGGCATGAGGCGCTTCGGGTCGACCCGGTACATCTCCCCCACGGCCAGGGTGAGGGTGGGTCGGACCCGCTTGCCGGGCGACAACAGGGCGTACGCCATCGCATCGTGCACCGGGCCGGCGGTCTCGTGACGCGGGGGCAGCAGGTCGGGCAGCGCCGTGTCGACCCGCTCGCGCCACGAGGCGAGCCAGGTTTCCAGCGGGGGCGCGGATGTCCGTCGTATGGCAGGCATGACGAGACTCAATATATCAACCGCCGCGGAAATGTCAGGCGCCGCCGGGGCGGCCGGCCAGGTGCCGTGCCACCGCCTCGGCCACCTTGCGCCCGGCCACCCTCTCCACTTCCTCCGGACCGGCCTCCCCCAGCGCCTTCACCGATCCGAACGCCTTGAGCAGCTTGCGGGCGGTGGCCTTGCCGACGCCCGGGATCTCGGTGAGCGTGGAGGTGAGCGCGCTCTTGCGCCGCAGCTCGCGGTGGTAGGCGATGGCGAAGCGGTGCGCTTCGTCGCGGACGCGCTGCACCAGGTGGAGGATCGGCGAGTGCTTGTCGATCGCGACCGGATCCGGGCGGCCCGGCACGAACAGCAGCTCCTCTTTCTTGGCGAGCGCCGCCACCGGCACCGAGGTGATCTCCAGCGCGCCCAGAGCCTCCACGGCGGAGGTGAGCTGCCCCTTGCCGCCGTCTATCAGTATCAGATCGGGCAGGTTCTTCCCTTCCTTCAGCACCCGCGCGTAGCGGCGACCCACCACCTCCTTCATCGAGGCGAAATCGTCCACCCCCTCCACGCTGCGCACCTTGAACCGCCGGTAGTCGGATTGCTTCGCGCGCCCTCCCTCCCAGACGACCATCGAGGCCACGGTCTGCGCACCCTGGATGTGCGAGATGTCGAAGCACTCGATCCGGTAGGGGGTCTCCGGAAGACCGAGCGCCTCCTGCAGCGCCTCGAGGATCTCCACGCCGAACGAGTGCGGCGAGCGGAAGCGGCTCTCGAACGCCAGTCTGGCGTTCCTGCGGACCAGGTCGAGGAAGCGGGCCTTGACGCCGCGCTGCGGGACCCTCAGACGCGCGGGCGCGAGCCACCGTTCGATGAGCTCGGCCTCCGCCGGCTCGAACGGCACGTAGATCCGCTCCGGCACATCGGCGCCGTCGGCGCCGTAGTAGCGCTGCAGCGCGGAGCCGAGAAGCTGATCGTCCGGCTCCTGCGCCGAGTCGAAGCTGAACTCGCGACGCGACTGCACGAGGCCGCGTCTCATGCAGAACACCTGCAGCAGGGCCTTCTCCCCCTCCCGGTGCAGATGGAAGTAGTCCTGCTGCTCGAGACCTACGCTGGCGATGTTCTGCCGCTCGGCGAACGATTCGACCATGTCGATCAGGTCCCGGTAATGCGCCGCCTGCTCGTACTCCTGACGCCCGGCGCTGTCGCGCATCTTCTCTTTCAGGCTGTCGAGCAGGTCGCGACTGCGACCCTCCAGGAAGAGCCGTGCGTCCTGCACCGCGCGCGCGTACGCCTCGGGGTCGGCCAGCCCGGCGCACGGCCCGAGACACTGGTCGAGCTGATAGTACAGGCACGGGCGCGGCCGGCTGCCGTCGAGCCGCTCGTGGCAGATCGCTACCTGGAAGAAGCGGGCCACCATCTTGAGGGCGCGATGGGCGTGCGAGGCGGGCAGATAGGGGCCGAAGTACAGGCTGCCGTCGAGCTGGGCCTTGCGCACGAGGACGACGCGCGGGAACGGGTCCTGGATCGTCATCTTGAGGTACGGGAAGTTCTTGTCGTCGCGCAGCATCGTGTTGTAGCGCGGCTGCTCCTTCTTGACGAGGTTGTTCTCCAGGATCAGCGCCTCGACCTCCGAGTCGGTGAGGATCACCTCCAGGTCGCGCGCCTCCTCCACCATGCGCGCGATCTTGGGAGACAGGTGTGACGGGTCCTGCAGATAGCTGCGCGTGCGATCCCGCAGGCTGCGGGCCTTGCCGATGTACAGGATGGAGCCTTCGACGTCCTTGAAGAGATAGACGCCCGGTTGCTCCGGCAGATCGCGGACGATCGCGGCCAGGGTGTCGCGCGGGCCGTTCATCAGGAGAACACCGCGTGGCGCCGCAGCCAGGTGATCCGGTCCCTGAGGGAGGCCGCCTCCTCGAAGTCCAGCTTCTCGGCCGCGCGCTTCATCCGCTTCTCCAGGCGGACGATCTCACGATCGAGCTCCTCGAGCGAGTCGAACTGCTCCGGCTCGATCCCCTCGGGCGCCGAGGCCTCGTCGACGAGCACGTCGAGATAGTCGGCCTCGCAGATGCCGATCAGGCTGTCGTCGATCGGCTTGAGGATCGTCTCGGGGGTGATCCCGTGCTCTTCGTTGTATCTCTCCTGCAGACCGCGCCGCCTGTTGGTCTCCTCGATGGCCCTCGCCATCGAGTCGGTGACCCGGTCGCCATACAGGATCGCCCGCCCCCTCAGGTTGCGCGCCGCCCTTCCCATGGTCTGGATGAGCGAGCCGCTCGAGCGCAGGAACCCCTCCTTGTCGGCGTCGAGCACCGCGACGAGGCTCACCTCGGGCAGGTCCAGCCCCTCACGCAGCAGGTTGACCCCCACCAGCACGTCGAACACGCCCTTGCGCAGGTCCCGGATGAGCCTCACCCTCTCGAGCGTGTCGATGTCGGAGTGCAGGTACTCCACGCGCACCCCGACCTCGCGGTAGTACTCCGTGAGGTCTTCGGCCATCCGCTTGGTCAGGGTGGTCACGAGCACCCGGTCGCCCAGCGCCACCCGCTCGCGGATCTCCGCGAGCAGATCGTCCACCTGCGAGCCGACCGGCTTGACGACGATCTCGGGATCCATCAGGCCGGTGGGACGGATCACCTGCTCCACCACCACGCCGCCGGCCCGTTTCAGCTCGTACGGCCCCGGGGTGGCCGACACGCAGATCACCTGCCGCATGCGCGCCTCGGACTCCTCGAAGGTGAGCGGCCGGTTGTCAAGCGCGGACGGCAGGCGGAACCCGTACTCCACCAGCACCTGCTTGCGTGCCCGGTCACCACGGTACATCCCGCGAAGCTGCGGGATCGTCACGTGGCTCTCATCGATCACGATCAGGGCGTCGGAGGGCAGGTAGTCCATCAGGGTCGGCGGCGCCTCGCCCACCTTGCGTCCGGTGAGGTGACGTGAGTAGTTCTCGATCCCCTGGCAGTAGCCGATCTCCTGCATCATCTCGAGATCGAACAGGGTGCGCTGCGAGAGACGCTGCGCCTCGAGCAGCTTGTTCTCCGACTCGAGCTGACCGAGCCGCTCGCGCAGCTCTTCGCGGATGCTCTCGATCGCCTGCCGGCGCTTCTCGAGCGGCGTGACGTAGTGGGTCGACGGATAGATCGGCACCCGGGAGAGACGGTCGAGCGTCACGCCGCGCAGGGGGTCGATGACGCTGATCGCCTCCACCTCGTCGCCGAACAGCTCGAGACGCACCGCCCGCTCGTCGTACGCGGGCCAGATCTCGATCACGTCGCCGCGGACGCGGAACGATCCGCGTTGCAGGTCGTGCGGCTTGCGTGTGTACTGGATCTCCACGAGCCGGCGCAGGAGCGTCTCACGCGAGAGACGCGCGCCCCGCTCGACCATCACCAGCATCCCCTGATACGCCTCCGGGGATCCGAGACCGAAGATGCACGACACCGAGGCGACCACGATGACGTCGCGCCGCTCGAACATGGAGCGGGTGGCGGAATGGCGCAGCCGGTCGATGTCGTCGTTGATCGTGGCTTCCTTCTCGATGTAGGTGTCGGTGGTCGGCACGTACGCCTCGGGCTGGTAGTAGTCGTAGTACGAGACGAAGTACTCCACCGCCGCTTCCGGGAAGAACGACCTGAACTCCTGGTAGAGCTGCGCCGCGAGCGTCTTGTTGTGCGCGATGACGAGGGTGGGCCGGTTGACCGCCTCGATGATCTTGGCGACGGTGAAGGTCTTGCCCGAGCCGGTCACGCCGAGCAGCACCTGATGATCCACACCACTGTTGAGCCCCTCGACGAGCGCCTCGATCGCCTGGGGCTGGTCGCCGGTCGGCAGGTAGGGGCTCACCAGGGTGAACGGCTTCGCGCCCGCCGGCACCATCGGGCCGCGGCTGGGCATCTTCAGCGCTCGCCCCTGGCCGCCCGGTGCGCCCTTTCCCGCGGCGGTCCTGCGTCTGTCCGGCTTTCGTGCCACCTTCGGTGCCTCCCGGGCCGCGGGTCGCGTCTGACGCGCCTCCCGCCTTTACAGAAGATGTTGAACCATCTATACTTCGCGAGCCTCGATTATATACAGGGGATCGATGCCCATCAATCAGGACCTGCCCCCCGAGCCGCGCCGCCCCCGCCTGGCGTGGTGGCACAAAGTGAAGGAAACGCTCCGGCTGCCCGACGTTCCCCGCTGGGTTCTCATCGCCTTCGCGGCCTGCGTCGTGGGTGGGCTGGCTCTCGGTGTGGCCGGCGGCTACCTGGTCAACCGCGACCTGCCCGATGTCCGCTCGCTGGAGGATTACCAGCCTCCCAGCATCACCCAGATCCTGGCCTCCGACGGCCGGGTCGTCCACCAGTTCGCCGAGCAGAAGCGCATCGTCGTGCCGCTCAGCCGGATCAACGAGTCGCTGCAGAAGGCGGTGATCGCGGTGGAGGACTCCAACTTCCTCGAGCACGTCGGCGTCGATCCGCTGGCGATCGTCCGCGCCGTCGTGCGCGACATCCGGTCGGGGCGCTGGGAGGAAGGTGGCAGCACCCTCACCCAGCAGCTCACCAAGATCCTGTTCCTGAATCCCCAGAAGACGCTCCGACGGAAGATACAGGAAGCGCTGCTGGCGGTGCAGATCGAGAAGACCTACACCAAGGACGAGATCCTCGGGTTCTACCTGAACCAGATCTACATGGGGCACGGACGCTACGGGATGGAGTCCGCGGCACAGTTCTATTTCGGCGTGCACGCCTCCGACGTCACCCTCGATCAGGCCGCCCTGCTCGCGGGCCTGATCCAGCGCCCCGAGAGCTACTCCCCCATCAAGAGCCCCGAGCGGGCGAAGCGCCGGCGCAACAAGGTGCTCGAGCGGATGCTGGAGGAAGGTTACATCGACGCCGAGACGGCCAGGGAGGCTCAGGACGCGCCGATCGTCGTGGTCAAGACGGCCTCCGAGGAGGCGGTGGCCCCGTATTTCTCCGAGGAGATCCGCAAGCAGCTCGCCCCGCGCTACGGCGACGAGGCGCTGCTGCGCGACGGTATGGTGATCCGCACCGGTCTGGATCTCGGATCTCCAGCGCACCGCCTCCAAGGCGCTGTCGGACGGACTGCGCGCGCTCGACAAGAGGCGCGGCTTCCGGCCTCCGACCCGTCACGTCGACCCGGAGAAGACGGGCGGATTCGAGGGATACCGGCACCCGGGCTGGGATTGGCCGGTGCTGCCCGGCTCGCTGGTCACGGGGCTGGTCACCGACGTCTCGAGCAAGGAGGCCACTGTCAGGGTGGGCGATCACACCGCCACACTGCACCCGGAGGACGCGGCCTGGACCGGTCGAAAGAGCCTGACCGACCTGCTGCGTCCCGGCGACCTGACCCTGTTCGAGGTGCGCGCGGTGGAGGACGACAGGCTCGAGCTGACCCTCGACCAGGAGCCCGAAGTGGAGGGCGCGCTGGTGGCACTGGACCCGAAGACGGGCGACATCAAGGCGATGGTCGGCGGATTCGACTTCGGCCGCAGCCAGTTCAACCGGGCGACGCAGGCGCTGCGCCAGTGCGGCTCGGCGTTCAAGCCGTTCATCTACGCGGCGGCCATCGAGGCGGGCCACACCCCATCCGATCTGCTGTTCGACGAGCCCACGGTGTTCCTCGACCCGGCGGGCGGCCCCGCCTACCAGCCGGAGAACTACGAGAAGATGTACCACGGGGTGGTGACGCTGAGACGGGCGCTCGAGGAATCGATCAACATTCCGACGGTTTCGCTGCTCAACGAGATTGGCTACGCGCACACGGTGGAGTTCGCGCGGCGGCTCGGCATCACGTCGCGCCTCTACCCCTACCCGTCGCTGGCGCTGGGCGCCTCCGAGGTGACGCTGATGGAGCTGACCGCCGCGTACGGGGTGTTCCCCACGGGCGGCATCCTCTCGGTGCCGCGGTACTACTACGAGATCCGGGACCGGGCCGGTCAGGTGCTCGAGGAGGTCAAGACCCAGAACTCCGAGGTGCTGCGCGACGACGTGGCGGCCGTGATGGTCGCCATGATGCAGGGTGTCGTGCAGCACGGCACCGCGGCCTCGGCGGCGAGTCTCGGGACGGCGATTGCCGGCAAGACCGGCACCACCGACGACTACACCGACGCATGGTTCATCGGATACAGCCCCTCGATCGTGCTCGGCGTCTGGGTCGGCCACGACACCAAGAAGTCGATCGGCCCGTCCGAGACCGGCGCGCGGGCCGCCCTGCCGATTTGGATGGGCGTGATGCACGACTACCTCGAGGCCCATCCGGGAGAGGAGTTCCCGGTCAGCCCGGACACGGTCACCCTGCCCGTGGATTGCGACACCGGGCTGCGGGTGGCGCCCGAGCTCGGGTGCCGGACGGTCATCATGGAGACGTTCGTCAAGGGGACCGAGATCGAGCGGCCCTGCACCGAGAACGCCCACTTCCGCGTGAGCCTTCCCTACTTCCTGCAGCGCTTCCCGATCCTGTCGGGAAACCGACCGGACATCCCCGACGATGAGGTGGAGCGGCTGCTGAGGGAGAACCCCTTCCATCTGGAGCTGCTGAGCCGCTCGAGCCTCAACGTGCTGACCGACTCGGGCGTGAGGATGGTGCGTCTGGCACGCGCCGAAGGAGACGACCTCACCTGGAGCTTCTTCCGCCGTCCGTCGGAGCCGTCAGGGCCATCCGAGGACGACCTGCACTTCATCCAGCTCCTGCCGGCCGATCTGCCGCCGTTCGATGCCGAGGAGCACCCGCACCTGGGTCTCGACGGCCGCACCGCCGCCGTCACGCCGATCCGATACCCGTAACACGGCTCCGCTGACACACTCGACCAACCTCCGTTCGAACGGGACCGCGCGACCGACCCGGCCCCGGGGCCGACCCGGCGAACGCGACCCTTCCTCGGGTCGGTGTTGCGTGCCGCCCCGGGCGTCGCGCCCACCTCGCGCTCCCTCGCCCGTCGCCCCCCGGGGGCGACACCGGGCTCGGTCCGCGACGCCCTCGGGAGGGTCGTGTTCGCCGTGTCGTCAACGCACCTGCCTCAGGCGCCCGCGGGGAACCTGCGCCGGGGCCGTCTGGAGCGAGGCCGTTTCCCGCGCCGGGCGCGGGTGGCCGAGCGGAATCGAGGTGAGACGACCGCCGGGCGGTCGGCGAGCCGTGTCCCGGCGTGGGTTATCCCGCGGGCGCGAGGGGATTGGACCCGAGGGAGGGTCGTGTTCGCCGGGAGCGGCGGCTGGCGTATCGTCCCGGGATTCGAGTTCGACCCGCGATGGCGACGGAGAGAGCTCCGGCTCGCCGGGGCGGGCAAGACGCGGGGCTTCAGGGGACGAGGTGCTCGCGGCGGAGCCAGGCGGCGATGAGACGCGCGGCGACCTCGTGTCCGCGCGCGTTGAAATGCTGGTCGCGCGGCCAGTAGAGATCACCGCCTCCCGTGGCCTGCGCCGCCCGCAGACCCTCGAGCAGGTCGAAGCATCGAAGTCCGGCGCGCACGCACTCTCCTTGCATGATCCGCTGCGGCCGGTCGCGTTCGAAGACGACGCCTCCGCCGGCGAGACGCGCATAGTGGTCCTGGACGCGCTCCCACACCGCGTCGCTCACCTGGTGCTTCATCGGCAGCACGAGCACCACGACCGGCAGCCCGCGCTCGCGGGAGAGGTCCCCCAGGCGGGCAAGCGCACGCCCCGTCGCGTCCCACGCCCTGGTCACCTCGAGTGGCGGTTCGGTCACGAGGAGCTCCATCTCGAACGGGTAGACGAGACGCCGCAGCCCCAGACGCACGAGCAGCTCGTCGGCGCGCGCCGACACGAGGTTGTAGAGCTGCGACCGGCCGCCCATCCATCGCTTGAGCCTCTCGACCCGCGAGGGCGACGGCGCGGCGCGAGTCGCGTCCGCGGACCCGGTGTCCGGCGAAGGCGTCGTGCGCACGTTGTCCTCCGGATTGTTACCGACATAGAAGGCCACCAGGGCCAGATCGGGGTCGAGAGGACCGGCCATCCGCTCGAGATAGAGTCGCTCCTGGGTCGTGCCGTAGCCGCCGACGCCGAGGTTCACCACCTCGACACGGCCCGCGGGTCCCGCGCCGCCGTCGAGATCCTCCTCCAGGAGCCGCGGCCAGCTCTGCTCCTCCTCCACGCCGTAGCCGAACGTGAACGAGTCGCCCAGCGCAAGGATGCGGAAGGCGGCCGTCCCACGCGCTCCCGCGAGCGGGCCGCGGTAGCCGTCGGCGTTGATTGTCCATGTGGAGCTGAACTCGGTGGTGGTGACCCGGTCGGAAAAGCCCGGCTTCAGGCGAGCGCCGAGCACCGGGTCGGCCATGAAGGCGTCGGGGTCGTGCAGGAGCGGCTGCGGAACCAGGAGCCTCACGCCCGCCTCGGCCAGCAGCAGGGCGGCGACCCCGGCGGCGACCGCCAGCGCGAGACCGCACCCGATCGATCGGAGCTTCACCGCCCGCCGCGCCGCCTCACCTCGACCAGCCCGGCGTCCACCAGCTCGAAGACGATCGTCTCGGCCTCCTGCGGGGTGAGGCCGGCCAGGAGGCGCACCTCCTCGAGGGTCGAGCGGCCGTCGATGCGGGAGATCACCTTCCACTGGGGAGGAGACAGGGAGAGGGCGTTGAAGTCGAGTCCCCCCTTCGTCTCCGGCACGTCCACCATGAAGTTGAGCCGCGGCCGCTCCGGAGCGCCCGCCTCGGCGGCGATCTCCTCCGCGCGGTGCTTCTCCTGGGTGATCAGGTTCACCAGGTGCACCACGCCCGACTCCTCGCGCCGCCAGAACTTGTGCAGCCCGGGACACTCGTAGACGCGATCGTTGTTGGCCTTGAGCGGGACGACGCTGCCTTCGTGGCTCGGGTCGGGGCAGCGGTACGAGCTCATGGGATCTTCGCCTCCTGCCTGTCCTTCAGTGCCGCCTGCGCCGCCGCGAGCCGCGCGACGGGGATGCGATACGGGGAGCACGACACGTAATCGAGGCCGGCGCGGTGGAAAAAGGCCACCGAGGCCGGATCCCCGCCGTGCTCGCCGCAGACACCGACCTTGAGCTTGCCGTTGACGCCGCGGCCCGCCTCGACCGCCATCTCGACCAGCCTGCCGACACCCGAAAGGTCGATCGACTGGAACGGATCGCCCGGCAGGATCCGCTCGGACACGTACGCGGGCAGGAAGTTGCGGGTGTCGTCACGGCTGTAGCCGAAAGTCATCTGCGTCAGATCGTTCGTGCCGAAGGAGAAGAACTGCGCCGAGCGGGCGATGTCCGCGGCGACGAGGCAGGCGCGTGGAACCTCGATCATCGTCCCGACGAGATACTCGATCTGCCGCCCCTTCTCCTTCATGACGCGGTGCGCCACGGTGTCCGTCATCTCGCGCAGCCGCCGGATCTCCTCGAGCGTCCCGACGAGCGGGTGCATCACTTCGGGCTCGACCTCGGTGCCTTCGGCCGCCACGTCGCAGGCGGCCTCGAAGATCGCCTGCACCTGCATCTCGTAGATCTCCGGGTAGGTCAGCCCGAGACGGCAGCCGCGATGGCCGAGCATCGGATTGGCCTCGCTGAGACCCGCGACCCTGTCGCGCACGGCATCGGCCGACACGCCCATCACCCTGGCCACGTCATCGATCTGGGCCTTCTCGTGCGGGAGGAACTCGTGCAGCGGCGGGTCGAGGAGGCGGATGGTGACCGGCAGCCCCTTCATCGCCCGGAAGATCTCCGCGAAATCGTCGCGCTGCATCGGCAGGAGCTTCCGCAGGGCGCGGCGTCTCCCCTCTTCGCTGTCGGCCAGGATCATCTCGCGCACGGCCACGACACGGTCCTCGCCGAAGAACATGTGCTCGGTGCGGCACAGACCGATCCCCTGGGCGCCGAGCAGCCGCGCCGCGCGCGAGTCCCTCGGCGTGTCGCTGTTCGCACGCACCTTCAGACGGCGCGCCTCGTCGGCCCACGACATCAGCGCCTCGTACTCCTGATAGAGCCGGCTCTCCTTCGGTTCGAGATCCTTCTCCACGAGCACACGCAGGATCTCCGACGCGCTCGTGGGCAGCTCGCCGAGGATCACCTCGCCTGTCGTCCCGTCGATCGAGATGTAGTCGCCTTCCTTCACCACCGTGTCGCCGACATGGAACGATCTGCCGTCGGCGCCGATGCTGATCGCGCCGCATCCGACGATGCAGGGCTTGCCCATACCCCGGGCCACGACGGCCGCGTGCGAGGTCATGCCGCCGCGCGCCGTGAGGATGCCCGCGGACGCCTCCATCCCCTTGATGTCCTCGGGCGAGGTCTCGGCACGCACCAGGATCACCCTCTCGCGCTGGCGCCCCTTGCCCTCGCTGGCCATGCTGAAGGCACGCTCCGCCGTGAAGGCGGCGCGGCCGCTCGCCGCGCCGGGCCCGGCGTTGAGGCCCCGCGCGATCAGACGCCCCTCCTTGACCGCCCTGGTGCGGGCGGCCGGCTCGAACGAGTGGGCGAGCAGGTCAGTGATCCTCTCGGCGTCGACGCGCGAGACCGCCTCGTCGCGCGAGATCAGCCCCTCCTTCTGCATCGCCACCGCGATCCGCACCGCGGCCTGCCCCGTGCGCTGGCCGCGCCGGGTCTGCAGCGTGTAGAGCTTGTTGCCCATGATCGTGAACTCGATGTCCTGCATCTCGCGGTAGTGCCGCTCCAGCTTGCCGGAGATCGAGCACAGCTCGTCGAAGATCTTCGGCATCGTCTCCTCGAGGGAGGGCAGATCGCTTCCCGCGGCCTTGCGGATCGGCTGCGGGGTCCGGATCCCTGCCACGACGTCCTCGCCCTGCGCGTTGGGCAGGAACTCTCCATAGATGCCGGTGTCCCCTGTGGCGGGGCTGCGCGTGAAGGCCACGCCCGTGCCGCAGTCCTCGCCGAGATTTCCGAAGACCATCGACTGCACGTTGACGGCCGTGCCCCAGTCGTCCGGCAGCGAGTGGATGCGGCGGTACTCACGCGCCCTCGCGCCGTTCCAGGAGCGGAACACCGCCGTGGTGGCTCCCCAGATCTGGCCGGCCGGATCCTCCGGGAACGGCTCACCGGCCTCCTTCTTCGTGATCTCCTTGTACCGGTCGATCACCTCGCGCAGCGCCTTCGGGGACAGGTGCCGGTCCTCCTTGACGTCGGCCGCCCTCTTCACCTCCTCGAGGGCGTGGTGGTAGTGATCGCGATCCACGCGCATCACCACGCTGCCGTACATGTCGATCAGCCGGCGATAGCAGTCGAGCGCGAAACGCTCGTCGCCCGAGGCCTGGATCAGCCCCTCGAGCGTCTCGTCGTTCAGGCCGATATTGAGGACGGTGTCCATCATCCCCGGCATCGACGCACGAGCGCCCGAGCGGCACGAGACGAGCAGCGGGTTCTTCCGATCGCCGAACCTGCGCTCCATGCGCTTCTCCACCCACGCGAGCGCCTCGCCGACGCTCTCCTCGAGGCCTTTCGGGTACTTGCCGTCCCGCAGGTAATCGAGACAGACCTCCGTGGTTATCGTGAAACCCGGCGGCACCGGCAGGCCGAGGTTCGCCATCTCGGCGAGATTCGCCCCCTTGCCTCCGAGGAGCTCCTTCATGTCACGGTTGCCCTCGGCTTTGCCGCCGCCGAACAGATACACCATCTTGTTCATGCTCTCTTCTCCGCTGTCTCTCCCTCGACGACGATCTCCGAGAAGTCAGCCACGCGGCTCAGCAGGGCCGACAGGCCCGCGAGCAGCGCCAGTCTGTTGCTTCTGAGATCCTCGTCGGGAGTCATGACGAGGACCTTGTCGAAAAAGCGATCGATCCGGGGTCTCAGGGAAGCGATCTCCTTCAAGGCTCCATTGTAGTCGCTCGCGCCGATCCGCTGCTCGACCGAGGCCGAGACGCTCGAAACCGCCGCGGCGAGGTCCTTTTCCTCTCCCTCGACGAGCCGGTCGGTGTCGGGCCCCTCGACGCGCCACGCGATCTCCTTGTCGCGCGCCTGCGAAAGGATATTGCGTATCCTCTTGGCGGACGTCGCCAGCGAGTCGAAGTCGGCCTGGCGGTCGGGGCTTCGCAGCTCGGTGAGCGCGACGGCGCGGTGCCACGCGTCACGCGGGTCGTCGAAGCCGGCGGACAGCACGGCCCGCGCCGTGTCGAACCGCATCCCGGCGGTCTCCATCATGTGACGCAGTCGCTGCCCGACGAAGTCCATCAGAGGCTCCTCGATCCGGACCGCCTGATCCCGCGAGGCTTCGTGCAGGGCGGTCGACTCGCGGATCGCCTCGGAGAGCAGGAGCCGGCCGGCGGCGGTCTCGAGCTGCGGCGACAGGAGGATGCGCAGCGCGCCCTGCGCGGCGCGCCGGAGCCCGTACGGATCGGCCGATCCCTTCGGGACGAGCCCGACGGAGAAGCAGCCGGTGATCAGGTCGAGCTTGTCGGCCAGCGCCAGCAGCTGCCCCTCGACGGTGGAAGGCAGATCGTCGTCGGTGCCGCGCGGCAGGTAGTGCTCCTCGATCGCGCGCGCCACCGGCTCGGGCTGCCCCTCCAGCCGGGCGTAGATGCCGCCCATCACGCCCTGCAGCTCAGGGAACTCCCCCACCATGCCGGTGGTGAGATCCGTCTTGCACAGCCGTGCCGCGAGCCGGACCGCCTCGGACGTGCCCGCCCGGAGCTTCGCCTGGATCCATCCCGCCAGCGTCTCGAGCCTCCGGGCACGCTCGAGATTGCTGCCGAGCTTCTCCAGAAAGGTCACCCGGTCGAGATCGGGGAGCCGGTCGAGCAGCGGACGCTTGCGATCCTCCGCCCAGAAGAACCGTGCGTCGGCCAGCCGCGCCTTGAGCACCCATTCGTTGCCGCGGCGGATGAGTCCATCCGGATCCGACTCCTGGTTGATCGCCGCGAAGAAGCCGGCCTGCAGCCGGCCGTCGGCGGCGCGCGCCGGGAAGTACTTCTGGTGCACCCGCATCGAGGTGACGAGGACCGGCTCGGGCAGGTCCAGCAGGTCCGCGGGGAACGTGCCGGCGATGACACCGGGGTTCTCGTTGAGCCAGGTGAGCTCCTCGAGCAGCGCCTCGTCCTCGTGCACCTGCCAGCCCATCTTCTGCGCCGCGAGCGCCCGCGCGTCCACGATCCGCTGCCGGCGCTGCCCGTTGGAGGCGACGACCTTTCCCGCTGTCAGCAGCGTCGTCTCGTACGCGCCGGCGTGATCGATCTCATGCGGGCCGGGCGCGAGGAACCGGTGCCCCCGCGTCGCGCGTCCCGCGGCTACGCCCATGAACTCGAACGGGACGATCTCTCCGTCGAGCAGGGCCACGATCCAGTGCACCGGCCGCACGAAGCTGTAGCCGGCGTCGCCCCACTTCATCATCTTCGGAAACCGCATGCCGGCGAGAATCCTCGGACAGGATTCCGAGAGGACCTGCACCGCACTGCGCCCCTTGACCGGCACCCGTGCTGCCACGACCTCGCCCTTGTCGCCTCTCACCCTCTCGAGGCTCTCCACATCGATCCCCTGGGCGCGCGCGAACCCGATCGCCGCCTTCGTCGGCTTGCCCGCGGCGTCGTAGGCGGCCTTCACGGGGGGGCCGCTGACCTGGATCACCCGGTCGGGCTCGCGATCCCGGATGCCGGTCAGGAAGGCCGTGAGCCGTCTCGGCCCTCCGTACGGGACCGGGTCGGACGATGCGCCGCCGAGCCCTTCGCCGCCCGAGGCGCTCGCCAGCTCCTCGAGCAGGCGCCGCGTCAGGTCGGACAGGGCCGCGGGCAGCGCCGCGGCCGGGATCTCCTCGCAGCCCACCTCGAGCAGGAAGGTGCGCCCCTCGCTCATGCCCTCTCCGGCACGACACGGCGGAGCAGCGGGAAACCCGCCTCCTCGCGCGACGCGAGCCAGGCACGCGCGCAGGCTCCCGCGAGACGGCGCACCCGGCCGATGTAGCCGGTGCGCTCCGCCACGCCGAGCGCGCCGCGTGCGTCGAGGATGTTGAAGGTGTGCGAGCACTTCAGGCAGGCGTCGTACGCCGGCAGGATCACGCCCGCCTTGATCAGCCGCCCCGCCTCCGCCTCGTACATGTCGAACAGGGACCGGTTCATCGCGATGTCGGCCAGCTCGAAGCAGTGCCGCGAGTGCTCGGCCTCCTCCTGGCGCCGGACCTCTCCGTACGTCACGAACCGTCCGGGCTCTCCCGACGGGTCGGGCGCCCAGGGCAGGTCGAAGATGTTGTCGATGTTGTTCAGGAACATCGCGATCCGCTCGATCCCGTATGTGATCTCGGCCGAGATGCAGTCCAGCTCGATGCCGCCGCACTGCTGGAAGTAGGTGAACTGCGTGATCTCCATTCCGTCGCACAGCACCTGCCAGCCCACGCCGGCCGCACCCAGGGTCGGCGACTCCCAGTTGTCCTCCTCGAAACGGATGTCGTGCCGCGCCGGGTCGATGCCGAACGCGCGCAGTGAGTCGAGATAGAGATCCTGCACATCGTCGGGCGAGGGCTTCAGGATCACCTGGTACTGGAAGTACCGGAAGAGCCGGAACGGGTTCTCGCCGTAACGCCCGTCGGCGGGCCTCCGGGTGGGCTGCACGTACCCGACGCACCAGGGCTCCGGACCCAGCACCCGGAAGAAGGTGTCCGGGCTCATGGTCCCGGCACCCACCTCGGTGTCGTACGGCTGGGCGATCAGGCACCCGCGCCCCGCCCAGTACCGCTCCAGCGCGAGTATCAGCTCCTGCAGCGTCACAGCGACTCGATCTCCCTCAGAAAACGGTACGACTGGAAGCGGCGCCCGACGAACGACTCGAGCATCGCCACTGCGAACCCGTCGATCTCCGCGAGCGCCGCCCGCTCGGCCTCGTCCAGCTTCAGCGCGGCCGGCCCCTCGCTCCGGAATCGTGCCAGCAGCGCCAGCGAGGCGGGCGACAGGCGCCGCGTTCGTGTCCCCTGGCCGGTCGCGCAGGCGGGGCACTGCGCCAGCGACCCGTCGACCTCATCGACACGGGCACCCGACCGCGCGAGCTCCCGGCCGCAGGCGCCGCATCGATCCAGATCCGGCATGAGGCCGTGCAGCCGCAGCGTCCAGATCTGGAAGTACCGCGCCAGCAGCTTCCGGTCGGCGCCGCCCCGCACCGCGGCGAGCACGGAGCCCACCAGACGGAAATAGCGCGGGTCCGCCTCTCTCTCGTGCACGAACGTGTCCACCATCTCCGCGACGTAGGCCAGCAGCGCCGCCGACTCGAGATCCTGGTGGAGTGTGAACGACTCCTCCAGCAGGTCGCACGAGTCGACCCGGACCAGATCGCGGCCTTCCTTCTCGAAATACCTGACGTTCACCCGGCTGAGACGTTCGAGCTTGCCCCCGAACCGTCGGCGGCTCCGTGCGGCGGAGGACGCGACCCCGCGGACCTTCCCGTCGTCCTGCGTGAACAGGATCACCAGGCGGTCGGCCTCCTGGAGCTTGCGCACGTCGATGACGAACGCCTCCGCTGTCTTGAGAGGCACGCTTCCCCCGGTGCGGCGCAAAGCACGGCAGTCTATCACACCCGTTTCGGGCGATTCGTCCAGGCTGGCCCCGTGATCTCACACGGGCCGACCCGTGATGTGCCGCTCCGCTCGGGTCGGGGTTGCGCGTCGCCCCGGGCGCCGCGCCCCCCTCGCGCTCCCTCGCCGCCGCGCCCGGCGCGGCAATCGGCTCAGTCCGCGACGCCCTCGGGAGCAGCACATCACGGGTCAAGACCGGCACCACCTCCGCCACCATCGACAGCCGGCCCGAAATCACCTGTGGTGTCGCGGAGAGCGGGTGGTTGGGGCGTTGCACCAAGGGGTGGAACGGGCGGGCCCGGGGGGAGTGGCGCGGGCCCGACCCGAGGGAGCAAGGACATACCGGGGCCACCTGGGTGACTAGCTGCCACCCATCCCGAGGCTGCGCAGAACGGACTCGGAGTCGCGCCAGCCCTCTCTGACCTTCACCCAGAGCTCGAGGAAGACCTTGCAGGAGAGCGTCTCCTCCAGCTCCAGACGGGCCTCGGTGCCGACGGTCTTGAGCAGGGACCCCTCGCGGCCGATGACGATCTTCTTCTGCGATTCCTTGTCCACCAGGATGGTGGCGCCGAGACGGAGGAGGCCGGCCTCGGTGCGCTCCAGCGTCTCGATCAGGACGCAGGTCTCGTGGGGGATCTCCTGTCGGGTGTGGTGGAGGATCTCTCGCGGATGATCTCGGCGATCCGGAACCGCTCCTGCTGATCCGCCACGTCCCCTTCGGGAAACAGCGGCGGCCCTTCGGGAAGCCACTCCAGCAGCCTCTGGGGAAGATCCTGGGTGTTGTCGGCCGTCAGGGCGGAGACCAGCAGGACGCCCACAAACGGGTGCACCCGCCGGATCCGGTCGACGAAGGGCAGCAACGCCGACTTCCTCACCAGGTCGATCTTGTTGATGACGAGGACGACGGGCGGCTTCTCACCCGGCAGCATCGAGAGGACGTGGCGGTCGCCGGCTCCGAGATCGCGCGCCGGGCCGCCGTCACGGCCCACCGCCTCCACCATGAACAGCACGAGGTCGACCTCGTTCATCGCGCTCGCCGCGTCGGCCACCATCCAGCGGTTCATCCGGTGCAGCGGCTTGTGGATCCCGGGTGTGTCGACGACCACGATCTGCCCCTCCGGGAGGGTGCGGACTCCCTGGATGCGGCGGCGGGTCGTCTGAGGAACCGGCGACACGATCGCCACCTTCCGGCCGACGATCAGGTTGGTCAGCGTGGACTTGCCGACGTTGGGCCGGCCGACGATGGTCACGAACCCCGAAGCGAAGCGGCTCACCCTGTCTTGCTCTCCGCGAGCCGCGTCACGCGCACGCGCTCGATCCGGCGTTTGTCCGCCTTGAGCACCTCGAGCCGCAGACCGTTCACCTCGAGAGTCTCGCCTTCCCGCGGGATGTGCCCGAGCACGCTGTAGATGAGCCCGGAGACGGTCTCGAACCCCTCGGTCTCGATCGTGATTCCCAGGAGGCGCTCGAGGTCCTCGACGCTGGCGCTGCCGCGCGCCAGATAGCTGTCGTCCTCCAGACGCACCAGCGGCGCCTCCTCCTGCTCGTGCTCCTCCTGGATCTCTCCCACGAGCTGCTCCAGCACGTCCTCGATGGTGACCACCCCTTCCGTCCCGCCGTACTCGTCCACGACGATGGCGAGCTGGATGCGGCGCGCCTGCAGCTCCTGGAGCAGCTCGGCCACCTGCTTGGTTTCGGGGACGAAGTAGGCCGGCAGCATGATCCTTTCCACCGGGGCGTCGTCGGGCAGCTCGTCCCATCGCGCCACGAGGTCCTTCAGGGTGATGATGCCCTCGACGTGGTCGATGTGCTCCCGGTAGACCGGCATCCTCGAGTGACGCTCCTTGGCGAACAGCGCGCGCGCCTGCGCGAGCGTGGTGCCGGTCGGCACGGCCACGACCTCGGTGCGCGGCGTCATCACCTCCCGCACCACGCTGTCGTGGAACTCCACCACCTGGCGGATCAGGTTTCCCTCGTCCGCCTCCAGGATCCCCTCCTGCTGCCCCGCGTCGATGAACGCCTCGATCTCCTCGTCGGTCGCCTCGTCGTCGCCCGCCGCGGCCCGCCGGTCCCGGCCGCTGCGACGCATGCGCCGTATGGCCCAGGCGGCCGGCAGAGTGAACGGTCTGACGGCGTGGTAGAACAGGGCCACCGGGAACAGGCTCGTCGAGAACGATCGCTCCGGGTCGGCGACGCCAAGCAGGCGCGCGACGATCTGGATCAGGGCCACCAGCGCCGTCACGCACAGCGTGGCGTACAGCAGGGGCCGCGGCCCTCCCGAGGCGATGAACCAGTCGAGACACAGGGCCGCCGCAGCGATCAGCACGAGGTGATGGAACAGATCGATCGTCGTCCTGAGGATCGGCACGATCTCGCCGGGCGACTCCCCGTCGCGCGGCCCGAGCCCGCGCCCGGCGAGGATCCGGTTGGCGGCCACCGTGTTGATCTCGGCGAACGCGGCACGGAAGACCGCCACCACGAAATAGACGATCGCCAGCAGCGTGAGGACCGCGATCTCCCCTTCCTTCCCGATGATGCCGCTCACCGGCCGGCCCTTCCGCCGCCGGTCGCACGCGGGTCGAGCAGCTCCGCGCGCAGCGTCCTCTCGAGGACGTCCATCTGCCCGTCGTCGCTCTCATGGTCGTACCCGAGCAGGTGCAGGAAGCCGTGGATCAGGAGCACCTGCGCCTCCCGCCCGGGTTCCTGCCGGCGGCGCCGCGCCTGCCTCCGCGTCGTCTCCGATGAGACGGCGATGTCCCCGAGATGCGATTCGTCCCCGGGGAACGACAGGACGTCGGTGGGCCGCCGCTTGCCGCGGTACCGCGTGTTGAGGTCTTCGAGCCGGTCGTCACCGGCGAAGAGAACCGCCACCGAGGCGTGGTCGGATCGCCAGCCTGCGCGCCAGCCGGCGAAGCAGCCGGCGCGCCTCACCGGGGGCGATCGGCGGGGGGACCGACTCCACGACCACCGTGGCCTCGAAGCGGCGCGATGGGAGGGGGTCCGCGCTCATTCGGCCTCCACCGCCCGTGGGCGGGAGCGGTCGAAGACGAATCCCGGATAGTCGATCCGGTGGTGATGCACCGCCGCGAGCGACTTGAGGAACGAGCCGCGGATGCGTCCCAGATCGCTGAAGGTCAGGTCGCACTCGTCGAGCTGATGGTCGAGGATGATGGCGTTGGTCACCGCGTTGATCACCTCCTCGAACTTTGCGGGGGTAGGCTCCTCGACGGTGCGCGCCGCCGCCTCGACCGAATCGGCCATCATCAGGATCGCCGCCTCCTTGCTCTGCGGCCGCGGCCCCGGGTACCGGTAGTCGGACTCGTGGATCTCCGGGACGTCCGGGTCCTCCTTGCGCTTCGCCTTGCGGAAGAAGTAGGTGATGAGTCGGGTGCCGTGGTGCTGCGGGATCATGTCGCGGATCTGACGCGGCAGGTTGTGGGCCTCGGCCAGCCGCAGCCCCTCCTTCACGTGGTTGGCGATGATCAGGCTGGACATCCGGGGCGACAGCCGGTCGTGTCGGTTCGCCCCCTCGCGCATGTTCTCCACGAAGTAGCCGGGCTTGCTCATCTTGCCGATGTCGTGGTAGTTGGCCGACACCCGGCACAGCAGCGCGTGGGCCCCGATCCGCTCGGCGGCCTGCTCGGCCAGCGTGCCGACGATGATGCTGTGGTTGTAGGTGCCCGGCGCCTGCAGCGACAGCTGGCGCAGGAGCGGGTTGTCCAGGTTGGACAGCTCGAGCAGCCGGATGTCCGTGAGGACGTTGTACAGCCATTCGAGCATCGGCAGGCTGAACGACACCACGGGCGCCACCAGCACGCCGCCCGCGGCGGCCGCGAGCATCTGGAACAGGATCTCCCCGGGTGGCGCGAACGTGCCTTCCACCCCCGACAGCGCCAGCACCAGCCCGGCGTTCACCAGCGCCACGAGCGCCGACGCCTTGATGATGGCGGTGCGCTTCTGGTACTTGCTGATCCCGTAGATGCCCGCAAACGAGGAGACGAGGGCGAACACCATCGCCTGTGCGTTCCAGTCGAGCACCATCCCGTGCAGCACGGCGATCACCGCGGAGGCCACCGTGGCGACCCGGCCGTTTGCGAGCAGCGTCAGGAGCATCGCGCCGCTGGCCACAGGCAGGGCCCAGTAGTAGCTCGAGGGCTCGTTGAACGGTGCCATGGTGATCCGGTCCGCCACCGCGTCGGCGACGAACGCGCCCACCCACGTCGCCATGACGACGAAGAGCGACACGCACAGCACGAGCGTGTACAGGTTCTTGACGCGACGGAAGAGTCTCTGGTGCGCCAGGACGTAGCGGTGCAGGAAGAGCAGCATCAGCGACAGGATGATCGTGTTGCCGGCCAGCGCGGTCCAGTTGATGTCGAACCGCTCGCCACCGCGGATCCTGCGCAGGATGTCGATGACGTCCGGTGTGTAGACCTCGCCCTCGCGGATGATCACGCGCCCGCGCGGGATGCGCATGAAGACTTCGGGGACCGAGGCCATCGCCATCGATCGGCGCCGTTCTGTCTCGCTGGCGTTATAGGAGAGGTTGCTGGTGACGAACCGGTCGAGCAGCGAGGCGAGGGCGCGCCGGTCGGCCTCCGGCCAGTCGGGCGTCTCGGCATCGATCCGCTCCCGGATCGCGTCGCGCGCCTCGCCCAGGTCCCGGATCTGATCCAGACGGCGGTACTCCGATTCGACGGTCGTGCCGGGCCTCACCTCACGAACGACGATCGCCCCCCGGTCCGGGAGGCCGTCCTTGCTGCCGACGATCCGTCCCTGAGCGATGGCCGACTGGATCTTCACGGCGAGATCCTCCGTCTGCTCGGAGAACCCGTGACGCACGAGCATCGTGAGGACATTGGCGGGCAGCTCGATGCCGAGGGCGGCGGTGACGCGCGCCAGCGTCTCGGGATCCGGTTTCTGGGCCGCCGCGCCCTGTCTGTGGATCCCCGCCATCGCCTCACGTCCCTTGTCGAACAGGTCGTGGATCTTCTCCTTCTGCTCGGCCTGCAGGCTCACCACGAAGTCGTACACCGGACGGACGCTCTGCCGCTCGTCCTCACGGCGCTTGAGCGTCGCCTTCTCGTCGAGCACCTCGATGTCGTAGGGGGCCTTGATGGTCGAGGCCGCCACCTCGCCCACCTGCTCGTCGGAGGCCGGCATGCCGCACTCCTGCTGCGTCACGACCGGGACGAGCAGCACCACGAACACGACGGCCCAGAGCAGGTCCCTGGCGAGCAGCCGCTCGAACGCCTCCTGCAGGCTCGAAGCGTAGCGGCTCGAGCGCGTCGCGCGGGGAACCCCCGAGGACTCGCCGGACGTCGAACGGTTGCCGTCAGGCATCGCCGCCGTCCTCCCGCTCCGGGCCGGCCGCCGTGGGCGCCGCCTCGACAGCACGCCTGGCGCCGCTGGGGGGGCGTCCGTTCAGGTACGACTCGTACGCCACGATGATCCGCTGCACCAGCGGGTGTCTCACCACGTCGCTCTCGTCGAAATGGATGATCGAGATGCCCGGGATGCGCGCGACCACCCGCTCGGCCTCCACGAGCCCGGAGACCCTGGCGGCGGGCAGATCGATCTGGGTGACGTCACCGGTGATCACCGCCTTGGAATTGAACCCGATACGGGTCAGGAACATCTTCATCTGCTCGGACGTGGTGTTCTGCGCCTCGTCCAGGATGATGAACGAATCGTTGAGTGTCCGCCCGCGCATGAACGCCAGCGGCGCGATCTCGATCACACCGCGCGAGATCAACCGGTCGGCTTCGTCCTTGAGATGGAAATCGAAGATGGCGTCGTACAGCGGCCTCAGATAGGGCTCGACCTTCTGGGCCATGTCGCCGGGAAGGAACCCGAGCTTCTCGCCCGCCTCGACCGCCGGGCGCGCCAGGATGATCCGCTCCACCTTGCGGTCCTTGAGGAAGGACAGCGCCACCGCGACCGCCAGATAGGTCTTGCCGGTGCCCGCCGGACCGATCCCGAACACCATGTCGCCGGTGCGCATCGCCTCGATGTACGCTTTCTGGTTGGGGCTGCGGGGCGAGACCGCCTTCTTGGGAGACGGGTGCACCTGGCCGGCAACCAGCTTGTCGAACCCGGCGCGCCCCCCCTGCTCCATCAGACGCGCGGCGTAGGCGGAGATCGCCGTCCGATATCGAGTACCCCTTGCCCAGGAAATCGGAAAGCTCCGCGAGGAAGTCCCCCACGAGCCGCTCCCTGGCCGGCTCGCCCGAAATGCTGATCTCCCTGCCGCGCGCGGCAATCTCCACCTGGAAGCGACCCTCGAGGTACTTGAGGTGGCCGTCCCGCGTGCCGGCGAGATCCGGGAGGATCTTCTCGTCGACTTCGATTTTTCTCATCGCGCTCCGGACGGAGGCACTCGCACCGGGACCTTCGGGAAGGTCGGCGCTCCCAGGGACGCTGCCTTGGGGACATCGGGCGGGGGCGTGCGGCGCGAAGATGATTCCGGGTCAGGGTGTCGACCAGCGCTCATTGTGCCTGAAAGCTACCACCTGCCCGGCCGCCCTGTCAAGGAGCATCGGCATCAAGTCCATTGATATCAATATCTTAGCTCGACGGCGGCAGGCGCAGCGCCAGATGCAGCTCCTCGAGCTGCTCGGGCTCGAAGGTGGAGGGCGAGGCGGTCATCAGACACGTGGCGCTCGTGGTCTTGGGAAAGGCGATGACGTCCCGCAGGGAAGGCGCCCCGATCAGCATGGCCACGATCCGGTCCAGCCCGAATGCGATCCCGCCGTGCGGTGGCGCCCCGAAACGCAACGCCTGCAGGAAGAAGCCGAACTTCTCCTCCGCCTGCCGGGGGGTCATCCGCAGGGCCGCGAAAACGCGCCGCTGGATCTCCTCTCGGTGGATACGGATGCTGCCCCCGCCCAGCTCCCACCCGTTGAGGACCAGGTCGTACGCCCGCGCCCTGACCCTCAGCGGCTCGGTCTCCAGGTATTGCAGGTCCTCCTCCCTGGGGGCCGTGAAGGGGTGATGGCACGGGGTGATGCTGCGGTCCTCGGGCCGTAGCTCGAACAAGGGGAAGTCATCGACCCAGGCGAGGCCCCAGGGCGAGGACGGAGGCATCTTCTCGCGCCTCACCACCTCCATCCGCAGCGCTCCGAGGCTCTTGGAGGCCGTCTCGCGGCGGTCGGCCACGATCATGGCCAGATCGCCGGTGCCCGCGTCGAGACGATTCAGGATCGCCGCCGCCCGATCCGGGCCGAGGAACTTCATGGCGGACGACTGGACTCCCGCATCGGTTCTCTTGACGAACACGACACCGCCCGCACCGTACCGCTTCGCGAGCTCCACCAGCTCATCGGTCTCGCGCCTCGAGTATCGCGCGCAGCCGGGGGCCACGACCGCCCGCACGACGCCGCCCGTCTCGACGCACTTCTCGAATACCGGGAAACCCGAGCCCGCCGCGAGATCGGACAGATCCCGGATGAGCATGCCGAAGCGGACGTCCGGCGCGTCGGTGCCGTATCCGTCGATCGCCTCGCGGTAGCTCAGCCGTGTCACTTCTTCGGGGTACGGCTGCCCGGCGACGGCGAACACGCGCCGCATCAGCCCCTCCACCAGGACGTAGATATCCTCGGGCTCGATGAACGAGGCCTCGACGTCGATCTGGGTGAACTCGGGCTGCCGGTCGGCGCGCAGGTCCTCGTCGCGGAAGCAGCGCGCGATCTGGAAGTACTTCTCGTAGCCGGCGATCATGAAGATCTGCTTGAAGAGCTGAGGCGACTGCGGCAGGGCGTAGATCTTTCCCGGATGCACGCGGGACGGCACGACGTAGTCACGCGCCCCCTCCGGGTCGAGCGCGTGAGGATCGGCGTCTCCAGCTCCAGGTATCCCTGCTCGTCGAGGTACCGCCGCGTCTCGAGCGCGATCCGGTGGCGCAGGGTCAGAGCCCGCAGCAACGGCCGGCGGCGCAGGTCGAGATACCGGTACTTGAGCCGGACGTCCTCCGAGGCGGGCGGATCCTGCTCGTCGAGGGGAAACGGCGGCACCTCGGAGCGGTTCAGCACCTCGAGCCGCTTCGCCACGACCTCGATCTCGCCGGTGGGCAGGTTCGGATTGACGTTCGGGCCGGTCCGCTTCACCACCTCGCCCGACACCGCCACCACGAACTCGCTGCGGATGTCGCGGGCCGCGGCGTGGGCCTCGGGGCTCTCCTCGGGGCGCAGCACCACCTGGCACAGTCCGGAGCGGTCCCGCAGGTCGATGAAGATCAGGTTGCCGTGATCCCGGCGGCGATGCACCCATCCCGCCAGCGTGACCTGCCGCCCCGCGTCGGCGGCGGTCAGCGTGCCGCAGGCGTTCGACCGCTTCAGCCCGTGCGTCTCAGCTTCCGCCATCGGTCACCTCCCCGAGTATCCGATCCCAGTCCCCGGCGCGCGCCTCGCTCTGGACGCCGTCGGACATCCGCTTGAGGATGTAGGCTTCCCTCTCAATCTCCCTCTCGCCGATGATCAGCGCGTAGCGGGCCCCCGCCGCGGAGGCTTTCGACATCTGCTTTCTCAGGTCGCGCGGCTCCGGGTCGAGCCGCACCGACAACCCGCGCTGCCTCAGCGACTTCGCAGCGGCCAGTCCCCGGGCCAGCGCCGCCTCGCCGAGATGGGCGATGTACACATCGGGGACGCGGCGGCCCGGCGTCCGGTCCCGCTCCGCCATCGTCTCGACCACCACCAGGACCAGCCGATCCGCGCCGATCGCGAAGCCGATGGCCGGTGTGGCGGGGCCGCCCATCGAGGCGACCAGGTCGTCGTAACGGCCGCCCCCGCACAGGGCGTTCTGCGCCCCGAGTCTCCCGCTCGACACCTCGAACGTGGTCCGTGTGTAGTAGTCCAGCCCGCGCACCAGCGTCGGGTCCACGTCATACATGACATCCATGGACGAGAGCCCCTCACGCACGCGTGTCATGTGATCCGCGCACTCCTCGCAAAGATACTCGAGGATGGAGGGCGCAGCGGCGCGGATCACGCCGCACCCCGGGACCTTGCAGTCCAGGATCCGAAGCGGGTTGGTGTCGAGCCGCCGCTGGCAGTCGGGGCAGAGCGCGTCACGGTGAGGGAGCAGGGCCGCCCGCAGCGCGTCGCGGTAGGCGTTTCGGCATCGCCCCGGCTCGCTGCCGTGCCCGACGGAATTGATGCGCAGCACGGCGTCGTCGATCCCGAGCCCGGCGAAATAGGCGACCACCATCTGCATCACCTCGGCATCGAGCGCCGGCTCGGCGCAGCCCAGCGCCTCCACGCCGATCTGGGAGAACTGCCGGTAGCGACCCTTCTGTGGCCGCTCGTAGCGGAACATCGGGCCGATGTAATAGAGCCGCTCCGTGTCGCCTCCGCGGACCAGGCCGCGCTCGATGGCGGCGCGCACCACCCCCGGCGTCCCCTCGGGACGCAGGGTCAGGGAACGGTCGCCCCTGTCCGTGAATGTGTACATCTCCTTCGTGACGATGTCGGTGTCCGCTCCGGTGGATTTCTGGAACAGATCGGTGGACTCGAAGATCGGCGTGCGGATTTCCCCGTAGCCGTACAGCGCGAAGACGCGCCGGGCCTGCTCCTCGACGAGCTGCCAGGCTTCGACCTCGCCGGGGAGGATGTCCTTGGTCCCTTTTATCGCTCGGATCTGCATGGGTGCGCACGCGAAGGAAAGGCGGGAGGTTACCACAGCACCCCACCACCGGCAAACCTCCTATAATGAGCGCGTCATGACGAACCACGTGCGCGGCGTGCTCTGCCTGCTGGTGTTCGCGCTGGCGGCCCATCCGGCCGCCGGCGCGGCCGGGGCCCCGCCGGCGATCACAACCCTGTTCGAGGTCCCGATCGCCGACAGCCCCGCCCCCTACCTGCTCGGAACCGCGGGAGGCTTCGTCGTCGCGATCCGCAGCGGCCAGGTCTCGATGTTCGGTCTGGACGGCGCCGCCACCTGGAGCGTGAGCCTTCCGGCCGCCATCGCGCCCGGGGCGGTGGGAGGCCGCGGCGTGCTCGCCTTCCCCCTGGAGGACGGCCGCCTCGCGCTGATCGACGCGCGCGACGGCCGGATCGCGGCGATGACCTCGATCGGCACGGCACGCCCCTTCCTGTCCGTCGTGGGGCCGGGGGTCGTGGTGTCCGATCCCGAGGGAAGTCTCATTCTGGTCGCCCCGGGCGATGGACGCGTGGCCTGGAAGACGACCCTCCCGTCGGCCCCTTCGGCTCCCGCGTCGCTGTGCGAAGACATGCTCCTGGTCGGCACGGCGGCCGGAGAGCTGGTGAGCATCTCCGTCGACGACGGGAGGTTGCTCTGGACGAGAAAGCTGGGTGAGAGGATCACCACCGCGCCGCTGTGTCTCGGCCGGCGTGCGTGGGTCGGGTCGGCCGACAATCGTCTGCACGCCGTCAGGTTCGGCCCGAAGCGCGCCCGGGAGCGATGGTCGTATCTCACCGGCGGGGACATCATCGGCAAGCCGGTCTCGATCGACGGGCGCGTCCTGTTCTTTTCGTACGACACCTACCTGTACGGGCTGGAGGCGGGCAACGGACACCTGGCGTGGAAGGTCAGACTGGGGCGGCGGCCCCGCCCGGACAGCGTCCTGCTCGGGGATCTGCTGCTCGTGGCCCCGCTGAACACGGAGCGGCTCGAGATGTTCCGGCTCCCCGACGGCGATCAGACCGCGGGCTACGGATTGCCCTCGACCTCGGACCGTTTCGTGACGGCGCCTGTCCAGGCCGGCGACATCGTGCTGATCGGCGCCGCCCGCTACGGTGGAGAATCCTCGCGGATCATCGGTCTCGACCCGCTCGCCAGGCTGCGGGCCTTCGTTCCTCCGCCGCCCTCAACTCCAGCGCCCTGATCCCCCTCGGGTGGGTCCGTTCACCGGGTCGTCGGCGTGCCGGAGACTGGCGCCCACCGGATGACACACGACGAGACCATCAGGAGCGAGGCCGGGACGCGCGCCGGGCGCGCGTGGTCGAGCGCATGCTGAGGCGAGACGACCGCCGGGCGGTCGGCGAGCCGTGCCGAGGCGTGTGTTATCTCGCGGGCGCGGGGAGCAACTAGCCGGCGGCGAGCTTGCGGATCGCGGCGCAGACCGCATCGCCCGTCTCGGCGGTGCCGAGAGACCCACCGAGATCCCTTGTGCAGCGCCGATCCCGCAGGCAGTCCACCACCGCCTCCTCGACGAGGCGCCCTCCCTCGGGCAGCCCGAGGTGCTCGATCATCATCTGGCAGGTGAGGATCGCCCCCATCGGGTTGGCGGTGTTCCTGCCGGCGTACTTCGGTGCCGAGCCGTGCACCGGCTCGAACATCGACACGCCCTGCGGGTTGATGTTGCCCGAGGCCGCCATCCCGAGGCCGCCCTGAAGCTGGGCGCCGATGTCGGTCACGATGTCGCCGAACATGTTGCAGGTGACGATCACCTCGAACTGATCCGGAGCCTTGACCATCTGCATCGACAGCGCATCCACATACATGTGCGACGCCTCGATTCCGGGGTAGTCGGCCGCCACGATCCGGAAGACACGCTGCCACAGGTCGTGGCCGAACGTCAGCACGTTCGCCTTGTCGCTCATCAGCACCTTCCGGCGACCGGTGGTGCGCGCGAACTCGAAGGCGTGCCGGATGATCCGCTCCACCCCCTTGCGCGTGTTGACGTCCTCCTGGATGGCTATCTCGTCAGGGGTGTCCTTCTTGAACCGCCCCCCCATGCCGACATAGAGCCCCTCCGTGTTCTCACGGAAGACCACGAAGTCGATGTCCTCGCGGGTGCGGTCCTTGAGGGGGCAGAGCCGCTCGTCGAGCAGCCTGACCGGCCGCATGTTCACGTACAGGTCGAGGCGGAACCGGGTCCCGAGAAGGATGTCGGCCGCGTGTTTCATGTCCGGCACCCGGGGATCTCCGAACGCGCCCATGAAGATGGCATCATGCTGGGCGAACTCGTCGAGCGCGCCGTCCGGCAGCGTGACACCGGTCGCGAGGTACTTCTCCGCGCCGTAGTCGTACTCGGTGAGGCGGAATCGCACCGAGAGGGCGTCCCCGACGGCGCGCAGCACCTTGATCGCCTCGCGTGTCACGTCGATCCCGATGCCGTCGCCCGGCACCACCGCGATCGTCTTCTCCGTCATGTCGTTCTCCTCTGCTCGTACGACGCGAGCTTTCGCCGCAGGCGCCCGGGATCGATCCGGTACTTGAAGGCCTTTCTGCCGTTGAGGAGCACCACGGGAACCTGGTCGCCGTACCGGCGGCTCAGGACGGGGTCCTCGTCGATGTCGATCACACGGAGCCGGGCATCGAACTCGGGCAGTACCCTCGCCAGCACCGTCTGCGCCTCGTCACACAGATGGCAGTTGCGCCGGCCGAGAAGCTGTACCTCCACCCCGGACGACCTTGCCCGGCGCCTCGACATCCAGGCGCTCCACAGCAGGCCGCCACCCGTCGCAATCGCCCCGCCGATCGTGTCGGCCACCACGTCCTTCGCCTCCGAGTCCCGCCCCGGCACGAAGCTCTGGTGGTACTCGTCCGCCACCCCGGCCACCGCACAGGCCACGACCAGCAGTCCGCCGAGGGCGGGGGTCAGGCTCCGTCCCGAGAGGACCAGGCCGCGCATCGCCAGAGCGGCGAGAACGGCGTATTCCGCGCCGTGCGCCAGCCAGTCCGGAAGCCCCCCGGGCACGGGCAGGCTCGGCTGGTGCGAGAGCACGGTGATGACCGCCAGGTAGGCGACCACAGGCCCCCAGGCGGCAAGCGTCCGGGCGGGCCCGCCGCGTCGCCCGGCGTCGCGGGCTCATCCGCCCAGCGGCAGCAGGTACATGATGTAGGCGATGATCAGCGAAACGCCGACCATGGTCACCGCGAGGAGCGCTCCCGCCTTGACCGCCTCCCGCGTCGTGTCCCGGGTGAGCGTGCCGAAGAACGCCCCCACGAGCACCGAGAAGAAAGTCATGATCAGGAAGTGGCTCTGCATCACTGCTTCCTGCCGATGCCGAGATCGAACACATCGAGGATCAGCAGGATGTTCATCAGCCCCGCGGTCAGCACGAAGGTCGTCCCGTATTCATTGGTGACGGACAGGATCTTGCGACGTGTCCTGTCGAGGATGTCCTGATAGGCCGCCCGGTCGCTCTCCGGCGGCGTGAAGTAGATGATCCGGGCGTAGGACGCTTCGCGCCCGATCAGATCCAGCGGCCCGAGAGCGACGTTGGCGAAGGTGGCGAGGTACGATAGCGGCTGATCCCGGCTGGCCAGGTAGACCCGCCCGTCGAGCGCGATGCCGGAGAGGAAGGTCACCAGCACGATGGCGAGGAAGACGCCCGCCTTGCCTCTCTTGCCGAGGACGAAATGCCCGGCGCCCGGAACCAGCCAGGCGAGCACGCAGGCGAGAGCCACTCTCCGGGAATCCGCCATCGTCTCCTCGGTTATTCCTTCACGACCCAGACCTTCAGCTCCGCGGTGACATCGGGATGAATCCGGATCGGCACCGTGTAGATGCCGAGTGCCTTGATCGGCTCGTCGAGCAGGATCTTCCGCTTGTCGACCGAGAAGCCCTCCTTCTCGAGCGCCTCGGCGATCTCCGCCGTCGTGACGGAGCCGTAGAGGGTGTCGCTCTCGCCCACCTTCTTGACGATGGTGCAGGAGGCCGCGCCGATCCGCTTCGCGTATTCCTCCGCCTCCTGCCGTTCCTTGACGAGGCGGACCTCGAGCAGCTTGCGCTCCTTCTCCACCCTCTTCAGGTTGGCATCGTTGAACTCGTAGGCAAGACCCTTGGGCAGGAGGAAGTTTCTTCCGTATCCGGGGGTCACCTTGACCACCTCGCCCCTCCGGCCGAGGTGATCCACGTCCGTCCTCAGTATCAGTCTCATCGTGGTCATCTGCCGCCGCTCCTGTTCGCTCAGTCCGTGGTGTAGGGCAGCAGCGCCATGTGCCGCGCGCGCTTGATCGCCCGCATCAGCCGGCGCTGGTGCATCGAGCAGGTGCCGGAGATCCTGCGGGGCAGGATCTTGCCGCGCTCCGGGGTGAACGACTGCAGCAGCCGGACGTCCTTGTAATCGATCACCTCGACCTTCTCGTCGCAGAACTTGCAGAACTTGCGCCGGCGGAAGAGGTGCTTCTTCTTGAATGACTTGCCCCCGGGCTTGCCGCCGCGACCAGCGGTACGTTTTTCGCGCATCAGTTGCTCTCCTCGTTCTCGTCACGGCGCCGTGGCCGCGATGCCCCGCGGCCGCCCCGGCCCTCGTCGTCCCTGTCGTCGCGGTCCCGATCCCGGCCGCGGTGCTCGCGGTCCCGGTCGCGATCCCTGTCCCTGTCCCTGTCGCCCCAGCCGCCGTCCCCGCGACGCCCTTCCATCTGCTTGTCGCGCTCGGCCTTGCGCTCGAGCTCGGCGGCCATCCGCGGGTCGACCCGGGTGGTCAGGTGCCGCAGGACGTCATCGTGGATCTTCATCCGACGCTCGAGCTCGCGCTGGGTCGCCCCTTCTCCCTCGTACTCGTAGAGGACATAGTAGCCCTCCCAGTGCCGGCCCACACGGTAGGCGAGCTTCTTCTTTCCCCATTTGTCGGTCTTGATGAGGGTCCCCTTGTTCTCGGGGATGATCGCCTCGAAGGTCTGGATCAGCGCCTCCACCTGTTCATCGGACAGGTTCGGCTGGAGGACGTACAACGTCTCGTACTTCTGCATCATGTCTCCTCGTGGCCTCTTGTGCCTGACGGCCCTGCCGTGAGCTGGCGCTCCGGCGAGGGCAAGGAGTCAGTCGGCGGCGGGTTGCCGCCTGTTGTAACGGTTCATCGCGAACAGAACACCTTCTCTGACCGTATCCTCCACGGCATCGGCGGCGCCCGTGATCATGCGATCGAGCGCCTCCTGCTCGGCGGGCGCGAACCTCGACAGCACCCTCCGTGCCAGTTCTCCTTCGTCCTTGCCGATCCCGAGCCTGACCCGGGGCACATCGCGTGTCCCGAGCCACTCGACTACCGACAGGACACCACGGTGCCCGCCGGGACTGCCGCCGGGCCGGACCCTGATCGCGCCCAGTGGGAGATCCGCGTCATCATACACCAGCACGATCTCGCCTGTCTCGATCCCACGCCGACGCGCCAGGGCCGCCACCGCCCGCCCCGACAGATTCATCAGGGTCTGCGGGCGCGCCACGAGCAGCTCCGTGCCGCCCACCTGCGCCGTGGCGATCAGCGCATCGTCCTGCATGCGGTCGGCTCCCGTCCTGCCGCGATCCAGAAGCTCGTCGGCCACCATGAAACCGACATTGTGCCGGGTTCGCGCGTAACGGGGGCCGGGGTTGCCGAGCCCCACGACCAGCCTGAACGACACCTACTTCTTCTCGGCCTTCCCGCCCTTGGGTTCCTTCTCCGGGGCGGCACCGCCCTCCTCGGCCGACTCCGCCTTGCCCTTCTTGATGAGCTCGGGCTCGGCGGGTGCCTCGGCGGGCACGGCGCCTTCGGCTGCCGGTTCCGGCTCCTTCTCGACCGTCGGCGCGACCACGGCGATGACCGGCATGGTCGGATCGGTGAGGATCTTCACGGCCGGGGCCACCTTCAGATCGGAGACCCGGTAGCTCTTGCCGAGATCCAGCTCGGTGATGTCCACCTCGATATGCTCGGGGATGTCCTGCGGGAGGCATTCCACCTCCACCTCGCGCATCGGGTGCTCGAGGATGCCGCCCTGCAGTTTGACGCCGCGCGCGACACCCACCGTCCGGATGGCGACCTCGACGCGGATCGTCTTGTCCAGCGCGATCCGCAGGAAGTCGGCGTGAAGCAGCCGATCGCTGACCGGATCCACCTGGTGATCCTTGATCATGAACTTCCCCTGCAGCTCTCCCTCGGACGCCACCTTCATGGTGAACAGCGTGTTCTCGCCCGACCCGGAATGCAGGACCGCCTCCACCGCCTTCGGGTCCACGAGAAGCGGCATGGTGTCCGTGCCGCCGCCATAAAGGACCGCGGGGATCCGTCCGTCCCTGCGCGCGCGACGCGAGTTGTTCTTGCCCCGGCCTTCCCTCTTTTCCGCCTCGATGATCATGTTCTTCTGCACGGCCTGACTCCGAAGTGTCTAGATGAATAGACTGCTGACCGATGAGTTGTTGTGGATCCGGAAGATGGCTTCGGCGAGCAGATCCGCCACCGAGAGCACTTCGATCCTGGCACGCGAGGCGACCTCCACGTCGATGGGGATGGTGTCCGTGACGACCGTCTTCGCGAGCTTCGATGCCGCAAGCTTGTCCACCGCCCCGCCCGACAGGACGCCGTGGGTAAAACAGGCGTAGATCTCCCTGGCCCCTTCCTCGTGGAGCGCCTTGACCGTCTCGGTCAGGGTCGTTGCCGTGTCGACCAGGTCATCGACGATCAGCGCGTTGCGCCCCTCGACCTCGCCGATCAGATGCATGAGCTCGGCGACGCCCGAATCGTTGCGCCGCTTGTCGACGATGGCGAGGCTGGCGTTGAGGCGCTTGGCGTACGCCCGGGCGCGCTCGACGCCGCCGGCGTCGGGGGAGACGATGATCAGGTCCGGCACGCGCATCTTCTCGAAGTACTCGACGAATACGGGCGCGGCGAAGAGGTGATCCACCGGGATGTCGAAGAAGCCCTGGATGGCCGGAGCATGCAGGTCCATCGCCAGAACGCGATCGGCCCCGGCCGCCGAGATCAGGTCGGCCACCAGCTTTGCGGAGATCGGCACCCGTGGCTTGTCTTTGCGGTCCTGACGGGCATAGCCGTAATACGGCATCACCGCCGTGATCCGCTGAGCCGACGAGCGCTTCAGGGCGTCGATCATCAACAGCAGCTCCATCAGGTGCTCGTCCACCGGCGTGCAGGTGGGCTGGATGATGAACACGTCCGTCCCGCGGATGTTCTCCAGCACCTGGCAATAGGTCTCGCCGTCGGAGAACTTCTTGAGGGTGATCAGCCCTTCGGGCAGATCGAGGCAGTTGCAGATCGCCTTCGCGAGGGCCCTGTTGGCGCTGCCGGAAAAGATCTTGATGTCGCGATCCTGGGGCTTCATGGCCTTTCAGCTCTCCCTGCCGGCACGCGCTCGGGCCGAACGGTGGCTGGGGCGGGAGGATTCGAACCTCCGAATGCTGGAACCAAAATCCAGTGTCTTACCACTTGACGACGCCCCAACAGGACCGCGTCGGGCGACCCGGAGTCGGCTCAGCGTCAGATCGAAAAAATGTCCGATGTCGATTCCGAGGTCCGCAGATGCTCCTCGGCGCTCTGGTTCAGCAGGTCCCCCGGAGCCGCCAGAGCCTCATTGTACTTCGCGAGGATTCTGTCCTCGATCATCCTCCTCGTCTCGTTGTTCAGCGGGTGCGCGATGTCCCTGAAGGTCCCGTTCTTCCGCTTCTTGCTCGGCATCGAGATGAAAAGCCCGCTGTTCCCGTTGATGATCTTGATGTCGCTGACCACGAAGCAGTCATCGAAGATGACGGAAACAAATGCCTTGAGCTTCTCCTCCTGCACCGGAAACACTCTGACGTCGGTGACTTCCATGGTCGGCGCTCCTCCATCCAGGGTCGCTTGCGCCCGTCAGTGCGGGCGGTTCACCGAGTGCGCTGCACGTCATTTCCGCGAGCCTTGAAACAGATTCTCTCGATAGGCATCTCTCGTCAGGGTCCTGCACCGAAAAACCACCATACCGCCTCGCGCGAGCGACGCGGCCACACTCTCCAGACGACGCTCCGAACGATACAGCCCGAATACGGCCGAACCGCTGCCGCTGAGGGATGCGGCGGAGGCACCGGAGTCGAGCAACCGTTCCTTGAGCTCCTTCAGGCCCGGCACCTTCCCGAACGCCGTACTCTCCAGATCGTTGTCGAGCCTGACGACCTCCCGCGCGCTTCCTCGACGCGCCGGGGTCGCGGACGTCGACCCACCGTCACCCGGATCCGCTCCGGCGGTTCCGGGTGGCATGAAGCCCTTCATACTAGAGAGGATCCGGCTTCTTGTCAACGGCAAACCAAGCCCCTCGTATACCTCCCGCGTCGACAGCGACACACCCGGCCAGGCCACGATGACGTGCCAGGACGGGGCATCGGGCATAGGGAACACCTCGTCGCCGCGCCCGATGGCCAGGCAGGTCCCGCCGTACAGGAAGAACGGCACATCGGCGCCCAGACGGCGTGCCAGCGCCTGGAGCAACCCGGGGTCGACCTCCAGCCCCCACAGGCGATCGAGCCCGACGAGCACCGCGGCGGCGTCCGAGCTCCCTCCCCCGAGTCCCGAGCCGGGCGGTATCCGCTTGCGCAGGGAGATTCTGACGCCGTGGCCGGGATATCGCTCCGCCAGCGCCGTGGCCGCCCGCAGCGCCAGGTTGGTGTCGTCGGCCGGCACCGGGTACGGTCCCTCGACGGACAGGGTGGTGCTCCCGGCTTTTTCGAGGAGAAGGTCGTCGTGCAGATCGATCGCCTGGAGGACGGTCCGGATGTCGTGGTAGCCGTCGTCGTTCCGCGCCAGGACGCTCAGACCGAGATTGATCTTGGCGAAGGCGGAGATCGCGACGCTCGTCATGGCAGAAGCGTCGGTACTTCCGATGTCGCGTCGCGCGGCGTCACACGGGTCCAGCCGACCGGCACGTCGGGGGTGAAAAGATCCTCGGGGATGGCGTCCGCGCCCGGTCGCTCGAGCTCGATCACACGCAACTCGAGCGCACGGTACCCGGCATCCTGCGGGAGGCCCATCGTGGCATGGATCCGGTCTCCTTCATACGCGACCTCGAGCGATCCGGCTCCGTCATCCGATTCGCCGGCAAGCGGTATGCGGCGGCTCCCCCTCGACCCGGCGTGCGCGAACAGATCGATGAGCCCGGCGGTCGTGAGCGGAAGCCCGATCACCGCCTGCCACGTCGCGGGTGTTGCCTCCTCGTCGATGAACTCGCGCGTCGGGGGAAACAGCACCAACACTCTCTCCTGCCGTGCGGTCAGCAACGCCCGCGTCCCGCCGATCGGCCCGGAGATCTCCACACGAAGCCGTCCCGGAGTCTTCAACGCAAGGGTCGCCTCGAAGCGGGTCTTTCGCGCACCGATCTGCAGGCTGCCTTTCACCGCCGCGCGCATCGCCGTGCTTCCGCCCGGCGGCGGGGCGGTGACGACGCGGCGCGGTCCGCAGCCCGCGGGCGCCAGCAGGACGGCCAACAATATCACGATGAGAAGAGGAAGTGGAGGTGACGACCGCCGGGGCCGGGTCAAGGCGCCGGGTCGGCCGCCTTGCGCACGGCGGCGAGACGGGCCCGGATCTCATCCGCGTTCTCGGCCCCCCGATCCAGCGCAGCCTGCCAGGCCTTCACCGCATCCTCGGTGCGGCCGATCGCGAAGTACAGGTCTCCGAGGTGAGCATGGATCTCCGCCTCGTCTCCCATCGCCTCGACGGCGCTCTCGAGTGCGACTTCCGACTGCTTGTAATCGCCCTTCTTGAAGTAGGCCCAGCCGAGGCTGTCGAGATAGGCGCCGTTGTCGGGCTCGCGTTCCAGCGCACGCTTGATATAGCCGATCGCTTCGTCGAGCCGCTCGCCCCGGTCGGCCAGCATGTAGCCGAGATAGTTCAGGGCGGTGCCGTTCTCCGGGTTGAGCTCGATCGACCGGCGCAGATGCGACTCGGCGCCGGTGACGTCGCCCGCCTCCTCACGGCTGGCTCCGGCGGACAGATACGCGTCGGAGACCATCGACCGGACGTCCTTGTTGTCGGCGTGATCCTTCAGGGCCGTCTTGAAGACCTTGTCCGCCTCACGGCCGCGGTCGGCCAGCAGCAGGGCCTCGCCCTTGCGCATGCCGAACCGCAGGTCGTCCGGGAACCGCTGCGCGCCGGTGTCGGCGTACCGGATCGCATCGTCGGTGCGGCCGGCCTGGATCAGGGCGCGGATCATGCGAAGCTGGATCTCGGCGCGGTCGACATCGTTGAACTCGGTGGGGCGGGCGTCCATGATGGCTGCCATGCGGGAGAGATGATCGAACGCGTCGACGTGCCGGCCCATCTTCTGGTTCAGGCGGGCGAGGATGAAATGCACCCGCAGCGGATCCACCTGCATGTCGAGCAGGCGGGAGGCCGTCTTCACCGCGTCCTCGAGATCCCCCTGCCGCTCGTACACGTCCGACAGCGCGAGGAGGAACTGCGGGCTCGCCGATTCCTTGCGTGCCGCCGTCTCGAGCATCTGCCTCGCCTCGTCGTACCTATCGAGCTTCATCAGCACCTGCGCCGTGAGATACACCCCCTCGTCGGACGTCGGCGCGAGCGTCAGATGACGATGCAGCGCCTCGAGCGCCTCGTCGGGCGCTCCCCGGGCCATCAGCAGCTTGGCGACGTTCAGCCAGCCTTCGGCGTCGTCCGGCTGGCGGTCGAGGAAAGCCCTCCACGCATCGAGCGCCTCCTTGTACTCGTCGTCGCCGGCGCCTTCCCTCTGCGCCACCACCAGGAGCGCCTGCGCGAGCACGTGCCGCGGCTCGGCGGCGTCGGGGTCGAGATCGATGGCGCGGCGGGCCACGCGCGCAGCCTCGTCCGGCTGGTCGAGGTCCAGATGGAGCCGTGCCAGCTCGAGTGTCAGCTCGATCGAGCCGGGATCCGCCTCCTGCGCCTTGCGCAGGTAGTCGATCGCGGCCATGAAGTCATGACGGTAAAGCGCCTGGCGCGAGAGACAGTACTCGTAATAGGAGTCGCCGCGGTCCGCGCTCCCGCTGCCGGCCGCTTCGGGCGCGGCTGGAGGGGTCTGGGCCATGACAGGGGCCGACAGGACGGCGAGGGCCAGCACGAGTGTCGCGTTTCGGATCCCGTGGCGCATCAGCTCTCCGTCGGCACCGGGGTCCCCGCGGCGTCTGCGCGGGCGGGCTCGAGGCTCCTGAGCTTCTCTACCGCCTGATCGAGCTGGAGCTTGCGCCGCTCGGCCGGCTTGAGATTCTCCTGGGTGATCACCAACGGGGTCGACGGCGTCAGGCCGTCGCCATGCCAGGCCGTTCCCGACGGGGAGACGTACTTGCGCACCGACAGGCGGAGCCAGGCGCCGTTCTTCAGGGGCATCAGATCCTGCTGCGCCCCGATCCCGAAGCTGTTCTCCCCCATCAACGTGCCATCGTCGAGATCGTGCAGGGCCGCCGCGAACAGCTCGGCCGCCTCCGCCGTGCCCGAATCGATCAGCAGCGCCAGGGTCCCATGCCATGGGGCCTTTCCACGTCCACTGCGGACCTCGGAGACCACGCCGTTCTTGCCGGTGATCCGCGCGACCACCGTATCGCCCGCGAACAGCCCCACGGTGGCCGCCGCCTCGTCGAAGGAACCCCAGGCGTTCCCGCGCAGGTCGATCAGCAGGCGCTTGACGCCCTGCTTCGAGGCCTTTGCGAGCGCCGTGGCGACCCGGTCGGCAACCCCCGCCCCGAAGTCCGGGATGGTCAGCACGGCCACGCCGGCCTTTGCATCGACGATGTCGAGCCGGGGTGGCCCCAGGGGCGTTACCTGTCTGACCAGATCGGTATCCAGCTTGTGCGGGTCCTCGCGGCGGACCAGCGAGAGCGCCACCTTGCTGCCCGGATCGCCCGACAGGAGCGACTCGGCCTCGAACAGGTTCATCTCCCGGGTGGACTCCTCGCCGATCCGGCGGACCCGGTCGCCCGACGTGATTCCCTTGGCCTCGGCGTCCGAGCCGGGCAGAACCGACACCACCATCATGATCCCCGACTTGCGGGAGACGCGCAGCCCCGGCCCGGCGGGCGCCTCCTTGCCGGCGTTCTCCTGCGAGCCCTTCCTGTAGCTCTCGTACTCGGCCGGCGTGAGGTACTCCGAGAAGGGATCGAGCTCGGCGAGCAGTCCCTGGTACGCCCCCTTCATCAGGGAGTCGGTCTGCACCTCGTCCACGTAGGAGCTGCGGACGAGGGCGAGGACCTCGTTGAACAGCTTGAGCTGGCTGTAGGTGCCTTCGATCGCCATGTTGCGGGTCATCATCATCCCCATGACGGAGATGGCCAGGAACCCGACAACCATGCCGAGCATCAGTCCCTTGAATTTCGTCCTCATCGCGCTTCCTGTCTCCTGTCGCTGCTGCTTCGCTTGAGCCAGTCCGCCGGGTCGACCGGCGATCCGCCGTGGCGGAACTCGAAATAGACCGTGGGGGGCCCGCCGTCGAACGCCTCGTCCGCCGCCTGGCCGAGGACCTGTCCGAGCACGACGTCCTGCCCCTCGCTCACGGACAGGATCGCCGCCCGTGCATACACCGAAAGGTATCCGTCTCCGTGATCCACCAGAACCGTGTTCCCGTACCCGCTGAACCGGCGGCTGAACACCACCCGGCCGCCCAGCACCGCCCGGATGGCGGCCCGTGGCTCGGCCGTGATGTCCACCCCGGGGTGCGGTGTGACCGTCCCGAACCTCGGATGCCTGATGTCGCCGAACGGCACCGCGATCGTCCCTTCCACAGGCCACTCCATGGCGCCGCGGAGCCTGTCGATGTCGATCCGTGGCGGACCCGGTGGCGCTGCCGGCGCCGGTTCTTCCGCACCGTCATTCTGCTCCAAAAGCCCCCGGCTCGCCACGATGGCCGCCTCGAGCTCCTCGGCGGCGCGTGTCAGCTCGGCGATGGCGCTGCGATGCGCGTCTCCCTGCTCGCGCGTGGAGTCGAGAAGATTGCGGGCACGCTGTCTGACCTCCTGCAGCTGTGTCGCCTTCGCCCTCTTCCTGGCCGCCAGATCCGTCAGACTCTGGACACGCGCCGTCTGGGTCCGCTCGAGCGCCTCCGTCTCGGCACGCGACTGCCGGACCGAGTCCAGGAGACCCGATTGCCTCCTGGCCATCACATCAAGATAGGCAAGCCCTCGCAGCAGGTCGACCGGCTCCGAAAGGGCAAGCAGGACGCGGACTTCCCGCTGCCGGCCCATCGTGTACACCTCCCTGAGCCGGGAGGCCAGCCTCGTCTCGGCGGACGCCACGGCCTGCCGCGCCGATTCGAGCGCCACCCGGCTGGCGGCCAGATCCTGCTCGGCACGTGCCCGCTCGAGCTCCAGCCGCTCCACCTCGCGTGCGAGCAGCTCCGACTCGGTGCCCAGCCGATCCAGCTCCGCGATCGCGCCCTGCTCGCGCCGATCCAGTCCGTCCAGCTCCGATCGCAGGGAGGCGATCTCGGCCACCAGGGCCTCGAAATGTCGTTCCGGGGCGGCGCTCCGATCCGCCTCCGCGGCCGGGAGGAGGAGCGCCAGGGCGACGAGCGCCGCGATCACAGGAACGGCTTTCCGTCCACCTCGGGAGGGATCGGGACGTTCATCTCCTTGAGGACGGACGGCATCACGTCGATCATGGCGACGTCGCTCCGGTTGAGCTTCCTGTTGACGAACAGGATCCCCTTGACCAGCTCGGGCGCCAGAGAGCAGTGGTCGCCGCTCCAGGCCTTGAGGTTGTCCTCGTACACGTCGCGCGGCACCTGGCCCAGCGCGGTCTGCCAGCCGATCCGGTATCCGAGCGCGTTGCCCACCCGCAGGTCGGGGATGACGGTGGGGTCGAACCCGTTGTACATCTCCTCGCGTGTGTACACCTTCGCGATCGGCCTCTCCCCGGTCACCGGGTCCACCTCGGCCTCGAGCCCCTCGATGATCTGGCGGCGCACCTCGTCGTACTCGGCCCCCGGCTGGACGATCCCCTTCGCCTCGCGTCCGGCCAGATTGATGTAGATGCCGCCGAGCCCGAGCGCGTACGCCTTGGTGCGCGACCAGTCGACCTTCTCGAAGAGCTGCCGGGTCTCGAACAGATCCTCGAGGGTCTTCGTCTCGCCCGCGTCGCCCACGATCGTCATGAAGCCGTGAGCCACGAGCCACGAGTTGTAGTTCACACCCCGGCGAAACGACGCGAAGCCGTGATCGGACAGCACGATGAACAGCGCGTTCGGGTCGGCCAGCGCGCGGGCCTCGCCCACGATCGTGTCCATCCGCTGGTAGGCCTTCATCATGGCTTCCTGCATCTTGGCCACGTGCTCCGGACGGTTGAGCGGATCGTGGTAGGGGTGGTTCGGATCCATGTAGCGCCAGAACATGTGGCCGATGCGATCGGTGAAATCGAACTCCTGGATGTACAGGTCGTCCCGGCTCGCCGCGAGCTGCTCCTTGAGCATCGCCTCGAAGTCATCGACCGTCTTGTTCATGTCCTCGAGGAAGAACTCGTCGGGCACCAGCCCGGTAGGCAGCGTCCAGGTGTCCTCTGTCCATCCGAGCGTCTTGAACAGGCCGAGCTTCTTCTCCAGATCCATCGCGAAGGAGGTCGGGAACGAGAACGGCACCGGCTGTGTGGCGGGGTGGAAGTTGACCGGCGTGAGATAGATCTTGAGATCCGGGCTGGTCTCCAGCAGCTTCCACTTCACGATCCCCCGCAGCGGCTGTGCGGTGTCGACGAGCCAGTTCACCGGGAACGTGATCACGTTCCAGTCGGACCACTGGCCCACCTGGAGCGTCTGCGTGTTGTTCTGCGTCTCGATCGTGACCGAGGAGCCGTCGTCCGACACCGTGAACGTGACCGGGATGTCGAGCCGCTTGCGCACGCCCTCCTCGTCGAGCTGGCGCTTCATCTCCGCCTCGACGCGCCGCTGCTCGCTCCGCGAGGCGACTCCCTGCTTGGCGTCCTCGATCGGGTACTGATAGAAGGGCATGTTGAGCGGCCCGTAGATCGAGCTGTGGACAACCCCGCGGCGCCCCTCGAGGGGGATCACCTCGACGGCGAACTCGTTGTCGGTCACCTTGAAGCCGGCCTCGGAGGTATAGAACGACGGCGTGCCCACGCGGCCGCGCATGTCGGGCACGCCGAGACCGCTGAGCATCCGGCCGTGCTCGAAGTGGTCCGCGGGGAAGTTCTGAGGGACCCGGATCACCTGCGCCGCATATCCCGCGGCCGCCGCAGCTCCCCACATGGTGGTGCCCTGCCGGTTGTTGATCGCCCAGGGGACCTCCCGCGGGAGGAAGCTGGCGCCGACCACGTAGCCGCCCGCGCCGAGCAGCAGGCCCACGATCACCGAGACGGCCACCGCCACGACCCGACGCGCTCGGAACAGCAGGAGCAGCCCGCCCACGAGGATCAGCCCGCCCAGGCCGAACATGGCGCCGAGCGCGGGCCCGTTGCGCGGACCCCAGAGAAACTGCTTCTTCGTCTCGGTGGTGAACGCGAGCGTCGGCAGGTAGTTGTTCTCGGAGCGCTTGAGGAAATCGAAGATGCCCGTCTTGCCCGGGTTGGTGCCCGTGGCGAAGGAGGACCACGAAACCGGCGTCTGCGGCGGGTTGGTCGGCAGGAGCCGCTCGTACGTCCCCTCCTCCTTCAGCTTCTGGAGGTTGGGCAGCTTCCCCTCCGCCATGTACCGTTCCGTCAGCCGGGCGTCGGCGCCGTCGAACCCGATGATGACCACACGCGGTCGTGCCGCGGCGGCGGATGAGACGAGGGATGCGAATACGAGCACCGCGAGCGCAGCGCGCCCGAGGACGAGACGGGGTCGGAACGACGGCATGGAACCTCCAGGTGGGACGATGCACTTCCAGCGACCGGCGCATTATAGGGTAGAGACCCCGACCGGGCAAGGCAACTCACTGACATCTCTGGAGATTCAGGCGCCCCCCGTCAGGCTCCCCGTTCGTGGCGCGAAACCCAGCACCCGGGCGATCCGATCCGGCGTGACGGCACCGGACCGCAGGAGCGTGGGCACGGAGCGGCTCAGATCGAGGATCGTCGAGGGGAGTCCGCCGGGGGCCCGCCCCGCATCCAGCACGAGGTCGAGCTGGGAGGCGAGACCCGGCTCGAGCGCATCGGCGGTGGCGGCGGGAGCCGATGCCGAGCGGTTCGCGCTCGTGCTGGTGATGGCGGACCCGAGAGTGCGTACCAGCAGGAGCGCCACCGCATGGGACGAGACCCTCACGGCCACGGTGTCGCCACCCGCCAGGGCCGGGCAGGCCAGACGGGGCCGCGCCGGCAGGACGAGGGTGAGCGGCCCCGGCCAGAAGGCGCGCGCGAGGATCCCGAACCACTCGCGGACCACCCCCGGCATCCGGGCCAGATCGTGCGCGGCCTCGGCGTGCCCCAGCAGCAGTATCAGCGCCTGCGGGGCAACCCTTCCCTTGAGCAGGGTCAGCCGCTCGACGGCGGCGGCGTTGAACGGATCGGCCGCCAGCCCGTACACCGTCTCGGTCGGATGTGCGATCACCCCGCCGTGCCGTATGATGTCCACGGCACTGAGGATTACCCGCGGATCCGGATCGGCCGGATCGAGCGGAACCGTCACGGCCCGCGCCGTCAGCACTTCACGGGAATCGATCGTGTCGGCGGCGTTCATGGTCTGCGTCTCCATGGATCCCTTCTCCTCTCGCGAGGGCAGCGATGCCCGATGATGCCTCCCCTGTCCGGCCACTCGGCCGATCGCATCCGCTGACACGGCGGGTGCGGCTGCTGGCGCGCTCGCCCGGGGAGCGGGAGCGCCAGCGTGTCATGCTGGTCGAGGGCGTCCGGCTCGCCGAGGAGGCGCTCGCCCAGAACGTGCGGATCGAGGAAGCGCTGCTGTCTCCCCGTCTCGAGCGCGACGACCGCGGACGGCGTCTTGCCGCCCGGCTGCGGTCGAAGCTCCCCCAGCCGCGCCACGCTCCCGACGATCTGCTCTCCTCGCTGTCGGACACCGCGACCCACCAGGGAGTGCTCCTCCTGGTCGAGCGCCCCGATGCCAGCTTCGGAGATGTTACCGCGTTGGCGGCCGGAAGGGGGACGACCGTGCTGGTGGCGTGGGAGGTGCAGGATCCCGGCAACGTCGGGACCCTGGTCCGTCTGACCGATGCCGCGGGCGGCACGGGACTCCTGGCGGTGGGTGGCGCCGACCCGTTCGGTCCCCGGGCGGTGCGCGCGAGCGCCGGCTCGATCTTCCGGCTGCCCGTCGCGCGTCTCGGGCACGGGCCCGAGGCCCACGCGCTCCCGGATCGCCTGCGTGCCGCGGGCCTGCTGCTGGCCGGCGCCGTGGCGCGCGGCGGGACCGACTACAGGCGTGCCGACCTGTCCCGGCCGACGGCGCTCATGCTCGGCGGCGAGGCGGATGGACTGCCCGCCGGGACGCTCGAGCAGCTCGATCTGCGGATCACGATCCCGATGAACCCGCGCGTCGAGTCGCTCAACGTCGCCGCCGCCGCCGCGGTTCTGCTTTTCGAGGCGGCGGCCCGTCGTCGCCCTGCGGAGTCTCCAGGGGAAGAGTGAAGGAGAACACGCTTCCCTTCCCCTCCTCGCTCTCGGCGCGTATCACGCACCCGTGCCGTCTCAGTATGTCCCGCACCAGCGCGAGACCGATCCCGGTGCCCGCCACGTCGCCGGGCGCGTTCGAGGCCCGGAAGCTGCGGTCGAACACCCTCTCGAGGTCGGCGCGCGGGATGCCGATCCCCGTGTCGCGCACCTCGACGCGCGCGTTGCCGCGCCGGCCACGGGTGGCCCGGACGGTGACGCTGCCGCCTTGCCTGTTGTACTTGACGGCATTGCCGATCAGGTTGAGGAGCACCTGCGCGACACCATCGCGATCCGCGCGGACGCTCAGCCCGCCGGGTGGCAGCTCGATCCGAAGGCCGATCCCGCGCTGCGACGCCGCGTCGCGCACCGTCGCCGCCGCCTCCTCCACCGCTTCGGCGAGGGGGAACACGGCCAGCCTCGGCGTCGTCTCCGGCCCCTGGGAGCGGGCGAAGGCCATCAGGTTCTCGATCATCGCGATGAGCCGGTTGACGTTGCGCAGCGCGAGCTGTAGCCCCTGCTCCTGCTCCGGCGTCACGCCGCCGAGCTGGCCTTTGAGGATCATCTCCGTGAAGCCCTTGATCGACACGAGCGGCGTCTGCAGCTCGTGGGAGACATTGGCCAGCAGGTCCGTCTTCATGCCGCTGAGCACGCGCAGATCGTCGTTGAGACGCTGCATCTGCGTCATCCGTCGCTCGAGCCCCTCGTTGGCGAGCCGGAGCTCCTCATGCAGTCCCTCGAGCTCCTCGCGCGCGCGCCGCGCCTCCTCGGCGGAGCGTCTCATCTCCTCGTCGTTGCGCACCCGCGCCGTGACATCCCTGAAGGCGCAGATCGTTCCCGTGATTCTCGCCGCCCGGTCCGGTCATCGGAGCCGTCGAGCGCTCGAGCACCCGCGGCTCGGGCCCCGCCAGACGCACCGTGTCGATGCGCATGGCGCGCGGCTCGGCGAGCATGGCACGCAGGTTCCGCTCCTCCTCCTCCGGCTCGGCGTGAAGCGGGGCGAGGCGCGCCCACAGCTCGTCGAACGGATGCCCGGTGAGCGAGGCGATGTCGACGCCGAAGAGCCGTTCGAACGAGCGGCTGGCGAGCAGCAGCGGCGAGCCGGCCTGTGGGGAGCCGAGCACCAGCACGGCATCGGCGGCCGCGGCAAGGGCGGCGTCCAGATGGGCCAGCCGATCGGTGACGCGCCGCGCCGACCCGAGCGTCCCGCTGATGTCCCTCAACCCCAGGAGCACCGCGGGGGCGCCCGCGTGGACGATCCGGCGCGCGCGCGCGGCCACCTCGAGCGGCGGCGCCTTTCCCGCCCGCAGCAGGTGGAACCCGAACTCGGCGCCGGCGCGCTCGCCCGACTCCACGGCACGCAACAGCTCCACGAAAGGAAGCAGATCCTCCGGCGCGGCGAGGTGCGCGACCCGCCATCCGGCCAGATCGACGCCCTGCAGCCCGACCAGCCCGGAGAGCCCTTCCGCGGTCTCCACGATCACGCCGCCGCGCGCGATCAGGGCGGCGTCGCTGATGGCCGATTCGAGCACCGTGTCCGGCCCCGTGTCGGCCGGCGTGCCGGCCTGCGCGGGCGCCGTCTCTCCGGCGCGGGCGACCGACACCATGACGCCCGAGCGGTCGGGCAGCGACGTCATCCCCAGATCCGCCTGCACGGTGGGCCCCTCCGCGGGCCGCAGCGCGACCCCGAGCCGTACCGCCGGAACGGCCCCGGCACGCAGATCGGCGAAGATCGCCTCGAAGACGGACCGCGAGGGTGCCGCACACAGCGCATGCAGCTCGCGCCCTTCGGCCTCCCCCGGCCCCAGCCCGAGGAGGCGCTCGGCGGACGAGGAGGCCATACGGATAACCCCCTCCAGGTCGGTCAGGAGGATCGCCTGACGGGACTCCGGCACCTAGATGACTCCATTCGTGACTGTCTGTATCGCCAGCAGGGAGGGTTGCCGGCGCGTGGCGCTACATACCGCCTCGCTCGACGGCGGTCCTGCCGGCAGGCAGGTCCTTGCTCGGTCTGAAGAAAAGATACCCCTGACCGTAGCGCGCGCCACAACGGAGTACGGTCTCGAGCTCTTCCCTGGTCTCGATCCCCTCGGCGACGACCTGCGCGCCGATACCGCGGGCCGCCTCGCAGACCGATCGGAGAAGATTCTGCTTGATCAGATTGTTGTGGATATTACGAATGAGCGAGTTGTCCACCTTGATGAAGTCGGGATGGACCTCGGCGAGGCTGTCGAGGCTGGTGGAGGCCTTCCCCACGTCGTCGATCGACATGCCGAAGCCGAGCGAGCGCAGCCCACTCATCTCCGTCTCGAACGCCGCGAAGTCGCCCACCGCGTGCCGGTCCGCGATCTCCAGCACGATGTCCTCACGGCAGATCGGATAGCCGTCGGGCAGCTCCGCGAGGAGCCCCTCGCGGAAGCCGGGATCCAGCAGCGAGTCCGGCAGCGCGTTGAGGAACAGCTTGTCGCCCGAGGAGAGCTTGCGTGCCTGCCTGAGCGCCGCCCGCTGGCAGATCAGGTCCAGCTCGCTCGCCATGCCGGCCTCCCGCGAGAACTCGAACAGGCTGCTGGGAGCCTCGAAGGCGGTGTCCCGCGGGCCCCGCATGAACGCCTCGTAGCCGATGATCCGTTCCCCGGCCAGCTCGAGGATCGGCTGGAAGAGGATCTCGATCGACTGGTCCCGGATGATCCGCTTCAGCTCGACGTGTCGGCGCGACTGCTGCTGCGACTCGCCCTTGAGGCCCGACCGGCGCGCCTCGTCGAAGCCGCGATAGAGCTGGCGTTCCAGCCTGAGAAATGGATGCTCGACGATCGTGGTGCAACCGATCGAGAAGGCCGGCTGCGGCATCATCGACTGGAAATCGGGGCCGGTGAATCGCGTGGCGATTCGCTGCTCGAGGCTCAGGCACAGGTCCATGAGCGGTCCGGCGCCCGGCGCGTGATCCGACCGGGGCAGCGGCAGGACGATCAGGAACCGGTCGGCATGGACGCCCGCCTGCGCCATCACCGCTCCTTCCGGCAGCAGACCGGTCCTGAAGTCGCGCAGCACGCCGCTCACCGCGCGCAGGATGCCGTCGAGCACCTGCCAGCCGTAGACGGCCTCGACCCGGCGACATCGGGTCGATCTCGATGTGGATCACTCCGACCGAGCGACACCGATGGAACAGCGCGCGCACCGCTTCGAGCTGCGCAGGCGACGCGTACATGTCGGTGTTGGGATCGTACAGCGCCGCCTTGAGGCGGAGAAAATCGGCGTGCCGCCGCGCTTCCTCGGAACGGCGCCGGCCGGACTCGCCGCGTCCCCGCTCCTCGCCCTTCACGCGGCGCCTCCCGTCCCGGTCGAGGCGCCCGACAGAACCGCCGAGACCCTCTCGAGCAGCTCGTCGATCGCGAACGGCTTGGTGATGTAATCCTGCGCACCGTACTTGAGGGCGCGCACCTTCTCGCGCAGATCGAACAGGATGGTGAACATCGCCACGGGGATGTCGCGCGTCGTGTCGTCGAGACGGAGCAGGCGCAGCGCCTCCCACCCATCCATCTGCGGCATCTCGATGTCGAGCAGGATGAGATCGGGCCGCTCGCTGCGCGCGGCGTCGAGGGCGTCGATCCCGTTGGCCGCCGTGAGCGGCTCGTGGCCGCCCTTGCGCAACACGAGGGCCGTGGTCTGGAGGATGTCCTCCTGATCGTCGACGACAAGTATGCGTGCCATCCGGCTGGTCCCCCCCGCCCCGGTCAATGCGCCGGTCGCACCCTCGACCGCCCCCCCGGCGCGGGCGAAGCGGTCGCCCCCCCGGTGGTGGCCGACACGTAGTGTCTGAGAATCTTCATTCCCTCTTCCGGAAGCTCCAGGAAACGCACCCCCACGCCGGGGATGAGGTCCGCCTCGGCGACCCCGGGAGGCCCGGCGGCCTGCACCCTTCTGACGACCTCGCACACACCCGCAATCGGCACCCGGGCCATCCCCTCCACCGGAAGACTGAACCTGACGTCGAGCCGCTCGCCGGGGGCGAGCGGCCGCTCCGTCTTCAGAAAGAGACCTGAGGCGCTGAGGTTCTTGGTCTTGAGCGTGGCGTGGACGCCCCCGCCCTCGCACCAGACCGGCAGGCTCACGGCCACGCGATCGGGACGGCGCGAGAGGCTCGGGATGCGGTGCTTGATCGCCGCATCGAGAAGCGGGTCGAGCGCGCCGAAGTCGGGCCCTTCGGACCCGCCGGGCACCCGCAGCACGTCGACCGGCGCAGCCTCCGGGGCGCGCGCGGCGATCGGCCCCGCGGACGCGCCCGCAAAATCCAGCACGATCATGGGCAGACCCTCGAGGCGGGTGTCACGGCTCAGGCCGAGGAGCCAGACGCGTGAGTCGTCGTCGGTGACCGAGGCGATCAGCAGATCGGGGCTGTCCGCCGCCACGCGATCGAGCACCGCGTCAGCCGCCGCCATGACGAGCCGGCAAGGCTCGCGGCGGAGACAGGTGCCCTCCACAGCCTTGAATACGAACGCGTCATCGACGAGCAGGACCGTGGGCATGAGTGGGTCGAGGGTATCACAGGCCCCCGGCAACGACAATCAGGACGGACGTTCGGGGCGCGCGCCCTTCAGGGGGATCCCCAGCCGCTTCATCTTCTCTATCAGCGTCGTTCGCTTCACGTTGAGCAGGCGCGCGGCGCGGGTCTTGACCCAGTCGGACTTCTCCAGAGCCTGCATGACCAGGCGCCCCTCGAAATCGGAAACCGCGCTGTCGAGATGGATGCCGTCGGCGTCGAGCCGCAGCTCCGGCAGGCTGATCCGGTCGCCGGCGCGGATCTCGTCGGGCAGGTCGTCGACATCCAGAACGGCCCGGTGGCCCGAAAGGGCCACCGCCCGCTCGACCACGTTTTCGAGCTGCCGGACGTTGCCCGGCCAGGGGTGCTCGAGCAACTCGCGCACGGCGGCCGGAGAGAACGCCTTGCGCGGGAGCTTCATCTCCTCGCAGTATTTCTCGAGGAAGTAGCCCGCCAGCAGGGCGATGTCACCGCGACGCTCCCGCAGCGGCGGCATGACGATGTTGATCACGTTGAGCCGGTAATAGAGGTCCTTGCGGAACCGGTGGTCCTCTATCATCACCCGCAGATCGTCGTTGGTGGCCGCGACGATCCGGACGTCCACCTGCACGCGGCGGGTTGTCCCGAGGGGCGTGAACTCGCGCTCCTGCAGGACGCGCAGGAGCTTCACCTGCAGGTTCTGGCTCATGTTGCCGATCTCGTCGAGGAACAGGGTCCCCTGGTGGGCCAGCTCGAACCGCCCCATCCGGTCCCCGATCGGCGTCGGTGAAGGCACCACGGACATGCCCGAAGAGCTCGTCCTCGAGCAGATTGTCGGGAAGGGCGCCGCAGTTGACGCTGACGAACGGTCCGTCCTTGCGATCGCTGTGGAAGTGCAGGGCCTTGGCGATCAGCTCCTTGCCGGTTCCGCTCTCGCCCGTGACCAGGACGGTGCTCTTGGTGGACGCCACCCGGTCGATGAGGTCGAAGATCCGGCGCATCTCCCGGGTGCCGCCGACGATGCTCTTGAAGGAGTACTTGCGGTCGATCAGCGACCTGAGCTCGGTGTTCTGACGCTTCAGGCTGCTGTTCTCCCTGCGAAGATGCTGACGCTCGATCGCCTGGCTGACGATGATCTCGAGGTCTTCGAGCTTGCGGAACGGCTTGCTCACGTAGTCGAACGCCCCGAGCTTGAATGCGTCGCGAGCCACCGTCTCGGAGCCCTCGCCTGTGATCAGCACCACGGCGGCCTCGGGGGAGAGCGCCACGGCCTCGCGCAGAACGCCCATGCCGTCCATCCCCGGCATACGGTAGTCGACGAAGATGACGTCGTACGACTCCTCGCGGATGGCGGCGAGCGCCTCCTCGCCGTCGCTGCGCAGATTCACGCGGCACCCGAAGGAAGAGAAGACCGCGTCGAGCGTCTCGCGTATTCCGGGATCATCGTCCACGACGAGGATCTTCGCGTCCAGAGTCGTCTCTCCCGTCGCGCTGTTCGTCATCAGGGGGCGCCCCAAGGGTCCGTCATGAAGGGAGCGAAGTATATCGCAGGAGGGCGAATCCGGACAGAGAGTTTCAGGCTGCGCTCCCGGGGGTCTCATACGAGAGGGTCGCTTCCATCCGCAGCAGAGGAACGTGCACCTCGCGCCCGTCGGCCCCCTGCCTGGCCACGACGTACCCGCGGCCGGCATCCTGCTCGTCGTAGAAGCTCTTCAGCAGCAGGTCCGATTGCGCGATGATCCGATCGCGCAGCGCTTCCGACCGCTCGGCGTCGCCAGGCAGTATCGACTTGAGGACGTTGTCGCCCGCCATCCAGACGAGCGACTGACCCGCCTCCTCGCGCACGATCACCTCGACCGTCTGGCGGATTCCGTCCACCGCCTCGTGGAACCTGAGCTCGCCGTACTTCTGCCGGAAGACGTTGAGCGCCTTGGGATCGAACGTGACGGTGAGAATGCCGAACGTCTCGCCCTGCTCGAGCCGGAGCTTCGTCTCGCGCTCGAACTGGCTCATCGTCATGCCGTGCGCGGACCGCGACATCAGCTTTTCGATCACCCTCTCGAGCTCCGCGGTGGAGAACGGCTTCGTCAGGTACTCGTCGGCGCCGCAGTCCTTACCCCAGTAGCGATCCTCTTTCTGCCCCTTGGCGGTGAGGAACACGACGGGCGTCGAAGCGTGCACGGGGTCGTTCTTGATTCTCCGGCAGACCTGGAACCCGTTCTGCCGCGGCATCATCACGTCGAGGATGACGAGGTCGGGCGACTCCGTCTCGAGCATGCCGAGCGCCTCTTCGCCGTCGCGCGCCTGGACCACCTCGTACCCCAGATACTCGAAATTGATCTGGAGGACGCTCCGGATGTTGTCCGAGTCGTCGACGATGAGAATCTTACCGTTGCTCACGCCCCTCCCCCGCGACAGCCGCGAGCTGTCCCGCGGCCAGGCCGCTCTTCGTCCTCGCGAGAATCTCGTCGATCTTGCGCACCCCCTCCTCGATGATCCCCAGCAGTCGCTGCTGCACGCCGTCCAGGGCGCCGACGCGACCCGAACCGAGCAGCTCGGCGGCTCCCGAGATCGAGGTGAGCGGGCTCCGGATGTCGTGGTTCACCACGGAGAAAACGCGCTGCAGCGACGGCGAGCCCGAGAGCGATTCGGTGATGTCGGCGAGGGTCAGAAGCCGCCCCGAACCGCCGGACTGAGCCGGGTGCACGGAGAGCCAGTAGTAGCGCGGCCCTTCCGCTGTGGTGGCGGACACCAGCTCGCGATGCGGCCCGGATCCTTCCCTGGCGGCCCGGTAGCCCCGCACCACCGAGGCCACGATCGGTGGATCGTCGTCGACCTCCTCCGGCCGGAGCTTCGTGCCGGTCAGATCGCGCCCGAAAAGACGCGACGCGCTCGGGTTTGCGAACAGAACCTTTCCGGCGTCGTCCGTGAGGATCAGGACGTCGTCGATACCCGCGACCACCTGGCTGTTGATGTCCTTCATGAAGCCGTTGCCTCCCCTGTGGACGGACGGGTCGCGGCGGACGTCTCCCGCCTGCGCAGATGGCAGCAAGCCCGGTGCCATCGCCCCGCGCGAAGCGCAAACATAGAAGCTGTTTGGATTCTGCGCAATGCGTCCGGCCCTCGCGTGGAAAGGGGCGTGGCCCTTGACAAAAAAGGGCATCGGGGGGGCCATCATGTCGGGAAACCGACACCCCCGCCGGGCCAGCGGCCCGGGCGGGGGAGAGGGCGAGGGCGACAACCTCAGAGCGGGAACGATTTCGGCGCGGTGTCCATGAACCCTTCGCCGTTGAGCGACTCCATCATCGCCACGAGAGCGTCCACCTCCTCGGGGGTGAGGTTCAGCGGGCGGATGCGCTCGCTCAGCCAGGGGTTCTTGAGCCCGCCCTGGTTGTAATGCTCCACAACCTCACGCAGCGTCGCGATCGAGCCGTCGTGCATATAGGGAGCGTGGCGGGCGACCTCCCGCAGCGTGGGCGTCTTGAAGGCACCCGTGTCCTTCTCGTCGCCGGAGATCTTCGCGCGGCCCGGGTCGGCGAACGACTGCGAGGCATCGTCCCAGCCAACGCCCAGGTTGTAGAACAACGAGTCGCTGAGGTTCCAGCTGATGTGGCACTGCGCGCACTCCGCCTTGCCGAAGAAGAGGTCGTTGCCCAGCTTCGCCTGCTCGGACAGCGCCGACTCGTCGCCGTTCTGGAACCTGTCCCATGCGGAGTTGCCCGAAAGACGCGTCGCTTCGTAGGCGGCGATCGCCTCCACCACGCGATCGAGGGTCACCTCGGGGTCGCCGTACACCTCGGTGAAGTACTTCCCGTAGCCCGAGACGCCCTTGAGGGTGCTGATCATGGTGTCGTGGTCGTTGGCCATTTCGACCGGATTGATGATCGGACCCTTCGCCTGCTCCTGCAGGGAGGTCGCGCGGCCATCCCAGAAGTAGAAGTCATACAGCGGCCACGCGCCGTTGACGAAGGTCGGAGCCTTGCGGGTCCCCGTCTTCCCCCCACCCCGGTGGAATGCGGCGTCGGCTCGGAGAAGCCGTTCTCGGGGCGGTGGCACGTGGCGCACGACACCGTGCCGTCCGTGGAGAGGCGGCCGTCGTAGAAGAGCCAGCGACCCAGCCGGACCTTCTCGGGCGTGACCTGGAACTTCAACGCCGCGAAATCCGCCTCGGCCCCGAGCGGCGGCTTCGGCAGCGGCACGACCGGGTTGTCCGCCTCCCACTGCGCGGAGTGATCCTCGCTCTTGGCGCACCCCGGCGCCGCGAGCGCGGCGAGGCCGACGACCATGACGGCCAGGACGGCGAGACGTATGGCCTTGACACTCATCTCAATGACCTCCTCTGTTCGGACAGGGCATCATGTGCGGATCCAGGATCATGATACCCAGACGGTCCGGGCGGAGTCAAAGCGCCCTTGCCCTTGTCCGACCAGGGCCAGTGGTCGAACGTCTTGATGAACACCAGCCGAAGACTCGCGCCGCTCGTGGAGATCGGCAGGGAGCTTCCCATCCCGGTCGAGGCCCGCACGCTCATCAGCGTGCCCCACGGACCGTTGAACGAGACTCCCGCGGCCGCGCCGAGCAGGTACTGTCGTCCCTCGAAGTCCTCGTCGTTCTCGACCAGCGCGCCGTCGACGCCCAGCTCGATGCTCGCCCCTCCGTGCGGCAAGGTGAACAGATACTCGATCTGGGCGGTGGCGCCGTGATCGAACGTGACGTCGAAGCCGTTGAAGCCGTGGACGCGTGCGTTGCGGAAGTCGCCGATCCGGAACCGCGAGAACCGGTCGAGGCGCCGACCGGCGAACGCCGCCGCGCCGAAGCTGAGCTTCTGCAGCCGCGTCGGGTAGAACGACTTGAGCAGCGAGGCGCCCCATTGCTGGTAGTCCGTCTGGTCGGCGCTGCCGCGCTGGCCGGGCCCGCCCCCGGGGAGCCCCCAGTCGCCCCAGCCGAAACGGTGCCCCGCAGTGGCCCACAGATCGAGCAATGTCCCGCTGCGATGGTAACGCCAGCGGCCCGTCTCCGAGCCCGAGAAACGTGTGGGGGGCAGCTTGAAGTCCGGGTCGGTGCTGTCCTGCCGATCGTAATTGTCGTAACCGATCTCCGTGCGCATCTCGAAACGGCTGTAGGGCGTAAGACGCCGTCCCAGCGTGATCCAGAAGCGCTGCCCGAGCACCTCGAGGTACTCCTCCCTTTCACGTCCCTCCTCGCCGACCTTCCGGAACCGGTCACCGATGGCGCGGAGCCGCCCCTCGAGTGTCAGCTCGACCTTGCTCCCGCCCAGCGTGGGATCGGTCCACGCGCCGTCGACGAGGACGCCGGCATAGGCGAGATCGACCTGGGTGCCGGTGCCCCGCCAGTTGAAGTCGAAGTAGTTCATCCCCGCGAACGGGGTCCCGATGCCGTCCGTGGAGCCCTCCGATACCGCCGAAGAAGGCGACGTTGCGAAGCGAGTCGGCGCGGCGGGTCCGGATGCCGTTCTCGTCCTGGACGAGATAGGTGTAGCCGGATGCGTCGTCCCTGAGAATCGGCTGGCCCGAGGCATAGGCCTGCTCGCGGTGCGGCGCGAAGCCGGCATCGTTGACCGAGAAGTCCTCGTAGCTGACCCGGCGCTCCACGGCCACAGAACGGCCCAGCACCGTGAAGACCATCTGCCGATCGGCGCGCACGGGCAGCCAGATGCTGCGCGCCTCCTCGGGCAGGTTCGGATCGGCGCCGGGGATCGGCTGGATCGCGGCGTAGCTGATCTCGTCGGTGTTGCTCGTGATCGGCTCCTTGAGCCCGTGCTGCACGAGGCGGAGCCTGCGGCGGACGAAGCTGTCGGCGTCGACCCACACCCGGCCCGAGTAGGTCGAGCCGTTCGGGTCCACGGGCTCGAACGAGAGCTCGTACGATCGGTGACCGTCGATCGTCGATGTTCCTTCGAGCTCGTAGACGTACGACTTGTCCAGCCGGATCTCCAGCGGGACTTCCTTCACCTTCTCCGCGGAGATGAACGGCAGGCTCGGGGCCTTGCCGCGCCAGCGCGCCCCGTTGACGTACAGCTCGGTCTCCTGGTACTCGCCCACCTGCCCCTTCCAGAAGAAGCGGTTCACCGAGACCACGTCGATCGATTCGCCGATCGTCTCGGCGCGGTAGTGATACGCGATGGTCGCCTTCGCCTCGTAGTGCTCCAGCGCGCGCTCCTGCCGCGTCTCGACCGCCCGCAGCCGCGCGATGATCTCCGGAGCGGTGAGCTGATACGGCTCGCTGACGCCCACCGTCTCGGTCACGCCGCGGGGACCGCGCACCACCACGTACCGCGCGAGCACAGGGCCGGCGCCGGGAGGAACGCTCAGCAGCGTCCCGTCCGGCGCCATGGTGACACCCGCCTCGAGCGTGGCGCCCGCGTGAAGATCGAAGGCCCGGACGTGTTCGACCGGATCCGGACCGAGCAGGATCTGCGGGCCGGCCGACTCCGGGATCAGCACGGCCGACTCGGGGCCGAGCGGATCGGCGAACCAGATCGGGCCGACGTCCCCGGAGCCGGGCGGCGGGGCCGGCTGCTGCACGAACCGCGCAGGCAGGGCTCGGGCCACGTTGATCACGAACTGCATGGTGTCGGAGTCCGGCGAGGCGGGTACGAGCACCTGTCTCAACCCGGCCTGGAGCGCCGCGTGCCAACGGGAGATCAGGACCGCAGGGGCGGGCGGGGAGGCCATCGTGCCGGTGTGCAGCCAGACCGGCCGGCCGGGATACTCCTCTGCCAGCCGCTGCATCCAGGAGGACAGATCGGCCGGATCCTGAAGCGCGATCCCGCCGACATAGGGCGCCAGCCGGCTGCTGTCGACCCTGGCGAGCCAACCCTGCGCCTCCCCTCCCAGCGGTCCGGCGATCAGCTCGCCCGCCGGATCCACCGATCGGATCAGCGTGCTCACCTTTTCCACCAGGAAAGCGTACGCCTCCGGATCGAACACGGTCTCGGGCCGGCTGCCCAGCTCGAACCGGTGAATGCTCGGGTGCACCTTCGACAGAAACGAGCCGAGCCGCGTCAGCCACGGACCGAGCGCCGCGTACGGATCGGGCGCGTGCTGCCACGCCGAGGGGGGATCGAGCCGCGCTGCGAGCAGCAGCCCATCCTGCACGGCGCACCGGAACAGGGGCGACAGCGAACCCGGGTCGTCGAGCGCGGCGTCATCCAGAGCGATCAGCGTGGGGACGAGATCCCCGTCGCGCTGCGCTCCGGCCCCGCAGGCATCCGAGGGCGCCTGGATCTCGTAACCGAGGCTGCCTTCGGCGGAATAGACGGAGGAGACCGGCCCGCACGGAAAAGCGAGCAGGAGCAGGCACAGCGCAGGCAGGCGTCGTGTCGTCACCGGCCAAGTATAGTGCCCGGAAGCGGCCGGTGATGGGGACGCAAGTGTTTGCTGATAAAAGGTTTTTTGGAGCGGGCAACGGGGGTCGAACCCGCGACTTTCAGCTTGGGAAGCTGACACTCTACCACTGAGTTATGCCCGCTCCGTTCGGTGAAGCGCAGCGATCCTAGCACAAGAAACGGATGATGCGCCCGCATGTCCGGCGGCGCTGGGAACCGGTCGGATCGATTCATCCGGCACGGCGCTTCGGTCAGCAGGGTCCCTCGCACTTCAGAACACGATGAGCGTACGCAGAATCTCCCCCGCCTCGAGATCCGCGAAGGCCTCGTTGATCTCATCGAGCGGACGCCGCCGGCCGATCATCTCGTCGAGCTTCAGCCGCCCGGCCCTGTAGAGATCCAGCAGCTTCGGCATGTCGCGCGCCGGGTCGCACCCTCCGTAGTACGCGCCCATGAGCAGCTTGTCGGACCGGGTGAAGGTGTCCGCGCCGAGCTCCAGGTACTCTCCCGCCCCGCCCAGCCCCACCAGTACCACCCGGCCGCCCCGGCGTGCGGCCTCGAGAGCCTGCGCCATCACGTCGGGCCGGCCAATCGCCTCGAACGTGACGTCGGCTCCCCTGCCGTCCGTCATCGCGCGGATCGTCTCGACCGGGTCGGACGCGGAGGCGTCGAGCACGTCGGTCGCGCCGAAACGCATGGCGAGCTCGCGACGGGCTGCGTCGACGTCCACGGCGATCACCCGTCCCGCACCCGACAGCAGGGCCCCCTGGATGATGCTGATCCCCACGCCACCGCACCCGAACACGGCGACCGTCTCGTCCTGCTGCACGCGCCCGCGGTTGAGCACGGCCCCCACCCCGGTGGCCACGCAGCAGCCCACGAGAGCGGCCGCCTCGAGCGGCACATCCGAAGGGATCCTCACGCAGCACGATTCGGGAACCACCACCGCCTCCGCGAAGGACGCCAGGGCCGCGTAGTGGTACACGGGCACCGGCGCGGCCCCCACCGAGGCCAGCGCGAGACGGGTCGTGCCGTCGATCATGGTTCCGTTCCATACCGGCTCGAGGAACGTGTCGCACTGCGCCGGCACTCCGTGGGTGCAGTAGAAGCAGCTCCCGCATGAGGGCGCCCAGGAGAGCACGACGTGGTCGCCGGGCGCAACGCGCGTCACACCGGCCCCGACCGTGTCGACCACCCCCGAGCCCTCGTGCCCGCACACGACGGGCATCGGGTGGGGCGTGACGCCGGTGACGAGATGGTGGTCGGATCGGCACACGCCCGAGGCCGCCATCCTCACCATCACCTCGCCGGCCGCAGGCTCGGCCAGCGTCACATCCTCGATGACGAAGGGGGCGTGCAGCCGGTGAAGCACGGCCGCCCTCATGCCGCCGCCGTGCGGCGCACCGTGTCGATCCAGCCGCCGCCGAGAACCCGGTCGCCGTCGTAGCAGACCGCCGCCTGTCCCGGAGAGACGCCCGGCAGCGGCTCCTCGAAGTCGATCTCCGCGCGACCGCCGGGCAGCGGCCTGACCATGGCGTTCGCACCCGCATGCCGGTAGCGCACGCGCACGACCGCCGGGAACGGCTCCCCCGGCGCGTCGGCATCGAAGCGGGTCGCCGAGAGGGACAGTCCCGCGCACATGGAATCCTCCCGGCCGCCGAGCACCACCGTATCGCGCGAGGCGTCGACCGCCACGACGTACAGACGCCGCGATGACGACACACCCAGCCCGCGTCGCTGCCCGACCGTATAGCCGGAGATGCCCTCGTGCCGGCCGAGAGGGACGCCCGAGGTGTCCACGATCGGCCCCTCGCGCCCACCCGCATCTCCCACCGGCGCGTGGCTCCTGAGGAAGTCGCGGTAATCGCCTCCCTCGATGAAGCAGACATCCTGGCTCTCCGGTTTGCCGGCCCCGGCGAGCCCCAGGCGCAGCGCCTCGGCGCGCACCTGCTCTTTTCTCATCCCGCCGAGCGGGAACATCGCGAGCGCCATCTGCGCCGGGGTCAGATCGAAAAGGAAGTACGACTGGTCCTTGCCGGCGTCGCAGGCGCGCAGAAGCCGGTGCCCGCCGCCGGGCGACTGCTCGATCCTCGCGTAGTGCCCGGTGGCCACCCGCCCGGCGTTCAGATCCGCCGCGAGCCGCGCGAGCGTCTCGAACTTCACCTCGGCGTTGCATCGCACGCAGGGGTTGGGTGTCCGGCCGCGCCCGTACTCGCCCACGAAGTAGTCGAGGACTTTTCGCCGGAAGAGATCCTCCGTGTTGACGACGTAGTAGGGGAACCCGAAGACGTCCGCCACACGTCGCGCGTCGAGGAAGTCCTCCGGCGAGCAGCAGCGTGTCGCGGTCCCCCCGCGGCTGTGATCGTAAAGCTGCAGGGAAACGCCGATCACCTCATACCCCTCCGCTGCGAGACGCGCCGCGGCCACCGAGGAGTCCACACCGCCCGACATCCCGACGAGCACCCGCGTCATCGCGGCCCCACCCTGCGCCGCGCAACACCGGTTCGCGCGGGCGCGGCGACGACGTCCGCCAGCGCCACGACGAAGCCCATCAGGTCGTCGCGGGGCGTGTCGCGGCCGATGCTGACCCGGATGGTGGCCGCGGCCGCATCGGCGGGAAGTCCCATCGCGGCGAGAACGTGCGACGGCCGCGCCGAGCCGGTGCTGCAGGCCGAGCCCGTGGAGATCGCATAGCCGGCCAGGTCCATGGCGATCACCAGCGCCTGCGCGTCGGCACCGGCCAGAGTGAGGCTGCTGGTGTTCGGCAAACGGGGCGCGCCGGCGCCGTTGACGGCGACCCGCCCCGGGCCGATCCGCTCGGCCAGCCGGCGCTCCATCTCGTCACGCAGCGTCGCCATCGGCCCGGCTCCGGGGCAGGTGCGTGCCCGCGCCGCAGCGGCACCGAAACCGGCGGCCAGGATCGGCGCCTCCGTCCCGGCCCGGCGGCGGCGCTCCTGCCCCCCGCCCAGGATCAGCGGCTCGATAGCGACGCCCTCCCGCACGTACAGCGCCCCGATGCCGGCCGGCCCTCCGATCTTGTGCGACGAGATGGAGAGCATGTCGGCCCCGAGGTCGCGAAGCGGGATGCGCCCGGCTGCCTGCACGGCGTCGACGTGCAGCGGCACGCCGGCCGCACGGGTGACGGCGGCGATGCCGGCGATCGGCTGGAGCACGCCGGTCTCGTTGTTGGCGGCCATCACGGAGACGAGCGCCGTGTCGGCCGCGAGCGCGGAGGCCACATCCGCCGGGTCGACGCGCCCGTCTCGGTCCACGGGCAGGATCGTCAGGCGCCATCCGGTCGTCTCGAGCCAGCGGCAGGGGCCGAGAACCGCGGGATGCTCGACGGCGCTCGTGATGATGTGACCCGGCGGCGCTCCCGAGGCGAAACGGGCGCGCGCCACGCCCTGGATCGCGAGATTGTCGGCCTCGGTGCCTCCCGACACGAAGATCACTTCGGCGGGATCCCCCCCGACGAGATCCGCGATCCGCCGACGCGCCTCCTCGATCACCAGTCGCGCCGCGTGCCCGTAGACGTGGGGGCTCGAGGCATTGCCCGTGCCCTCGTGAGTCTTCAGCATTGCGGCGCGCATCGCCTCGCGCGCGGAGGGGCGCAGCGGCGACGTCGCGTTGTGATCGAGGTAGAGCCGTGTCCGCGGGGAGTTCATCAGGGCGGGCAGTCTATCACGCGTCTTGACAGTCCGAAACCGCCGCTGCTAAGGTGACGTGTTTCAGCAATTTGCACTGGATCAACCATCGAAGCCCCACTGGAGACCTGTGTGACACCCGAGGAGATCAAGGCCACCCTCAACCTGCCACGGACCTCGTTCAGCATGAAGGCCAATCTGCCGCAGACCGAGCCGCGCTGGCTGACGAGCTGGGAGGAGACGGGGCTGTACGAGAGGATCCGAGGCGCCCGCAGCGGACGGCCGGTCTTCGTCCTGCACGACGGCCCGCCATACGCCAACGGCCGGATCCACCTGGGGCAAAGCCTCAACAAGATCCTCAAGGATTTCATCGTAAAGTCGCGCGGAATGATGGGATTCGATGCACCGTACAGGCCCGGCTGGGACTGCCACGGGCTGCCGATCGAGCTGCAGGTGGACCGGGAGCTCGGCGCGAAGAAATCCAGCATGAGCGCGCTGCAGGTGCGCGAGGCGTGCCGCAAGTACGCGGAGAAGTACATCGACCTGCAGCGGGAGGATTTCCGCCGGCTCGGGGTGTTCGGGGAGTGGGCCGCCCCCTACCGGACGATCGACCGCGAGTACGAGGCCACCATCGTGGAGCAGCTCAACGGCTTCGTACGGCGCGGCACCGTCTACAAGGGAAAGAAGCCGGTTCACTGGTGCCCGACCTGCCGCACCGCGCTGGCCGAGGCCGAGGTCGAGTACGCCGAGCACACCTCCCCGTCGATCACCGTGCGCTTTCCCGTCGATCTCGGGCCGGTGCTCCCCGACCTCGCGGGACGCCGGGCCGCGATCCCGATCTGGACCACGACGCCCTGGACGCTGCCCGCCAACCTGGCGATCGCGCTGAGACCCGACGCACGCTATGCCGTGATCGAGGCGCGTGCGTCGGGCGGCGAGGCCGAGCTGTTCGTCGTGGCGGAGGCGCTTCTCGACGCGTTCGTGCGCACCGCGGGACTGTCTGATGCGCGGACCGTCACCGTGATGGACGCGCCGCGTCTCGCGGGGCTCAAGGCGAGACATCCGTTCATCGACCGGGAGTCGGTCGTGATCCTCTCCGAGCACGTCACCCTCGACACCGGCACCGGCTGCGTGCACACCGCTCCCGGGCACGGCCACGAGGACTATCTCGCGGGGGTGAAGAACGGGCTGCCGATCTACACGCCGGTGGACGAGGCCGGACGCTTCACCGATGAGGTGGAGGGGTTCGCGGGCCGGCGCGTGTTCGACGCCAACGAGGACATCATCAAGCTGCTCGACTCGAAGGGGATGCTGCTCGCACGTGCCGCTATCACCCACCAGTACCCGCACTGCTGGCGGAGCAAGGATCCGGTGATTTTTCGCGCCACGATGCAATGGTTCATCGCGATGGACGGCGCCGGCCTGCGTGACGCCAGCCTCGAGGCGGTCCGTTCGGTGCGGTGGATACCGGCATGGGGCGAGGAGCGCATGACCAACATGCTCGCCCATCGTCCGGACTGGTGCATCTCGCGCCAGCGCTCGTGGGGAGTGCCGATCCCCGCGCTGAAGTGCGACGGCTGCGGGCAGTCGCTGCTCGACCCGGCGTGTCTCGATCTGGTGGCGGCGATCTTCCGCGAGGAGGGGGCCGATGCCTGGTGGCGCCGTGACGCGGGCGACTTCGTCGCCCCCGGGACCGTCTGCCCGGGTTGCTCGGGCACGGCGTTCTCCAAGGAGTCCGACATCATCGACGTCTGGTTCGAGTCGGGCGTCTCGCACGCCGCGGTGCTCGGGCACCGGGCGGACCTGCCGTGGCCCGCCAGCGTGTACGTCGAAGGGCACGACCAGTATCGCGGATGGTTCAACTCGAGCCTGCTGGTGGCGGTGGGCAACAAGGGCCGCCCCCCGTACGAAGAGGTGATCACGCACGGATTCACGCTCGACGGCCTGGGCCAGAAGATGTCCAAGTCGCGTGGGCAACGTGATCAGCCCGCAGGACGTCGTCGGCAAGCGCGGCGCGGAGGTGCTCCGGCTGTGGATCTCGATGGTCGACTACCTGGACGACATGCGGCTCTCGGACGAGATCCTCGAGAGGAACGTGGAGGCGTACCGCAAGATCCGCAATACGTTCCGTTACATCCTCGGCAACATCAACGACTTCGCTCCCGACCGGGACGCCGTGGCCGAGGACGACATGCCCGGGCTGGATCGCTGGGCGATGCTCAAGCTCGACGACCTGACCCGCCGGGTCGTGTCGGCCTACGGGGCGTACCAGTTTCACACGGTGCATCACGCGCTGCACAACTTCTGCGCCGTGACGATGTCGAGCCTCTACTTCGACGTCCTCAAGGACAGGCTGTACACGAGCGTGCCGGGATCACGCGCTCGGCGGGCGGCGCAGACCGCGCTGTACCGGATCGGCCACGCCGTCTGCCGGCTGATGGCCCCCCTGCTCCCTTTCACGTCCGAGGAGGTCTGGAGCCAGCTTCCGCGTGCCGCGGGCGACCCGGATTCGGTGCACCTGACGCTGTTCCCCGACGCGCCGGCCGAGGAGAGCGAGGATCGGGCGCGGCTTCGCGGCGAATGGGAGCGTCTGCTCGACCTGCGCGAGAAGGTGACGCCGGCGCTCGAGGAGCAGCGGCGCGCCGGGATCATCGGCGGCGCGCTCGAGGCAGCGGTGACGCTCCGGGCGGGGCCCGGGCTGCTCGAGCTGCTGAAGCGGCACGAGAAGGACCTGCCGGCGCTCTTCATCGTCTCCGGGGTGACGGTGGAGCCGGCCTCCGGAGCGGCGGAGGGCGACTCGCTCGACGTGTCGGTGGACAAGGCACCGGGATCGAAGTGCGCCCGCTGCTGGAACATACTCGAGTCGGTGGGCAGCGAACCCGGGATGGAGAACCTGTGCGCGCGCTGCGTTGCGGCGGTCACCGAGATCCGCAAGGGGGAGCGTTGACCGGAGGCTCCGGAAGACGGCTTGCCTATCTGGCGATCACGCTGGCTGTCGTCGCGTCCGACCGTTTCACCAAGATCCTGGCCGAATCGCATCTCGACCCGTACCGATCGGTCACCGTCATCCCCGACTTGTTCGATCTGACACTGGTGCGCAATCCGGGGGGCGTGTTCGGGATCCTCAAGAATCTCGACCCGGGCTTCCGGTCCATCCTGTTCACGCTGATCCCGCTGGTGGCGATCCTGCTGATAGCCTGGTACGCGATGCGGGTGGCGGCGGAGCACATCGGCACCCACGTCTCGCTCGCGCTGATACTCGGCGGTGCGATCGGCAACCTGATCGACCGGCTGAAGACGGGGCACGTGACCGACTTTCTCGACTTCTACTGGCGCGGCTACCACTGGCCGGCCTTCAACCTGGCCGACTCGGCCATCTGCGTCGGCGTCGGCCTGTTACTGGTCGAGAGCCTCTTCTCGGCGGACGACGCGGTCCTGCACGACGAGACGCGTCCGGCCGAGCCTTCGCGGAGCGACACGCCATGATGCCGGTGCTGTTCCAGTTCAGGCTTTTCGGATACGACCTGGCGCTGCCCACCTACGGGCTGATCCTCGCGATCGCCTTTCTGCTGGCGCTGGCGCTGGCCTTGAAGCAGGCACGCCGTGCCGGCGTGGAGCCGGCCGTCATCACCGACTTCTGGATCGTCAGCCTGCTGGCAGGCGTGGTCGGTGCGAAGCTTCTGCTGTACCTTCTCGACTACGACTACTATCTTTCACACCCGAGGGCGATCCTCACCACTCTGCGCTCCGCGGGCGTGTGGTACGGCGGGCTGATCCTCGCGGTCGTCGCCTGCCTGATCATGGTGAAACGGCGGGGGCTGAACGCCTGGCTCATCGGCGATATCCTCGCGCCGGCGATCATCCTGGGCCAGGCCGTGGGACGCTGGGGCTGCTTCGCCGCGGGCTGCTGCTACGGCACCGCATGCTCCCTTCCCTGGGCGGTCACCTTCACCAATCCCCGCGCGAACGAGATCACCGGGGTGCCGCTCGATGTCCCGCTGCACCCGGTGCAGATCTACATGTCGCTGGCCGACTTCGGGATCCTGATCATCCTGCTGGCGATCGCGGCCCGCAAGAAGTTCCAGGGCCAGGTCCTGCTGTCGTATCTGATGCTGTATGCGTTCGCTCGCGGTACCCTCGAGATCTTCCGCGGCGATCCCCGTGGCGCGATCGGTCCGCTGTCCACATCACAGGCGATCTCGATCGTGGTCGGCCTGGTGGCCGCCTTCCTCTACCTGAGGCGACGCCGTACGCCGGCCGCTCCGGCCGCCGAGGGAAACACGGGGGATCGAAACGGCGCCGACGGCACGCGCCCGCCGGCTGAGACCCCAAGTGCGCCTGACGATCACCCGCGAGGAATCCCGACTGCGGCTCGACCGGGTGCTTGCCACGCGCTTTCCGCAGCACAGCCGCGCCTATCTCCAGAAGCTCATCCGGGAGGGGCAGGTGACGCTCACCTCGGGCAAGGACGCTCCGGTGCGTGCCGGTCGCACCATGACGGAGGGAGAGCAGATCGAGGTGCGCTTCCCGCCTGCGGTGCCGTCCACGCTCGTCCCGGAGGCGATTCCGCTGCGAATCCTCTACGAAGACGCCTCCCTTCTCGTGCTGGACAAGCCGCCGGGGATCGTCGTCCACCCGGGCTCGGGGGCGCGCAGCGGCACGCTGGTGCACGCCCTGCTGCATCACTGCCGGGACCTGTCCGGCATCGGGGGTGTCGAGAGGCCCGGCATCGTCCACCGCCTCGACAAGGACACCTCGGGGGTGCTCCTCGTCGCCAAGGACGACGCGACGCACCGTGCCCTCGTGGACCAGTTCCGCTCGCGCAGCATCGCGAAGGTCTACCGCGCGCTGGTCTGGGGATTGCCCGCGCGCCGGACCGGTTCCATCGACGTGGCGATCGGCCGTGACAACCGTCACCGGGTGAAGATCTCGCCGCGCACCGGCCGGCCGCGCGAGGCGTACACCGCGTACCAGGTGCTGGAGAGGCTCGGACCGGTCTGCTGGCTGGAGGCGCGTCCCCGCACCGGCCGGACGCACCAGATCCGCGTTCACCTCGACCTGATCGGCCATCCGATCGTGGGCGACAGGCTCTACGGCGCCGGCAGACGCCGCCCCGCGCCGGCCGGGCCGGCCCGCGAGGCCCTCGCCGCGTTCCCCAGGCTCGCGCTGCACGCCCTGTCGATAGCGTTCACCCATCCGCGCACCGGTGATACGGTCTCCTTCGAGGCGCCGGTTCCCGCGGATCTCGAGGAGCTGCTCTCGGTGCTGCGAGAGGTGGACGCATGAAGGACGCGACGCGGTATGCGATTGTGGGTGGCGGCCGGGCCGGTCTCGGCATGGCCCGTGCGATGGCGCGCGCCGGGTGCGCCGTGACGGCCGTCGTGGCGCGCCGGCCGGCTGGCGCCGCGCTTGCCACACGGCTTCTTCGCCGGCGGGTCGGAACCACCGACCTGGCAGGGGCGGTGTCCGGCGCCGGCGTCGTCCTGATCTGCGTCGGCGACGATCGGATACCTGACGTGGTCGAGGCGATGCGGCTCCTCCCCCTGTCCGGGAAACAGGTCCTGCACACGAGCGGTGCCCTTCCGGCGGGAGCGCTGGCCCCTCTTGGGCGGGCCGGAGCGCGGATCGGCAGCCTGCACCCGCTGGCCAGCTTTCCCGTGCCGAAGCCGGGAACACCGGCGATCGATCTGCACGGGGTCGCGTTCGCCGTCGACGGGGACCCCGCCGCGGCCCGCGCGGCGAGAGCGATCGCACGCGCCGTGGGCGGCCATCCCGTCACCGTGCCCGCCGCCTCTCGGGGCGCATACCACCTCGCGGCATCGATCCTCGCCAACGATCTGGTGGCGCTGCTCGACGTGGGGCTGGACCTGGCTGCGCGCTCGATGAAGCTGCCCCGGCGCCGGGTCCGCCAGGCGCTGCTTCCCCTCGTGCGTGCCTGTGTCGAGAACGTGTCCCGCACCGGAACGACCGCGGCCCTGACAGGGCCCGTGGCGCGGGGCGATTTCCGGACCGTGTCCCGGCATCTCTCCATACTGAGCCGCGAGGAGCCGGATTTGGAGCGTCTGCACCGTCTGCTCTCCTGCCGGGCCGTGGATATGGCGCGGGCACGGGGCGACCTCTCCGCCGCGCGGGCGCGGGAGCTTCGACGGCTGCTCGGGTGCGGACGGCCCCGGCGGGCCGGGCGCGGTTCCGGCTCCTGATTGACCGGCTCGCCCGGGATCGCATAGAATGCCGCGCTGAGTGCACACGACCCGTCGTGGAGGGCTCTATGTCGATGGAAGCGCTGGGATTGGTCGAGACACGAGGACTCGTTGCCTCGATCGAGGCCGCTGATGCCATGGTGAAGGCGGCCAACGTCGTCCTCATCGGCAAGGAATACATCGGCGCCGGTTTCGTCACCGTCATGGTGAGAGGCGACGTGGGGGCCGTGAAGGCCGCTACGGACGCAGGCGCCGCCGCGGCCCGACGCGTCGGGGAGCTGATCTCGGTGCACGTCATCCCGAGACCGCACGCCGAGGTCGAACAGCTTCTGCCGCAACCCAAGGACGTCAAGGCCTCCTCCCGCTGAACCGACGGGTGGAGGCGACGCTGATCCGGCATGACCGACGGCGATCGCGATCTCGAGATCCATCCAGGAGGCACGCTCGCTCGCGGAGCGTTCGGCCGCAGCCGCGCGAACCCTTGCCTCGTTCTCCCAGGAGGCGCTCGACAGCATCCTGGACGCGATGCAGCGCGCAGCCCTGCCCCAGGCCGAGGCCTGGGCGCGTCTCGCCGTCGAGGAAACAGGGTTCGGCAACGTCCATGACAAGACCCTCAAGAACCGTTTCGCCACGGTGGACCTGTACGAGCACATCCGCCCGATGCGCACCGTCGGCGTGCTGCGCGAGGAGGAGTCCACCCGTGTCGCAGAAATCGCCGCCCCGGTCGGGGTGGTGGCCGCCATCATCCCGAGCACCAATCCCACGTCGACCGCCATCTACAAGATCTTCATCGCCCTGAAAGCGGGCAATGCGGTGGTGCTCTCACCGCATCCCTACGCGCAGAAGTGCGTCCTCGAGGTCGCCCGGACGCTGGCGGGGGCGGCGCAGGCCGCGGGCGCTCCACAGGACGCGATCACCTGCATGACCGAGCCGGCGCTCGAAGGGACCAACGAGCTGATGCGCCATCCCGCCGTGGGCGTGATCCTGGCCACCGGCGGAACGGGCCTGGTGCGCGCCGCCTACTCATCCGGCAAGCCCGCCTTCGGCGTCGGGCCGGGCAACGTGCCGGCATTCGTGGAGCGCACGGCGGACGTGGCGAAAGCGGCGCGCGACATCATCGACGGCAAGACGTTCGACAACGGCGTCCTCTGCTCATCGGAGAACGCCGTGGTGGCCGACCAGCCGATCGCAGCGGCTCTCGAGGAGGAGATGTCACACCACGGCGCGCTGTTTCTCGACGAGGAGCAGACGCGGTCGCTGTCGGGGCTCGCGGTGCGGTCCGACGGCACCCTCAACACCGCGATCGTGGGCAAGCCGGCGGAAGCGATCGCCGCCATGGCCGGCATCACGGCGCCCGCCGGAACCCGGTGTCTCGTGGCGCGGCTGACGGGCGTGGGACGCGAGCACCCCCTTTCCCGCGAGAAGCTCTCCCCCATCCTCGCCTTCTACACCGAGGACGGGTGGGAGGCGTGCTGTCTGAGGGTCCTGGAGATTCTGCGATACGGCGGTATGGGGCACACCATGTCGATACACTCCCGTGATCGCGGGATCATCATGAAATTCGCACTGACCAAGCCGGTCTTCCGGATCTGCGTCAACACGCCCGCCTCGGTGGGGGCCGTGGGGCTGACGACCGGGCTCGAGCCCTCCATGACGCTCGGGTGCGGCGCGCTCGGGGGCAACATCACCTCGGACAACATCATGCCGCGCCACCTGATCAACGTGAAACGGCTGGCGTTCGAGACGCGGCCGTTCGGCGGGATCTGCGCGACCCCCGCGAAACCCGAGGCGGCGACCCGGCCGCCGCTTCCCGTGATCCAGGCGCCGCCTGCGGCCACCTGCGCCCATCATGACGAAGGGATCCGCGAGAAGGTGGCCCGTCTGCTCGACCGGAAGCGGCCCGCTCCCGTCGCGGCCCCCCCACGCACGGCCACGACCCCGACGCCCGCGCCGGCTGAACCCCTGCGGCCCTCGGAGGCCTCCGGCCGGGGCCGGGCCTCCGAGGAGCCTCCCGTCGCCTTCGTCTCGGAGGCCGACGTACGGGAGGCGCTCAGGGAGAAGCGCCGGATACCGGTCGACGGTCGTACGATCATCACGCCATCGGCCCGGGATCTCGGACAGGAGCATCGTGTCTTTCTTCAGGTCTGATCCCCTCCGGTGGACCCGGCGCCTGTGGCCGGCGGCCGCGGCGTTTCTTCTCGCTCTCGCGCTGGCGCCTGCGGGCCCCTTCGGAAAGGCCCACGAAGCCACCGCGCGAGGACGCAAGGCCGACATCACCTGGGTGGAGCCGGACGGCAGCCGTGTCACCGTGCACGCCCGCGAGATCCGCTACGGCTACTATCGCCGCGTGTACCTGTCGGTGCCGCGCGACGGGCTCAACTACAGGGACGAGGAGCGTCACGACAAGGGGATCCCCCTGGGGAACCACCTCGTCCGGCTGAGCAAGATCGACAGGGTCGTCTTCGAGCGGGAGGAGCAGCCGGACGCCGAGCGGCCGCGGCTGGTCATCACCATAACCAAGGCGAACGGCAGGACCGTCACCGGCGAAGGAAAGGACCTGCCCGGAACGGATCATCCCCTCTCGCCCTGGATCCAGTTCACCGTGGACGGGATCGAGAAGAGGATCGACCTTCACCCCCTGGCGACACGGGAGACGCTCCTGGCCAATCCCCGGCTGGAGCTCATCCAGATCGTTCTGTGAGCTTCAGCCCTGCGCGAGGAGGACCACCAGCTCCTTGATCCGTGACGGCCATCCGGCCTGCCGCAGCAGCGTATCGCAGCACCACTTGGCCGAGGCGTTGCTGAGGATGGTGGTGCGTGTCTCGGCGGAGTTGAACAGCACCGAGCAGGCGAGCGCCCTGAGCAGCCGTGCGCCGAAGTAGCCCAGCCGCGCGTTGCGTCTCAGCTCGTAGAGGAAATCGGCCGGCACGGGTGTGCCGTACAGCCTGCGTGCCAGGTCGAGGCAGGAGTAGAGACACCGCGCCGCCGCATCGGAGGGAACCTCCTCGAGCACCGTGTTCCAGTCGATCCTGTCTCCCAGACGGCAGATCGTCTCGTGCAGATCGATCAGGTCGCGCAGCTTGCCCACGAAGCGGTCGGCATAGGAGAGGTGCAGGCAGGTGTGCAGCACGAGATCGGCCGGTGCGGGCACCCGCACCGGCCGCCCATCGAGCCGGCTCGTGACGCTGCGAGCGCGGATCTTCTCGATGTCGTAGCGCGCGCCCTCTCCCATCGTGACGATATGCCGGTGCAGCTCCACGATGGTCCTTCCTTCACGGGAGATCGATCGGCGCCGCATGGTGATGCACGTTGTAGAAGGCGGCGCGCCGCCGCGGGTCGACATGGATCGGCCGGTACAGAGGCCGGAAGGAGAGTCGTTCGCAGGACCGACTATCGCGGCCGGCATCTCGTCGTCGGCCACGAGGAGATCGATGTCCTTCATCGTCCGCGCCGAGGGGTTCGGATAGACGCAGCAGGAGAGCGCGGCGCCCTTGAGGAGGATCGGTTCGATCCTTTTCTCCGCGAGCTCGTCGAGGATGTGCCCCAGCTCCCACTTCTGATGCAGCGTGAAAAAGGCGCTGGCGAGGCTGGCACGGGTGATCTGCGCCACGAGGGTGTCCGGAGCCATCTGAAGGAGCCGCGGATCGGCGAGATTCTGGCACAGGAGCGGGGCCAGCCCCAGCGAGACGGCCTGCTCGCGGACCTGCTCCCAGTCGCCGACCTGGGCGGCCGCGGCCCGGACATTTTCAACATCGGCATCCGACAGCGTCGGCCTGCAGGCGGCGACGAGGAAACGACCCTCGGGCGTGAGCAGCCTGCCGCGGTCGGTCTCCAGGTACCGGTGCACCGCGTCGTGCACGGCCACGAGCACCCGGAGCCCCCTGCCTGTGAGGGAGCGCGACGGGTGGACCGCCTTGCGGCGGCGCAGACGGGCGTCCACGGCGCCGAGCGTCATGGAGAGCCATGCCGCCGACCGGCTCAGCATCCTTCCGGCGGGGGTGTTCAGATAGCGCCGCCTGCCGTCCGGCTGGGTCACCGCCATGACACGGCCGAGAATGTCCTCGACGCGGATCCAGGTGGCCTTCCACGACGAGAGCGGATCGCCCTTGACGCGCGCCATACCGGCCCGGCGCCCGCGCCCTACCCGGATCACTCGGTGCGCCACGAGCCGGGCCGGGGAGGCGTAGATGACGACATCCCCCACCCGCAGATCGGACGGCCTGAGCTTCCCGAAACGCACGCGCAGCGTGGCACCGTCGCGGATGACGGGGTCCATGCTGACCCCCTCGAGCGCGACGTCGGCCCACTTCCCCTGCTCGTGCCACAGGGCCAGCACCGCGCGCGAGGCCGCCGCCCGGTCCGAGCCCTGAAACCCGTCAGACATCGATGCCCCGATCAGAACAGGCCGTAGTGGCCCAGCGGTCCGAGTCCGTACATCGGATGCTCGATCACCACGAGGTAATCATAATCGGACCCGTCCGTGGCGGCACCCACGTGGGTGAAACTGCCCGACATCGTCGAGCCGATCTCCACGTACGGGGTGAACGAGTCCTTCGGCAGGCCCGTGTCGGCGGCGGCATAGACCTTGTATGTCGCGCAGGGCACCGAGGCCGGGGTGTCCCACGTAGGACCACGTCCGAGCCGTTGCGGGCCACCTGCAGGTTCTTCACCTCGGGCGGTGTCGTGGTGCATCCGCTGTAGTCCACCGCAAGCTGAGTCGCCGGATCGCCGAAGAAGATCATCCCTTCGACGTTGCTCTCGTCGACGCCGAACACGCTCACCGCGTCCACCACGGCGTTCACGGAGGCCGGGCCGAGCACGCGATGCCCCTGGATGAACAGGTCGTCGAACAGCTCGTAGGCGATCCCGTCGTATTCACGGAGCTGTCCGAGTGCTGATGGCGCCCATGCCGCTACGGCGCCCCGGTTCGGTCGACGCATCCACTCCTCTGCCAGCGTGTAGTCGACGTGTCCCGGTCCGGCCCCGATCAAGTCTGCGAAGTAGCCGTTGATGCAGTTCATCGAGATCAGGAACGACTGGAATCCACTGTCCGTCAGCACGATTTGCGTCCAGACGCGCCGACGGCCGGGGGTGGGTTCGGGTTGTGCTGAAGGATCTTCTCTTTGGCCCACAGATCGACGTTGCCATGCCCCATGTAGATGCCGAACAGCGAGCCGTTGTCGAACGCATTGATGACCATGTCCGTCGTCGGTTGATTTGCGTCTGGCTCGGCGGATTGTTCGGATCGCCCCCGGGAAGGTAAGCATCCACCGGGGTCAGCGTCGCGGGGATGAACGCCTGCAGATTGTTGAGGATCGCCTGGAAGATGACATCGTTGTTGTCCGCCACGAACAGCGCCTGCTGGTTGAGCGTGGCCGCGGGCGGGTTGGTATCGTAGTTGATGATGTTGGTGACGACCGTGCTGGCGTCGGCCGGGCTGCGGATCGGCAGCCGCCCGATGTACATCTCGGGATACACGTCACCACCCGCCACCGCCACGTAGTCGTTGTCCGACGGCGCCTCGCCGAACCCAGGGAAGATGCTCAGCAGCGGCGGGACGATCTCGGGGGTTCCCGACCCGAAGTCGTCCCGGTAGTCGATGTGCCCGTCACCCGCCAGGAGAACGTAGGTCGGCGCCGGCGCCGCCCAGTTGGCGTAGGCGTACGACAGGAAGCTCTTGATCGCATGCGGGTCGAGCCGGCCGAAGTTGAACTCGTCGTAGATGTCGTCCGTGGCGACGGTGACGGCCCGCATGCCCTGACCCTGCCTCAGCAGCCTCAGCGGCTCCATCGAGGCCATGAGCGATCGGTCGGTGATGATGATGTAATCGGCACCGTTGGCGGGCGACTTCAGGTTCGAGGGGACATCCAGAACGGTCGTGGCCGGCTTCTTCAGGACGAAGATCGACGATGCCGCATAGCGGTGCGTCGAGGCGATGATGTCCTCGAACGGCAGGGTCCAGGTCATCCCGGCCTGCACGGCAGGCTCGGACATCAGGAGAACCGGCGCGAGCGGGTCAGTGATGTCCATGAGCCAGATGTACGGCGTGGAAAAACCCGGGATCTGGAAGTGCTGGTTGCCGAAAACCTGTCCTTCGAACTCCACGTAGTCGTTGTCGACATCGTATGTGCGCCGGTAGTCGATCTCGAACCAGTCGCCCGCGATCAGGTTGGGCGCAGGTGTGCCGTTGTAGGTAATATCGATCGTGAATGTGTTCGATCCGGCGGCCAGCGTCGAACTGGTGGTGGATGCATTCTGCACGTGAAGGACCTGACCGCTGAAGCTGTCCGTGCCGATCGGCATGCTGTTGAGGCTCAGGGCCATCGGATGGTCGCCGTTGCTCAACCCCAGCACCCGCGCGCGCACGTCGATCGTATAGCTGTTCGGGTCGGGATGAGGCACGGTGACCGTGTAGTCGGACGGGTCCGAGTTCGGATCCCCTTCGGACTGCACCTTCCAGTACCACGCTTCGTTCACACCCGGACGGTAGGTCGCCGTGTATCTGAGATCCTTCTCGAGGTGGAGCGTGGTCTGAAACGAGGTGGGGGTGGAACCCGTGCCCGTGAAGTGCCCGTCACGGAAGGCCATTCTGGGGCCCGGCGTCCCGCCGTAGCTGAGCTGGTAGACGTTGGTGCGGGTGTAGCGGTTTCCCTTGACCGACTGGCCGTAGAAGAGAAGGTTGTCGCCGGGATCGAACGACCCGTCGCCGTCACCGAAAAGACCGATGGCGATATCCTGCCCCCCGGCCGTCATGTGGAAAGTCTGTCGGGTTCACCATCGAGAGATCCACACCGGCGGCGGTCAGATCGGCCGGCAGGATTTCGTAGATGCCGTCCGTCTTCACATAGAACTTCACCATGCCGCTCGCTCCCGCGAGCGAGGCGGGGCCCGATGCCTGAGCCATGTCGATGGCCGGCTCGGGCTCGGTGGACAGGAGCGCTCGTGTCGCGGCGCGGTCCTTCCGGATCATTTTGTAGTTCACCAGGCTGTGGAGCATCGTGTCGAAGGAGCGCAGGTGCCTCGGGCCGGTCTCCGGCTCGGGGTCGAGGCGCCTGGGCTTTCGCGCAGCCTCATCCTGGACGAACAGGACGTGCACCTGGATCTTCCGGTGGTGGACGATCGTCGCGTCGGATGGGTCGTACTGGACCGGGAAAACCCGGATCTCGGCTATCTGCTGGTCGCGCATCATCCCCAGGCCTCATCGCCTATCGTGAACTGGTCGAACCGCTCGATGATCGCGCAGACCCGCCTTCGGGATTCACCCCCGACGCCGATGCGTTGGCGTACGTGATCTTCACGTCCGGTCTGACCGGGCGCCCGAAAGGTGTTGCGATGCCGCACCGCGCGCTCGCCAACCTGATCGACTGGCAACTCGCACGCGAGACGTTTGGCCGGCGCACGCGTGCTTCGAGTACTCCAGCCTGAGCTTCGACGTTTCGTTTCAGGAACTTTCAGCACCTGGGCGTCGGGCGGACATTGCACCTGATTGCCGATGACGAACGCCGCGACCCCGCCGATTGCTCGATGCATTGGAGGTGTAGCGCATCGACGGCTGTTCCTGCCGTACGTGGCGCTGCGGCAGATGGTGGAAGTGGCCCAGGCGGACACACCGCGCGCCGAGCACGTTCACGAAGTTAATCACCACCGGCGAACAACTGCGTGTGGACGACCCCCTGCGCGCCTTCTTCAGCGGGCTCGCTGTGCTCACTCGACAATCAATATGGGCCGTGGAAACCCATGTTGTCACGGCGCAGCCGCTACTAGGCGATCCGGCGGCTGGCCCGATCTGCCCGCCGATCGGCACGCCGATTCAGAACGATCAAGCTTTCGTGCTCGACAAGCAACGCGCGTTGTTGCCGGAGGTGTTGCCGGCGAACTGTATCTCGCGGGTGTCGAACCTCGCCCATGGCTGTATTGGCCGCGACGATCTGACCACATGAACGTTTTCTGCCGCATCCGTTCGAGCAAGGTGCGCTTGTGTACAAGACCGGCGACACCGCTCGATATGGCGCGGATGGCGACCTGAATATCTCGGCCGAGCAGACAATCAGGTAAAGGTGCACGGCTGACCGTATCTCGAACCGGGCGAAGTGAGTTCCGTGCTGGGGCGTTTTGCTGGGCTGAAGCAATGCCTTGTGACCGCGGATCGATGGCCATTCCGACGGTGGAGCCCGTTTGTAGCTTACGCGTGGTCGACGATGCGTCCGCGTTCTCGAAGCGCCGACCTGATGGAGTATGCACGGCAGCGTTGCCACAGTCATGGTGCCTTTGGCGCTGGTGGTGCTCGAAGCCTTTCCATTCACGCCGAGTGGCAAGGTGGACATTCGCGCGCTGCCCGCGCCGCTGGCGCTCGCCGATTTGCGCGACCCGGCTACCGCGTGCCGCCTGGAACACACGCACAGAAAGCGTTGGCGAAGATCTGGGCGGCGAGAGCTGCTCGAGATGATCGACTACTTAGGCATTCGGGAAAGCTCTTCGATCTGGGTGGCGACTCGTTATCCGCCGTGCAAATGTTTCTGGCGATCGATCGAGAGCTCGCCACGACTTGCCGCTGTCGCTGTTGACCGAAAACCCTACGATAGTATCGTTGGCTGAGATCATTGACGGTGATCAACACGCACTGTCGGGTTATAGTTCGCTGCGTGTCATTCAACGTGCCGCGACGCAGCGATCACGCCATTGTTCATGGCGCACGGCGGCGGTGGCAACGTGGTGCTATTTCGCGACCTCGCAAAGAACCT
>CAWDYA010000002.1:0-493314 GCA_963806495.1 uncultured Acidobacteriota bacterium | reverse complement strand
CGTTGAAATCCGTAACCCAGAGGTAGATCCCGGTCGAAGCAGATTGTGATTGGGTGAGACCCGGTAGGGACGATCGTGCCCAATTCATTGGCGCCATACCAGCGGAGCATCCCGAGCCTCAGAGGATTGAGGGATGCTCCCGGGCTGCCAGCGGGGCCTGGAGGACCGGGATTGCCCTGGATACCCTGTGGCCCTTCCGCGCCCTCGGGCCCCGTCGGGCCGGCTGGACCGATATCACCCTGAATCCCCTGTGGTCCCTGTGGACCCCACGTCACCCTGCAGCCCTTGCGGCCCAGCCGGACCGACATCTCCCTGCAGACCCTGGGTCCCTGTGGACCTGTCGCTCCGTCGGCACCCGGTAGACCCTGCGGTCCCTGTGGACCTGTCGCTCCGTCGGCACCCTGCAGCCCTTGCGGCCCAGCCGGACCGACATCTCCCTGCAGCCCCTGCGGTCCCTGTGGACCTGTCGCTCCGTCGGCACCCGGCAGCCCTTGCGGTCCCTGTGGACCTGTCGCCCCGTCGGCACCCGGTAGACCCTGCGGTCCCTGTGGACCCACGTCACCCTGCAGCCCTTGCGGCCCAGCCGGACCGACATCTCCCTGCAGCCCTTGCGGTCCCTGTGGACCTGTCGCTCCGTCGGCACCCGGTAGACCCTGCGGTCCCTGTGGACCCACGTCACCCTGCAGCCCTTGCGGCCCAGCCGGACCGACATCTCCCTGCAGCCCTTGCGGTCCCTGTGGACCTGTCGCTCCGTCGGCACCCTGCAGCCCTTGCGGTCCCTGTGGACCTGTCGCCCCGTCGGCACCCGGTAGCCCTGAGCCCTGCGGCCCGTCGGCACCCTGCAGCCCCTGCGGTCCTGCTGGACCTGCCGACGTCACCCTGCAGCCCTGCGGACCAGCGGGACCCACATCTCCCTGCAGCCCTTGCGGTCCCTGTGGACCTGTCGCTCCGTCGGCACCCTGCAGCCCTTGTGGTCCCTGTGGACCTGTCGCCCCGTCGGCACCCGGTAGACCCTGCAGCCCTGTGGCCCGCCGCCGACGTCCCCTGCAGCCCTGCGGCCCTGCGGACCGGACCGACATCTCCCTGCAGCCCTTGCGGTCCCTGTGGACCTGTCGCGCCGTCGGCACCCTGCAGCCCCTGCGGTCCCTGTGGACCTGTCGCTCCGTCGGCACCCTGCAGCCCTTGCGGTCCCTGTGGACCTGTCGCCCCGTCGGCACCCGGCAGACCCTGCAGCCCTTGTGGTCCCTGTGGACCTGTCGCCCCGTCGGCACCCGGTAGACCCTGCAGCCCTTGCGGCCCAGCCGGACCGACATCTCCCTGCAGACCCTGAGGTCCCGCTGGCCCAATCGGGCCGACGTCACCCTGCAATCCCTGGGGGCCCTGCGGACCAGCGGGACCGGTATCACCCTGTGGCCCTTGCGGGCCCTCAGGGCCGGGAGGGCCGGGAGGACCGGGCGGGCCGGGGATACCGATGTAATAGACATCCTGCGGTGTCGTGTAGAAGAGCCTCGACATGGACTCAGCCGGGTCGGAAATCGTCGGCACGTCCGCGAGGGTCATCTCGAGACGCGGGGCGCTGGGTCCGTTCGCGGAGACAAAGGTGGCGTCGGCTCCACGCCGGGGCGAGAGCAGCAGTCCCTCGCTCGGGCGCGCCCCGTCGACCCACTGTCTCACGATGGAGAGCAGATCGACGGTGACGGCGGATCCCGCATCACCCGGTGCAAGATCGAACACGGCCAGCGGTTGGGGTTCGACGCGTGGCGCGCCACCGACGTCCAGCGTGGCCTTGTCCCAGGAACTGGTAACGGCCCGCAGTTCCCAGGTTCCGGGCCGCTTCACCGCGCTCACCGTGAGTTGGAGACTGGCCGATTCAATCCGATCACCGGCCGTCCCGGGCGGAAGCAGGCTCAGGTCGAAGCGGATATAGGTACGGCCGCCACCCGAAGGGACCACCACAACGGGACGCCCCCGGACCGCACCGCCCTGTGCTCCCGGACTGGTCAGGGTGGCCTCGGCGGAGAGAAGCTGGGCACCCCATGCGGCCGGAGAGCACACCAGGAGCGTGCCCAGGGAAGCCAAGGCTAGCGCGCGCGCACTTTCCCGCGCAATTGTTCTGATTTGGTCAATCAAGTGACACGTTCCCCCTCGGAACGGGTGGCGGGCAGGGCCGTGCCGAAGAATGTACACCAAGAATGGGATTGCGACTAGTGCTCAGTCGAGCGGCCCGCGCTATCGGGCTGCCTCGGCGCGCCAGACCACCTCTCCGCCGACGATCGTCAGGATCGGGGCTCCCTTGAGCTTCCGCCCGCCGAACGGTGTGTTCCGGCTCCGGGACAGGAAACGTGCGGGCTCGACCGTTGTCTCCCTCGAGGTGGAGAAGACCGTGATGTCAGCGGCGGCGCCGGGCGTAAGCGTTCCCGCGGGCAGCCTCAGGATCTTCGCCGGGTTCGTCGAATAGAGCTCGACGAACCGGGTCAGGCCGATGTGCCCGGGCGCCACGAGCCTGTCCAGCCCGAGCGCGACCGAGGTCTCGAGCCCTATCACGCCGAAAGGAGCGAGATCGAACTCGACCTCCTTCTCCTCCTGGCAGTGGGGTGCGTGGTCCGACGCGATGGCGTCGACGGTGCCGTCCGCGATCCCCTCCACGACACCCGCGCGGTCCCTCTCCGATCGCAGCGGGGGGTTCATCTTGCTGTTCGTGTCGAACCCGCACACCTCCTCGTCCGTCAGAGTGAAGTGATGCGGCGTGACCTCGCAGGTCACGGCGATCCCGCGTGCCCTCGCCTCCCTCATCAGCCCGACGGCGCGCGCCGTCGAAAGATGCGGCACGTGGAGCCTGCCTCCGGTCAACTCCGCGAGCAGGATGTCGCGCTGGATCATGATCTCCTCGGCCGCATTGCAAATGCCGCGCAGACCGAGCACCGTGGAGTAGTAGCCCTCGTTCATCACCCCGCCATTGGACAGCGCGAGATCCTGGGCGTGGTTGATGACGGGAACGTCGAACATCCTGGTGTACTCGAGCGCCTTTCTCATGACGAAGGAAGAGGCCACCGGACGGCCGTCATCGGAGAAGGCCACGCATCCGAGACGCACGAGTTCGCCGATCTCGGAGAGCTCCTCCCCTTCCAGCCCTTTGGTCACCGCCCCGATCGGGTGGACCCGGACCGGAGAGCGCCGTCTCGCCTGTGCGATGATGAACTCGGTCACGCTCTGGTCGTCGTTCACCGGGTCGGTATTGGGCATGCAGGCGACCGAGGTGAATCCGCCAGCGGCCGCCGCCCGCCCTCCCGACTCGATTGTCTCCTTGTCCTCGCGACCCGGCTCGCGCAGATGCACGTGCATGTCCACGAAGCCCGGTGCGACCACCAGGCCGTCACACTCGGTCACGTCGGCGCCCGCGGGCGGGCTGATGCTCCTCTCGACGCGGGAGATAAGACCGTCGACGATCAGGACGTCCCGGACCTCGTCGATTCCGTTCGCCGGATCCACGACCCGGCCGTTCTTCAGGAGTCGTTGTGCCATGATCTCGCCTCGTAATCAGTGGGTCTGGCCTGACGGCGCGCCACCCGCCAGCAGGTAGAGCACCGCCATCCGCACCGCGATGCCGTTGGTGACCTGGTTGAGGATCACCGAGTAGCTCCCATCCGCCACGTTCGACGCGATTTCCACGCCGCGGTTGATCGGTCCGGGATGCATGATGATGACGTCCGGCTTGGCGCGGCGGACCCGCTCCTCCGTCAGACCGAACAGAGAAAAATACTCGCGCACGGAGGGAAAGTATCCCTTGCCCTGACGCTCCATCTGAATGCGGAGCATCATGATCACGTCGGCCCCTTCGACAGCTTCGTCCAGCCTGTAGCTGACGGCCGCGCCGAGATCTTCGATTCCGGGAGGCATCAGCGTGGACGGCCCCACGACGGTCACCTGAGCACCGAGCTTGTGCAGGAGAAACAGGTTCGACCGCACCACCCGGCTGTGCAGGATGTCTCCCACGATCACGACCTTCATTCCGGCGATCTTGCCCTTCTTCTGCCGGATCGTATACGCGTCGAGCAGCGCCTGCGTGGGATGCTCATGAGCCCCGTCACCGGCATTGATGATGGAGGATCGGCAGACCCGGCTGAGGAAGTGCGGCGCCCCGGGCATCCCGTGCCGCATCACGATGAAGTCGGGATTCATCGCCTCCAGATTTCTCGCCGTGTCGAGCAGCGTCTCGCCCTTGACCACGCTGCTGGTGCCGGCGGAGAAATTGAGCGAATCCGCCGACAGTCGCTTCTCCGCGAGCTCGAAGGAGGTACGCGTCCTGGTGCTCGGCTCGAAGAACAGGTTGATGACCGTCTGACCTCGGAGAGTGGGAACCTTCTTGATCTCCCGCTGCGAGATCTCCATGAGGGAGTCGGCCGTATCGAGAATCAGCGTGATCTCTTCCGGTGTGAGGTCCTGGGTTCCGAGCAGGTGGCGGCTCCTGAGCTGCATCTCACCGCCCTCCCGCGATCAGTTCCACCGCGTCACGGCCGTCCCCCTCCTGCAACGAGACCCGGATCTCCTGGTCGAGCGCGGTGGGGACGTTCTTGCCGACATAGTCGGCCCGTATCGGCAGCTCCCGGTGGCCCCGGTCCACGAGGACGCAGAGCTGTATCAGCCTCGGGCGCCCGAGATCGATGAGAGCATCGAGAGCGGCTCTGATGGTCCGACCGGTGAACAGGACATCATCCACCAGGACGATCTTCTTGCCGTCCACGGTGAACGGGATCTCGGTCTTGCGGACCACCGGGTGCTCGGCGATGACGGTCAGGTCGTCGCGATACAGGTTGATATCGAGGAAACCGACCGGCACCTCCCTTCCCTCGATGGATCGGATCCGCGAGGCGAGCCTCTGGGCCAGAGGGACGCCGCGTGACCGGATCCCCACGAGCGCGAGGTCATCGACTCCTTTGTGCTTCTCGAGGATCTCATGAGCCATCCGGGTCAGCGCGCGGTCTATCGTGGCCTCGTCCATGACGAGCCCCTGCACGGACCCCTTCGGTGTCGGCATGTTCGAATCACCTCTCATGACGGTTTCCGGTGTCCCGGATCGAACGGAGGGAGGAGGGCCGGGGCAAAAAAAAACCGCCCCCGGGGCGGTGTGCGCTACGCGTTCTTTCCCGTGCCGACCATTGTGTTTCCCTTTCCCTTCCCGCCTCACCGGGCGAGCTTAAAGGCGAAGGAATTATAGCACCACGAGAAACCCTGTCAACGGACCGGTGGGGCCGGCGCTCCGTAGGCGGGGATGAAATGTACCGGGTGCGTCTCGAGGAACGTGCGGTCGAATAGACGCCGCAGGAGATCCCCACGCATGTTCGCCTTGATCGGTAGCCCGAGCGCATACAGAGCCGTGGGCACCACGTCGACGAGGTCGGCATCGTCCACCCGCCCGTCGGGGATGACGCCCTCCCCCATGACCATGAGAATTCCGTCGGGTCCCCTGCGCCACGTGCCCGAGGCCGCGGGCATATCGTCGTGCCGACCCGGCATCATCAGCCCGACGAACCGCCTGAAGCCCGATAACGGCTCCACTCCGTGCGGCGAGGCCACGATCACGAAGGTGTCCGGGCCTGCGAGCTGGATCTGCTCGGCGAGCAGGTCGTCGAGAATCTTGTAGTAGCCGGCGATCACCCGCCCGAACAACTCTCTCTCCCGCTGCCGCACGTCGCCGAACTCATCGGGAAGGTGGTACGCGAGGAAGTAGCGGCTCACGAGTGCGAGCCCAGGGAACCGCACCGCCACCATCCTGGCATCCTCCTCGGGCATCCGTCTCCTGAGATCGAGCGCCGCGGCACGCGCTGCGAAATCGGCCCGCAGCGCTTTCTTCAGGATCGCGATCCGGCTCTCCTCGGCCTCGGTGAGGAAGCCCTCGTGTGCCCCGAGCAGGTCCAGGACACGTCGGTCCACCTCGCTCGAGGACGACTCGTCCGCGGCCACTCGTGGCGAGCCGGCATCACCGAATCCGATCACCTGCACCGGGTGTCCGCTCCATCGCAGGATCTCCCAGAGCATCGGCGCCCTCCGCTCATCCGGCGGAGGCGTCGCGACGGAGACATACCCCCATCCCACGAGATGCTCGAACCCGAGCGCCGTCGGAAGCACCTCGATTTGATCCGCGCCGGCCGGCAGCGCATAGGTGTGGACACCCTTGACACCGCTTGCCCATGGGGGTGAGCCGGTCAGCAGACTGGTCCATGCCACCCTGGGAATGCAGGGAATGATCGAGTTCAACCGCGCCGATGCGCCGTTCTTCATCAATGCGGCGAAGGTCGGCAGATCGCGCGTGGAGGCCAACGGAAGGATGTAGTCCATCGAGGCGCCGTCGAGGCCTATCAGCAGCAGCCGGCCCGATCCGGCCGCGGGCCTCATTCCCACCGGAAGCGTCCCCAGGGGCGCCGCGGATCCCGGAAGCCGGTGCCGGGCCGCTCCCGGAAGCAGGAGCATGATCAGCAGCGGAGGCACGGCCAGAACGAATCCGGCAGCAACCCGGAGAGGCCGTCCCGCGTCCGGCCTGAGCTGGGCGATCGAGGCGCCGCAAAGCCCGATCAACGAACAACCCGCCATTGTGCCGCACACGGTTCGGAGGGCATCGTGCGCGGCCGGCGCGACCAGCGATTCGGTCCAGCGCAGATTGTAGTAGGCGGCGACCGTCAGACCTCCCAGGCAGACCGTCATGAACCACACGATCGCCTTCGCGTTGAGCCACGTCGTCCCCAGCCGTCTGGCGGCGAAGAACCGTACGCAGATGAACATCGAGGGGAGCATCACCGCCACCACCGCAACATAGACCGCCCCGAGCGACAGAAACGACGCGAGAAACGAGGTCGAGAGGACTCCGCGCGCCGAGAGCTCGGGGTTGAGGAAGAACAGCAGCAGGGTGATGATTGCGGTGGTGTAGAGCCCGGCCCAGAGGGCGTTGATGATCAGTTTCAGGTAGTTCACGCGGCGATCATACCACCCGCCTTCGGGGGGGCGCGCCACCCCGCGCCGCGCCCGCGCGATTAACAGGGGGATGTCGCTGTGGTACAGTGGTGCGCGATATGGCCCCGAGCAGCGCGCCCGTCGATTCGAGCCTGACCATAAGGTCGCACGACGACCTCGGAGCCGGGCATTTCCTCCTGACTCTCGCACTCCCGCCCGGCGGGCCCGGGTTCTCCTTCTGGGAGCCGGGGCAGTTTCTCATGGTCACTCTGGGGCAGGCCGAGCGGGCCGACGATCCGCTCCTGCGGCGTCCGTTCAGCATCTTCAATCGCCCGGGCTCACCGGCGGACGCGATCCAGATCTTCTACAAGGTCCTCGGGCGAGGTACATCCATCCTTTCATCGGTACGACCGGGCCGGTCGCTCCGTTGCCTGGGGCCGCTCGGAAACGGCTTCGCACCGGAGAGGCCGCCCGGCTCACGGCTGCTGCTCGTGGCAGGAGGGATCGGCTCGGCCTCGGTCCACCCGCTGGCGATCGAGGAACGTCGCGCCGGCGGCAAACCGGTGATGCTGTTCGGCTGCCGGACCGAGGCGGACATGGCGGGAATCCGCCCTTCCGTCGAGGCCGGCCTCGACGTCCGGCTCTGCACGGACGATGGCTCAGCGGGACGCCGTGGTTTCGTGAGCGATCTGCTCGACGAATTCCTCAAGGGTCCGGAGTCGGAATCCGGCCCCTGGATTGTCTGTGCCTGCGGCCCCACACCCATGATGAGGGCGACGGCCGAGGTCGCGGCGGGCCACAACGTGCGTTGCTATCTGTCGCTCGAAGGACCGATGGCATGCGGCTTCGGTGTGTGCGTCGGGTGCGTCGTCGGGATCCGGGAGTCCGCCGGGACCCCCCTTGCGTACCATCGCATCTGCGTCGATGGACCGGTGTTCGACGCGACGAAGGTGATCCTTTGAGCGCCCGGGCCGGCGCTCCGTCCGTGCCCGTGGCGCTCGGGCCGTTGCGTCTGAAGAACCCGGTTCTCACCGCGAGCGGAACATCCGGCTACGGTCTCGATCTCCTGCCACATTTCGACATCGCGTCGCTGGGAGGTATCGTCTGCAAGAGCCTCTCCCTGAAGCCGCGACGGGGGAATCCGCCGGTCCGCCTCGCAGAAACCCCCGCCGGGATGCTCAACTCGATCGGACTCCAGAACATCGGCATCGAGTCCTTCCTTGTCGACAAGCTGCCGGAACTGCGGAGGCAGGGCGCTACCGTGATCGCCAACGTCTTCGGCGAGTCGATTGAGGAGTTCGCGGCTCTGGCGCACCGCCTCGACGGAGCCGAGGGAATCGCCGCCGTCGAGTTGAACATCTCCTGCCCCAACACCGACAAGGGGGGCATCGAGTTCGGCGTCGATCCCGAGGCGACCTCCCGGGTCACGGCGGCGGTCAAGGCGGCGACCCGCCTTCCCGTGATCGTCAAGCTCTCCCCCAACGTCACCGACATCACCGTCCTCGCGCGGGCCGCGGCCGACGCCGGTGCCGACATGCTGTCGCTCGTGAATACCTTCATGGGGATGTCCATCGACGTCGAGCGCCGCGTTCCCGTTTTGAATTCGGGCGCCGGCGGTCTGTCCGGGCCGGCCATCCGGCCGATGGCCGTCTTCCTCGTGCACCGTGTCGCACGTGCGGTCCGGCTGCCGATCATCGGGATCGGCGGGATCCGGACGGGTCGGGACGCTCTCGAGTTCATCCTCGCCGGCGCGTCGGCCGTGGAGGTCGGCACCGCGACGTTCACGGAGCCCTCCGCCCCGCTGCGGATAGCCCGCGAGATCGAGCAATACTGCGTGAGGCACGAGGTGGAGAGTCTGGCGAGCCTGATCGGCGCCGTCCACCGGGGGCGCGCGGCCTCTCCCCCGGGAACACCCGGGGCATGAGGCGGGCCCGCGCGCCGCGCCGCGCGGCGAGCGCGGTCGCCGCGCTGGCGCTGGCCGGTCTCGCGATGTCCTGCGGGCCGCACGTGCCTCCGTCCACATCCCCACAGCCACCGGCGGCGGGCCGAACCCAGACCGGCATCGCATCATGGTACGGACCGACCTTCCACGGCAGGACCACCTCGAGCGGCGAGCCGTACAACATGCTCGGACTGACCGCCGCGCACAGGACGCTGCCGTTCGGTACGTTCGTCCGTGTCACCAATCTCGCCAACGAGCGGAGCCTCGTGGTACGGATCAACGACCGCGGCCCGTTCGTCAGGGGGAGGATCATCGACCTGTCCTACACCGCCGCCAAGATCCTCGACCTGACGACGAGCGGCGTGGGGAAGGTGCGGCTGCGCGTTCTCGATCCCGCAGAAGGAGAACGCATCCATCGCCTGCAGCGGGAGATCGTAAAGCGCAAGGGTGTTGCCTCCTGGAGCGACGACGACTTCACGCGCCTCGAAAGGGCGCTCGGCGGCGGCTGACGCGGCCGGTCAGTCGAAGAGTCGCCGCTGAGTTCCCGGACATTCCGGCCGGCGGAACCGCCCGGTGTCGAGAGGCGGCATCCGGGCCTGCAGGCCGTTGCGTCGCCGGGCCGCAACGAAGCGGGTCCGGATCATGTCGGCGTAGGCCCCCCGGCCGCGCATCCGCTGCCCGAACATGGGGTCGTTGAGACGCCCGCCACGGCTGCGCCTCACCAGACCGATCACCCGGTCGGCCCTGAGCGGGTAATGCTCCCGCAGCCACTCGATGAACAGATCGCCCGTCTCCGCCGGCAGCCTGATGAAGAGATAGCCCGCTGCCGTGGCGCCCGCCCCGGCGCACGCCTCCAGGATCCTGTCGATCCCTTCGTCCGTGAGCCCCGGGATGACCGGAGAGACCAGCACGCCGGCGGGAACCCCCGCCTCCGACAGGGCACGGACGGTGGCGAGGCGGCTTGCGGGCGAGGCCGCCCTCGGCTCCATCCGCGACGCCAGATCCGGATCGAGCGTGGTGATGGAGATCATCACGGAGGCCAGATCCTCCGGGCCATCGGGACGAGCAGATCCAGATCGCGCTGCACGAGCGTCGACTTGGTCACGATGGAAACCGGATGCTGGTGGTTCGAAAGTACCTCGAGCACCGCCCTCGTGATGCGCAACCGTCTCTCGACCGGCTGGTAGGGGTCCGTGTTCGATCCCAGCGCCATCACCTCGCAGCGGTATGCCGGCCGCGCCAGTTCGCCCTGCAACAGCCGGGCCGCGTCCGGCTTGGTGACGATCTTCGTCTCGAAGTCGAGACCCGGTGACAGCCCGAGATACGAGTGCGTGGGACGCGCGAAGCAATAGATGCAGCCGTGCTCGCATCCCTTGTACGGATTGATCGAGCGATCGAACGGGATGTCCGGCGAGTCATTCCGGGTGATGATCGTGCGGGTGATCTCGGGGATGATGGTGGTGGCCGGGCGATAAGGCGCCACTCCCTCCGGATCCGGCTCGGCATCGGATGCATCGAGACGGTACGGTTCGAACCGCCCCTCCGGATTGCTCAACGCGCCGCGTCGCTTCCCTGTCCGCCGCCCCTTCATCGGCACGGATTATACACGCCCGACCGCGGCATCCCGCCGCACGGAAAGCAGGTCTGTGTGGAGCAGCACGATGGCGATCAGGGGAAACGGTCCGGCCAGCAGGACAGCCAGACCGGCCGCCGCGGCTCCGAGCGCTGCGAGCGCCGGCGAGGTGCCCCCCAGGAGCATCCTCGCCGCCGCGACGGGTGCCTGGATGAGGAAGGTCGCGATCGATGTCGCCAGCAACGCCAGAAAACAGATCAGGATCACGTGCAGTCGCCGGCCCGAAGTCAGCGCGGCGCTCTCCGCAAGCGCCTCGCGCACCCCGCGGTCACCGCGAACCAGCTCCGGAACAGACACCGCGTACCGCGCGCCGAGATATGCCGCGCATGCGGCGGCCGCTCCGAGACCCAGCAGACCCGCGCACGCCATCACCAGGATCCCGAGGAGAGGGTGGACGAGCGACGCCACGGCGCCGGCGAGGGCTCCCAGCCCGAGCCCGAGACTGGCCACGAGCAGCGGCAGCACGCAGAGCATGGCGAACAACGCGCACGCGAGCGCGAGGAGTCGCGTCGCACAGGGCCCGAGGCTCGTCCAGACACGCAGAGCGTTTGTCCCCCTCGGCTCGCTCGAGTCCGCTCCCAGCGCAAGAGAGACCGCGCCCAGCGCGCCGATCTGCGCCAGCCACGAGACGAACGTCAGGGCGAGAGCTGCGAGGGCGAACGCCGGCAGCCGCGCAAGCAGCACTGCCGGGTCGGCGCGCAGCCACCCCGGATCCACCTCGAGCGGGACGATCGCGCCGGAGAGCAGGGCGCCGGCGAGCGTGACTGCGGCGGGCAGCAGGAGGATCCGTGCCCACAGAAGGAACCGGCGACGGTGTTCGGACAGCGCGCCCTCGAGGATCGCGCCGAACTCGAGCCCCCCGAAGGCACATCGGTCATCGGGTACCCTCGGCGGCTGTCGGGCCGATGGGTGGGCCGTATGGGAGGATTGCCGCCGTGCTCAGAAGAGTCGGGTCCTGAACAGCTCGGACACCATCGGGTAGACGTCATCCCCCTCGGCCAGCCGCGTGCCGTCCGGTCCGTACAGCACCATGTGGGGCAGGTCGCGGATGTCGTGCTGCTGCACCACCGGTGACGTCCAGTCCACGATGTCTATTTTGCGGATCGCGACGTTGCGATGGTTGGCGGCCAGCGCACGGAGCGAGCCGTCCAGGGAGCGGCACGGCGGACACCAGTCCGCGTAGAAATCGTAGATCGTGTACTTGCCGGGGACCAGATGCGCCGACAGATCGACCGGGTCGCCCTTGGAGAGCACGGCGACATCGCCGGGCGGGACCTCGGGCTCCGGCGAGGCCGCCATAGTGCGGAAGGCCGCGTAGCCCAGCGCGCCGGCTGAAACCACCAGCACCGCGAGGATGAAGTACCTTTCCCTGCCCCTGCGTCCCGTCACGTTGTCCGTCATCCCTGTTGCTCCTGGGGGATAGCGCCCCGGCGTCCTCCTGGATCTCAACACATAGGTTATGGCAAATATTTCGGCCCTTCAATCCCCGCCATCCGGCGTGTTGCAAACGGCCACCCCATCTGAGAGAATCCGGCATCGATGGATCCTCTCCGAAGACTCATCATCCCGCTCGACGTGAGCGGAACCGACGACGCGATGGACCTCGTCCGCCGGCTCGCGGGCCGTGTCGGGATGTTCAAGGTCGGGCTGGAGCTGTTCTGCTCCGCCGGACCCGGCATCGTCACCCGGATCGTCGACTCCGGGGCTCGGGTCTTCCTCGACCTCAAGTTCCATGACATCCCGAACACGGTGGCTCGCGCTGTTTCCGCAGTAGCGGGTCTGGGGGCGAGCCTGATTGACGTGCACCTCGCCGGGGGCCGCGAGATGGTGCGTGCGGCCGCCGATGCTCTGGCCGCGTCGGTTCCGCGCGGCGTGGAGCCTCCCCTGCTGCTCGGGATCACCGTCCTCACCAGCCTCGATGCGGACGCCCTCCGGGCCACCGGCGTGCCGGCTTCGCCCGATGAGCAGGTCCTCGCGCTCGCCGGGCTCGGCAAGGAGGCGGGGGTCGGCGGTGTCGTGGCGTCGGCCAGGGAGACGGCGGCGGTCAAGGCGGCATGCGGAGGAGACTTCGTCGTCGTGACGCCGGGAGTCCGCCCCGCCGGCTCGACGACGGGCGACCAGAAACGCGTGATGACACCCCGCGAAGCCGTGGAGGCCGGGGCCGACTATCTGGTGATAGGCCGGCCGATCACGCAGGCGCCCGACCCGTTGCGGGTCGTCGAGGAGATCGCGCGCGAGATCGGCGAATGATCCGCTGTGTATGCGACGAGTGCGGGCAGGCGGCCATGGACCCGGCCGCCTGGCGCTGTGGATGCGGCGGGCCCCTCTCGATCGCGGGTCCCGAGGCATTCGATCCGGCCTGTATCGACCCGGGGGCGAGCGGGATTTGGCGCTACCGCTCGGCGCTCGGCGTGCCGGAAGGTCTTGCTCCGGTCTCGCTCGGTGAGGGGTGCACGCCGATCGTCGAGAGGCAGGTCGACGGCCTGTGCTGTAGCTTCAAGCTCGAGTTCCTGTCCCCGACCGGGTCGTTCAAGGATCGAGGAGCGGCGGTGGTGATCAGCCAGATGGCGGCCCGGGGTGTCACGCATGCGATCGAAGACTCATCCGGCAACGCCGGTCATGCGATGGCGGCCTACGGTGCGCGCGCTGGCATCCGTATGGAGATTCTGACGCCCGGCGGCGCGCCGCGGGCCAAGCGCGCCGCCATCGAGGCGTGTGGCGCCGCACTGACCAGGGTCGAGGGTGATCGCGCGGCGGTGTCGGCCCGGGCGCTCGAGATCGCCGGGGGCGGGACCCCCTTCGCGAGCCATGTCTGGAACCCCTGGTTCGTCTGCGGCACGCGCTCTTTCGCCTTCGAGGTCTGGGAGCAGCAGAGGCCGCAGGTCGCCCGCCGGGTCTTCCTTCCCGTAGGCAACGCCTCCCTCCTGATCGGAGCGTACGAGGGGTTCCGGATGCTACAGGCAGGTGGCCTGATGGAGACGATTCCCCGGCTGATGGGCGTGCAGGCGGATGCCTGCGCGCCGCTCGTGCCCGGCGCCGCCCCCCCGGGTCGGCTCACCCGAGCGGACGGCATCCGCGTCGCGGCACCCGCGCGTGCCGCGCGCGCCCGCGCCGCCGTCGAAAGCTCGGGCGGGTGCTTTCTCGGGGTCGACGAACCGGCCATCGAGCGCGCCTGGACGGCGCTCGGAGCTGCAGGTCTCGACGTCGAGCCGACCTCGGCCGCGGCATTCGCCGGCGCGCTTGCCTGGAGCCGCCGCTTCCCCGGGACGCAGGCACCGCTCGTCGCCCTCACCGGATCGGGCCTCAAGGTGACGCGATGAAGGTCACCTTCATGGGAACGGGAACCTCGGTGGGCGTCCCGGCGATCGGTTGCCGGTGCGGCGTCTGCACCTCGTCCGACCCGTGCAACAGGAGAACCCGGACCTCGGCGCTGCTGTCGCTCGACGACCGCAACGTCCTGATCGATGCGTCGATCGACCTCCGGCAGCAGGCTCTTCGTGAGAAGGTGGCCTCGCTCGAGGCGGTTCTGCTCACCCACGGCCATGCGGATCATGTCTTCGGGCTCGACGATGTGCGGATATTCAACTTCCGCCAGCAGCGTGCGATGCCGGTCTACGGAGCCGCCGCCACCCTTGAGAACGTTTCCCGGACGTTCTGGTACGTCTTCGGCTCGCCCCCCACCGCGAGCAGCCGCCCCCAGCTCACGCTCACTCCTGTCTCCGGACCGTTCCTGGCTGGCGGCATGCACGTCGTGCCATTCGACGTCCTTCACGGTACCGAGAGGATTCTCGGATACCGTGTCGGTGGATTCGCCTACATCACCGATGGCAGCGGCATCCCCGATCACAGCCTGAGCGTCCTGACGAACCTCGACGTCCTGGTGATCAACGCCCTGCGGCACAAGCCGCACCCGACCCATTTCAATCTCGAGGGGGCGCTCGCGGCCATCGAGCGAATCGCCCCCCGGCGCGCGTATCTCACCCACATCAGCCACGAGCTCGACCACGACACACTCGCGCGCGAGCTGCCGCACAGCGTGCAGCCGGCGTACGACGGCCTGTCGATCGAGGTCTCACATGAGACATGAGGGACGGAGTCGCGTCCCCGCCGCCGGGTCGCTGCTGATCCTCGCTGGGTTGATGACACTGGCTGCGACGCAGACGGGGACGCCGGCTCCGGCGGCGCCGCTCACCAACGAGGACATCGTCCGCATGACCTCGGCGGGCACCCCGCCCGAATCGATCATCGAGGCGATCCAGGGAGCGCGCGTGGTGGCCTTCGATCTCGAGCCGGAAATCGTCATCGAGCTGAGGCGTGCCGGAGTGGCCGAGGCGGTGATCGAGGCGATGAAAAAGGCCCGGCCGGACGAACCCGCCCCACCTGAGCCGGCGGCATCCGGGATCACGGGCCGTCTCGAGATGATCTTCGAGCCGGCCGAAACGGCTAGCGACGACGACAGGACCGCGGTCCTGCTCGCGAAGGACCGTTCGGGCAAGAGCACCTCAGCGGCCTTCTATGTCTACTGCGTCGACCCGACACACGTGCCCGACCTGTGGCAGAACCTCACACCGCTTGCGTCCGGGTTCCCGAGGCACCGGCTGCTCTGGTTCCACGAGGCCACGGTTCCGTCGAAGAAGCGGCACGGCCGTGAGTTCCACGCGCTGGAGCTGCCGCACAGCGTGACGCTCGACGTTCCAGCGGGTATCCATCCACTCGAATTCGGGGTCGCGGCGCGCAGCGGGCTCGGACCCTGGATTTCCCTGGCGGAAACGGCGGCCACGCTGAAGGTCACTCCGGCGGCGGGAAGCCGGGTGGTCCTTCGTGTGCGGACGAAACGTGCAGGAGGCGAACGGGAGGACAAGGAATCGCCATACTCCTGCGACATCCTCCGGATCGAGTCACTCGATCAGCGGCCCTGACGACCGGCGGGCCGAGCGCCTCTCAGCCGCCCGGCTCCCCCTCGCGCGGAGCGGCGTCGCGCATCAGCCGGAAGATGGCGATCGTCACAAGGCGGGCGCACCGTTCCATATTCCAGGGCTCTGCTTCCGTGGTGGCCGCGGGAAGATCCCCTGAGGAGTGATACACCCTCGAGTAATCGATGAACAGGTCGCCAGTCTCCGTCCAGCCGGGCGATCGCCATCCGGGAGTCTGCGCAACGATCGTCGGCCGATCCCAGGCGGAGGTGAAGACGGTGGTCGCCGGGATCCTCAGCCGTGTGAGACCACGGCCCTGGTACCGCGCGGGGAGGAAAGCGTACGCATCGGTCCCCGACAGCGACGGGTTGCTGGTGTAGGCCGTCCAGAATCCCTCCTCGCCCGCGTGATCCCGCCCCACCCGCTCCAGCAGCCGCAGCAGCGGGGTGTTCCAGGGGATGTCGTTCCCCTCGAAGTAAATCGCGTCCCGCTCGGCCCCGGTGCCCGTCTGATCGTAGTTGAAAACCGCCCGCAGGCGCTTCAGATCCGCGGGATGGGTCTTCACCCATGCCTCGGACGAATGATACTCAGATCCCCAGACGACGAAACGGACCTCGGGGCGGTCGGCCGGAAGCAGTCCCACCTCTCTCGCCCTCAGCAGGGCGCGAGCCACTTCGAGGAGTGAAGCGACACCCGACGCGTTGTCGTCCGCGCCCGGCCCACCGGAGTCGCTGTCTCCGTGCGCGCAGACGATGAGGACTTCGTCGCGCCGCGTCCCGCTGCCCGGCAGCGTGCCTACCACCGTACGCGGTGAGCCGGATCCGATCGTCGCATCGAGCGAGAGACGCACCTGGACTCGACGGCCGCTCTCGAGAGCCTGCCGCAGCCTGCGCCCATCCTCCCAGGACAGACCGAAGACCGGGATGGAGGCGGCCCGATTGTCCCCGGGCGACAGTTCAGCGATTGGAGCGGCGTCGCGGTAACGGTCGGCGGCGGTGGCGTGATCGGTCAGCAGGGCCACCGCACCCCGGCGCACCAGGTCCGTGTAGACCGATTGGGGCGAGTCGCTCGTGAAAACGGCAGCCCCTTCTATGGAACCCGGCGCGGGAGACTTCCCCTCGGGCCCCTCGAGCGTGTCGGCGACGAGATGCAGGGTGACGGATGACAACGACGGAGAGAAACCGTACGGCCACGCCGAGGAGAGCCGGTGACCGTCCAGCGACACCTCCCAGGAACCCTCGGCATGTGCAGGCCGTGGCGGGTCGACCAGGACGGAGACAGTGAGACCGAGCTGCTTCATGTGCCCGGCAACCGCCGAGGAAGCGCGATCACCCGACGGCGTGCCACCCATGCGCGGACCGTATGCGACAAGCTCGCGCACCAGGGCGAGCGCGTTCTCCCTGTTCACCCAGCCGGCCAGCCGCCGCTCGGCTACGAGGTCCGGCGTCGAGGGCGCCGCGGCGAGGCCGGCAGCGACGAGAAGAAGAGCGAGCGCCCGCGAGCCCAATGTCCTCTCAGTTCGAGGGAGGCGACGAGGGTCCGTCCGCCCGCGGACCTTCCCTGTTGCCACCCGAGGCCCCGGCCCCGGCGTCTCCGCCGGTTGCGGTGGCGAGGACGGCACGGCGCCCGTTGCCTTTGTGACGCGCCGCGAGGATGGCGGGCAGCGTCCTGACCGCCTGCTCCCGGTCGGGCCGGCCGTCGAGCACCACGGACATGGCCCGCGATATCCCGGGTTCGTCCATGGTGATGCCGTAGAGCATGTCGGCGGCATCCATGGACCGGCGGTTGTGGGTGATCATCACGAACTGGGTGCTCGAAGCCATCGAGTCGAGAAGGCTGTTGAACCGGATCACGTTCGACTCGTCGAGTGGCGCGTCCACCTCGTCGAGGAGACAGAACGGCGAGGGCCGGTAGTGGAAGATCGCAAACAGCAGTGCGATGGCCGTCAGGGCCTTCTCTCCGCCGGACAGCAGAGTCACGCTCTGCAAACGCTTCCCGGGCGGCTGCGCAATGATCTCCATCCCGCATTCGAGAACGTCCTCATCGCCGTTGTCCGTCATAAGGCGCAGGTCGGCGCGGCCGCCGCCGAACAGCGAGCGGAACGTCTCGCCGAACCCGGCCCTTATCTTCTCGAACGCTTCGAGGAACCGCTCGCGCGAGGTTCTGTTGATTCGGGCGATCGTCTCCTTGAGCGATGCGATCGCCTCCGTCAGGTCTTTTCGCTGGGCGCTCATGAAGGTGAAACGCTCCTCGAGCTCGCGAAACTGATCCAGCGCCATCATGTTGACCGGCCCGATCCGTCTCAGCTTCTCTCTCAGCTCGGTAACCGCGGCACGCAGCTCGTCGAGATCCCTCGCCTTGTCCTCCTCCGTCACGCCGGCGAGGATCTCCTCCAGGGTGCGGTCCGCGCCGTCGAGCGCGTCGGCAACGAGGTGACGCAGATCGGCGGCGATACGCTCTTTCTCGAGGGTGATGCCCTCCCGCCGTCCGCGGGCCTCCTCGAGCTGCCCGCGCGCCTCCTTCACCTCGTGTCCCATCCGCTCCGACTCGATCCGCTTCTCCGAAAGGGCTACCTCACCCTCCCTGACCAGGGCCTCGAGGTCACGCCGGCGGGAGCCGAGTGTCTCGAGCGCCGCCGCGGACTCGGTCTCACGCGCCAGAGCCGCCTCTCTGCGCTGCGTCAGCTCGGCCTCACGCGATCGCTCGGTCTCGATCCGATCGCGAAGCTCCTGATCCGACTCCAGAAGCCGTGCGAGGTCCGTGTCGATCGCCTCGAGACGCTGCCGCCCGGCGGAGAGCGCCGACCGCACCACCGTGAGGGATTCGCCGAGCCGCGCCATCGTCGCGCGCAGATCCACTATCTCCTGCTGGGAGGCGGCGATCGCCGTCTCCTTCACCCTGCGCGCCTCCTCCAGCCCGACCAGCGAGGCGTCCAGCCTGACGATCTCACGGTCCAGCGCGATCGCCTCCTCGGAGGCCATGGATTTCTCGCGCGTCACGGTCTCAGCCTTCTCGCGCGCCCGTTCCTCGTCATCGACAGCCGACTGCATCTCGAGCCGGCGAGCCACCAGCCCCTTGTCGCTCTCGGCCACCGCTTCGGAAAGCTCCCGCACGTTCGCCAGTGCGCCGGCGCGGTCGGCTTCCAGGCCGGCGATCAGCCGATCCATCTCCGCGAGCCGCGCGCGACCCGTCTCGATCGCCTCGAGCAGATCCTGCTTCGCCCTGCGCCGGCTCAGAGCGCCCGCTCCCTCGGGGCGGCGCGCGCCTCCCTCCACCAACCCGCTCAGATGCAGGATATCGCCGTCGAGTGTCAGGTAGTCGAACATCGGCGCCCGGCGACGCAGGCGGGCCGCGGCATCGAGATCCGTCACGACCACGGCTCGCGCGAGCAGCGGCGAGAGCGCCACGCGACGCCCGGCATCCGTCTCCATCAGGTCCAGCAGCCGTCCCTGAAACGCCGGATCGTCCCGAAGCTCCTCGGGCAGCGCAATGACCGGGTGTGCGGCTTCCTCGGCGCCGGGCAGGGGCAGGAACGACGCGCGCCCCTTTCCGGCCTGCTTGAGACAGCTCACACCGTCGAGCGCGTGCTGTGTGTCGGCGACGAGCGCGGCGTCCAGCCGATCGCCGAGATACTGCTCCACCGAGGCCTCCAGATTGGCGGGAACCCGGATCCCCTCGGCCAGGATTCCTTCGTGGCTGACGAGACCCGCGAGGGTCTCCTTCGCCCCACCGGATGAGGCGTCGAGTTCCTCGAGCGCCCGGAGACGTTCCTCGTGCCCCTGCAGCCGATGACGTGCCTCGTCCCGGCGCGCCGTCTCCCTGCGCAGCGCTTCCTCGATCCGCTCCATCTCGGATCGCCCCGACTGGAGGCGTGCCGCGATCGCTCCGGCCTCCGCCTCGGCGGATGCGAGAGCCGCTTGCGTCGCGCCGCGCGCGCGCTGGCGCTCCGCATGCTGCATCAACGCATCGGACTCCTCCTGCGTGAGCACCGCTTCCTGACGGCCGAGTTTCTCCCGCGCCTCGGTCGCCTGCCGCCGCCGGTTGCGTGCGTCACTGCCCGCGTCGACGATCTGCAGGAATGCAGAGCGCGCGCCGGCCAGGTCCGATTCCAGGCCGTCGATCCTCGTGTCGAGCTCGTGACGCGCCCCCTCGAGCCGCTCCCGCTCGCGCTCCTTTTCGTCGACGTCCCTCTCGACCCCGGTGCGATCGAGACGACGCTGCTCGATGTTGCCCGTCACCTCGGCCAGCCGTCCCTCGAGCGACACCGACAGCTCGCGTGCCGCGCCCATTCCGGCAAGCGCTTCTGAGGCCTGCTCCCGGGCCAGCGTCTTCTCTCGGCCGTGATGATCCATCTCCCGATCGACGGTGTGCAGGTCCTCGCGACATCGCCGCCATGCCTCTTCCTGCTCCTCGAGGCTGCGGCGTCCCTCCTCGTATCGGGCCTCGAGCGACCCGAGCCGTGCTGCCGCCTCCGACTCGTGCGAGCGCGCCTCCGTCTCGCGGTCCTCGACCTGCCGCCGCTCTCCCTCGAGCCTGTGGTGATCGTGATAGAGCAGGATCCGATCGAGTCGCGCGATCTCCTCCTCGGTGCGGCTGTATCGCCTCGCCCGCGCCGCCTGCCGCTTGAGCGAGCCGATCTGTCGCTCGAGCTCCGACACGACATCGTTGACGCGCAGAAGGTTCGCCTCGGTCGCCTCGAGCTTGGTCTCGGCCTGGCGCTTCTTCGTCTTGTACATCGCGATGCCCGCCGCCTCCTCGATCAGCACGCGCCTCTCGCGCGGCCGCGAGCTGAGGGCGGCGTCCACCTTGCCCTGCTCGATGATCGAGTAGACTCCGGATCCGACGTTGATGCGCGCGAGCGACTCCTGGATGTCCCTGAGGCGGCACCGCTGCCCGTTGATCAGGTACTCGCTTTCGCCCGAACGGAAAAGCCTGCGCGTGATGACGACCGATTCCTCGGTGTCGCTTCCCCGGCCGTTCTTCAGGTGCAGCGAGACCTCCGCCATGCCGAGTGGCTTGCGCCCTTCGCTGCCGTTGAAGATCACATCCTCCATCCGGTCACCGCGAAGAGATTTCACGGATTGCTCGCCAATCACCCAGTTCAGCGCATCGCCGATGTTGCTCTTCCCGCACCCGTTGGGACCGACGATTGCGGTGATGTTCTTCTCGAAGAGAAATTCCGTGCGGGCGTAGAACGACTTGAAACCGAGCATTTCGAGCTTCTCGAGCCTGAGCATCTTCCTGGGGACCCCCGTCAGACGAGTCGGTGTGAGCTGTGCCGTCGCGGTCGCCGCATGTTAGCACAGCGGCCATCGCGCTCACAGCGAAACCACTAGGTATGGTGTTGAGGTGAAACTTGAGCCTCAAGGGATGGAGCCGCACCCCGCAGGGCCTGATCCGGGCTCAGAACTCCCGGGCGGTGATGAAGCGGGCGATCTCGGCCAGAGCACGGCGGGCGGGAGAGTCCTTGAATGCCTCCAGGGCCTGAATCGCCTTCTCGCTGTAGGACAGAGCGAGTCTCCGGGTCCGCTCGAGGGTCCCGTGGCCGTCGAGGAGATCCAGGATTCTGTTTCCGCTCGACCGTCTCGAAGGCGCCGTCACGCAGGACGCTCGCCACCATGGCCCTGTGCTCCATCTCACCCTTCTCCAGCAGATAGATGAGCGGCAGGGTGAGACGCCCCTCCTTGAGGTCGCTCGCCACGGGCTTGCCGAGGACCGACTCGGTGGCCGTGAAGTCGAGGAGATTGTCGACGAGTTGATACGCCATCCCGAGGTTCATCGCGTACGCTTCGAGCGCTTGTGCCCTTCGCGGGGACATCGAGGCCAGTTCCGCCGCCACCCGTCCGCACCCGGCGAAGAGCATCGCGGTCTTGCGCCGGATGATCTCCAGGTGTTCGGTCTCCGAGATGTCGAGGCTTCCGTTGGTATCGGCCTGCATCAGCTCCCCCTCGATCATGGTGAGCGTGATGTCGCAGAGGATCTTGATGATGCGCAGGTCGTCCGCGGTGAGCGCCAGGGTCATCGACTTGAGGTACAGATAGTCGCCCAGAAGCACGGTAAGATGGCTGCCCCATCGCGAGTTTACCGAGGAGCGTCCGCGGCGCATCTCGGCGCCGTCGATGATGTCGTCGTGAACGAGCGTCGCGGTGTGGATGAGCTCGAACACCGAGGCGAACAGGATGTGCCGATCCCCTTCGTACCCGCACAGCCTGGTGCACAGGAGAAAGAGCGCGGGCCGGATGCGCTTGCCGCCCCCCTCGGCGATGTAGCGTCCCACCCTCTCGATGATCTCGACATCGGAGCCGAGGTGCGAGTCGAACTCGCGCTCGACCCGCGCCAGATCGTCGCCGATCAGGGCGAGGATATCGTGCAATCGTCTGGCGCCGGCGCCCGCATCGGGCGGACCTGCCGGGCTCGAGGAGAGCGGCTGTGCCGCACCGCCCGCCCGTGGGGCTGCGCTCATGTCATCGCCCCTCGCCGGTGGACCCCGCGCCTCCGGGCGGGGGCGAGACCGGCTCGAAGTTCCGCGTGCCCGTCGGTTCGGAGCCGCGGAAGGTATAAAGGACGCCCTTCGTGAAGTACCACCACTCTTCCTCGCCCGAGGACCTGTCCATCACGCTCTTCTCCGGCAGGCCGAGCTTGCGCAGGATCTTCCCCTTGGGTGTGTCGACGCCGCCCGCCTCCGCGATCCGCCGCTCGACCTCGGGCCAGTCCGGGTGGAGACGGACCGTCAAGTCAACCTGTGCCAGCCTCCCCCGCCGCGCCTCGGCCGAAATCTCCACGTCGTCCGGGATGGAGTACTTGACCGGATCGAGCTTCGACGAGTCGGCAAAGCGCAGGAAGTAGTAGTGGTACCGCCTTTCCCTGGGGATATCGATCGAGTAATAGCCGTTTTCGTCCGTGCTGGTCCGGGCCAGCGTGGCCACCTCGCCTCCGGACGTATGCTTTCCGATCTCGAGGTACCGCGACGTTCCGATCAGAATCACCGGCCAGTCTGCCATACCCTGCCCGGCCTGAGAGAGCACGCGCCCCTGGCACATGATCCTCTGGCCCGAAGCCCGGGCGCCGGTCACCGGCGCGAGCAGCGTGGTGAGGAGAGCCAGCAGCAACGCTGGCGCGTGGATCGGGGATCGGGCGGGCCGTGCTGTCACCTGTGCGGCTCCTACCGGTAGTTGGTGAACTGGACGTCGATGCCGAAGTCCTTTTCCTTGAGCTTCCGGATGACGGTCTGCAGATCGTCCTTCTTGTTCGCCCGGACCCTCAGCTGGTCTCCCTGGATGGAAGCCTGAACCTTGAGCTTGAGATCCTTGATGGTCTTGACGATCTCGCGCGCCTTCTCCGTGGGGATCCCTTCCTGAATATCAATCGTCTGCCTGAGACGACCACCCGCCGCCGGGACCGGTTCGGAGAACGTGAGCCCCTTCAGCGGCACGCCGCGCTTGGCGAGCCGCTGCATGAAGATCTCGTTCACGCTGCGGATCTTGAACTTGTCTTCTGCGAGCAGCACGAGCTGCCGCTCCTGACGCTCCAGGGACGAGTGGCTCCCCTTGAGGTCGTAGCGTGTCGAAACCTCTTTCAGCGTCTGGTTGATGGCGTTGTCGACCTCCGCGAGGTCGATCTTGCTGACGATGTCGAAAGAGCTCTCTTCGGCCACGTGCACCCCCTAGAGGCGAACATCTTACCATCGGCCCACCGCCCTATCAATGATGGGAAATCGCTCGGATCACCGCTCGTCGATAACATCAACGCCGGGCGGCGGCTCGAAGCGGAACAGGGAGTCCGGCAGCGGCGCGTTCTCGACGAGGTCGTACAGCTCGAAGATCATCCGGCCGCCGAGCGAGTCGACCACGGTGAGCCTCCGGATCAGGGAGGTGACGGGATCGACGGCGACGATGAGCCGGTCGAACTCTTCGCCGGCCTCCCGCGGCTTCAGCTCGAGAACCTCCGCTCCCACCACTCCCTGGGGCCCGGCATCTGCGAGAATCCGGGCCGGTCAGCGTGCGGGAGACGAAGTCCCGGTCCAGCCGGAGCTTTCCCGCCAGGAGCATCGCGGCGGCGCCGGCCCCGTTCACGTCGAGGTTGCCCAGGTGTACTTCACGATCCTCGGGCAGATACAGCCATGTCTCATGGCCGTCCGTGACCGCGAGCTTCTCCTCAGGATCCTCGTAGGACCATCGCATCATCGCGGGCTTGCGGATCGCGAATGTCCCCTTCTCGGAACGCGGGCGGCCGAGGGAGCTCGAGTCCAGCGTCTGGACGAACCTCCCCTTCAGGGTGTCCATCGCGTCCAGACTCTCCTGAAGACGGACCGCCAGGGGCGTTGACACCGATTTCACCGGGGCCGGCCCGATCGGGGCGATCACGAGCAGGGCGAGCAGGGCTCGAAACAACTGATACTCCAAGAGTTATGGCCCGGGAAACGGCGGAGAGCTTACCATCGCCGCGGGGCCCGGTCAACGCGTGCGGTCGGGCATGCCGGTTGACGCTTCCGGCGCCGGACCTCTAAGATGCGTACGTGAAGAACGGGCGGGCTACCGGCATGCACAGGTTCCTGGCGACGATCATGATGGCATGTTACGCCATCCTGGCCGTGCTGGCTACGGCGCCGCATCCCCACGATCTCAAGGCCGCGACGCGTCATTCCGCTACCGAACGGACTCTGCAACGCGCCCCCGCCGTGCCCCCAGACACCGGCTCCGACGACCCGGACCGACCGGGCCACTGCAGCCTCTGCTCCTTCAGCCGCGTCTCCGCCCGGCCCGCGCCCGCCACGTTCATCCACGTGGCCGACCTCTCGCCCGTAACCCAGCGGTTGGCACCGGATCCGGTTCCCGCAAGCGCGCCACAGTCCCACTCCTTCCTCCTGAGAGCTCCTCCCGCCGCCTGATCCACCCTGTCGCTCTCTCGCAGCCGCCCGCCTGCTACCGCGGCGGCATCCACGGTTCCAGTGACCAACCATCAGGGGAGATCCTTCATGACACGTGCGACGCATGGTCTCGCCACGGCGGCCTCGATCGCCATTCTCGCCCTTGCCCTTGCCGTCGGCCCCGCCCGCGCGGCCGAGGAGCAGGCCGATCCGCTCCAGGAGCTGAAGAAGGAGATCGAGGATCTCAAGAAACAGGTCAAGGCGCTCACCGAGGAGGTGGCGGCCCTCAAGACGGCGCCGCCCTCGGGGGGCGCCACGACATCGGCCCTCGAGTCGTTCGAGCCCGAGGCACCCGAGCCGGCGTCACCTGTCACGGTGCCGGCTCCCGCCTCGCCCACCCAGACCGCATCACTCCTCAACCCTGCCATCAGCGCCGTGTTCCAGGGGATCGGCCAGTCGTCCGTGAACTACAACAGGGATGACGACGGCTTCAGCCTGAGCGAGGCGGAGATCGGTCTGCAGTCGGTGGTGGATCCGTACGCCAAGGTGGACCTGTTCCTCACCTTCACCGCCGAGGGGGACGCCGATGTTGAAGAGGGGACCATGACCTCCACGTCCCTGCCGGGCGGCCTGCAGCTCAAAGGGGGCCGCTACAAGAACGCCTTCGGCAAGTGGAACACCTTCCACGCGCACCAGTACTTCACCGTGGACAAGCCCGAGGTCCTCAGTGCCTTCTTCGGCGAGGAGAGCCTCACCGCGGATGGGGCCTCCCTGAGCTGGCTGCTCCCGGGGACCGGCTCGGTCTGGGTGGAATCGATCACCGAGATCGGCAGCACCGGAAACGACGTCTCGTTCAACGCACGCCGGCGAGACTATCTCGCGCTGCAGCACGTCAAGTCGGTGTTCAATCTGACCGACAATGCCACGCTCGGCGTGGGCGTGTCCGCAGCGGCCGGAAAGGCCGGCCCCTCCGAAGCGCTGCAGCAGAGCATCGACGACGCGGGTCTCTCGAACACGGTCCAGCCGTCCCGGCGTCTGGCAAGCGACGTCTTCGGCACCGACTTCACCTGGAAGTGGAAGCCGGTGCAGTTCAACGTCTACCGCTCGGCGCTCTGGCAGACGGAGTTCCTGGCGGGCCGACGTGAGGTGGAGACGCTCGACCCGGGCGGATTCCTGACAAAGAATCTCGTGAGGAGCTTCGGCGGTTACACCTACGGCGAGTACCAGTTCGCCAAGCGCTGGCGGGCCGGGATCCGGTACGACTTTACGCAGCTGCCATACGACGCGGACGCCCGTATCCGGGCGATCGCCGGCGTGGTCAGGGTCCAGCCGACGGAATTCTCCGAGTTCCGCATCCAGTTCAAGCACACGACACGCAACGACCTCGCGGCCGCGCTGTACGACGACCAGAGCACCGACAACGAGGTGTTCATCGAGTGGATCCCCGTGATTGGCGCCCATGGCGCGCACAAATACTGAAGAGTGAGGAACGATCCCATGAGACACATCCGATACCTTCTCTGCCTGCTCGCACTCGCCGGCGCCGCCGCGGGACCGCTGCTCGCCGGCGGCCCCATCAAGATCGTCGCCACGGTGCCCAATCTCGGGTCGCTGGCCCGTGAGGTCGGCGGTGATCGCGTGCAGGTCACCACGGTCGCGACCGCTACCCAGGACCCCCACTTCGTCGATCCCAAGCCGAGCTTCATCCTGAAGCTGCGGTCCGCGGATCTCCTGCTGTTGATGGGTCTGGATCTTGAGATCGGGTGGGTGCCCCCACTGACTCAGGGCTCCCGCAACGGCAAGGTACAGGTGGGTGGCAAGGGGTACATCGACTGCTCGACGGGTGTCAGCGTCGTCGAGGTGCCGACAGGCCCGGTGAGCCGCGCGGGCGGTGACGTTCATCCGTACGGCAACCCGCATTACCTGAGCGATCCGCTCAACGCCGAGATCGTCGCGGACCACCTCGCCGAGGTCTTCACGAAGCTGTCCCCCGCCGATGCGGCCCTCTTCGAGTCCCGGAGGGCCGACTTCGTCAAGCGTCTCCACGTGGCGATGTTCGGAGAGGACCTCACGGATCTCGTCGGCGGCGCCAAGCTGGCCCGCCTGGCACGCAGCGGCGAGTTGGCGTCCTTCCTCGATGGGACCGAGATCGACGGCAAGGCGCTTTCGGCGCACCTGGGAGGCTGGCTGGCCCGGATGAAGCCGTTCGCCGGGACGCATCTGGTGACCTATCACAAGGACTACTCGTATTTCGCCCAACGGTTCGGGCTGGTCGTGGTCGAGTACGTGGAGCCGAAGCCGGGCATACCACCGTCGGCGAAGCATCTCGTGGAGCTGAAGGACAGGCTCGCGCAGGGCGACGTTCCGCTCCTGCTGACACGGCCCTATGTCGAGCATCGTTCCACCGATCTCCTGGCCGAGGAGACCGGCATCCCTGTGCTGGTCCTGCCGATGGAGGTGGGCGGGGTTCCCGAGGCGACCGACTACATCGCCCTGTACGACTACGCCACTTCGCGTATCGCCTCGTCGCTCGCGGCAGCGGGCGCCAAGGACGGGAGCAAACCATGACGGAGCAGCTCCAGGTACTCGCCCTTCCGTTTCTCGCCTGCCTCATCCTGACCGGGATCCATGCATACCTCGGCATCCACGTGCTGAGCCGCAAGGTGATATTCGTGGACATCGCGCTGGCGCAGATCGCGGCCCTGGGGGCCACACTCGCCTACGTCCTCGGACACGATCCCCGCTCGGAAGGGGCCTACTGGTTCTCCCTCTGCTTCGCCGTACTGGCCGCCGCCATCTTCGCGCTCACGCGGACACGGGTGGAGCGGGTGCCGCAGGAAGCGATCATCGGGCTGACGTACGCCGTCGCCTCGGCCGCGGCGATCCTGCTCGCCGATCTCTCGCCGCACGGCGCCGAGCACCTCAAGGATCTGCTGGCGGGCAGCATCGTATGGGTCACACCGCACCAGATCATCAAGACCGGCATCCTCTACTCGATCATCGGAGCGTTCCACTTCGTCTTCCGACGTACATTCCTGCTCATATCGATCAACCCCGAGGAGGCGTACGCGCGGGGGATACGTGTCCGGCTCTGGGACTTCCTCTTCTACCTCTCGTTCGGCGTCGTGATCACATCCTCCGTGCAGATCGCCGGCGTGCTGCTGGTCTTCTGCTATCTCGTGGCCCCCGCGGTCTTCGCCGTCATGTTCTCGGACAGCCTCCGGACCCGCCTCGCTCTCGGGTGGAGCATCGGGACGATCGTGAGCGCGTTCGGTCTGCTCTTCTCCTACGATCGTCCGTCGGGGCCGACCATCATGGTCTGCTTCGCCCTGGTCCTGATCCTCGGCGGCATCCTGAGGAGCATCGTCAAGGCCCCCAACCGGGTGCGTGCAGCGGGATGGGCCACGGCCTGCGTGGCCCTCATCGCGGTGGCCGGATATGCCGTGGTGAGCTACGGCACCGTTGCCGGGACCGGCCCGGACGGCCACGGGCACGAATCGCAAGAAGCGTCCCACGACGTGGAGGCGGCTGCGCTCGCTGACACTCCCACCGAGGCGCCGGGCCTCGAGGATCTGCTCTCTGCGATGAAGGATCCGCTGCCCGACGTGCGCGCGAGCGCGGTGGCCGGCCTGGCGAGCTTCGCCAATCCCTCGGCCGAGCGCGCCCTGATCGCCGCTCTCGGCGACCCGTCGGCCGCGGTCCGCGAGAACGCCGCGATGGCGCTCGGCCGGCGCGGCGAGACGGAGGCGGTTCCCGCGCTCAGGCAGGCGATGAACAGGACAGGCGAGGACGAATGGGTCGTCCTGCGGGCCGCCGATTCGCTCGCCTCGCTGGGTGATCCGTCGGGCATCCCCGTCCTGCTGCGCCTCGCCCGGTCAGGCGACGCCCGGTTGACCCGGATGGAGGCTCTCTCCGCGGCCGGCGGGCTCGCGGGTGTCGGGAAGACGCCGCCGGGTGACGAGGCCGACTCTGGCGATCGGCTGGCCGCGCTGGAACGCTGGTGGGAGACCGAGGGCCCGAAGGTGCGGTTCGATCCCTCGCGCGGCTGCTACCTGCCACCCGCAAGCCCCGCCCGGTGAGGCGATGAGGCTTCCCGGGTGACGTCACCGCAACGCGTTGCCGGCGGCAGGGGCCTGTGTTACTTTCTCACGCGATGAAAGCCCTGCGTCTGATCCTCCCCGTCGTCGTGGTGCTGGTCCTCGTCGGCGGCTGGCTCTGCCTGATTCGTGTCGGCGCCGACGAGGTCGCCCTGGCGGGTCCGGCGGACTCCGGAGGGCCGCCGGCCGTGCTCGGTCCGGGGATCCACTTCGTCTCCCCTCTCGCGCACGTCAGGCGCATCAGCACCCGGCTGACCGACGCTTCCGGCGAGACCCTCGTGACCCCCGCGTCGGGCGGCGAGATCATGCTGCGGTACACAATCAGCGGTTCGCTCGACCCGGCCAGGGCCGGCGCCGTCTTCTCCGCCATCGGCAATCGGAGCATGGAGGAGTTCCTGACGTCGCAGGTCGGAGCGCTGCTGCGGCAGAACGCGGCATCGGCGGATCCGGTAGACATCCTCACGCCCGAGTATCGCTCCAAGGTGTCGGACGAGATCTCCGCGGCGATGACACGCGGCGGATTCGCGCAGGCCACCCTCAAGCTGAAGGCGCCCGACGACGAAACGCTGCTTTCCGCTGCACAGGCCCTCGCCGCGAACGGGCAGGCCTACAGGCTGAGGCAGACGATCGCCGAAGCGCTGCTCGAGCCGGGGCGCGCCGACAGCTGGCGTCTGCACACGGCCATGGGGCTGGTCAACGAGTCGACGAAGCAGTTCACGGAGGCCGAGAAGGACTATCTCGACGCCCTGGCCAGCCAGCCCGACGCCCTGCCTCCCATGGCGCAGCTCGTGGCGATCTATTCCGCCGTGGGCGAGTGGAGCAAACTGCAGAGGGTCCTCGACGCGGCTCTCACAGCCGACCCGAATTCGCTCCAGCACATCAACTGGACGGCGATGGTGCTGATCAAGCAGGACGACCTCGTGGGGGCCGAGCGGATTCTCAAGCGCGGCCTCGAGATCTCCCCCGCGAGCACGACGTTGCTGATGAACCTCGGTGGTCTCTACCTGAAGACGGATAGACCCGACGAGGCGATTGATCTGTTGCGTCGGGCGGTCGACGCGGAGCCCGACAGCCCGGTCGTCCTGTTCAACCTCGGATCGGCCCTGGCCTCGACCGGACGGTACGACGAGGCGCTCCGCTACCTGGAACAGGCGGAGAAGGCCGGCCCCCTGACCTATCCGCTCGCGCGCACTCTCGCCCTGGTGCACGGCCGCCTGGGACACAAGGCGAAATCGGCCGACTACGAGGCGAAAGCGCGCAGGATCCAGGCCGCCTCCGAGCCGAGGGCGCCGAAGAAGCCCGGGATGAGCCGGGCGGCCCACGAAAACAAGCGCCCCGCCGCTTGATTTGCCGCGCGCGGCGCCCATCTTTGAGCACAGCCTGACCCCCGGGAGCCGGTCGATGCCTTCGCTGAGATTCCTGCAGATTTCCGATGTCCATCTCGACTCGAGCCTCAACGCGGGGCGGCTGGGGCTGTCCGCTGCCGCGCTCGGGACCAGACGGAACGAGCTGCGGCAGGTGTTCACCCGGGCCTGCGATCTGGTACGGGAGAGACGCCTGCAGATCGTGCTGCTGCCCGGCGACCTGTTCGATGACGAGGCGGTGACGCAGGACACGATCAACTTCGTGATCGACACGCTCGCGGAACTGTCACCCGTGCCCGTGGTGATCGCCCCGGGCAATCACGACTACTACTCGCTCGGCAGTCCGTACAACAACGAGCTGCTGGCGGCGCGCAAGCAGAGGCTCTGGCCCGAGAACGTGCACATCTTCCGAGATGGTGGCTGGTCGACGCACGTGTTTCCCGGTCTGCCGCTCGTGGAGGTGACGGGCATGGCCCACTGCGCCAGCGCTGCGCTCGGAGAACGCCTTCTTGCGCGACCGATCCCGCGCCCCCCCCGCAACCCGGACCGTATCTCCCTTCTCGTCTTCCATGGCTCTCGGGACAACGTGCGGATACCGGGGCGCAAGCTTCGCACCCTGCCGTTCTCCGACGACGAGCTCGCAACGCAGCGCTTCGACTACGCCGCCATCGGCCACTATCACGAGCACGCGACGATTGCGGGCCCCGATGGAAGGCTCATCGGGAGCTACGCGGGGTGCCCGGCGGGACGCGGCCTGGACGAGATTGGAGAGAAGTACGTGCTCACGGGGGAGATCCTCCTGGAGGGGGGCGAGAGTATCGTCGAGTTAGAGAGGGTCCGTCTCGATCGACGGGCGGTGAGGTGTCTCGAGGTCGGCTGCCGGGGCGCCAGCCATCGGGAGGCGATCGTCCGCAGGGTCGAGCAGGCGATCGAGGCCGCCGAGCTCTCTGCCGAGGACCTGGTGCACATCCGGCTCACCGGCCGGATCGCTCCGGGTATCGATCCGCGGCTCCCCGAGGGGGCGTTCGAGGACCGCTTCTTCAGCGTGTCGTACGACGCCTCCCTCCTCAAGCCCGATTACAACCTGGAGCGGTATCGCGACGAGGGCGTCAGGACCACCGAGGCCCGGTTCGCACGCGAGATGCTGCGGCGGCTCGAGGCGGAGCCCGACGCCGCCCGGCGGCGGCTCATCGAAAGCGCCCTGTACTACGGGCTGGACGCCCTGGTACAGAAGGACGTCTCCCCCCGCTACGAGGACTGAGGATCATGCGCGTACGCCGTCTCCGCATCGAAGGCTTCGGCAACCTGCGCGGCGAGTTCATCTTCTCGTCCGATCGCTGCAACCTCATCCTCGAGCCGAACGAGAGCGGCAAGAGCACCCTGACGGCGGCGATTCAGGCGGCGTTGTACGGGTTCCCCCGCCAGCGGGCCTCACGCGAGCACCCGATCACGGAGCGAGAGTGCCATCGCCCCTGGAAGGGGGAAACCTACGCCGTGGAGCTGGAGCTGGAATGCCGGGATCGCGCCTACGTCGTGCGCCGCGACTTCGACCAGGAGACCGTGTCGATCCACGACGGACTGAGCGGCAAGGAGATCACATCCGAGTTCGCATCGGGCAAGGACCAGATCGATCTCGGCCTGGCGCTCACGGGGCTGAGCCGGGAGGATTTCACACGGTGCTGCTTCGTCGGACAGCGGGACATCGAGAGCCTGAGGGACGCCGGCGGGCTGACCCACGCCTTGCAGCGGATCGCCTCGTCGCAGGGAGGCGACGTCGCGGCCGGTGAGGCGCTCGAGATCCTGGAGCGCGCGACCGGGCAGGAGTACAAGGGAAAGCTCCTGGGCAAGGGGAAGGTCGAGACCGAGATCCGCCGCCTGGAGAAGGAGATCGACGAGGTCCGGGGCGTGATGGAGAAGATCGCTGCGCGTCGGAGGGACTCCGAAGGGCGGATCATGATGCTCGAGGAGACGACGCGCCGCGAGGGCCGCGCCGAAGCGGACCTCGTGCGGGTGGACTACCTCCAGCTCCTGTCCGCACGGGAGGAGGCGCGCTCCAGTCTCGACCAGTGCAACCGCGACGCCGCACAGATTGATGAGTACCGAGCCGAGCTCTCGCGTCTGGCCGACTACGCATCGTTCCCGGCGGAGCGCCTGGGGACGCTTCGCGAGAAGAAAGGCCGCATCGACACCCTCGCTGAAAAGCAGGAGGAAGCGCGACAGGCGCTCGAGACGGAGGTCGAGGAGCCGCTGGGCGTTCTCACCGCGCGGCTGGGCGAGCTCTCGAGCCTGGAGGCCCTTTCGAGCGACGAGATTGCCTCGGTGAGGCAGCAGCTCACGGTGATTCAGGAGCGGTGGGAGATGCGCAGACGCAAACGAGCCGAGCTGCGGCGCGAGCAGCGGGCGCTCCGCGAAGCCGGGGTGGAGCCGCGCAGGCTCACGGATATTGCCGCGTCGCTCGCAGGGCTCGACGAAGAAGATCGCACATTCCTCTCGGGATATCGGGAGCGCCATCTGGAGCTGAAGGCCGGTCTCGGCGACGCCGAGCGCGAACGGGATCGCCTGACCCGTCACGAGGAGGGTGAGACACCGATGCTGATGCCGCTCTCCCGCGGCCGTCGAGGCGAAGGGCTCGCGCTGGCCGCGGGTTTTCTCGGCGTGGTTCTCAGCATCCTCGTGTACTTCACGACCCAGAACCGCTGGCCACTGATCGCCACCGGGGCCCTCGCGCTCGGAGGGTTCGTCACCTGGTTCCTGCTTCTCGAGAGACGGCCGCTTCCCGGCGCGGAGGAGTTCGGCTCCGAGCTGCAGCAGATCCAGACCGGCATCTGGGCCCGCGAGAAGGAGCTTGCCGCGATGCGAGAGCGCCTCGCGGGTCTCTCGTCGCGCAGCGGCCGGTCCCGTCCCGAGGATCTCGTCGAGGACTACCGCGAGATGGAGCGCATCCAGGAAAAGGCCGCCCCGCTCGCGACGCTGGCCGCCGCCTGCGCGGAGATCCAGCAGCTCTACGCCGAAGCGGCTTCGGGCATGGAGGAGATGATGCGTCGCGCAGGCTTCGCCTCGTCGCGGCGCCCGCTCACCCCCAGGCTGGCGGGACGCTTCGCGGAGCGTATCGCCGAATTCGCGGCCGCGCGCGAGCGCGCCAACACGCTCGAGGCCGAGCGCGACACGCGTCTCGCCGATATCGACGCGATGGCCGGGGAGACGCTCGAGCTGCGTTCCGCCATGACGCGTCTGCTGGCCGGTGATGGCGATCCGTCGGCGGGCGATCCTCTCGAGATCGCCGATCTGGAGGAAGCGCTGACCCGATTCGAGGAGGCCGCCCGCAAGCGCGAGAGGCACGACCAGCTCTCGCGCGAGATCCTGCCGGCCGCTCTCGGGCGGCATCCGGTCCCCCCCGCAGAACGCTCCGCGATGCTGGAGAGGGACATCGAGGTCCTGTCACGTCAGATAGAGCGGGCCCTCGCGGCCCGGCCGGCCCTCGGGGGGCTTGGTCCCGAGATGTCCAGCCGGGAGTACGCCGACGAGCGACGCCGTCTCCAGGAGGAGGTCCGGAGCACGCAGACGGAGAGGATGGCGCTGTCGGAGGAGCTCGGCGACGTCCTGAAGGACTACAGACGCGACTACCCCGGCTACCAGACGATGCTCGACGAGCTGGAGGATGCCTTGAGGAGGGCCCGCGATTTCCAGACAGCGGTGGCTCTGGCCGCGGAGGTCCTGACCTCGATTTCGCGCGAGGCATACGCCGAGTGGGCCGAGGTCCTCAACGAGAAGACGAGCGGCATCATCCGGCGCCTGAACCCGCGATACGAGGACATCCGGTTCGACACCGACCTGTCGTTCACGGTGCGCGACTCGGTCTCGGGTCGGCGCCTCGACCAGTCCGCCGTCGATGCCCAGCTCAGCTCGGGCGCCCGCGACCAGATCTATCTCGCCGCCAGGCTTGCCATCTCGGAGTATCTCTCCGCCGCCGGCGTTCGCCTGCCCTTCATCCTCGATGACCCCTTTGCCACGTTCGATGATTCCCGGTTCGCGCGCGCGATGGAGTTTCTCCTGGAGACGCTCAGCAAGCGGCACCAGATCATCATCCTGTCCTGCCACGAGGATCGCCACCGGAAATGGCGCTCGGACCCGGGCGACCCGCTCGCGGAGCGGGTCCGCGTGCTCGATCTGACGCCGCTGTCCACCTGAGATGGTAGACTGTCCCCCCACGAGGGGACGATGTCGACCAGCCTCACGCCCATGCTGGAGCAGTACTACCGCATAAAACGCGAGCACCAGGACGCCATCCTGATGTTCCGGATGGGCGATTTCTACGAAATGTTCTTCGACGACGCGCTGGATGCCTCGCGGATCCTCGAGATCGCCCTCACCTCGCGCGGCAAAGGCACGGACAACGAAGCCCCCATGTGCGGCGTCCCGCACCACGCCGTGGACTCCTACATCGCGCGCCTGATCGCTTCGGGCCGCAAGGTGGCCGTATGCGACCAGGTCGAGGATGCACGGAAGGCGAAAGGCCTCGTGCGCCGCGAGGTGGTTCGCGTCGTGAGCCCCGGGACGCTCACCGACCCGGCCGCGCTCGACGCACGTGACAACCTGTACATCGGCTGCCTCTTTCCCGGGGGCGACGGGCTCGGGGCGGCCTTCATCGACCTCTCCGCCGGCGATTTCCGGCTTGCCGAGCGGCGCGGACCGCGTGCATGGGAGGAGATCGGGCTCCTGATGACCGCCTTCCGGCCACGCGAGGTGCTGCACCCGGAGGATCTCGATCCGGCCGCCCGGCTCGGGGCCGCCGTCGCCTCGGGTGTGGCCTTCACCTCTCTGCCCGCCTGGGTCTTCGGGCTCGATGGCTGCCACCGGCTTCTCACCGAGCAGATGGGGACACGCTCGCTGGCCGGGTTCGGCTGCGAGGGGATGGACCTCGGGGTACGGGCCGGCGGGGCGCTGGTGCATCACCTCAAGGACACTCAGCGTTCGGCCCTGACCCACATCCATCGCGTGCTGCCGCATCGTTCGGGAGAGTACATGGCGCTCGACGCTCCGACGCTGAGGACTCTCGAGGTGGTGCGGCCGCTGTCGGGAGCGGGCCGTTCGGGAACGCTTCTCTCCGTCCTCGATCGCACGATCACCTCGATGGGCGCGCGGCGGCTCCAGTCCTGGCTTCTCTCCCCCTCGCTCAGCCTGTTCGAGATCCGCCGCCGCCTCGACGCGGTCGAGGAACTCCTGTCCGAGCCGGGGCAGCGGGAGCGCATCCGCTCCCTCCTGAAGGGTATCAAGGACATCGAGCGTCTCCTGGGACGGGTCACGCTGGGGTCCGCGGGGGCCCGCGACCTGGTCGCGCTGCGCGATTCGCTTGCCCCGCTCCCGGACATCGCGGACACCGCGGCCCGGCTCTCCGCTCCCCTGCTCACCGGCCACCCCGGGCCGCTCGCCTCCGAGGACACGGCGACGCCGCCCGCCCCGCTCGACCCGCTCCGGGATCTCCACACGATCCTCTGCGATGCGATCGAGGACGATCCACCGGCGACCCTCCACGAAGGAGGCATGATCCGCGACGGGTACGACGCCGATCTCGACGAACTGCGCCGCATCTCGCGCGACGGCAAGTCGTACATCGCAGGGATCGAGTCTCGCGAGCGGGAGCGCACCGGCATCCCGACGCTCAAGGTCCGATACAACCGGGTGTTCGGCTACTACATCGAGGTGTCCACGCTCCCATCTCGGGCTGGTGCCCGGAGATTACGAACGCAAGCAGACGCTGGTCAACGCCGAGCGGTTCGTGACGCAGGAGCTCAAGGAATACGAGGAGAAGGTCCTGACGGCCCAGGACAGGATCCGCGAGATCGAGTACGACCTTCTGCTCGAGCTGCGCGGGCAGGTGGCGGACCAATCCGTCCGGCTCGTGGCAACCGCCGAGCGCGTGGCGCTGATCGACGTGATCGCCTCTCTCGCCGAGGTGGCGGCCGCGCACGGCTACGTCCGTCCCGAGGTGGGCGAGGAGCCCCGGACCCTCGTCTCGGGGGGGCGCCATCCGGTGGTGGAGGTGATGAGCCGCGAGAGCGGTTCGTGCCCAACGATGTCGACATTCGACGGAGAGATGCCCAGGATTCTGATCGTCACCGGTCCGAACATGGGCGGCAAGTCGACCTACCTGAGGCAGGTGGCGCTGATCACCCTCATGGCCCAGGCCGGCTCGTTCGTGCCGGCCGACCGCGCGGAGATCGGCATCGTCGACCGGATATTCTCCCGCATCGGCTCATCGGACAACCTCGCCGGCGGACAATCGACGTTCATGGTGGAGATGCAGGAGACGGCCAACATCCTCAACAACGCGACCGGCCGCAGCCTGATCCTGCTGGATGAGGTCGGGCCGTGGCACCAGCACCTTCGACGGCCTCTCGCTCGCCTGGGCCATCGTCGAGCACCTGCACGAGACACCCGGACTCGAAGCGCGCGTGCTTTTCGCCACACACTACCACGAGCTGACCGAGCTGGCCCTCACCCTGGACGGCGTGAGGAACCTCACGGTCTCCGTGCGTGAATCAGGCAACGATGTGATCTTCCTGCGCAGGATCCACGAGGGGGCCGCGGATCGCTCGTATGGTATCCAGGTGGCCCGTCTCGCCGGCCTGCCACAGGAGGTGATCGACCGCGCCCGAGAGGTTCTCTCCAACATGGAGAACGACGAGCTCGGACGCGACGGTCTGCCCAAGCTCGCCCGTCACACGTCACGGGGCTCGGCGGGCCGATCCGGCGGGCAGCTCCCCCTGTTCACAGCGCCCGATCCCGTCGCCACGGAGGTCGCGCAGCGTATCCGGGAAGCCGAGCCGGATCGAATGACCCCGATCGAGGCGCTCGAACTGCTCGCGAAGCTCAAGAGACGGATCGCCGAGCAGGAATGATCGGTCGCGGCGCCGCCGGGCCCGGCCTCCGGAAAAAAAGAGCCGGGGCTGGCCCACCCCGGCTCTTCGACATGGCACTCAAAGGTGCCACGCCGGTCGCTCGCCTGCCCTGCCCACCCCCTGCCTTCCACCCGGCCACTACGGGCGTGATGGGCAGGGCAGGCATCCCTTCACGGAACCGGCGATGAAGCCCGATCCCCGTTCGTATCGTTCCTGTCGCCGCTCGGCGTGACCGCCTCACGACTGGTGCCGCGGCCTTCAGCGCGGGGCTCTTTGCCCGCCGCGACGCGGTGCCGTTCGTCACCGACTTCCACTCTCATGATGCCGCCGGCCTGAGCCCGATACCGTCCTATCACTCGCTCGCTCATCGTCGATCCCATCCAGATTGACGCTTCCGACATCCGCTCAGGATTGCAACCACGATGCCAGCACCCACACTCGAACCGACCGGGAGCGTGCATCCCCATATCCCCTTTGATTTGTGGGCCTTGAGCGACGCCCATGATCGCCGCCCCACTGGACGAGCCGCGGGGAAGGCGAAGGGCCTTATCCGATCGGACAAGCAGGTTGCCGGATCGGTGGAGGCCCGCCGCGAGCGGCGTTGCGGTTGCGGGTGCCCGGCGCGTGTGTTATAAGGCCTTCGATTGCAACGAGAACGCTCTGCCGGGAAAGCGCGCATGCCCTCCTCTCCAGCTCGTCTTCGCCTACAGCTTCCCCAGGCTCCCCCACGTACCATCCCGATCGAGAAGGACGCCTTCACCATCGGACGGCGTCCCGACTGCGATCTCGTGTTCCCGGATGGCGACATCTCGCGGGTGCAGGCCGTGATCCAGCGACACGGAGATCTGTTCCAGATCGAGGACTCGGGCAGCACGTTCGGGACGCTCGTCAACGGAGCGCCGGCGGGCTCGCGCGTTCTGCGGAACCGGGACACGATCACGATGGGCAGGGACGGACGGATCGAGATGGTCTTCTACCACGAGGACGCGATGAGCCGGATCCTCACCGAGGTCGACTCTCGCTCCGCCGCCTCGCGCTCCGCCGACGACTACCGGAACCTGGAGCTGCTGCTCGAGATCTGCAACGGCCTCAACTCGATGACCTCGCTGCAGGACCTGCTGGAGCTGGCACTCGACGCCGTCATCGACGTCACGCGTGCCGAGCGCGGGTTTCTCATGCTGCGCGACGAGGACGGCGCCATGCACGCCCGGGCCGCCCGCCGCCTGACGCGGCAGCACCTGGAGAGCGAGGGACTCCGGTTCAGCAACAGCATCGTCGACGAGGTGATCGCCACGGGCGAGCCCCGCTTCCTCACCGACACCGCCACCGATCTGCGCGCGCGAGGGCGCCGGAGCATAGCGGAGCTCGACCTGCGTTCCGTCATCTGCGTTCCGTTGCGCACGGTGACCGCCTCCCGCGCAACGCGGGCCCGCAGCGGCGGTCCCGAAGGAGTGCTCGGGGTGATCTACGCCGACTGCGCCAGCGCCTCGCATCCCGTCTCGGAGAGCGACCGCGAGCTCATCAACTCGATCGCGATCCAGGCGTCGCTGGCACTGGAGAACTTTCACCTGCGGCAGGAGGAGCTCGAGCGCCGTCTCGTCGAGCACGAGACGGAGAGAGAGATCGACCGGCTTCGCGAGCTCGATCGGATCAAAACGGAGTTTCTCTCGAACGTCTCTCACGAGCTCCGCACACCCCTCACTGCGCTGAAGGGTTCCATCGAGAACATGCTCGATGGGCTCACGGGAGACCTCACCGAGCACCAGAACCGGTACCTGATCCGGATGAACGAGAGCGCGGAGCAGCTCAACCGCCTCATCAACGATCTGCTGGACCTCGCCCGGATCGAATCGGGGCGGGTGTCGCTGCGCGAGAGGAGCACCTCGATCACCCGGCTGCTGGAGGACGCCATCGAGAGCATGCGGCCTCTGGCCCAACGACGCGGGGTGACGCTCAGGGCGGAGCCGCCTCCCGAGGAGATCGTCGTGCACGCGGACCGCGACAGGCTGATGCAGGTCCTCTTCAATCTCATCGGCAACTCGTTGAAGTTCACCGCATCGGGAGGCCAGGTCACCCTCGCCTGCTCCCTAGTCGATCGACTCGTGCACATCTCCGTCACGGACGACGGGATGGGCATCGACGAGGAAGATCTTCAGCGTGTGTTCGACCGCTTCTACCAGGCGCCGGGAGCGGAGGGGGCCAAGACGGTCGGCACGGGGCTGGGCCTGCCGATCGCCCGGAGCCTCGTCGAGATGCATGGCGGACGCATCTGGGCGGAACCGACCGATCCGGGCAGCCGGTTCGTCTTCACGCTGCCTCTCGAGCCCGCTCCGGGGTCCGCCTCAGGTGCGGAGCACCGCCCGTGAGCGCAGCGCGCATCCTCATCGTCGACGACGACCCGGACATCGTCGAGGTGCTGGGCGATCGTCTGGCGGCACAGGGTCACCTGATCGAGAAGGCCTCCGACGGCCTGCAGGCCATGAATGTTCTGCGAGCCGACCCGCCCGACCTGGTCCTTCTGGACCTCCAGATGCCCCGCATGGACGGAATGCAGGTGCTCGAGAGGATCAAGGAGGAGGGGATCGACGCCACCGCCGTGGTGCTCACGGCCGTGGGGACGGTCGAGCGGGCCGTGGAGGCGATGAAGAACGGCGCCTACGACTTTCTCACCAAGCCGTTCGATCCCCAGCACGTAACCCTGATCGTGGAGAAGGCACTCGAACGCGAGGGGCTCCGGCGCCGCAACCGCTTCCTGGTGTCCGAGCTGCGGGGACGGGGCGAACCGGTGATCGGCGACAGCCCGGTCATCGCCGACATCCTGGCTACCGCCCGCCGGGCGGCCGCGTCCCGCTCCACCATCCTCATCCTCGGGGAGAGCGGAACCGGCAAGGAGGTGCTCGCCCGCTCCATCCACCAGTGGAGCGAACGCCGCGATGATGCCTTCGTGGCCGTCAACTGCGTCGCGCTCTCGGAGGATCTGCTCGAGAGCGAGCTGTTCGGACACGAGAAGGGCGCCTTCACCGGAGCGATGCGGCAGAAACAGGGGAAGTTCGAGATCGCCGACGGCGGAACCCTCTTTCTCGACGAGATCGCCGAGCTCAAGGAGGGCCTGCAGGCCAAGCTTCTTAGAGTCATCCAGGAGCACCGTTTCGAACGGGTGGGAGGCACGCGTTCGATCGAGGTGGACATTCGGATCATCGCCGCCACCAACCGGGACCTCGAGCAGGAGATGTCCCGCGGCCGCTTTCGCGAGGACCTGTTCTATCGTCTGAATGTCATCACCCTGACGATGCCGGCCGCTTCGGCACCGCAAGGAGGACATCCCGCTGCTCCAGGAGCACTTCCTGAATCTGTTCTCCTCGGAGACGAAGCGAACTGTCTCGGGCGTTTCTCCCGAGGCGTCGGAATACCTCGCGCGCTACGACTGGCCCGGCAATGTCCGCGAGCTCAGGAACACGATCGAACGCGCCGTGGTCCTCGGGGAGGACGACGAAATCATGCCGCATGATCTGCCTGCGGTGATACTCGAGTACGAGCCGGAAGGCGCCCGGCCGGACGAGTCGTTCCACGGTCAGGTGCGGCATCTCAAGGCGGGCCTGATCCGCGAGGCGCTGCGCCGCTCGAGCGGCCGGCAGCGGAAGGCCGCCCAGATTCTCGGCCTCAATCCCACCTATCTGTCCCGGTTGATCCGGACGCTCGGGATCAAGGAGCCCTGACCCCCTCCGCCAGATGATCGGCCTCGCGCAGACGTCGCAGATCGCGCTTGATCAACGGATCGGGACGCAGAACCGGTGGTGGAGCGGCCGGCAGATCCTGCCAGGAGGGCACGGTCCCTGCATCGTCCGGCGCGTCCGGATCGAGGAGGAGCGGGCGAATCGGGCGTCCGGGAAGGTCCTCCGCCTGCGGCAAACCGAGCAGCGCGAGCAGCGTCGGCACGAGATCCTCGGGCGCGGCCTCCCAGCCCGTGCTGCCCACCGCGATGCCCCCGCCCGCAGCAAGGGCTATCCCCGCCGGGTCGTGCGCGCCGAAACTCTCGTTGTCCCTGCGGTACAGGGAGATGACCTTCACGCTCTCACCGGCGAGATTGATCGACGCCGCGGGGTCGATCGACGCGTTCTCGCTCACTACGATGTCCGGCCCGCCCTCGGGCAGCCTCGGACCGGCGGGCGCGACGCCGGAGAGCAGCGGCTGTCCCCTGTCCGTCACCAGGGCCGAGAGCCGCTGCGAAACCTGCTCCGCCGTCCGCTGCGCGTCCCGCGGGGCGACGATCCCCTCGGCCTCCCTCCCCTCCACGTTCAGATAGAGCCCGCGCGGCGTGTCCTCGGGATCCAGGGGTGCGAACACCGTCGTCCGGTCCCACTCGGGCTGCCCGCCAGGGCCGTACGAAAGCAGCCCGAGCCGCTCGGCGAGGCGATCCAGGTCGACATGGACGTAGTCGGTCATCGTCACGCCGCGGAAGCCGTGGTCCGACACGATGACGAGGGTAGCGCCCTCGGGAAGATGCTCCATCAGGACCTCGAGGTAGCCGTCGAGGAACGCATACGCTCCCGGGACGGCCTCGGCGAGACGTGCGGCCCGCTCCGGATCGACCACCTCGCCCCGCGCCCGGGCCACCTGCAGATATGACGGATCGTGGTACTGCCAGAAGCGGTGCGACGCGTAGCCCACCGAGCGGACACGGAACAACGCGAGGTGCGGCTGGTAGACCCGGTAGAGCGAGAGCCCCCGGGAGAGCATCGCCAGGTCCTCGGCGAACGCCGCCTCGAGCCCGGCGTCGAGCGATGCGGCCTGGCGCGCTGCCTCGGGAACCGGGTACGTCTCGACGTCCTTTCCCGCCTCGCCGAGAGCACCCTCGGGGAAGATTTCTGCCCGGGCGGGCTCGGCCTGCGGATCGAGCGCATCGGTCAGCATGAACCCGTTGACCTCTTCGGCGGGGAAGGTCACGGCCCAGCCGGTCACTCCCACGGTCAGCCCCCTCGCGCCGGCAATCGTCCATACGGCCGGCGCCGCTCGTCGATCGGCGGTCATCGGTCTGACACCGTACCGGCCGGGCGCCTTGACCGTTTCGCGCGTGATGCCGTGTCGCGCCGGCGGCTGGCCCGTGGCGATGGTCGTCCACAACGCGGCCGGCGTGAGGGGCGGGACCGCTTTCATCACCCCCGCCGACCCGGACCGGTAGAGCATGGCGATGCGCGGCAGACGTCCCGAGGCGAGCAGTGGCGACATCACGGCCCAGGTAGCGCCGTCCACCCCTACCACCACGACCCGCCGCGTGCCCGGCGGCGGGGGCGGCTGGCCGGAGCAGCCGGGCGGCCCCAGGAGGGCGGCCACGAGGATCAGCGTTGTCGCCCGCCCCGCTCTCCCCATCAGGCCATCCGGAGGAGGACCTTCAACGCGTCGGGGGCGGCAGCCCTCTCGAACGCCGAGATCCCCTCCTCCAGAGTGAATCGGTCCGTGATCAGCGGCGCGACCTGCACCTCGCCCGTCCTGAGCGCCTCGATGGCGGGGCCGAATCGGCCGCAGCGCGAACCCACCAGAGTGATCTCGTTGACCACCGCCCGCGCGGCGTCGAACGGCGTGGACCCCGCGCAGGTGCTCTTCATCACCACGGTGCCCCGGGGCGCCGTCAGGCCGATCGCCTGGTCGAGCGCCTCGACGGTCCCGGTAGCCTCCACGACCACGGGGAAGGGCTCGCCGGGGATCCCTTCGGGCGACCGGACGGCATCGATTCCGAGATCCCTCGCGAGGTCGAGCTTGCCCGGGTGATGCCCCGCGAGGGTGACGTCGGCGCCCGCCGCCGACATGACCTGCGCCGCCAGGAGCCCCAGTCGCCCATCACCGAGCACGAGTACCCGCTCGGACGGCCCCAGGCTGATCTGCTCCAGTATCTCGTAGGCGGCGGCCAGCGGCTCGATGAACACCGCGTGCTCGTCGCACACCTCGTCGGGCACCACGTGGAGGTTCGCGATCGGGAGGGTGAGCTGCTCGGCGAAGGCGCCGTCCTTCCCGAGAATCCCGAGGACCCGCCTCCTGCCGCAGTGACGCGCCATGCGCTGGGCGCACCGGTGGCACTCTTCGCAGCCGATGTTGATCTCGCCCGCGACCCGGGCGCCGACCAGGGGACGGTCGGCAGGGCTGATGACGTGACGCACGGTGCCCAGGAACTCGTGGCCCGGAACACCCGTGAAGCCCATGTACCCCCGGGCCAGCTGGAGGTCCGTGCCGCAGATGCCGGCGACCAGGACATCGACGATTGCCGCGCCTGGCTCCGGCTCGGGCGCGGGCACATCCTCGACGGAGATGTTGCCGGCGCCACGGATCACCACGGCGCGCATGGGCCGGAGCTCAGTTTGCGAAGGAGGCGAGCGCCTCACCCTCGCTCTGATAGGTCTCGAAGTACTCGTCGAGCTTCGTGAGCGCGAGGAGATCCTGGACGCGGCCGCCGGGGTTCACGAGCTTCATGAGCCCCTTCTTCTCGACCACGCGCTTGTAGCACGCGACCAGCTCGCCGATCCCGGCGCTGTCCATGTAGCTCACGTCGCCCATGTTCAGCAGGATCCGCTCCTTGCCGGCCTTCAGGGCATTGTCCACTGCCTCGCGAAGGATCAGGTCGCCCTTGCCGATCGTGATCTTGCCGCTGAGGTCGATGACCGTCACCTTGCCGACTTCCCTCTGGTTGACCTTCATGCATTCTCCTCTGTCAGTGTCGCGTGCGGCAGAAGCTTAACACAACCGATGAGACCCGGCCCACCGGAACCTAGGCTGTCCGGCCCCTTCGCCTGGCGTGGCGTGGCAGCTTCTTGACGAGCACCACGGTCATGCCGGCCCCGGGCTCGTGGGAAAACGAGACCTCATCGACGAAGTTCTGTATGAGAAACAGGCCCCGGCCGTTTGTCTTCTCGATGTTCTCCGGGAGCCGTGGGTCCACGCGGCGCTTGAAATCGAACCCGGCGCCATTGTCCTGGATCGTGACCTCGAGCCGCTCGCTGTTCAGGTCGAATACGAGCCGGACCGGCTTGCCCTGCTGCATCCGGTTGCCGTGCTTCATCGCGTTGACGGTGGCTTCACGAAGGGCGAGCCCCAGGTTCAGCATCGAATCCTCGTCGATTCCAGCCAGCCGGCAGACCTCATCCGAAGCGGCATGCACGAGATTCGTGAGATCGAGCCTGTTGTTGAGTGTCATCTCGACATGCAGGGATTCTCCCATGACCTCGCTCGATGCGGCTCGCCGTGTGCAGAGCGGCGATCAGGGTATCCCCGGCCACGAGGCATGTCAATCGGGGATTCGCGCAATCGGGCCTCCCGTGAGGCTTTGCGGGTTCCGACTCCCTTGACACCCGGCCGGAAGGAACCGTACCATGCAGGCGGTCCGGGACGCGACGCCCGGCCGCCTCCCGGAGAATCGACACTTGGCCTACTTGACCGTCATCGCAAGCGATGGCAGGACGTTCCGCCGCGACGTGGACTCCGAGCGGGTCACCATCGGCCGGTCCTCCAAGAACGATCTCAACCTTTCCTTCAATCTGTCACTGTCACGCTTCCACGCGGAAGTGACCTCCCGGGACGGCAAGCACTACGTGGCCGATGTCGGCAGCCGCAACGGCACTTCCCTCAACGGGAAACCGCTCGTCCAGCCGATGGAGCTGAAAATCGGCGACAGAATCAGCCTCGGGGAGACCACGATCCTCTTCTCGGTGGACCAGGAGCCGAAGGTGGCCATCGAGGACTCTCCTCCCGTGAGCACCGACAGTTCCACGGTCACGATCGCCATCGAGGACATCATCAGCAGCGGACCGCCACTCGCTTCCGGGCAGCCGTCCGCACCCGGGCAGCCCGCCCCGGTGGAGAGCCGCACCCTCGCGGTGCTGACGCGCGCAGGTATGGAGCTGATCAGCTATCGGCCCCTCGACGAGGTACTCGATGTGATCATGGACCTCGTCTTCGAGGCGCTTCCCGCGGAGCGGGGATTCCTGATGCTCCTCGAAGGCGAGAACAAGGATCTTGTCAGCAAGGTGGTCAGGGATCTCAAGAAGAACTACGGGGGCAAGATCTCCCTGTCCCGGACCATCGCCAGGATGGTGATCGACCAGCGGCAGTCGGTGCTCACCTCGGACGCCCAGTCGGACGAACGTTTCAAAATGAAGGAGAGCGTCGTCCTGCAGGGGATCCACTCCGCGATGTGCGTGCCGCTGTGGAACAACCAGAAGGTGATCGGGCTGATCTACGCGGACACCGTCAACGCGGCCACGAGCTTCAGCCCGGCGGACCTCAAGCTGCTCACCCTGCTGGCCAACATCGCGGCGGTGAAAATCGAGAACGCGCGCCTGTTCGAGGCGACGCTGGCCAAACAGCGGATGGAGAAGGAGATGCAGCAGGCTTCGGAGATCCAGAAGAAGCTGCTGCCGGTCGGGACGCCCACATTCGAAGGGTACGAGGTCACAGGATTCAACGACCCGTGCCGCGAGGTGGGTGGCGACTACTTCGATTTCATCAACAAGGGAACCACGCGCATGGGGTTCGCCATCGGGGACGTCTCCGGCAAGGGGATGGGCGCCGCGCTCCTCATGGCTACGGTCCGGGCGGCCTTCAGGGCGCATCTCGAAGTGACCTACACGCTGAGCGGGATCATCGGCTCGCTCAACTCAACCATCCTCCAGAGCGCCAACTCCAACAATTTCGTCTCGTTCTTCTACGGCGAGGTGGACGGTCCGTCCGGCCGCCTCGAGTACGTCAACGCCGGGCACAACGCCCCGATGCTGGTCCGGGCCTCCACGGGGGAGGTCGAGCGCCTCACCCCCTGCGGGCTCATCCTGGGGGTCTTCCCCGGCGCCAAGCACGATCAGCGTGAGACCGTCCTCCAGCCCGGGGACATCCTGGTGGCGTTCAGCGACGGGGTCACCGAGACCCAGAACGAGAAAGGGGACGAGTTCGGCGAGGAGCGGCTCATCGAGATACTGACCGCCAACCGGTCCGAATCGGTCGCCGCCATCCAGAATCTCGTCGGGGAGAGCCGGAAGGCCTTCTCGGGCACCGAGCCGCAGTACGACGACGTCACCATGGTGGTCATCAAGCGCCTGGTCTGATCCGCTCCCCTTCCCCCCGTGCCCTCCCGATGGAACCATTCGTGGGCCTCATCGTTCAAAGGCTCAGGCGCCCCGGAAACCTCAACCTGCCGGGCGACCCCGGAGGAGACGACGATGATGAGATCCTGGTTGCAGAGACCCACCGCCAAGAGCGCCTTCTTCCTGGCACTCGGCTTCGCCATGGCCGCTGCGGCCGGCCCGGCCGCGATGGCGAGACCCGCGTCAGGCGGCGACGTCATCTGGCTGAAGGTCGAGGTCCACGACGCCAGCAGCAGCAGGGCGAACGTCAAGCTGAACGTCCCCCTGTCCTTGATCGAGGTCGTCATCGACTCGATAGACAAGCGGGAGTTCATGGCCAACCTGCAGGACGAGCATCACCTCGATCTGCCCAAACTGTGGCGGGAAGTGCGTGGCATGAACGGCTCCGACTTCGTCACGGTGGAGACCGACGAGGAGAACATCAGGGTCTGGAAGGACAACGACTTCTTCCGGATCGACGTCGACAAGATCGACGGCAAGGAAGGCGAGGTCCAGGTGAAGCTCCCTCTTGCGATCATGGACTATCTGTTCGAGTCCAGGCGCGGCAGCTTCGACTTCGCCGAGTTGGTGGATCAACTGCGCGGACATCTGCCCGTGACACTCGTTCAAATGCAGGACGACGACCACTCCGTGAAGATCTGGATCGAAGAGCAGTAAGGCTCTCTGAGCCGAAGGCCCGCGGAGAAGCACCCCCTCTCTGCGGGCCTCAAAAGGGCGGGTCTTCGCCGGCCGCCTCGATCACTCTCTGAGCCGTCCGATCGCCCGGCGCCACCGCGAGCACCTTCCGGGCCCGCGCGGCCGCCTCCTCCCTGTCGCCGCGCGCCATGAAAAGGACTGCAAGCCCCCTCTCCGTTCCGGGATCGTCAGGCTCCAGTTCCTCCGCTTCCCGCAACCAGCGGAACGCCTCGTCGTGCCGCCCCTGAGCGAGCAGAAGGAGCCCCAGATTCTTGCGCGGGTAGGCAAGCCCGGGACCGTCATGGATCGCGCGCAGGTACGCACTTTCGGCCTCGGCGAACCGATCGAGGCTCGCCAGAGCCACCCCGAGATTGTTGCGAATGGCCGCGTCGTCGGGGTCCTCATCGAGCGCCCTCTCGTACTGTGTCACCGCCTCGGGCAGGTTCCCCTGCTTCTTCCACGCCTGCGCCAGGAGCCAGTGATCCCGTGCGCCGTCGAACGACGTGAGCGGCAGGACGGCCACAAGGAACGCCACCGCGAGGATCCCGAGACCCGGCAGGAGCAGCCGCAGCCGTGTCCTCTGGTAGAGGTCCCGTGCGATCGACGTCATCCCGCACGCCGCCGCGACGATCAAGGGTGGCACGGCGACGATCCGGTACCGGTCGGCCACGAAGAAGGGCAGAACCGTGATCATCGGCACCAGGACGAGCGCCGCCAGCAGGGCCCAGGTCCTCCCCGACAGCAGGCGCCGGGAACGGCTCGAGAGGAACCCGTAGAGACCGAACGGCCCCACCAGGATGAAAGTCACCGGCAGGAGCCGGAGGGCGGGCGCGGTCGAGCGCATGAAACTGAAGTGGAGATGGTTGGGGATCTCGACCGCGTTCCAGAAGAGGAGCAGCTTCCTCCCCCACAGCCTGGCGGCATCGAGCGGATGCTCGCGCAGGTACTCAAGGCCGCGTCGCCACCAGAACGAAGATGCCTCGATCGGATCGAGATCCTCGCCCGCCAGACGCCGGGCCATGATCAGGCTCGACTCCTCCAGATCGGTGTAACGAGCCGTGAAGCGCAGATCGGCACCGGACCACGGCTCGTCGAAGGTGCCGCGGGCGGACGGATTGTTCCCGATGTAGAAATTGATGCCGCCGCTGGTAGTCAGCGGCACCCATCGGCCCGAGGCGGCATGGTTCATCGCCGAAACGCCGAGCACCACCGCGACGCCACCCGCCAGCAGCGATGTCGCGCCCCGGAGACGTCTCCCCGCGGGCAGGGATGCAGCGGCCCACACCGCGAGCACCGGGAGCAGCGCGACGAGGTTGGGCCGCTCCGAAGCGGCCAGTCCGACGAGAACTCCGGCGAGGGCGGCCGGTCCGGCGGACCGCCATGGCGATCCGGGCGTGGAGGGGGAGGCGGCCTTCAGGAGGAGCAGCGCCGCGGACATCTCCAGCAGGAGCGTCCAGCAGATCATGAGCAGGTCCGCCTCGAGGAACGCGAACGGCCCGTAGAACAGGCCGAGCCCCGCCGCCACGAGCGCGGCGGCGCGGACCTCCCCACCGCCGGTGGGGGCGGCACCCCGCAGGACCAGCGCGTGCAGGACCCAGGCGAGCAGACAGCCGGACAGCGCCTGCAGCAGGCACACCGGATAGAAGTTCCGCCCGAACGCGGCCAGGTCCAGCGCCAGAAGCCAGGGGTAGAAGATCCCCCCGTAGAAGAAAGCGCGGTCCCCGACCGGATGCCCGGCCAGGATCCCCTCCGCCCGCTCCAGGTACCGGGCGGAGTCGCCCACCGGATCGTTGAAGAACGGCAGGGCCGCGACCTGCCCCAGGTAGACGACCCGGGCCAGCAGTCCGAGCAGGATCAGGTACAGCAGAACGCGTCTGGCCGACACCTCGCCTCGCCGAGATGGAGAGCTACCCCTCCATCTGGATGTCCCTGCGCGACGCCCGGACCAGGATGAAGCAGAGGAGACCGAACGCCGCCGCGGCCAGCAGGTCGCCCCAGGACCCCATCCCATCGAGGAAGTGCCAGTGCCTGTTGAGGTTCAGCCACTGCCCCAGGTTCTCGAACGCCGGCGGCCCGACTCCCAGGAGACGGCCCAGGAAAGTCGGCGCGCCGGTGGGGGTGGTGAACTCCGCGCTCGAGAGCATGGCGATGGCGATGCCCGCGATCGATCCCCCCGCCACGAGACCCGTGGCGTAGAGCATCCCGCTCGACAGCTCCGATGTCTCCTGCTTGCCTTTGATCTTGTCCGCGGTCAGCTTCATCATGCCGCCCACGAAGATCGGGAAGGTGGTTGAGATCGGCAGATACGCGCCGACGGCCCAGGCGAGCGACCCGACACCGCACAGCTCGATCACCACCGACAGCGCCATACCGACGAAGATGTATCCCCAGGGCAGGTTCTGCGCCAGCATTCCCTTGATGAGCGTGGCCATCAGGGTGCCCTGAGGCGCCGGGAGCTTGTCGGAACCGATCGGGCCGTAGGCCGAGTGGTGGAGGAGCGAGAGCGTGAAGCCGATCGCCACCACCGAGGCCAGCACGCCGATGATCAGACCCACCTGCTGGCGGTACGGAGTCGCACCGACGAGGAACCCCGTCTTGAGGTCCTGCGAGGTCGCCCCCGCGTTGGCCGCCGCGATGCAGACCATGGCTCCAACCGAGAGCGCGACGGTCTGGTACGCCTGACCGGACCAGCCGATCGCGAGGAAGATGAGGCAGGTGGCCATCAGTGTGGCGATCGTCATCCCGGAGATCGGGTTGGAGGACGACCCGATCAGCCCCACGATCCGCGACGACACCGTCACGAAGAAGAACCCGAACACCACGATCAGGAGGCTCATGACCGCCCGGCCCAGGAGGGTGCCGGGGAACAGCGGCAACGCCGCGATGATCACAGCCAGCACGAGCGACCCGGCCACCACGTAGGTGATCGGGATGTCGCGCTCCGTGCGGCGTGCCGTGCCGCCGGAGTTGGAGCGCGACTCGCGCAGGTCCTTCAGGCTGTCCTTGAAGGAGGCGATAATCGTCGGTGTCGACTTGGCCAGCGTGATCACCCCGGCCGCCGCGACCGCTCCGGCGCCGATCAGCCTGACGTACGCGCGATAGATCCACTCGGCCTGTGTGTGACCGTCGATCCATGCCTGCGAGAAGCCGAGGCCCAGCAGGTCCTGCGTGATCTTCTGCTCGGTGAGAAACAGCGACAGCAGCGGGATCATCACGAGCCAGGACAGGACGCTGCCCGAGACCATGATCCCGGCGATCCGCGGGCCGATGATGTAACCCACGCCGAGATACTCGGGCGTGATCTCGGACGACAGGGTCGCGTTCGGGAACGCCTTGTTGCCCGGACCTGTGGCCAGGGTCGGCACTTCCTTCCACAACCCGAGCACGTTGTTGAACAGCTTGTACCCGAGGGCCACCCAGAACCCGCCGAAAACCATCTTTGCCAGGCTGCCGCCCTTCTCTCCGGCCACCAGCACCTCGGCACAGGCGGTTCCTTCCGGGTAGGGCAGATTGCCGTGCTCCTTCACGATCAGCGAGCGCCTCAGCGGAATCATGAACAGCACGCCGAGCACGCCGCCGATGAACGAGAGCGCGAAGATCGGGGCGTACTGGAAGAACTCGTCTCCGCCGACCAGGAAGAGGAAGGCCGGCACCGTGAACACGACGCCCGCCGCCACCGACTCGCCGGCCGACCCGATCGTCTGGACGATGTTGTTCTCGAGGATCGTCGACCGGCCGATCTTCTTGAATACCGCGATCGCCAGCACGGCGATCGGGATCGACGCCGAGACGGTCAGCCCCGCCCTCAGCGCGAGATAGACGGTGGCCGCGCCGAAGATGATCCCGAAGACACAGCCGAGGATGACCGCCTTGAGGGTGAATTCGGGGATGATCGTGTGGTCGTCGACATACGGCTTGTGTTCGGCTGGCCCTTTCGCGCCCGAAGGCGGTGTGTCCGTGGTCTTCATTCAGCCCCCCCGGTTACCGTTCGCACCCTGGCGGCGGGCTAGGACGCCATCCTCCGCCGCAGGATAAGGACGTTCTGGACTTCGACCGGACCTATCTGGACGGCGCCCCCCGCAGGATATCGGCCACCGCTTGCTCGATCGTGCCTTTGGTGGGCTCGCCCGGGATGCGCCCGAACTCGGTGCCGTTGAGATAGAAGATGAAGGTGGGAATCCCGGTCACCTTCCGAGCCATCGCCGGCGTGTAGGTGCCGAAATTCCTCGGCACACCGGTGTAGTCGATCCGGATGAGCGGGTTATCCGCCTCCTCCATCGTCTTCATGAACTTCGGGACGAGCACCTTGCAGTGCGGGCACCAGGTCCCGAAGAACACCTCGATCAGGATCGGCTGCCGGACGGAACGGATGAAGGAGACCTCGGCAGCTTCGGGTGTGTACTCGGCCATCCCCTTTCTGTACAGCGGGGAGTGGCGCAGGATCTCGTCAGGTGTGGCCGCCCCCTCGAGCGGCTGTTTGGGTGAGATTTTCAGCCTGTTGTCGCCGAGATAGAACAGGACCCTTCCACCGTCCACGGTGTAGGTCCCGGTCGGCTCCTTCTTCTCGGCCGTGGCGCTCAGCTTCGCGGTGTCCCCGTCGTCGCCGATCACGATATTCGAGCGATCCAGTTCGGTGACCTTCTGGCCGGTGGGGTTGAGGATCGCCGCCTTGCCCAGATCGGGGCTCTGCACGAGGATCCGCCTTCCCTCGACCTCCACGAAGAAGTGCGCCTCATCGGACGGCTTGCCGTCCACCTCCAGCGACCAGTCGTACCGTGGCACCCAGGAGGCCTCCTTCGGCCCGGTCCCCGCCGGGATCGCCATCCCGAAGGAGGAGATGAAAAGGACCGCCGTCAGGAACACCGCTTTCTTCATTCAGCCTCTCTTGTGCTGGTAGTCGGTGAGAATCTTGACCAGTTCGTGCTCCACGCTGCTGTTTCCCGGGATCGTGCTGACACGCCCCACTTCCTTGTCGCCCGCGTACACGATGAAGGTGGGTACGCCGTGGATCCCGTTCTGCTTGGCCGGAGGGTAGTCGGCGAAGGGAGGCGTCGGCACCCCCGTGAAGGTCATCTGGATACCCGGGTTGTCCGCCAGTTCCATGCTCTTCAGGAAGCGGGGCACGGTCTGCTTGCAGGCAGGGCACCAGGTCCCGAAGAACACCTGGATGCGCACCGCAAGCGGAAACCCGTGGAGGAAGGCGACATCCTCGTCCGAAGGCGTGTACGCAGCCATCCCCAGCTTGTAGACCGGTGTGTGCTCGAGGATCTCCGGCAGCGTGGTGTCCCCGATGATCGGCGCCTTGCGGCCGATCGCGACACGGTGTCCCTGGTGATAGAGCACCACCACGTCGTCGTTGACCGCATACGGCTCGGGCGGTCCGTGGATCGCGGCGTCATCGAGGGAGACCTCCTCCGGGCCCGGCCCTTGAGACACCGCCGGCCGGTCGACCATCATCACCTCCCGGCCGTCGATCTGCAGCACGAGAGGATTGTCGAGCTCCGGTGCGACCAGCAGCATCGAGGGACGCCCCTGCGTGGTGAACAGACGCGCTTCGGAAGAGACCTGGCCGTCGATCTCCACCTGGTAGTCCCAGCGTTCCGTCCAGACCCGCGCACCGGAAGCGCTTTCCTGCGCGAACGGCGTGGCGCCCGCCCCCAGCAGGAGCACGGCCACGCCCGCCGTGATCGCACGTTTCATATCAGCGAAGTGCCCGCTCAACCTGCTCCTCCGTCGGGACGCCGGTCCAGGTCTCCCTGACCTCGCCCCCGCTCACCGCGGCGAAACGCGGCAATCTGCGTTGCAGCTGCTTCATGTCCGACGGGGCGATGTGATAAAGAGGAAAGGCCGGCCCCTTCGTCCAGAAGAATTCGTTGTACACCGCATCGTCCTCCGCGTAAAGCCCGACGATCCGATAGGGAGCATCACCCGCCATCGCGTTGAGCTCCTCCACGGCCGCCGCACTCGGGGCCTGGTCCAGCGCCAGCAGGGCGACGAGCCAGCGCCCCTCGCCCAGGTCCGCCTCCGCCAGTGCGATCCCCAGCCCGTCCCAGGATACCCCGGGCCTCAGGATCGTGGCGACGTCGTCGAGCGGCAACCGCGGTGAGGCGACAGTGAACACGCCGGACAGGAGCGCCACCGCCGCAACGACGGGCCCCTTCCACCTGCCCGTGCGCGGCACCTCTCTCTCCGTGCGAGCGCCGCGAAGGACGCTCAGCCCGAACAACCCCGCGGCGAGGAAACCGAGGTCCTCCACCAGCGACTGCTGGAGCGTCCGCGGCGTGTACCGGCCGAAACACCCGCAGTCCTCGACCGGCCTGTCCGTAACGATGGCAAAGCCGATGGCGCCGACAAACATCAGCAGCAGAACGATCGCCGCCGAGAGGCTGCGCACGGTGCGGAAGTTTAGCAAAAGGGCCACGCCGAGGGCCACCTCGACGGGGATCATCACGTAGGCGAAGGCCGTGGCAAGGCCTCCCTGGAGCAGGCCGTACTGGGCGACCTCGTGGGCGAATCCGTTCGGATCGAGCGCCTTGAGCCCCCCTGCCGAGAGGAAGATGAAGGCGAGGCCGAGCCTGCACAGATGCCCGACGAACCGTGCGACCGGTGCGAGTGCGTGCGGCATCTACAGGAGGCCCCGGCTCAGCCCGCCGTCGACCTGGATCACGGTTCCCGTCACGTAGGAGGCCCTCTCGGAGCAGAGAAATGTCACCATCGCGGCTATCTCCTCGGGCCGGCCGATCCGGCCCGCCGGCGCGTTTCCTTCCATCACGGCAATGACTTCCTCCTTCGTGGTCATGCCTTCCCGCGCCCGGACCTCGGCCAGTTCGGCGAGCCGGTCCGTCAGAGTGTAGCCGGGGCAGACCGTATTCACCAGCACGTTGTCCGCGGCGCATTCCGTCGCCAGGGTCTTGGCGAAGCCGGCCACGCCCGCCCTCAGGCTGTTGGAGAGCATCAGCCCCTCGATCGGCTGCTTGACGGACACCGAGGCCAGATTGACGATCCGCCCCCAGCGGCGCCGACGCATCCCGGGCACCACTTCCCGGCATAGGAGCACCGCGCTCCTCAGGTTGAGATCGAATGCCGCCTGCCAGGAGGCCGGATCCAGCTCCTCGAAGCGGCCCGGCCGGGGTCCACCGGCGTTGTTCACCAGGATGTCGATGCCGCCGAACCGCTCGCGTACCGCAGCGGCCAGCGCGGCGATCTGCTCCGGCACCGTCACGTCGCACGTCACCGGGAGTGTCTCGACCCCCGAATCCCGGGCGATCGCTTCGGCCGCCTCCACGAGCGGCTCGCGATGCCGCGCGCAGAGGGCGACCCGCGCTCCCTCGGCGGCCAGGCCGGCCGCAATGGCGCGCCCGATGCCGCTGCTCGACGCGGCGACGAGCGCTACCCTGCCTTCGATTCCCAGATCCATTCCACCCTCCCGAAGCGCCGGCAGGAGTTCCTCCCGGCGCCATGTCACGCTCTGCGGGGAGCCATACGGCGCCGGCGCCGCAGCGCCAGCGCCATCCACACGGCAGCCGTTACCAGAAGCGCGAGCGCGGCCAGCGGCAGGAGCAGCGCCAGCACCACGCCCATGATACCGGCGGCATCCTCCGCCAGCGAGATCACCGGGTTGGCGATCCCGGCGGTCAGCAGGCTCGAGCCCAGCCTGACGTGGCTCTTGGCCAGATGGACTCCGGTGCTCACGATTCCGCCCATCACCGCGCCTGCAATCCCGGCGATCCAGGCGCCCGCGACGTCGGGCCGCCCGCTCGACGCACCGGTCACCAGCGCCACGAGCGGCACCGCCCCCGAGAGGGCGCCCGCCGCCGGACGCAGCACCGTCCCCGCCGCGTCGAGGAAATGATCCACCACCGGGACCTTGTCACCGAGCAGCTCGACGAGGACGGCGATGGTCAGCACGGTCAGCGCGGGGGTGGAGCCGAGCCAGGAGAACTCCCGGGGAAGCTCGATCAGGCCGCCGCGTGAGGCGACGCCGAGGGCGAGCGGCGGAAGAAAGGCCCGCAGACCGGCGCAGGCGGCCAGGGTGATCCCCATCGCTACCTGTGCGAGCAGGGCCATCGGGTCGATCGCTTCCATCGGCTCATGATACATCGGAGGGGCGCGGCGGCGCGACCGCCGACCCCGTGCCGATCCGGGTCAGTACGATGCCCGACAGGATGAGCGCGGCGCCGAGCCACAGCCCCGTCGTGATCCTGTCTCCCAGCAACACGACCCCGAACAACGTCCCGAACACCGGGACGAGATTCGAGTAGATCGCCGTCCTCAGGTTGCCCACCTTGCGCACGGACCGGTACCAGAGCACGTACGAGATGACGAGCGCGAACACGAACGAATACGCCAGCCCCAGCCAGGTCATCGCCGAGACGGTCTGCCAGTCCTGCCGCGCCAGGTCGGGCACCGACGCCGGGACCAGCAGCACCGTGCCGAACGCGAGAGTCAGGGTCGTGATCCGGAGCGGCGAGTATCGGGTCAGCAGATCGCGCGACAGCACAGTGTAGGTCGACCAGCAGAGCGCCGCCCCCAGGATCAGGAGATCCCCCATGACCTCCCCGCCCCACCGGCCGGCTCCCGATCCGGGCGAAGCCGTGCCGCCCACGATCAGCGACACTCCGTAGAAGGCCGCCGCCGCGCCCAGGGCACCCGATAGCCCGATCCTCTCGTGGCCCGCCAGACGCGAGAGAATCGCCACGATGACCGGCGTGCTCCCGAAGATCAGCGCGGTGCTCGAGGCGGTGGTCCGGGCCAGCCCGTGGACGAAGCAGATCTGATACAGAGTGTGCCCCACGACACCGAGCAGCAGGATCCGCCGTACGTCGCCGCGCCGCACCCCGAGCGATCCCTCGGTCACACGGGTCGCGACCAGCAGGACCGTGGAGGCGCACACGAACCGGATGATATTGAACGCAAGCGGCTCCATCTCGCGCAGGGCCAGCTTGACGACCGTCACGTTGAACGCCCAGAAGAGGACCACCAGGAACAGCTCGAGGTCGTTGCGGCCGGGCGCATGCTTCACGTTGACTTCCTTCGGAGGGGTCCGGTAGCCTGAAGAATCAGTGAGGATACAACACCCCACCCCAGCCCACGAAAGGTGAACACCCATGCGAATCCCGTTGCTTGCACTGCTCGCCGGATGCCTGCTGCCGCTGTTCGAGCCCGCCGTCTACGCCGCCCCGGCGAGCGACACCCCGCTGCGCCCCGCCCATACCTTCTCGGTCGTCGCGCGAGACCCGGTGACCGGACAGATGGGCGTCGCCGTCCAGTCCCACTGGTTCTCGGTGGGCACCGCGGTCCCGTGGGCGGAGGCGGGCGTCGGGGCCGTGGCCACCCAGTCGTTCGTACGGGTGGAGTACGGCCCCGAAGGCCTGGCCCTGATGGCGCAGGGCGTGCCGGCGCCCGATGCGCTGAAGCGACTGCTGGCCCGGGATGACGGGCGCGAGGTCCGCCAGGTGGCGATGATCGACGCGAAGGGGCGCGTGGCCGCGCACACGGGCTCGCGCTGCATCCCTGCGGCGAGCCATCACACAGGCGACAACTACTCGGTGGAGGCGAACCTCATGCTCGACGCCGGCGTGGTCCCGGCCATGGCGAAGGCGTTCGAGGCGGCCCACGGAGATCTCGCGGCCCGCATGATCGCCAGCCTCAGGGCCGCCCAGGAGGCGGGCGGTGACATCCGGGGGCGGCAGTCGGCCGCCATCCTGATCGTCAAGGGGGAAAAGAGCGGGAAACCGTGGACGGATCGCGTGATGGACCTGCGGGTGGAGGATCAGCCCCGGCCCGTCGAGGAGCTGGCGAGGCTCGTGGATCTCTGGCGCGCGTACGAGCACATGAACGCGGGCGATCTGGCCGTGGAGCACGACGATATCGACGGAGCGGTGAAGGAGTACGGGCAGGCGGAGGCGATGTTCCCCGAGATGGACGAGTTTCTCTTCTGGCACGCCGCGACGCTTGCCCAGAAGGGACGTCTCGACGACTCGTTGCCGCTGTTCGCGAAGGCCTTCCGGCTCCACCCGGGCTGGTACCTTCTGGTGCCCCGCCTGCCGGCCGTGGGACTGCTCCCCGACGACAAGGCGACGCTGGAGAAGATCCTGTCGGTTGGGCCTCACGCGAAGTGAGGATCGTGTTCAACGGTCCTTCACGAGATCGCCCCGAGTCCCGTCGGCGCACGATCCGGTCACGTATCTTTCGATCGCCGGGTCCCACCTGACGAGGAGCAGCGGCCGCTCGAGCCGCTGGCGGTTCGCGTCGAGCCGGCGCAATTGCAGGCAGATGCGCCCCGAGTCGGTCATCGTGTAACGCAGCCCGATTCCGGCTCCCTCGACGGGGCGCCGCCAGCCGATCGGGGTCGTGGTGTTCTCCAGCCGATCGGTGATCCGGAGCACCGGCTTCCAGATCGCCGTCCGATCGGATCCCGCCTCGAAGAGGCCCGCGTCCCGCGTGACCCAGTAGAACCCCATCCCCTTCCCGAAGGAGCGCTCGACCCGGGCGGCCAGGATCTCGTCGCGGCCGTTGCCGTTGAGATCCCCGAGACAGAGGGGCCGCGCCTCGGGTCCCAGGTACGCATCGAGCGCGCGGGTCGCGCCCGCGGGAATCGACCGGCCCGGCTCGGGGCATTCCACCGAGGGCGGCACCAGCCGGACCCGGCCGCGGCGCTGCGCCAGGACGGCGTCGCTTCCGGGCCACGACAGGAGGGCCGCGGCCGTCAGCAAAACGGCGGGCAGGAACGACCGCAGGCCGTCCGGGCCTCGTCCTGGACGCATCGTGTCGGGGCGGCGCATCAGGTCGATTATGGCGGCGCGGCGGGCTCGCGACAACCGCGCCGTCAGCTCCGCTGGGCGCGCGGGGCGCGCAGCGGCAGGTAGATCAGGATGAAGATGACCGCGGCGAAGACCGGGATACCGCCCCACCCGCTGCCTGCGAAATGTGGCAGCCGGACCTTTACGAAGAAGAGTATGGCGAGGATGATGGCGACCAGCGCTTCGCCCACGATCATCCCCGACGCGAGAAGCGTCCCGACGTTTCCGCGGAACTCCCTCTCGGAGGCATCCATTCCCCGACGGCTCATCGCCAGATCCACGAGCCAGCGGATGACGCCTCCGACGAAGATCGCCGCCACGGTCGCGAAGTCGAGGTACATCCCCACCGCCACCAGCATCGGCGACTCGCAGCCGAGCATGATCAGCCCGATCGCCATCGCCACCCCCATCAGCACGAGAGACCAGGCCATGTCGCCCCCCACGATCCCCTGCGCCAGCATCGCCATGAGGCTCGCCTGCGGGGCGGGCAGCTTGGCCCCGCCGATTCCGGGCCCCCCCATCTGGATGTCCTGCGCGTGCAGGAGCGCGATCGGGGCCACCAGAACGAACGAGGTGATCACCACCGCGATGATCTCGGCCACCTCCATCGCGTACGGGGTGCCGCCCAGGATGTGCCCCACTTTGAGATCCTGGATGATGTCGCCGCCGATCGAGGTAGCGCAGCACACCACCGCGGCCACGGCGAGCACCGACATCACGCCTCCGGCCCCCGTGACACCGATCGTCACCAGAAGCAGTGCCGCCACCACGAGGCTGGACAGGGCGAGCCCGGAGACCGGGCTCGATGAGGAACCGATGACGCCGACGAGGTATCCGGCCACGGCCGAGAAGACGAAGCCGGCGATGGTCATGGCGACCGCGGCGACGAACGCCGCCGCCACACTGTGCGTGAACCAGGTGAAGAGCGCCGTCATCGGGATGATCAGCAATACGATGCCGATGATCACGTACTTCATCCTGATGTCCCGCTCGAGGCGGGCCGTGGAGACGCCCATCCCCCGGGCCTTCTTCATGTCGGCGAAGGCGCGTCCCATCCCTTCCAGCAAGGGCCCGCGCATTCCGAAGAGCGTCCAGACCGCCGAGATCAGCATCGCCCCGACCGCAATCGGCCTTACGATGCTGAACCATGCCTGGTTCGCCACCGTCTCGAGCTGCTCGAGCCGCGTGGCATCGGCAAGGGAGGGATCCTTCGCCAGGTCCATGAGCTGGCTGCCGTCGCCGCTGAGAAACATGATGAGCGGAACGAAAATGAGCCAGGCGAGGACGCCGCCCGAGAAGTTGAGAGCGGCGAGTTTCGGTCCGATGATGTAGCCGACGCTCATGAAGGCCGGCGAGGCATAGGGGGATTCGATCTTCATCCCCCCCGTATAGGTCGCCGGCTTGCCGAACGGCATCCCCTCGCGCAGGAACGTGATCTTGGAATGGCTGAAGGTGACGAAGCGGCTGACCGAGTCGGTCACCAGGCCGAAGCCCGATGGATTCTTCAGCAGCTCGACCACCCCGGCGAGCCCCATCGCGCCGAACAGATACTTCGCTCCCGTGGCGCCCTTCTGCCCCGCCTTGTGTATCTCGGCGGCCGCCACCGCCTCGGGGAACGGCAGCGACGGATCCTCGCACAGCGTGCGGCGCAGGAACGTCACGAAGAGGATCCCCAGGATGCCGCCCACCAGCATCAGCAGGCTGCTCTCCCAGTAGTTGAATTCCTTCCACAGCCCCGCGATGACGAACGCCGGCAGCGTGAAGATCGCGCCGGCCACGAGCGCCTCGCCCACCGAGGCGGCGGTTCGCGAGACGTTCTCCTCGAGGATCGAGCCGTTGAAGGCCCTCAGCACCAGCATCGAGACGACGGCGGCCGGGAAGGTGGCGGCGATGGTCTGGCCGGCCTTCAGCCCGAGATAGGCGTTGGCGGCGCCGAGCACGGCGGCCTGCGCCACCCCGAGGACCACGGCCCGGACCGTGAACTCCCTGAGACCGGTCTTCTCGGGGACGAACGGCTGGAAACTCATAGGCGACAGCCTCCTCTGGGTTCCATCGCGTGCTCACTCACCCGCGGGCGCCGCACTATACCCCCCTTCGCCCGGAAGCGTCAACGCGATGCACCCTTCCGGACTTCCTCCAGCCAGGGCAGATCGACGTCCGCGACCTTCAGGATCCCCTCGAGCTCGCCGTACGTCCGTGCCGCGGCATCCGCATCGCCGGCCTCGGCACAAGCGCGTGCCAGCCCCAGCAGCGAGAGCGTCCGCCGCGGAGCGCGGTCGAGCGCCGCGGCGAACTCCTTCCGCGCGTCGCCGGCCCGCCCGGCTGCGAGCAGCGTCTCGCCGAACTGCTCGTGCGACGGCTTGACCACCCCCGGTGGACCGAAGTCGAACGGCAGGGCGTCCTCGAGCCGCGCCGCCTCGGCGAGAAGTTCGAGCGCCCCGTCACGCTGACCCGAAGCGTCCCTGATCAGCGCGTCGAGCTCCTTCTCCATGATCAACGCCTCCGTCAGATCCCGCTCGGTGTCCTCCTTCGTCCCCGCGGTCGCCTCCTCGCGGCGTTTCGCCATCGCCCGCAGGATTGACCGCGCCTCGTCCGCCCGGCCCGCGCGCACCGCCGCGAGTCCGCTCGCGTAGTCGTCGGCCGACGTCGCCGACACACCGGCCCCGGACAGGTCGGGTGCGGCGGGGATGGCGGCCCCTGCGGGCGCATGCACGATCCAGTCCGCGCGCATTCGCGAGGCGTACCAGAGGCTGTCCGATGTGGGAGCCTCGCGGGCATCGAGATCCATCACCTCGAGACGCGCCCGGGCGTCGCGCAGCCGGCCCTGCTGCAGATAGGCATAGGCGAGCCAGTCCAGGGCATGGTGGTTCCGCTCGTGAGCCGGCAGGCCCTTGCGCCGCGCGCGCTGCTCGGACACCGCGAACGACTTCTCGTTGGCCGTCACCGTTTCGTCCCAGTCGCCGAGCGCCATGTAGATGTGGGAGATCATGTGCTGCGCGTGCGAGGCGGCCGGCGCGATCTGAGCGTAGACTCGCGCCGCTCTCAGCCCGAGCGGCGCATGGATCGGATCGTCGTACGAGTGGATCAGATAATGCGCCGCACCCGGGTGCTTCGGGTTGCGCGCGAACACTTCCTCCGCCGCCGCCGCGGCCCGCATGTAGACCCGGAAGTCCCTCACCCCGTTCGCGGTCCCCAGAATCGACAACGCGTGGAAGGCGGCCGCCTCGTCATCCTCCGGGAATCGCACCGCCAACCGCGCCATCTCCTGCTCGTAGTCCCGATCGCAGGCGGTCTTGTCATCGTCCCGGTAGAGCACCTCGACGGCATGCATGTAACCTCGCTCCCTCTCGGTAGGGGTCCTCGCCGCGCGCGCCGCGGAAGTCGGAGCGAGCCGGCCGAGCGCTTCGAGAGCCGCCGCACGGTCGCGCTGCCTCCAGAGGGGGTGGTTGTAGGTCATGGCGTCACCCCAGTAGGCCATCGCGAAGGAAGGGTCGATCGTCTCCGCCTCGACGAACGCTTCGCGGGCGTCCTCGTACTCGAAGCTGTGGAGGAGCAGCACGCCGCGGATGAATGCCTCCTGCGCCTTCGGCGAACCCGAGTTCGGGAAATCGATGTGCCCCAGGTCCGAGACGCGGGCCTCGACGGCGGTGACTGCCACACAGAGGAGCAGAAAAGCGATCGGCGCGCGGTGACGCAAGCTCACGGGTTCACCTCCACTCGAGGCCCGGACGGGAGTCGGCCGGGGACCGGCACAGTCTACACGATTCACCCCGGCACCCCCCGTGGTGTAACCTTCCGGCGGCTGAATGCCTCCTGAGGATCCCCATGAATCGAGTTTCTCTCGTTGGCGTCCCGAATCGACCTCGGCGCGAATCGTCGCGGCGTCGACATGGGCCCGAGCGCCCTGCGCGTCACGGGTCTCGCATCACGTATCGCGGAGCTCGGGCTCGAGGTCGAGGACCGTGGGGACGTCCACGTTCCCCTTCCCGAGGAGTGCGATCCGGGTGATCGCAGCATGAAGTTCGCCGCGGCGATCAGGCGCGTCTGCGAGGACCTGTGCGAGCGCTCGATGGCTGTCCTGCGTGACGGCCGGACGCCCGTGGTCCTCGGTGGAGACCACTCCCTCGCCATGGGATCGATCGCGGCCTCGGCCCGCCACCAGCGCGAGCTCGGCGGGAGCATCGGGCTGCTCTGGTTCGACGCCCACGGTGACATGAACACTCCCGGATCCACCGACTCCGGAAACGTGCACGGCATGCCCCTGTCGCACGTCCTCGGTCTCGGGGACCCCGGTCTGGCGTCGATCGGCGGGTTTTCCGGCAAGGTAGCCCCGGATCACTGCGCCCTCATCGGGGTGCGGGACCTGGATGAACGCGAGAAGAGACTGATCCAGGCGAGCGGCGTGCGGGTTTACACCATGAAGGAGATCGATCGGCGGGGCGCCGCGGCGATCACGGAGGAGGCGCTCGAGACGGTCTCGCGGGGCACCACCGGCGTGCACGTCAGCTTCGATATCGACGCCTGCGACCCGTCCGTGGCTCCCGGGGTGGGCACACCCAAGAAGGGCGGGCTGAGCTACCGCGAGGCCCACCTGTGCATGGAGCTGATCCACGACTCCGGGCGTCTGGCGGCGCTGGATCTCGTGGAGGTCAATCCGATCTTCGACGACCGCAACCACACGGCGGAGTTCGGCGCGGAGCTGATCCTGAGCGCGCTCGGCAAGCAGATCTTCTAGCGATTGTCGTCGAGGTCGCGCCGGAGCCGCTCCTCGGCGGCGAGACGCAGGCTGAGCTGCTCGTGCTCCCGCTTGAGCGTGTCGATGGCCGCCCCGATCTCCTGCCGCCGCAGGCGCGCGCTCTCGATCCTGGCGCTCGCCTCGAGGATCTCCCCGGCGGACACCTGCCCTTCGACCAGATCGGCGCGCAGGCTCTCACGATCCGACCAGCCGTCGGCCTTCGTCCTCTCCCGCCGTTCGCAGCTCCTCGCCCAGCTCGTGCGCCCGTCTTTCGAGAAAGACCACCCTCTCGCGCAGACGCGCCAGCTCCCCGGCCGGAATAGGCTCGCGGACCACGCGCCAACCCTCGTTGCGCCGCAGAAGGGCAGCGGCCGTCTCCCGTCCTACGCGCGCGATGCCGTCCGCGTCGATGCGGACGGGGTCGCCGGCGTCACCGACGAAGCCCTGCGGCGGGCGCAGCAGGACGCGGGCATCGTCCCCACCGGACTGGCTGCTCATGAGTCCCCCCGGAATGTCGGATTCGCGGTGATTCTAGCACGGACACGCACCGGTCCGGCCGAGGATATTCCTTCGAACCGCTCGCTTTCTGATATCCTGACCGCCCCCGGAATACGTGTCAGGAGGCTATTACGGGTTGGCCCGGCCCGCGCACTCGGCGTATGCTATGGGCCGTGGTCCGAACCGGGCGCGGCCTGCCCGCACGACAGGACGAACCGTGGAGACTATGGCGAGCGAGGAGCTGTTTCACGATCTGTGTGACAACGCTTTCGACCTGATCCAGAGCGTCGCGCCCGACGGCCGCTTTCTATACGTCAACGCCGCCTGGCGGCGGACCCTCGGCTACCGCGCCGAGGAGATCGAGGGGCTGCGTCTCTTCGATGTCATCCACCCGGACAGCCATCCTCACTGCCGGCTCCTGATCGAGAAGCTGCGGGAGGGCGAGGCGGCGGTGGATATCTCCGCCGACTTCCTCTCCAGATCGGGCGAGCGGATCCCCGTGGAGGGCAGCGCGAGCTCCCGTTTCGAGGACGGCAACGTCGTGGCCACCTGCGCCATCTTCCGCAACGTGAGCCGCCGCAAGCAGGCCGAGGAGGAGCTCAGCCGTCACTTCGAGCTGTCGCTCGACCTTCTCTGCATCGCCGGCCTCGACGGCTACTTCAAGCAGGTGAACCCCGCGTTCACGAGCACGCTGGGATACAGCCGCGAGGAGCTGCTGAGCCGATCGTTCCTCGATTTCGTGCACGCGGACGACCGCCGCAAGACGATCCGCGAGATCGAGAAGCTCACGAGGGGGCTTCCCGTCGTCGATTTCCAGAACCGCTACATGACCGCCGACGGCCGGTACCTGTGGCTCGCCTGGCGTGCGGCACCGCTGACGGGTCGTGGCAAGGTCTACGCCGTGGCCCGGGACATCACCCAGACGATGCAGGACCGCGAGACGATGGCCAGGCAGGCCGCGGAGCTGGCACGCTCCAACGCGGAGCTCGAGCAGTTCGCCTACGTCGCCTCCCACGACCTGCGCGCTCCGCTGAGGAACATCGAGAATCTCGCCGAGTGGATCGAGGAGGAGCTCGGCCCCTCGGTCGATGCGAAGATCAGCGGCTACCTCGAGCAGCTCCGCGGGCGGGTCCGGCGGATGGAGGCGCTCACGGAGGATCTGCTGGCCTACTCGCGTGTCGGTCGGGAGGAGGGCGAAGCGGTGCCGGTGGACACCCGTGCGCTCGTGAACGACCTGGCGGAGCTGCTCGCTCCCCCTCCGGGCTTCCGCATCGAGGCAGGGCCGGACATGCCGACCATTCGGAGCCCGAGGGCCCCGGTCGAGCAGGTGTTCCGGAATCTCATCAGCAACGCCATCAAGCATCACGACCGGCAGGACGGACGTGTCGAGGTCCGCGCCCGGCGCAAAGGCCGGTTCTGGGAGTTCTCCGTCGCTGATGACGGTCCAGGGGTGCCAGCCGAATTCCGGCAGAAGGCGTTCATGATGTTCCAGAAGCTCAAGTCCCGCGACGAGGTCGAGGGAAACGGTATGGGGCTCGCGCTGGTCAAGCGCATCATCGAAAGCCGCGGCGGGCGGATCAGGATGCAGCCCGGGCCGGCGCGCGGCGCAACATTCGTTTTCACCTGGCCCGCGACGGGCGGAGAACAGGATGACGATGCGGACCCTCCTCGTCGTTGACGACGACGCGGTCGACAGAGAGCTGGTCACCCGCTGTCTTCGGACGATCGAGGATCTCGAGATCACCTATGCCAGGGACGGCAACGAGGCGCTCGAAGCGATCGGCGCCCACGCTCCCGACCTGATCCTCACCGACCTGCGCATGCCCGGCATGGACGGTCTGGATCTGGTCCGGAGACTCAGAGACGATCAACCGCTTCTGCCCGTGCTCCTGATGACATCCCACGGGAGCGAGCGACTTGCCGTGGACGCCCTGCAGGCCGGCGCGGCCAGCTACGTCCCGAAACGGGATCTCAAACACCACCTTGCCGAGCTCGTCGAGCAGGTGCTCGACCTGATCGAGGCGCGGCAGTCCCGCTACGAGGTGCTCCGGTACCTCGGGCGCAGCGACAGCCACTTCGAGCTGGTCAACGACCCGGCCCTCATCTCCCCCCTCGTGGGGTTTCTCGAGGACAACCTCGAGAGGCTCGGCTTCGCGACGGCCACGGTGCGAACGCAGGTGGGTATGGCGCTGATCGAGGCGATCTCCAATGCCATGATCCACGGGAACCTCGAGATCAGCTCCGAGGTGCGGGACGCCGGGCTCGAGGAGTACTACGGGATGATCCGGGAGCGCAGCGCAGCGGAGCCGCACGCGAGCCGTCGCGTACGGGTTTCGTCGAGCGAGTCGACCGACCGTGTCCGTTACGTGATCGAGGACGAGGGGCCCGGGTTCGATCCCGCGAGCCTCCCCGATCCCTTCCGAGCCCGACCACATGTCCCGCGTCCGCGGCCGGGGCATTTTCCTGATCCGCACCTTCATGGACGACGTGGACTACAGCGAGCGCGGCAACCGCCTCACCTTGACGAAGCGCTTCAGCGGTTGACACCTGTCCGGCCGGACCGGACAACCGTCACACCTTCTCCCTTACCCGACCGGCCCTTCGCCCGTAAACACCGCGATCCACGGCTCCGGCCGTCCGCGGAGACATCGTGCGCGAGGACCCATCGCTGCCCTGGCCCGCGGCGCGGCCGGCCGTCGGCATCCACGACGCGAGGCAGAAGGGCGCTGACGCCACGAAGTACTCGACGGGCGCATCGAGGCAACCCGGGGGAGGTCATGAAGAACGCCCTGCTGCCGTTCCATGCGATGAAAAAGGAGGGAGGCGGCACGGTGGTCAGTCTCTTCGTGCCTCCTCCGTGATGACAGCGCAGGCGTTGTAGAATCGGATGGCAGCGTCTCCATCCAGGACCGGCGCTGCTCAAACCGTCGCCGCATGCTGGGGAGGTGAGATCGGGTCATGGGCGCCGTACTGCTGCTCATCGTCATCATCGTCGCTTCGGTCCTGTGCATCCGGGCCGGCGCGATCGCGCTGGAGCTGACGGGGCTCGCTCCCGACAAGGCCCGGTTCCAGGCGCTGTCGGCTTTCACCAACACGGGGTTCACGACGCGCGAGGCCGAGGACATCATGCACGTGCCCGTGCGACGCAAGATCGTGTCGGCCCTCATCGTGCTCGGATACGCTGGAGCGGTTTCGGTGATCGCGACCCTGGCCAGGTCCCTGCTGGCACAGGACATCCTGTATACGAGCCTGCACGTGGCGGTGATCGCCGGATCGCTGTATGCGCTGTACTGGCTCGCCACGCTGAAAGGGCTCACCGCCCATATCGGTGGCGCGATCCGGCGGTGGCTGATCGCCCGCTACGACCTGCAGGCTCCCTCGCTCGAGGAGATGCTCGAGGTGAGCGCGGGGTTCGGCGTGGTGCGGGCGACGGTGCCCGAAGGCTCGCCCCTGTGCGGGCGGCCTCTCGCGGACCTGGAATTCAAGGAGCGCAAGGTGCAGATCCTGACGATCACGCGCAACGACCAGGTGCTGAGCATCCCGCAGGGCCACGACCGGCTCCTGCCCGGCGACGTCGCCATCTGTTACGGCAGCCTCGCCGCCGTGGAGGACATGTTCTCCGATCCCTCGGACGCGGCAGACGAAGCGGAGTAGACCCCGCCGACCTCAGCCCGAGGCGAGCAGCTCGTTGACCTTCGCCATCACGGCGAACGCGTCCGCCACGTACACGACGTCGGCCTTTCCGCGCGCCCAGCCGCAGCCCGGGTCCTTGTTGACGGCGCGGCGCTCGGTGACGAAACGCCACCCGACCACGTGGGGCTCCTCGCCATGGCAGCATGTGGCCAGCCCCTTGTGATGCCGGGGGCTCGCGCCGGTCTGGCCCACCTGGTTCAGGTGGGTCATGAACGTCAGCGTATCGTGGCCCTCGCCGCTCTGCTCCACCAGCGACTTGCTCCCGCCCAGGGAGGCCTGGCTGACATCGAGGAAGCCGAGAATCAGGGACTCGGCCTCCTTCGCGTGTGTCTGACCGTCGGCCTGCTTCTTGGTCCAGCCGGCCCCCGCCACGAACAGCAGCTCCGCGTCGGGACGGAGGGTTCGCGCGTCCGACGATGCCTCGATCACCGCCTCCACACGGGTTGTGAGGCTCACCGGATCGGGCTCCACCGCCAGCGGGCGGATCCGCGCGGCGGCTGCCTCCCCCTCCCATCGTGGGAAAGCACCGCGATCCAGCAGGAGGACCCACGGACGATGCGCCCGCGTCAGCGTCGCGAGCATCCGCTGCCGGTAGTACCACCGTTTCACCCGGAGCTCGCCATCGGCGACCTCGAGATCGGTCACCCGGGTGTCGATGCGCCCATCGGCGCGCGCCGCGGCACCGGGCAGGGCCCGGTTCGTGCGGGACGTGGAGGGGGCCAGCACGAGTCCCGCCCCCGCCTCCCGGATGAGAGCCGACGCCGCAGCGGCATCGGTCCCGTACCGTGCCACGCCGTACTCCGGACCGGTGACGCCCAGGATCGACTCCACACCGGCCCCCGCGACCCGGTCCGCGGCCGCCTCGATGCGCTCTCCCCACAACCCCGCGATGACCGCCCCCGCGCCGAGCCGGCGCCCCAAATCCACGGCGGCTCCGAGGGCCTCTTCCGCGGCCCTTCCGAGACCGCCGTCGGGCTCCGAGTGTGCAAGAAAGAGAATCCCGCTCATCGCTCAGCTCCTGATCCAGGCCACGATCTCGGCCGCAATCTCGTCCACGGACGCGTCCTTGACCACACGCGTCTGTCGTCTCACCGTCGGGAGCTCCACCGAGAGGAACTCCACGCCGCCGGAGCCCGCCGACGCCGTCGTTGCCCCCGCGAGCGCCTGCATGATCCCCCGCATGTTCTGCATCCCCACCTGGGGGCTTCCGGGCGGTTCGGGGCGCCGTCCGGTGGCCCAGGTCACCACCGCGGGGGGCCCGGGGCATGTCGAGATCTGGTAGCGCCCCCCTTCCACGCGTTCGAGAAGACGCAGCGATCCGTCCGGCTGCACCGTCAGCTCGTCCACGGCGGTGAACATCCGGGCGATCCCGAGTCGCTCCCCGATCAGCGGCATGGTGACCCCCGCGTCGCGTGACGCCGAGGCGCAGCCGCCGAAGAGCAGGAGCCGGTCCCTGTCGAGTTCCGGGATCTTCAGGATCGCATCGGCCAGCGCCGCAGCCACCTCCGAAGGCTCCACGAATCCGCGTGAGGGCCCGTCGATCGCCGTCAGCTCGAACGGCGCCTTCTGCGCCACCGTCATCATGAGCTGCTGCAGCTTCGCCTTCGGGCCCAGGGCGACGAGCCGGACCCGGCTGCCCGGCGTCGCGGCCGCCAGGGCAAAGGCCTCATAGAGCGCGTGGGCGGCCCAGGGATCCAGCACCGCCGGCAGCATCATCTCGTTGCGGATGGCCGGGCCGTCGGGACCGGTCGTCGGCTCGAGCGTCTGCAGCGGATCGGGCACCGGCCCACCGCACACCACCAGTTCGAAACCCTCGCTCATCGTGATCCTCCCCCCGGCGCGCCGCCGGTCAGTTCTGTCCGGAGTGAAGCCCCCCGGCCCCCGCGCGCAGTTCGATCCCCTTGTCGGGGCAGGTCCAGACGCACGCCCCGCAGTGAACGCATTTCTCCCTGTCGAAGACGGGCGCGCCACCGTCACCCGAGGGCGCGATCGCCTGACCGGAGCAGATCTCCACGCACACCTGTCCCCCGCACCGCTCGCACAGGTTCGGGTAAAGGAACACGACATGGTCCGCGTACCCCGGTGGAGCCTGTACCTTGCCGCCGAGCAGCAGCGCGTCCTGATGCGAGACGATCAGGCGCCCGTCGTAGGGGATGGCCGGCCAGCCCGCCCTCTCCATGAGCGCGTCGTGAAGCGGCACGCCCTGCAACGCGCACCGCATCCGGATCGCCTCCACCTCACCGGCGGGGATGCGTCCACGGTAATGCTCCTCGAGCGAGGTGAAAGCCCGTCCAGCGGGAGCCTGCGCGAACGGCAGCCTCAGGCGGCCTCCCGTCATCCCCGCCAGGGCCATGCCGAGGAGGCCGGGCACCATCCCGCGACCGAAGCCGTCCCGGGCATGCGCGGCCGCCCGGCTCTCGGCGTCGAGACGGCTGGCGCGCCTGCGGGCGACATAGACTCTCTCCAGATTCGCGCGGGTGAAAGGCTCCCCCGACTCCAGCAGCGCGGCCACCCCCTGAGCGAGCATCACGCCGGTGGCCCAGGCCTCGTCGACTCCCGAGCCGGTGAGGATGTTGGTGCTGCCCGATCCCTCCCCGACGCGCGCGTACCCGTCACCCGCGAGGATCGGCTCGCCACGGCGTCCCGATTCCAGCAGCGACTTCGCTCCCCAGGATCGCATCGCCCCCCCGCCGAGCAGGCGCCACAGGTACGGGTGCAGCATCCAGTGCTGCAGGTATCGGTACGTGGTGCGTACCGGGCTGTCGAGCCAGGAGGGAACGAAGATCCCGATCGATGCCATCCGGTCAGCGCCAACATAAAGGAAGCCGAAGATCTCCGGCTCGGGATAGCCGAACGTATGGATCACCGTGCCGGGCGCAAGGACCGAGCTCTCGGGAAGCTCGACCACAATCTTCATGCCGACCGCCCAGTCGCGCCGTTCGTTTCCGTCGGGCAGCCCGAACAATTCGTCCAGCCTGCGGCCCACCGGACCCACCGGTCCGTCGCCCACCACGGTCAGCGAGGCACGGACGTCCATGCCCGGTGCGTAGCCCGCGGCAGGCCGACCCGAGGCGTCGGTTCCCTGATCGGCGAGGCGTACGCCCACGACCCGGTCTCCATCGACGACCGGGGCGGCGGCCGGCATGCCGGGCCAGATCTGCGCCGCGCCCGTGGCCATGATCCGCGAGCCGACCCAGCCGTTGAACTGGCCGATCGAGAACAGCAGCCCGCCGTCCTTTCTCAGGAAGCCGGGCACGAACGGCAGCGCGAGCGCATGGTGCCGGAACGGCAGCATGAAAGACGCGGCGCGTATCACCCGGTCGGCCGCGCGCAGCGCGACGCTTCGGCGGCTCGCGCCGACAGGGTCGAGCAGATAGACGAGCCGCTCCTCCCGGATCGGAACCGCGGTCGGGATCTCCGAAGGATCGAGATCCGGGAAGGTCTCACGGATGGCCCGCGCCCGGGTGGCGACCCCGGACACTCCGAAGGAGATGTCGTCGGCGCGCTCGAAGCAGGCGATCTGCAGCGGTGCCGCCCCGGCGTCGCGCTGCTCGAGAAATCGTGTGAGCGTGGTGAGGAAGCCGCCCATCGCCGGGCCGAACCCGACACAGGCGACATCCACCGTCATCTCCGGCCGGCCCGGCCCGGCATCCTGTGCGGAGGACTCCATTCTAGGCCGGGTAGTCCAGCGCTTCGGGGATCATCACCTGCGTGAGCGCTTCCGCCACACGATCCTTCGCGAGACGCGAGCCGGTGAGACAACCATCCAGCTTGCCCCTCAGCCGGACGAACGTTTCGAGCCCCTCGAACCTCACGCACGGGCCCGCCTTTTCCGCGTGGCCGCCGTCGGCCTCGACCACGTCGGCGAACTGCCGGCCGGCCGCGCCGATACCGGGGATCACCCCTTCCATCGCATCGAGTCTGTCACCCTGGTAGCAGCTGGCCCCCTCGCGCTCCCAGGATGGGTGGCGATTGTATCCGAAAACCAGATCGGCGCAGATCCGACCGGCCTCCCCGGCCGCGCGAGCCGACTGCATGTGGCACAGGTCGGTGAAGGTCGCGACGTAGCCGGACAGCGCCTCCCCCAGGCCGGGATGCTGCGGGCCGGATTCCTCGAGCTCGATGGCGTCGAGGATCTGGTGACGTGAGGCGACCAGCCAGCACAGAGCGTCGGCCATCGGGAAGGTCACGCCCTGGCGACGGTCGTGGTACAGCGGCCTGCCGGCCGCGTCCTTCGCCTCCAGAAGATGCTTCAGCGTCCAGAGCCACAGCTCCATCGCCGAGGCGAGAGTGCAGGCGCCCGTTGCCGGCCGGGTGGCGGCGACCCGGCGCATCTCGGCGACCCAGAGCCTGAAATGCGCCTGGAACACCTCGCTGGTGATCGTGATGGCGAGCTGGCGGCGCTGCACCGCCTCGGGGCCCTCGTACGTGGCCTCGAGCTGCGCGTCCATCCATTTCTGGCCGAGGAACCCCGGACATTCCTCCGTGATTCCGTACCCGCCCATCAGGCTCACCGCTTCGCGCATGGTGTTCGCGCCGTGACCGGTGTTCCACAGCTTGGTTGCCGGGCAGAGTACGTTGGCCACGGCGTCATGGACGACGAACTGCACGAGAGGGTCGGCCTTCAGCGCCTCGAACCGCGTCTGCTCGTCGTCGCTTCTTGGCATGCCGGACAGCTCCAGATACTCGACAGCCTCCGCCTCCTTCTCCTTGAGCGCCCGGTGCTGCGCCCTGCCGCCGGTGAGACCCCGCTCCTCCAGCAGCGCTTCCTTGCGCTTCTCGATCGGGTCGAAGGCGTCGAAGAACCGCGCCGCCGCGAACCCCATCGAGGCGCTCGCCTCGCCTGTCGCCCAGATGTCGGCCAGGCGGTGCAGCGCGTCCTCTTTCTGCTGCAGCCCCATATCGTGCAGCGGCGTGCCGGGCGCGAGCGTTTCGCCGCCGCGGAACCGCCCGCGCTGGTACCGGATGATCGGCTCGATCGCAGAGAGGAGCTTGCCGGCCGTCATGAGGCCGACCGTAACGCGCGTGCGGCGGAAGACCGCGGCGATGATCTCGCCATGCTCGTAGTTCGGCACGATCGCGCCGTCGACGACCCGGTATCCGCCGATGATGCGGCTCGCCGGGACCTTGAGACTGAAGATCGGGTCGCGGGTCGATGAGAGCTGGTGCACCATCTTCCGCGTGGGAGCGCCACGGTCGAACGTCCCCGGATCGCTCTCCTCGAGGATGATCATGCAGCTCGACTTGATGCGATCGTCGCCCGAGTCGACCGCGGCCGTGACGAAGTCGGCGAACCCCATGTTGGTGATGAATCGGCCCCGCTTGTCGACCTGAAGGATCGGCTCCCTGCCCTCCTCCCATTCCGCGATCCGCACGCGCCCCGACATCGCCCGGGTGTTGACCCCGACGTACGGAAGCGGCTCGGTGAGCGCGAAAGCCCCGCGCCACTGCTTTCTGTCCTCGCCCGGCTTCGGCGGCACGGCACGGAGCATATAGAGCTGCCGCTGCTCTTCGGTGCCCCTCTCGTGGATCGGCGCGAGCGCGAGATGGCCGGCCATCGCGCATGTCGCGGCTCCCCCGTCCACCCAGGCCAGCTCGAAGGCGGCCAGAGCGAGGGCGAGGTTGCGAGGCCCTTCGATGGTGCCGCCGTATTTCGGCTCCATGAACAGAGCCGTCAGCCCCGCCGCGTCGAAGACCGGCAGGAGGGTCGCCTTCTGCTCGGTCCACTCGTGCGAGCCGCGCGCGCCGCCCGCCACGAGCCGGGCCACCGGTCCGCGTGCCGCGGCGCGTGTCGCCTGCACGGTGAGCTGCAGGTCGAGGCGGTGCGCGAACCGCCACATGATCTGGCGCACTTCGTCGCCGGGAAGGGTGCTCAGGACGGGACGTGTCTGTGTGTCGGGCGAAATATCAGGCATGGACCGCACTCTCCTCTGCTCGTCGACTCGCGGACTCGTGTGACACGACGCGGGCGGCGCTTCAGGATGATGTGCGGTCAGCGGGAAGCGGCCGTCAGGAACTCAACGCTGTCATCGTACCATAACCCCCGCCCACCCGATCCGACCTTTCCTATCGGGCGGGGCGATGGTATCGTGTTTCCGCACGCTGGCGACGTTGCCCTATCCTGGCCCTGTTGGTCGCGCACGAGGAGCCCCGCACGTGACGCCCGCAGCACCTGTATCACCCCCGGATCTCGCCGATGTCGATCGCCCGTCGGTCGCCGCGTCCGACCCGTCGGCCGCGCCGACCGAGCGTCAGGGGCTGCTGCGCCGTTGCCTGCCGGCCATCTTCGTGACGTCGAAGGCGTTGATCCGCCTGGTGGGTCACGTCCCCCGCCCCGTGGGCCACGCCATCGCCTCCGGCGTCTCCCTGCCGGTCCGCCGAATCACCTGGAACAGATGCCGAACAAACATGGAGTCGTTCTTCGGCCCGATCGGCGTCGGAGCCGTAGAGCGAGAGCGGATCTTCCGGGCTCACCAGAAATACATGGTCCGGCTGCGGCTCGAGGCAGCCCGGATCCTCGAGGGGCCATCCGACGAGACCGCCCGGGTGACCGAGTTGGAGGGCGAGGAGCATCTGACCCGGGCCCTCGAGGCGGGGCGGGGGGCGCTGCTCGTGGGCGGGCACGAGGGGACCTGGTGGCACGCCCCCGTCCATCTTGCGGGTCGCGGCGTTCCGGTGCGCGCCGTGTTCAATTCCTTTCCGCTGCGCAGTATCGACAGATACCTCGTGGATCGGGCGCGGGCGCGCGGCATCCGACTCAGCATGATCGACCAGGGCGCGGCCGATGAATTCAAGTCGTGCTCACGTGACAACGCTGTCTTCTACCTGACCTTCGATCTCGCGGTCAGGCCTCAATCCGCGGCGCTGATCCCCTTCGGCCCCACGAGACTGCCGGTCGAGCGCGGCCCTGCGATCCTGGCGCTGCGTCTCGGGATGCCGATTCTCCTGGTCGAGTCCCTCCATCTGCCGCAGGGGCGATCCCTCATCAGGCTGCTGCCGCCGCTCGATGTCGCATCGCTCGGGCCGCGGCGGGTTGACGCGTTGTGTCGGGTCTGGACCGAGCGGCTCGAGGCCCGCGTGATCGAGCGGCCCGAGCAGTGGTGGCCCTGGGGCTTCGCGGAGCTGCAGCCGAGCGGGGATGAGTGACGAGACGATGGCCGGCACAGTCCGCACCAGCGTCCTGATCCCCGCCTACAACGAGGAGGAATTCCTTGCGCAGACGCTGCGTGCCGTGCACGCGAGCTTCTCCGCGCTGTCGCGCGCCGATTACGAGATCGTCGTCTGCGACAACAACTCCTCCGACGGCACCGCGCGCGTCGCCGAGGGCGGCGGCGCGCGCGTCGTCTTCGAGCCGCACAACCAGATGTCCCGCGCGCGCAACACGGCGGCCCGCGCTGCAAGCGGGGAACACTTCATCTTTCTCGACGCCGATACGACGCTCGACCCGGCGCTGCTGTCCGCCACCCTCGAACGCCTCGAGTCGGGTCGCGTCGCCGGCGGCGGCGCCCTGGTACGGATCGACACGGCTCATCCCGGATGGTACGGCACGATCTTCCACTGGGGATGGAACCGCCTGTCCTTCATCCGGAAGCTGGCGCCGGGGTTGTACATCTACTGCCTGAGGCGCGTCTGGGAGGAGGTGGGCGGCTTCGACGAGGAGCTGTACTTCTTCGAGGACGTCTTCTTCTCGAAAGCGATGCGCCGCTGGGGGCGCACGCATAAGATGAGCGTCGCCATCATCCGCAAGCCGAAGGTGCTGACCTCCTCACGAAAGCTGCAGTGGTACAGCGGATGGAAGCTGACGAAGCAGATGCTCGTGGCGTTCCTGCCGCACTCGATCAAGAACCGCGACCGCTGGGGTGTCTGGTACGATCGTCCACGCGGACGCACGGGCCGATCCGGGCCGGACAGCTGAGACGGTTCAGGAATCCGCACGGTCCATCCCCCGGTACTGGATCGCCTCGCCAACGTGCGCGGCGGCGATCCCGTCCCTGCCTTCCATGTCGGCCAGCGTGCGCGCCACCTTGAGCACCCTGTCGTGTGCACGCGCCGACAGCCCCAGCTTCGTCACGGCACGCTCCAGAAGCCGGCGTGACGCGGCGTCCAGCTCGCACAGCTTCCGCAACGCCGGTCCCGGCAGACGCGCGTTGACCACGCCTTCAGGGTTGCGCTCCCGCTGGCGCTCGCGCGCGGCGATCACACGCCTGCGGATGAGTGCCGATGCCTCGGCCGCCTGGTGCGAAGCGATCTCGGCGTACGCGACGGCCGGTACTTCCACGTGCATATCAATCCGGTCCAGCAGCGGCCCCGAGACGCGGTTGCGGTACTGGGCGATCTGCGGCGGCGTGCAGAGACACTCCCGGGTGGAGCAGCCGAGGAAGCCGCACTTGCAGGGGTTCATCGCACCCACGAGAATGAACGAAGCCGGAAAACGCGCCGTCCGCGCCGCTCGGGCGACCGTCACGTGGCCATCCTCGAGCGGCTGGCGCAACACCTCGAGCACGTGGCGGTGGAATTCCGGCATCTCGTCGAGAAACAGCACGCCGCGATGCGCGAGGCTGACCTCCCCCGGACGCACGCCGGCCGGTCCGCCGCCGCCACCGATCAGCGCCGCGTCGGACGCCGTATGGTGCGGGGCACGGAAGGGTCGGCGGAACGCGAGCCTCCCGCCACCCGCACCCGCGGCGCTCCGGATTCCGCGTGATCTCCATCGCCTCGTCGAGATCGAGTGGCGGAAGGATGGTGGGCAGCCGCCGCGCGAGCATCGTCTTTCCGGCCCCGGGCGGGCCCATGAGCAGGATGTTGTGTCCTCCCGCCGCGGCCACCTCGAGGGCACGGCGCGCCACCGCCTGGCCGCGCACGTCGGCCATGTCGACACCGTGGCCCGGCTCGGACGCGATCGGCTCCGCACGTGCGGGCACGGACGGTGCGTCCCCGTTGAGCAGGGCCACCGCGTGCGACAGGGTCTCGACCGGCAGCACGTCGATCCCGGACACACACGAGGCCTCAGCTGCGCTTGCCGCCGGCACCAGGATCCGGCCGATGCCACGAGCCCTCGCTTCGAGCGCCGCCGAGAGCACGCCCGGCACCGGCCGCACGGCGCCGTCGAGCGACAGCTCACCCATCAGCAACGCCGACTCCTGGATCGGCTCGGATACATCCTTTTCCGAGAGGGCCACGATCGCCACGGCCACCGGCAGGTCGAGCGACGCACCCGCCTTGCGTATGTCGGCCGGAGCGAGGCTCACCGTCATGCGCCGCTGAGGCCAGGTGAACCCCGAATTGATGATCGCGGAGCGGACCCTCTCGCGGCTCTCCCGGACCGAGGGGTCCGGAAGCCCCACCGTGTTGATCGCGGGGAGCCCGGCGGATCCGTGTACCTCCACACGGACGATCGTGGCATCGATACCGAACAGCGCGGCGCTGAGCATCCGCGAGAGCATGGGCGGCCTCTCCTGATGGAACGTGAGGCCCTCCCCCGTGCCCGCCCACGAAAAAAGGGCCGGCCGTCCCGCCGATCAAGGCGGGGCCAACCAGCCCTCAGGTCACGCATCCTAGCGGCTGCCCGACCGGGAAGTCAACCCGCGCGGAAGAACCTGGGGGCTTGTCTTGCGTATGACTCTCAGTGCGGTTCGCGTACCCGCCGGGAGGACGATACATGGGGCTCATCAACTGGATCTTCGACTTCTACCAGCAGTACCGCATCGACCAGCTCAGGGACGACGCCGCCCGCTCCCGCGCGGAGGCCGCCTCGGTGCGGGGCTCCGCCGGCGGCGTCGACGCGGCGAAGCTCGAGGCCGCGCTTGGAGAGCTGGCACTGTCCGTCAAGACGATCCAGCGGATCGCCGTCGAGAAAGGACTGTGCACGATGGAGGAGTTCCACGCAAAGCTGCGTGCGATCGACCTGGAGGACGGGCGTGCCGACGGCCGGGCCCCGCTCGGCTGACGTCTCACGCCTCGACGAGCAATGGGAGGACGATGCGGACCTCCTCGCCTCCCCTCTCGCCCGGGCCAGCGGAGACATCGCCGCCGTGCCTCAGAGCGATGGCGCGCACCACCGCCAGACCGAGACCGGTGCCGGGCGTGCGTTGCCGGTCGGCCGCGCCGCGATAGAACCGCTCGAACACCCGGGGCCGATACTCCGCGGGGATGCCGGGGCCGTCATCGTCGACGGTGATCACCCCCGCTCCGCTGTTGCGAAACACGCGGATCCGGATCCGCGTCTGGGTGCCGCCGAACTTCCGGCTGTTCTCGATCAGATTGCCGACCGCCCGCTCCAGCAGCTCCTCGCTGCCGCGCACCAGGATCTCGTCGGGGGCCTCCACCTCGAGGGCGGGGCTGCCGGGACCGTCCATCCGGTGCTGCCGGGTCGCCAGGCCCCGCGCCAGATCGCACAGATTGACCGGGGTCAGCGGCAGCGAGGTCGCCTCCGAGCGGGCGAGAAGCAGGAGCGCCTCGATCAACCGGTCCAGCGCGTCGACATCCATCAGTGCGGCATCGGCGTCGATCCTCAGATCGGGCCGGTCCCCGAGACGGCTCAGGATATGGTCGAGTCGCCCCCTCAGGCTCGTCAGCGGCGTGCGCAACTCGTGGGAGGCCTCATGGGTGAACCGCTTCTCGCGCTCGATCGCCTCGCTGAGCCTGCCGAGAACCTTGTCGAACGCCTTCTCGAGCCCGGCCAGCTCGGCGGGCACGGAACCCACCCCGAGCGTCGTTCTCTGGCCGGGACGCAGACGAGCCGCCGCGCGGCGCAGCTCGGCGAGAGGCCGGAGGCTGCGTCGGAAGGCCGCCGAACCGATCATGGTGCCCATGAAGACCGCCACCGGCAGCACGAGGAGGCTCGCGAGGACGGTGCGGCGGGCCGTCCGCGTGGAGAGCACATCCTCCGCTGAGACGCGGATCGTGAACCCCTCGGTACAGGGCTGGGCGCACGCGCGGTACCCCCGCTCGCTGCCGAGAAAGCTGTACCTGCCGATGGAACGGCAACCAGCCGTCGGCCGCGCAGCGCCATCACGCGGCCAGGGCGGTAGAGGGCCCTTGCTGACGAGGCTCCTCCCCGAGGCGTCGAGCAACTCGAGCCCATACGCGGACATGGACGCCTCGGAAAAGGTCTCTCTCGCTGCGCCGACTTCATCGAGGCTCTCCTCGATCTTCTCCTTCGCAACGGCAGTGCACAGGGAGGCCGCCACGTTGCGGATCGTCCTGTTCTGGTCGCTGCGGAGCAGGACCGCCCCGGTCACCAGAGCCCCGAAGGTGAGCAGCACGCAGGTGAGCGTGAGCACGAGCCTCTGGGTGCGGATCAACTCCCGCAGGAGCGTGGGTCGCCTCATTCCGCCGATCGCAGGCGGTAGCCGAAACCCCGTTGCGTCTCGATGAGCGCTTCGGTCGCCTCCGGGGTCAGCTTCTTGCGGAGCCGGCCCATCAGCACCTCAAGGCTCGCCCCGGCGCTCTCGGTGTCCTCCCCCCAGACCGCCTCCAGGATATCGGAACGGGAGACGACGTGGCCGCGCCGCCGCAGGAGCACCTCGAGAATCGAGAACTCTCTCGCCGTCAGGGGGACCTCACGCCCCTCCTTCAGCGCGCGCCTCTCCGACAGCCTGACCTCGATCGGGCCGAGCGTGACCGTCTCCGCCTCGAGACGCGGGCCGCGCCGCAGCAGCGCCCTCAGCCGGGCGAGCATCTCGGCCACGGAGAAGGGCTTGCGCAGATAATCGTCCGCGCCCGCGTCCAGGCCGCGCACCCTGTCGTCGACCTCGCCGCGCGCCGTGAGGATCAGCACCGGCGTCGTGTCGTGCGTCGCACGCAGCTCGCGGCACAGATCGATCCCGGCCCCGTCGGGCAGCATCCAGTCGAGGATGACGGCACCGTAGCCTCCCGCCGCCGCCTTGCTGCGCGCTGTGGCCAGATCAGCGGCCGGATCGGGCGTGTGCCCGGCTTCCTTGAGGGCCCGCTCGAGCATCGACCGGGTCTCGGTATGATCCTCTACAACGAGAATTCGCAACGTCCCCTCCCCCCTCCTGTCGCGTTTTGCATTCGTTCAGGACGATCGCCTAAAGTGTCCGCATGCGAGCTTCCTCGCTCCCAGGGGCGCCGCACCCGATCGGTCCGGGCCCCTCGAGCGGTCCGCTCTCCCGAGCGCACGGACTATCCGGCGTCGTCTCGATCCTGATCCTTTGCACTGTCTGCCTTTCCCTCTATTTCGTGGGGCTGGGCTCCCACGCCCTGTCCGATCCCGACGAACCGTACTATGCCGTTCCGGCCCGGGAGATGCTCGACGCAGGGCAATGGACGGTGCCGCTGTTCCGGGGCGAGCTCTGGTTCGACAAGCCGATCCTGTTCTACTGGGTGGTGCTGGCCGCCTATCATGTCATGGGCGTGAGCGAGGCCGCCGCGCGCATCGGCTCCGCCCTCGCGGCCCTGGGAGGCGTCCTGCTGCTGCGGGTGCTGGCGCGCCGGATCGGCATGCCGCCGGGAGCGGCGTTCGCCTCGGCCCTGATCCTGGCCACAAGCCTCGGATACGCGGTGGCGGCCCGCGCCGCGATCACCGACATGACGCTGACCTTTTTTCTCATCCTGGGGATGCTCGCCGTCTCCGTGTATCTCGAGACGCGCCGTGCCACCCACGTGTACCTCGCCGGCGCGGCCTTCGGTCTCGCCGCCCTCACCAAGGGACCCGTCGGCGTGCTGCTGCCCGCCCTGGCGCTGAGCGCCTACGCGTTCATCGGCCTGAGACGCGACCTGTTCCGCCCGTCCGTTCTGCTGTCGGGTGCGGCGGGCATGCTGACCACCGCAGGTCCCTGGTATGTGTACATGGCCCTGGTCCATCGCGACCTGCTGCTCGGCTCCTTCATCGAGCAGGGCAACCTCGGACGCTTCCTGCAGCCCGAGCACCAGACGTTCCCATTCTACTATGCCGTCGTCCTGGGGATCGGTCTGCTTCCCTGGGCGGGAGCGCTGCCGCTGGGGTTCTGGCGCGGGTTCATGCAGGCCCTGCGCGCGCGATGGAACGCCGTCGCCGCGCCATCGCTGTACCCGCTCTGCTGGTTCGCCTCGGTGATCCTCGTCTTCTCCCTCTCCGCTTCCAAGCTTCCGACCTATGTCCTGCCCGCCTACCCCGCCGCGGCGCTGCTGCTCGGCTCCTACTGGCACCGGCTGCTGGGGGCCGGCCCGCCACAGGCCGGCAAGCCCGGCCGCGCGTCCGCCTGGCTGGGGGTCGGTATCGCGCTGGCCGCGCTCGCGGGGCTCGTGCCCGCGTCGTCCGGGCATGGGTGGCAGGGGATGGAGGGGTCCGCCCTGGCTCTCGGCGGCATACTGGTGGCGGGCTCGGTGGCGGCGCTGTTTGCCGTGTACCGGCGCTCCCTGAGAGCCTATCTCGCCTGCGGAGCCGCGACCAGCCTGACGGCAATGCTGGTGTTCGTGGCCGTGGCGCTGCCGAAGCTCGAGCCGTTCGACTCCACCCGCCCGCTCGTTCGCAAGCTCGAGGCGTCCGGACTGGCCGGGCAGGTCCATGCGGCTTTTCGTGTCACCGACGTCAGTCTGGATTATTATCTTGGACGCGATCTGCCGCGCGTGCCGAAACTGGGACAACTCAGACGCGAGGTGGCGGCCAGTCCCGGCGCGCTCTGGGTCATCCGGACGTCGGACCTCGAGGAGCTCCGGGCGACCGAAGGAATCGTCGCGAAGGAAGTCGTCCCCGGGCCGCATCGAACGGTGGTGCGGCTCAGTCCGGCTGGAACCGATCACGGAGAGCACAGCGAATGAGCCTCTTTCACGCCAACCGCCCCCTCGTGACGCTCGTCCTGCCCGTGTACAACGCGGAGACGTTCATCGAGCGCACTCTGCGTGACGTGCACGCATGGCTGGCGCGCCGTCCCGAGGACTGGGAGCTGCTGATCGTGGACGACGCCTCGACCGACCGGACGCCGGCGCTCGTCGAGCGCTTCCTGGCCGCCCACCCCGACGAGTCGATCGTTCACGTGCGGTTCACGGGCAACCGCGGTAAGGGGTTCGCGACGCGCGCCGGCCTCGGGCTCGCGCACGGCGAGTACGCCATCTTCACCGACTGCGATCTCGCCTACCCGATCGAGAACGCCGGGAGGATCCTGGCACGGCTCCAGTCGGGCATCGACACCGCCATTGCCTGTCGGGTGCTCCCCGAGAGCACATACCTGATCAGTCCGTCGTTCTTCTCGTACCTGTACACGCGGCATCTCATGGGGCGATTCTTCAATCTGCTCTGCCGGGCGATCGCGGTCCCCCGGCTGCTCGACACCCAGGCCGGGCTCAAGGGGTTCCGGTCGGCCGTCGTCAGACCGCTGCTCGGCCGTCTCGTGATGGACGGCTTCTCGTTCGACGTCGAGCTGCTGCGCGGCCTGATCGACCGCAAGGCGGCCATCGTCGAGGTGCCCGTGTCGTTCCGCTATGACAGCGAGCCGAGCACCGTCCGCTTCATCCTCGATTCGGCCCTCATGATCCGCGACCTGATCTGGATCCGGTTCAACTCGCTGCGGGGCCGGTACGGTGCGGCTGCCGCCGTCGGGGATCCGCCGCGTCTCGCAGTGCACGCGGACGACTTCGGGCTGTCGCCGGGGGTCAATGCCGCCATCGAACACGGCCTCGTGTCCGGCGTTCTGTCGGGGGCCTCGATCCTGGTGGGGAGCCCGCACGCCGGCGTGGCGCTCCGCTGGGCCGCGGAGCACCCCTGGTTCGACTTCGGTGTGCACCTGAACCTCACGCAAGGCGCGCCCGTGCTCCCGCCCGCGCAGGTGCCGTCCCTGGTGGACCGTAGCGGACGGTTCCTCCCTCTCTCCCGCCTCGTTACGAGGCTGCTCACCCGCCGACTGAGAAAGGACGAGGTGCTCGCCGAGTGGCGTGCGCAGATCGAGTTGGCGCGCGCCGCCGGCGTCCCCCTGACTCATCTCGACAGCCATCGGCACATCCACCTGCTGCCCGGTCTGTTCGGCCCCGCGACGCTTCCGCTGGCGAAGGAAGCGGGCGTGCCGATACGCGCGATGGACGGACCGGTGCGTGGCCGCTGGCGCGGCCCCGATCTCAAGGGGCTGGGACTCTCGGTGGCCTCGCGGGTGGCATTCCGTGGCTCACGGCGGAGATCCCACGGTCCGTGCGGGTCCGGAACCGCACTCATGAAGCGGCCGACCCTTTCGGTCATCCGGTCGCTTCTGTCGCGAATGAAGCCGGGCAGATCGTATGAGCTCGTGGTGCATCCCGGGGTCGTCGACGCGGCGCTGCGCTCCTCGGGCGACCGGTACGTAGAGGGGCGCGAACGCGAGCAGGAGCTGCTGCTCTCCCAGGAGTATCGGGCCGTGCTGAGGCATGCCGGGATCGAGCTGAGGGCTGCGTCGCCGGGGCCGCACGCCGACGTCGCGCGCCGGGACGGTCAGGACGTCATGGCGGTCTCAGCGGGAGCCGCAACGCCCGACTGAGACGCCGCTGCGTTCAGGAACCCTTGCGCGCCGCCGCGCAGTAGTTGAGGTACACCTGGAAGTGCCGGTCGTACTGATACCAGACCCACGGCACGAAGTCCTCCTCGAGCACCACCGCGAGCCCCAGATCCGCCAGAAACGCCTTGAGTGTGGCGATCGGGTCCACCGCCCCGTCCGAATAGACCGAGGGGTTCACCTTGAACGGGTCGGTCAGCAGCACGACGCCACCGGTCGCCAGCACGCGCGCCGACTCCTTCAGGGCAGCGCGCGGCGACAGGATGTCGATGATATTCGCCCCCGCCACCAGATTCACCGCTCCGTCCTCGAACGGGAGGTTCATGGAGTCCGCCACGATGAAGTCGGTGTTGGACAGCGGCAGTGTCACAGCACCCGGCCCTCCCGCGGCTCCGGCGAGGGCGGGAGCCGACGACCTCAGCTCGAACACCTCGGCGGAGCGCCTCAGTTCGTAATCGCTCATCGGCCGCGGCTGGTGGAGCAGGAACCGGCGCGCCAGGAGAACGGCTGCAAACGCATAGTCAACCCCGATCACCCGCGAGGCCAGCGGCGCAAGACGCAGCGCCATCGCTCCGGACCCGCATCCGCTGTCGATCGCCACGCCCCCGCCGACGCCGAGGCCGATCGCGAAGGACGCGAGACGGTCGTAGGGGCTGCGCCCCTGCCATTCCCTCAGAAACTTGGCGAACGTGCCATACCGCGCGTCCCCCCCACCAGGTCGCTGAGCCGGTCCATCGATCCGGGCAGGTTGACGTCGATCCGCTGGTCGGAAGAGGGCAGACCGGGTGCGTCGAGATGGTGCCGCTCGAGCCAGCGCGCGAGATCGTCGGACACCGTGCCGTGAAGGGCCGCGGCCGAGAGGATGGCCCGCCAGAACCGGGTCAGGTACTCCCCCACGCGGTTCACGAGGAGCAGCACGCCGCTGATCACCGGGTAGTCGATCCCGCAGGCGTTGCAGCGAATCAGCCCCTCGAGCAGCTCGCCGTCGATGTCGGGCGCGAGCCGCGCGGGAAGACCGTCCTCGCTCATGACGAGAGGGCCGCGGCAGACGACCGTGCCGATCTTCGCGGGACACCGGAGCAGATCGGTCGTGGACTCGCGCAAGCAACTCTCCTCAGGGACAGCTCTGGGATACACGAGGCTGCCCGTCCGACGCCACGCCGAGCGGGCCCGCTCCGCAGGCGTTCCGCCCGCGGACGACGTAATAATACCCTTCCCCCACCACTGGCAGAGCGTTGTCCTGCGCCGCAGCCGATGCCAGGCCGGTCTGCAGACAATCGGCCGAGCCGACACCGGCGCCCGGGAGGAGCTCGTTGAGAGGCGCACCGAGCAGATCGTAGGTGACCCCCACGCCCTGACCCGGCAGCGGCTGCCACGTGAGCATCGTCGGCGACGGGCCGCCGAGGTCGAGCGCCGCCGCCTCGGCCGGCGGATCCTTCGCGCTCGGATCGAGCGGCGCACAGTCGGCCGCGTTGAGGCGGCCATCACCGTCGGCATCCGGATCGCAGACATCGCCGACCCCGTCGGCATCGACATCTTCCTGCGCCGGGTTGACGAGCGAGAGACAGTTGTCCGCCGTGTCGGGCACCCCGTCGGCGTCGGCGTCCGCCAGGGTCATCCGGACCGTCGACTTGAGGATCCAGGCGTCCGGATCGAGCTGCACCGAGATCGGCGGATCGGGAAGCGGAGCCAGCGAGAAGTCCTGCCCGGGCAGATTGTCCTGCACGACCTCGTCCACGTCCCCCGCGGACGACGTGATACGCAGACGGATCGGCATGACGAACGGCCCCGTCGGCTGAGTCTGCTCCACGCGCACGTGTGTCACGAAGCCCGCCGGTGTCTCCGCAACGGTCCATCCCCACCGGTAGTCCGGCTCCCCTTCCTGGGTGAGCCACCGTGAGAAGTAGCCCTGCAGGTCGAGGCCGGATGCGGCCTCCATCCTGGCCTGCAGGTCCTGCGTCGTGGCGTTGGCGTGCCGGAACGTCTCCGCGTAGTCGCGAAGCCCCGCGAAGAACGCCGTGTCGCCGACAACCCCCCGGAGCATGTGCAGGACCCAGGCGCCCTTGTTGTAGACCGTATCGCCGAACAGGTCGCAGGTCGGCGCGTAGACCGTGCCGCAGAACGGCCGCGTGTCGAGGCTCGACATGTACGCACGCAACCCCGCCGGACCGTACTCGTGCTCCCACCAGAGGGCCTCCGAGTAGGTCGCGAACCCCTCGTTGAGCCAGATATCCGGCCAGTCCGCCAGCGTGACGCTGTCGCCCCACCACTGGTGGGCCAGCTCATGCGCGACGACCCAGTCATAGCGGTTGTCACCGCGGATCAGCCCCGCGCCGTAGGAGGTCACCGTCTGGTGCTCCATCCCACCGCCGAACGGGAAGATGGCATGCCCGTACTTCTCATCCACGAAGGGATACTCGCCGAACAGATTGGCGAAGAAGGTGAGCAGCGGCACCGTGACAGACAGGTCCTGCTGCGCCTCGGAGTAATGCTCCGGGTACACCCAGTTCTGGACCGGCATGGCCGGCCCGCCCGTGACCGGCATGTACCAGTCGGTCCAGGTGGCGTAGTTGGAGATTGCTACCGAGACCAGATACGTGCTGATCGGGCTCGCGGAGCGCCAACGCCACGTCCGGGTGCCGTCCGGCTCGTCGACTGTCCCGGCCAGCACCCCGTTCGACACCCCTGTCAGCCCGCCGGGAACGTTCAGGTCCATGTCGACGAGCGCCTTGTCTGCGGGCCGGTCGATGCAGGGCCACCAGACGGGGGCGTACGTCGGCTCCGAGAGCGAGGAGATGATCGGCTGTGTGCCGTGGGTCGCGAAAGAGAACGCCCCGTAGCCCGCTACCGCCGGAATGCCACCGTAGCCGATGACCAGGTCGAGCGTCTCGCCGTCGGCGTACGGGTGGTCTAGGACGATGCTCAGCACGTTGCCGGCATGGGTAAACGCGAGAGAGAGCGGCCCCGCCATCACCGACGTCACGAGCATCTCGTCGTACAGGTCGACGTCGAGCGATGTAAGGCCGGCCACGACGGACCGGGCCTGCAGCCTGACCGAACCCTCGATCCGGTGCGAGGCCGGGATCACCCTGAGGGTCACGATGTACTTCTGGACGTCCACCTGTGCGGTACCGGTGAGCGCGGCGACCCGGGTCGCGATCGCCGCCGTCTCCCGCGCCGCGGCGCCCTCGGAGGCGTGCACTTTCGCCCGCTCCTGACGGGTCGGGGGGGCGCGGCGTGGGACATCGCGGCCCGGCCCGGCTTCCGATGCGTGCGCGGAGCCCGTGCAGAGACCGATCAGAACCGTAAAAAACAGAACACAAAAGAGATCGCGACATGATGGAGCCCGAAATATACTCGATCGTGAGGGGATCAGGGGAACCCATAAACGTCTGACGGTGTCTGATCGTAAGGGAGTGTAGAAGCAGGACAGGGAGGCGACCAAGGATGACATACCTCAGGCCGGACGCCGATCAGGATCGCGACGCCGTCAGGCGCTGTCTCAACGGGTCGGTCGAGGCCTTCGAGCCCCTGGTCCGGCGCAACGCGAACCGCGTCATTCGGCTCGCCTACCATTTCCTCGGGGACTGGGACGAGGCCCGCGACCTGGCGCAGGAGACCTTCGCCAAAGCTTATCTGGCGCTTCGCCGTTACGATGCCGAGCGGTCGTTCTCAACCTGGCTCTGCACCATCGCGGCGCGTCTTGCCGCGGACAGGCTTCGCCGGCGCCGGATCCGGTGGCGGCACCAGCGTGAGGCTGTCCCGCCTGAGCCGTCCCGACTCGATCCCGAGACGACGCTCAGCCTCAAGGAATCACTGGCGCGCCTGACGCCGCGTCAGCGGCAGGCCGTCGTGCTGTGCGACCTGCACGGATTCACCGCGTCCGAGGCGGCCGCCATGATCGGCTGCACCGCCAGCACCGTCCGCGTGCTGCGGTTCCTCGCGCGGCGACGTCTGCGCGAGCTGCTCGGGCGTGCCGATGAAGCGCTCGGCGCGGAGCTCGCCGTCGAGCAGGCCCCTGCGGGCGTGGAAGCTCCCGGAGATGCGACATGAGCAGGGTCGATTACCCCTTCGATGACGAAGATCCGTTCGGCTCGAGGCCGGACGAAAAGCCGCCTTCCGGTTGGGACGCGAACTTCTGGGAAGGCGTGCGGCAGAAGATCGACAACCAGCGTGACACGCCGGGCGCGGGACGCGTGCCCGAGCCGCCGCGCCGTCGCTCCGACCTGGTGCACGTGGCAGTGATCGTCGCCATGCTGGCCGGCGCCGTCGCGATGGTCCTCGGCGGCCGGGCGGCTCAGGCAATCCCCACGGCTCCCGACGCACCGTCGCTCACAGTCGTGCGGGTGAACGGCTCCGCAGAGCCGGACGTCGCGGTGGAATGGGCACGCAGCGGCGGCCGAAATTCCGGCTATGTCGTCCTGCAGTCGATCGACCCCGAGATCTCCTATGTCGTGATCGATCGGCGTCTGACGGCGCGATGACACGCCGTGCGCTCTACCTCTCCCTTCTCCTCGCGCTGACGGCGGCCGGTGCCGCGGCGGGCGTTTCGCTGTCGACCCGCCCCGAGCCGATCGAACCGCCCGACATTCCCACGCGCTTCATCGCGCCGACCTCACCGGCTCCCTTGACGGACCAGGCGGTGCTCCTGCGGGTTCTCCGCGGGCGCACGCAGCCCACGCGATCGGAGATCTCGGTCAGCACCATCTTCCGCGGCCCCTCCTTCTCGGTAGTGGCGGACCCGGATATCACGGGGAACACCGAGCAGGAACTGATCGCCCACCTGAAGGACATCTTCTCGCTCCAGGAGGTCGTCTCGCTCGGGTCCGGTCGCGTGGAGCTGGCCGGGGGCTCAGCGGTCATGGACGACGACGGGCACAGTATCGAGATCCGCGTGGAGGGACAGCCGGCCGGACGCAACACCGTCAGGCTCATGGTCTCGCAGACTCGGGACGGGGTGGAGGTGGTGGCCACCAGCGTCATCGCGCGACACGGCAAGACGGTGGTCCTCGCCGGACCGGGTTCCTCGGGGACGCCCGATTACGACGGGATCAGTTTCGTCTGCCTCACCCCGCTCTAGTCCGCCCCTCAGGCGTATCCGGCTTCCTCGAGGTCCTCCTCGTCCATCCCGAGGAAGTGGCCGATTTCGTGCAGCAGGGTCACCCGGATTTCCTCAACCAGATCCTCGGCGTCGGACGCGACCCGCTCGAGGTTGCGCCGGAACAGATACACCGCCTCGGGAGCCTGCGGCAGATCGAGATGACTCCTCTCCGATAGCGGCACCCCGACGAACAGCCCCAGCAGGTCGGGTGTCGTCCCCTCGAGGCCCCGGATGAGGGCGGCATCCGGCACGTCCTGCACGACGACCGGCAGCGTGTCGAGCCGGTTCCGGAACTCCGGCGGCAGGTCCTCCAGCGCGCGCCGCACCACCTCGTCGAAGGCCGCATCGTCGAGCGCAATCGGCACGGCGTAGCGGTCCGGATCGAGGCGGGCCGCCTCGGCGAAGCAGACGTCCGCCTCCTGCCGACGGCCCATCATGTCCAGGGCGAGGCCCTTCATGTAGAGGGGATGCGGAGCCGGCGCCTCCCGCCCGAGCACAGCCTCGATCTGACCCAGCGCTTCCTCGAACCGGCAGCTCTCGTACAGGGCCGAGGCCAGGGTCAGACGCGCGGTGACGCTGTCCTGGTCGACATCGAGCGCTTCCCGGAGCCGGTCGAGCGCCTCCTCGCGCCGGCCCGCCTCCAGGAGCGCGCTCCCGAGCAGGATCAGGGCCTCGGGGTCCCCGGCCTCCTCGTCCACCAGGGCCTGCGCGGCCTCGACCGCGCCGGCAAACTCCCCCTGCTCGAGAAGATCCCAGCCGAGATCGAGACGCTCGCCTCTGTTCACCGGGCGGCCCGCGCCTCGTCCCAGGCAACCTCGACGAGGTTTCCCAGCGTGCGGAACCCCGGCTTGATCTCGGGATACTCGTCCATCTTGACAGCGCGCACCGTATCGGCCCGGGACATCCCCGAGCGCACCGCCTTGCCGACCTTCGTCTGCACATCCGCGAGGAAGTCCCGGAACCGCTTGAGCCCGCTGATGTCGGTCACCGGGCCATGTCCCGGAATGATCCGGGTGTCGGCGGGCACATGCGCGATCGCGTAGTCGATGTTCTCGATCGACCCAGCGAGGCTGCCTCCCGCCAGGGCGTCGATGAAGGGAACCATTCCGTTGAACATCAGGTCGCCTACGTGCAGGACGTTCTCGTCCTTGAAGTACACCATCGAGTCGCCGTCGGTGTGCCCCGGCGCAACGTGGAAGATCCGGATCTCCTGGCCTCCGAGCCACACGGTCACCGTCCCCTCGTAGGTCAGACCGGGAGGGGCGGCGGTGTCGATCTTGAACTCCTTCGCGCTGTCGAGGAAGTACTTCAGGAGCCCGAGATCCTTCTCGAGTGACAGACGGTAGGAATCCCCGGCATCCGGGATGCCGGCAATCTCCTTCTCCAGCGCCTCGATCTTCGCCGGATAGGTCTTCTTGATCGTCTCCGGGAACTCGAGCAGACGGGGCCGGACGTTGTCGTGGGCGATGATCTCGGCAAACTTGATGAAGACCGGATTCCCGCCCGTGTGATCGGAATGATAGTGGGTGTTCACAAGGTAACGGATCGGCTGGTCCGTCACCGAAGCGATCTTGTCGACGATGCCCTGCGCGACATTCTCGTACTGGTCGTCGACGACCAGCACGCCCTTGTCGGTGACGACGAACCCGACATTGCCTCCCGGACCGAAGAGACACCAGGTCCGGTCGGTAACCTTCTCCAGCGTCAGCTGCGGCTCATTCGGATCGGGCGGTGCCCCGCGATGCGCGTACGCAGGAGCCGGAAGCGCCAGTGCGCCGAAGGCGGACACCAGCACAGCGAGCGACATCGCGGCACGACGCGGCATGAGATCCTCCTGCGGGGATGCGTGAATCCGTGAGCGTTCGGGGAACGGCTCACTCTACCGCCGCACCACGGAATGTGTCAACGGACGGAAAATGCCCCCCATGGGTGTGAAGCGATGTGATCGGGTGCATGGGGCGGATGTGTCCGGTCTGTCCGCCGGCGGACAGGGGCCCGTGGGCTGTTGATCGGGCAAGCCCTGTCTCACGAATGACTTGGTGCTCTGTCGGGGCTCGCTGTCCTTTGGCACGTTCCTTTCTATCCCCACCGGCGTCGTGCGCCTGCGCTCCCGCAGGCGCCCTTTCGCCGGAGGTACCTCCCCGATGGCCTTCACCCCTCCCTTCTGCCCCCGCCGTGGCTGCCCCTTCAACCAACGACGCCAGCGAGGCTTCGCCCGTCGACACGGTGTGTACCGCTCCGCGTCCTTTCCCAGGCCTCTCGTCCGGTATCGCTGCCGCTCGTGCCGACTCACCTTCTCGCTGATGACCTTCCGCTACGCCTACCGGCAGAAAAAACCCCACGTCGACGCCCGTCTCCTGCATCTTCTCTGCAACGGCGTCAGTCTGCGCGGGGCCGCCCGGCTGCTCGGCGTCAATCGCAAGACCGTCTCGCGCAAGCTCGCCCGGCTCGGACATCACGCCCTTCGCCAGCAGCGCGCGGTGATGGGCCGGCATGGTCTGCGCGGTCATTTCCAGCTCGACGAGCTGGAGACCTTCGAGTCGAACCGCTACCAGCCCGTCACCGTGCCCATCCTGATCGACAAGCACTCCTACTTCATCGCCTCGCTGGCCACCGCCCCGCTGCGCCGGCGCGGCCGCATGACCGCGCGCCAGAAGGCCCGCCGCGCCGCCTTCGAAAAGCTCCACGGCCGACGCCCCTCCCACTCCGACCTCGCCGTGCGCCGCTGTCTGGCCGTCCTGAGCCGTCACGCCGCCGGCGACGTCCCGCTCGACTCGGACCGCAAACCCTCCTACCATCGCATCGCCCGGCGGCTGCTCGGCGACCGGCTCCACCACACGACCTTCGACGCCACCGCACGGCGCGACCGCGCCAACCCGCTGTTCCCCATCAACCACACCAATGCCATGGCGCGCTATGGCCTCGCCCGCCTGCGCCGACGCACCTGGTGCGTCTCCCGACGACGCGCCTGGCTCGAGCGGGCCCTTCACGCCTGGGCCGGATGGTTCAACTTCTGCCGCGGCGTCACCATCACCGCCACCGCCAGCCCCGCCGAAGCCCTCGGCCTGGCCCAGAGAAAACTCTCCCTCGCTGAATGGCTCCGGTGGCGCCACCACGGGCACAACGCCGGACGCATCCTCCCCAGGCCTCTCGACAGCCTCCTCATGACGGCCTCGGGACGCCCATACCCCTTCACACCCATGGGGGGCATTTTCAGTTGACATTCGCGTTACTTTCCCTACGATGGAATGAGCAATTTCCACCCAATCTCGCCGACTGCTCCGCGGGAGGACCGTATAATTCACACGTCATGATGCAGATCAACGCCTTACGGTCCACCGCACCTGCCACGAAAATCGAGCCTGCGAAACGCCGGATCATCCACGTCGACATGGACGCCTTCTTCGCATCCGTCGAGCAGTTGGACGACCCGTCGCTGCGCGGCCGGCCGGTCGCCGTAGGCGGCGACCCTGCCGGACGAGGCGTGGTAGCGGCGGCCTCGTACGAAGCGCGGGTCTTCGGGGTGAGGTCGGCGATGCCGATGAACCGCGCGCTCCGGCGATGCCCCGACTTGATCTGCGTTCGGCCCCGTTTCGAACGCTACATCGAGCTGTCACGACGCATCCGCGGGATCCTCCGCCGGTTCACCTCGCAGGTCGAGCCCATCTCGCTCGACGAGGCGTACCTGGATGTCACCGGGACGGATCGCACCGCCACCGGCATCGCCGAGGACATCCGCAGGATTATCCGTGCGGAAACGGGACTGACCGCCTCCGCCGGAGCCGGCCCGAGCAAGCTCGTCGCCAAGATCGCCTCCGACGCCGGCAAACCGGACGGTCTTGTCGTGGTGAGACCTTCCGCAGTCAGGGGATTCCTCTCCCCTCTCCCGGTAGAGAGGATGTGGGGGGTGGGTCCGGCGACGGCGGCAAAGCTGAAGAGCGCCAGGCTCGAAACGATCGGAGATCTCGCGCGCGCCGCCGATGCCATGCTGAGACGGGTCATCGGCCCTTCCGGGCCCGGTCTGATCCGGCTTGCGCGCGGCGAGGACGATCGACCGGTCTGCCCCGAGAGGAAGACACGGTCGATCTCCTGCGAGCGCACCCTCCCGGTCGATACCCGGGACCTCGCGGCGCTCGATGCGCTCATCCGGCGGTTCTCGGGGACGCTGCACGACTCGCTGCTCGAGGAGCGGCTCAAGGCTCGCACGGTGGTGGTCAAGATCCGCTATTCTGATTTCCGGCTCGTGACGCGCAGCCGCACGCTCGCCACCCCCTTCGACGAGACGGTGATCATCGAGGATGCGGCCCGCCATCTGTTGACCCGGACGATGGCCGGACGCCGCAAGGTCCGGCTGGTCGGCGTCACCGTCACCGGAATGATCCCTGATGATGAGCCGTTCCAGAAGCCGCTTTTCCCCGTCCAGGAGGGATGACACCCGTGCCGATTCTCACCGCTCTCGCTCTTCTCGCGCTTCTGTCCGGCACGCCCCGATCGGGAGAGTCGCTCCCCGAGCCTGAGATGCTCACCCCGCCGGAGGCGCCGGTCCGCGGGCCGTCGATCGAGGCGATCTGCGCGCGCGGCGAGCACCTGCTCGAAGACGGCGGACGCGCCTCGCTCGTCGACGCACGCAGGCTGTTCGAGATGGGCCTGAAGAACTTCCCGGACGCTGCATGCGCGCACGCAGGTCTGGCCAGGACCCTGGTCTCGTACTCACTGAGGAGAATCGTCGAGGACGACGCGCTTATCGATCAGGCGCTGGTCGCCGCACGCAAGGGCGTAGTGCTCGGTCCGGACTCGCCCGTCGCGCATGCCGCGCTGGCTTTTGCGCTGCTGCTCGACCTGCAGCCTGACGAGGCCGGCGCCGAAGCGGGCAAAGCGCTCGAGCTCGATCCCGAGTCATCGACGGCGCTCCAGGCGAGAGCCACCACCCTGATGGCTCGAGGGCGGCTCGAACCCGCGCGAGAGACGATCGAACGGGCGATCGCGCTTCACCCGGGTCAGCCCGCCAGCTACCACGCGCTCGGCAACATCCAGCTGATGTCCGGAAGGCGAGGCGAGGCGCTCGATGCATACGACGAAGCGCTCAAGCTCGCTCCCGACTACCTGCCGTCGGCGATCCAGATCGCCGCCGCCTTCGAGGAGGTGGGGGCGTACGGCCGCTCCGGCGCGATCTTCCGACGTCTGATGCAGGAGCACCCGGAGGTCAGCGGGCGCGTCCATCTCGTGATGGGGTTCTCCCTCATGAAGCGGGAGGGATGGAAGGAGGCACTGGCGGTCCTCGGGAAGGCGGATCTCAAGACGAGCCGCGGGCTCGGCAACGGCACGACGATCTACCTCGAGGCACTGTGCTACGAGCAGCTCGAAAGGGATGAAGAGGCGATCGCGGCCTTCCGGCGCGTGATAGACGACTATCCCGATGCCACCGCCGGCTACGCCACCCCGGAGCGGCTGATGTTTCCGTCCTATGAAGGGCTCAGCCGGATCTATCTCAAGGCGCGTGAGACCGAGAAGGCGGTCGCCGTCCTGGAGGAAGGGCTGGCACACGACGACGCGAGCCCGGGGTTGCTGCTCCGCCTGGCGCGTCTGTACGACGACTACTCGATGCCCGACCGCGCGCTGGCGGTGCTGGAGCGGGCCACTGCGGCACGGATCACCCCGCGCACGGCGGCGCGGCAGGTCGCGGCGTATCTCCTCTGGGCCCGCCTCGGCAGGCGGTCCGACGATCACCGGGCGCTGGAGGCGATGGCACGCAGCCTGATGGCCCAGCGTTCGGGTTTCGACGCGCTGGCCGACTACGTCTACGACCTGGACGCCATCCGGGCCCTGTCGATAGCCGGTCGCGGCGAGGACGCACTTGCCTGGCTGAGGATGGCGGTGGCCCACGGATACGGCCGGTTCGCCTGGATGGAAGAGGACCCGGAGCTCGACAGCCTGAGAGCCGCACCCGGCTTCATGGAGATCGCCGGAGTGGACACGGGTAGCAAATAAGTAAGGTCATGAAATAGAATGATTTGCGTTATATGGAGCGCTTGCCAACCAGAAGCCGCCGGTCGGGGTCCAACGAACGGGACCTTACTGTACCACGGCCATCTTGCGGGGGAGGCGCGCGGTTGCGAACAGCGGAGAGGTGCGGGACAATCCGGGTCGTCACCCTCCTGACCTGCACATTCGCGCTCCTCGGCGTCTCGGGGTGCAACGGCAGCAGCGACACCGGCGCCTCGGGACTCAACACGTCGCTGGACTTCATGCCTCCCGCCATGGCGACGGGCAACCTGGTCTGGATTGAGGACGGCGGCGGGTCCGGAGACGTGAGGATCGCCGACGTCGTCGCCCGTGACATTCCCGGCCCGTTCGACGCCTACGCGATCGAGGTTTCGTTCGATCCCTCGATCCTGGAGGCGGTCGGCGTGAGCAGCGGATCGGTTCTGAGCGCCTGCTCGCCCATCGGCATCGTGGAGGCGGACAACATCTCGTCGGGGCTGGCCAACATGGATGGTGCGGTGCTGTTCTCGGCCGCGTTGACCGGCTCGCCGCCGCCCCCCTGCTCGGTGACGGGGACCGTGTCGGTCGCACACATCACGTTCCGGGCGCTCGGGCGGGGAGACGCGCCCCTCGGGTTCATCCCCTACAACGGGGACCCGAACAGCCCCGCGGGCTCGCTGTTCTACCGGCGCGACCCGCAACTCGCGGTCGTTCCGGTCCAGTTCTATGACAGCGGGGCCGTCATCACCGTGTCCCGTTAGGAGACCACCGTGAGTGAAAGGGCAGACGCCAGGTCGTTACATCACCTCCTCGCCGCCCTGCTCGCGGCCCTGAGTCTGTCCGCCGTCACACCGGCTCCCCTGGCCGCCGCATCTCCCCGTCGGGCGCTCGTCCGGGTCGAAGCAGGCAGACAGTGGGCGCGTGTCGGCCAGATCGTCCGCATCCGGGTCGTCGTTCGCACCGACGCCGGCGTCTCGAGCGCACCGTTCACCCTGCTCTACGATCCGGCGATCCTGGATTACCTCCCCACCGGGTCACGCGAGGGCCGGTTTCTCAATCGCGACGGAGCCTCGACGACCTTTCTCGCTATGGCCGGGGCCTCGCCGGGTGGCAGGACGGGCGTGGTGGTCGGTCTGTCACGGATGGGCGCGCGGCACGGCGTGGCGGGCAAAGGGGTCCTCTGCGAGCTGGCCTTCCGCGCCCGCGCACCGGGTGTCTCGGTCCTGTCTTTCACCCGCTCCTCGCTGCTCGACGACGGCTCGGCGCCGCTGCCGGCCGGTTTCGAGGGCACGTCCATCCGTGTGAGAGGATCACCGTGAGACGCGCCGGCGCGAGGTGGCAGGAACCGGGGCTCGTCGTGCTGCTGGTGCTGCTGGCAGCGATCATGGCGCCGCCGGGGATGTCGGCGCCCGATCGGGCAGCGGCACGTCACAAGGCCCTGGTGCGGCGCAGCCCGGCGCTGGACTCTCTGGCCGCCGCGGGCGGGATTCGTGTCATCGACACGTACGGGCCGCACGGCTCGGCCCTGCTCGTGGAGGGAGACAGCGCCGCGATCGAGTCCGCTCGCGACGCGTCGGGTGGCCCGGGCTTCAGCGAGGTCCCGGACAGGATCAGGCTGCGCTCCCGGGTGATCGACACGTCCGGCTCCCGGCTCCTGCCGCCCGCGCGGCGTCGCCCGGGCGGTCATCTCGAGCTGCTCCAGTTCCACGGGCCCATCAAGCCGGAGTGGCTGAGCCGGATGAGGGGCGCCGGCCGCTCGCGCCCGATCGCCTACGTTCCCCACAACGCCTATATCGTCTGGACCGAGGATCCCGACGCGCTCGGCGCGGCTGGCCTGCCACTGCAGTGGCGCGGCGAGTACTCTCCTTCGGATCGGCTCAGCCCCGAGCTCGTCTCATCCACCGAGCCGATCGACGTCACCGTCCAGGTCGCACGCGCCGGGGATCATGACGGCGTCCTGCGGGAGATCCGTGGCCGTGCCCTGGCGATCCTGCAGGAGCCGCACGACATCGGGCCCCTGACGAACATCCGCGTGACGCTGCCCCCGGGGGCCGCTGCGGACCTGGCCGGCCGGGACGAGGTGGTCTGGATCGAGCCGTTCGCGCCGATCGTCACCCACGACGAGAAGAGCGACGTCATCGTGGCCGGTCTCGTGAACGGCGACTCCCCCGCCGGCCCGGGCTACCTCGCCTGGCTCGACGCCCACGGCCTCGGCGATCTCGGCTCCATTCTCGTGGACGTCACCGACACGGGGATCGGCAACGGGGCCACGTCGGCCAATCATGCCGGCCTGCAGGGGCGGCTCGCCTACTCGATCGACGATTCCGGCGAGGGGCTCCTCGAGGACTGCCCCGGCCACGGGACGAACATCGCCGGGATCATCGCGGGTGGACCCCAGCCAGGCAACCTGATCCTCGATGCCGACGGGTATCTGGCGGGTCTCGGCGTGGCCCCCACCGTCACGATCGGCGCGACCCGGATCTTCGATTGCAGCAGCCAGTCACCCAGCAACATCTCCTACGAGAAGATCGTGCAGGATGCCTACGCCCGTGGCGCGAGGATCAGCAACAACTCCTGGGGGGGCGGCGGCAGTCAGTACAACACGGTCGCCGCCGAATACGATGCACTGGTCCGTGACGCCAATCTGGATCCGTCCGACGGCGACCACAGTCTCCTGCCCGTCTTCTCGACGGGTAATCTCGGCCCGCAGGCGTACAGTGTCGGCTGGCCGGCGACCGCGAAGAACGTCCTCAGTGTCGGCGGAACGGAGGGGTATCGCCCCGGCGTGAGCGACGGTTGCGGCGCCACGAGCATCCTCTCGGATAATGTCAATCATATTCTGAGCTTCAGCAGCCGGGGCCCCACGGCCGACGGCCGGCTCAAGCCGGACATCGTCGCTCCGGGCAGCCACATCATCTCGCTGGCCTCCAACGCGCCCGACTACACGGCCGCAGGGGTGTGCAATCGTTACTACCCGCCGGGCCAGCAGGTGCTCAACTGGGCCTCCGGGACCAGCCAGGCGGCCGCGCATGTCAGCGGCGCCGCGGCCATCGCGCTCGAAGTCTACCGCCGCAGCCTCGGCGCCGATCCGAGTCCCGCGATGCTCAAGGCGATGCTGATCAACCACGCCCATGATCTCGGCTCCACCGTCGCCCAGCCCTCCAATACGTCGTACCGGCCCAACACGGCACAGGGCTGGGGCCGCGTCGATCTGTCCAGCCTCGTGGAGAGCCGCGCGCGAGTCGCGTTCGACCAGAGCGTGATCCTGGAAGCGACGGGTGAAAGCGTCAGCTACGGCCCATTTGCTGTCGACGACCCCTCGCGCCCTGTCGTCGTGACCCTCGTCTGGACCGACGCACCGGGCACGCCGGCCGGCTCGGCCTGGGTCAACGATCTCGATCTTTCCGTTCAGGCGGACGGCCAGACCTATCTCGGCAACGTCATGAAGGACGGGTTATCCATCCCGGGAGGCCAGGCGGATTACCGGAACAACGTAGAGAACGTGATCCTGTCGTCCGGCCGGAGCAGCTTCCAGGTCGAGGTTCTCGCCGCCGACATCACCGGCGACGGGGTCCCCTCGCACGCGGGGGAGACCGATCAGGATTTCGCCCTCTATGTAAGTAATGCGCGTCTTGCCGGCCCTACGGCCGTGATCACCTTCGATCCGGACGAGGCGGTGTGCGGGTCGCAGCTCTCCGTCACCCTCGAGAGCCTTCACGCGCGAGGGTCGGGCCGCGCCACGGTCGTGCTTTCGACGGGAAGCGACCAGGAGAGCGTGATCCTGGACGAGTCGCCGCCGGGGCTCGGAGTCTTCCGCGGCGGTGTGGACCTGGACGGCGGGGCGCCTCGGACGGGTGACGGCATCCTCCAGATCGTGGACTCGCAGCCGGTGACAGCGACCTACCTGGAGCCCGATCCCGCCACCGGCGCTCCGGTCGCGGTGACCGCGACGCTCCCGGGTCGATGCGCGGCTCCCGTCATCTCCGACACGCGGGTCACTCATTCCGGGGCGTTCGAGGCGACGGTGCTCTGGAAGACCGATCGCCCGGCCGACAGCGTCGTCCACTTCGGCGCCGGGTCCAACCGCAACCTGGAGATCTCGGATCCCCGGCTGGTCCGCGACCATCGCGTCCGTCTCACGGGCTTTCCGGCATGCAGCCTCATCACCGCCACCGTTTCCTCCACGGCCGCCGGAGGGGCGACCTCCACCGGGCCGGCGTCGCCCCTGAGATTCGCAAGCGGACAGTCGACGACGTCCCGCAGGATCGTCTTCTATGACGGAATGGAGTCCATCGGCTCCCGCTGGGAGCACCATGCCATGCAGCCGGGAGCGGTCGACGACTGGCAGCTCGGGGCTCCCGCCACCGGGACGCCCGGACCACCGGCCGGATCCCAGGTCTGGGGGACGAACCTGGACGGGAACTACAGTGTCGGCGCGGATGCGGTACTCGTCTCACCCGAGATCGACCTGACGGAGGCCGTCGGCGGAGAGCTCTCGATCCTCCACTACTACTCGATCTCGGGCGGACGCAGCCCCTTCTCCGAAAACGACGGGGCCTGGGTGGAGATCACCAGCGACGGCGGCGTCACGTGGACGACTCTCGAACCGATCGGCGGCTACCCCGATACGGTCGACCCCGACAACCCGTATCTGCCCAGCGGCGCGCCCGTGTTCGCGGGCGCGCTCTCCGGGTGGTCCCAGAGCCGGTTCGACGTGTCGAGCTTCAGCGGAAGCGTGGTGAAGATCCGGTTCCACATCTGGCAGGACCCCGGCGAGAGCGTGTCGCGCTCGTCCGGCTGGTTCATCGACGAGGTCGAGGTCACCGCTCAGAAGACGTGCCACATCGGCGTGCTCTCGCTCGACTCGAGTGAATATGGATGCTCGTCGAGCCCGGAGATCCACCTGGCCGATACCGACCTGAACCGCTCATCGTCGGTCATCGACACGACAACGGTGGTGGCCTCGAGTGGCTCGGACCAGACCACGGTTCAGTTGATGGAAACGGGGCCAAACACGGGAGACTTCGAGGGAACGATTCCCCTCAGCGAAGTGGCCGCCCCCGGAGCGCTCGCCGTGAGCGAAGGCGGTGACCTCAGCGTCGTCTACGACGATCAGGACACCGGGGACGGACTGCCCGCGACGGTGAGCGCCTCCGCGCTCATCGCCGACTGCACACCGCCCCCGGCTCCGACAGGCGTGGTCGCCGCGGAAGACGGCGCCGGGAGGCTCGACATCTCCTGGAACCCGATCGATCCCGCGCAGACGCCGGACGTCCAGGGATACCGCGTCTACTACGACACCGACGGGCCGGGCCCGTCCTACTCCGGCACGGGCGCTCTGCAGGGGCTTTCCCCCGTGCGGGCGGAGTCGTTCCCGAACAGCCTTTCGCTCACCTCGCTCGCCCCTTGCACGGCGCACTTCATCGCCGTGACCGCCTTCGACCAGTTCGGCAACGAGAGCCCCTACTCGGCGGAGACGTTCGCCTACCCGAACGGTGGCGGCCCGTGCGCGGTGGGCCGGATGTCGCTGGCACCGGCATCGCCCGGATGCAGCGAGACAATCGACGTGACCGTGACCGATTCGAATGCTGACCTCGATCCCGGCGTGGCCGGGACCGTGACGGCCCAGGCCGCCAGCCCCTCTCATCCTGCTCCCATTCCGGTCCTGCTCACCGAAACCGCCTCGGCGAGCGGCGTGTTCACCGGCTCCATCCCGCTGAGCGCCACGGGCCTCCCCGGAACGCTGACGGTCTCGTCCGGAGATATCGTCAGCGTGGAGTATGCCGACGCCGACGATGGCGCAGGGCACCCGGGCACGGCCCACGAGGAAGTGAGCATCGGCGACTGCTCGCCGCCCGCAATCACCGACGTCCGTGTGGTGAATCCCGGCGCGGATCGAGCCACGGTCACGTGGGTCACCGACGAACCCTCCGACTCGACAGTGCAGTACGGCGCCGATCCCGCCCTCGGCTCGATCGCCAGCGCAAGCGGCCTCTCCACTGTGCATTCCGTTCCCATCACGGGACTGAGCCCTTGCACCACCACCTATTTCACCGTCACCTCCACCGACCCGCACACCAACAGCGCCACGGCGACCGACGGCGGCATGCCCTTTCGGTTCGGGACGGCACGCGAGGTGACGATCTACCGGGACGATTTCGAATCGGGGGCGCCCGGCTGGACTCACATGAGCCTGAGCAACGCGATCGACGAATGGGAGCTCGGCGCGCCGCAGGGTGACGGGATCAAGGCGCCCGCCTCCGCCTTCTCGGGAGCCTCCGTATACGGGACCGACCTCGACGGCACGTACGAGCGGGCCGCCGACCTCGTCCTCGTGAGCCCGCCCGTCCCTCTGACCCTCGGCGACGCGGCTACCCTCGAGTTCGAGCACTGGTACGACATCACCTCGGTGGGCGCGCCACAGGGATTCGACGACGGCGGATTCCTGGAGATCAGCGACGACGACGGCGCTACCTGGACCTGGATCCAGCCCTCTCCTCCGGGCTACCCGGACATCGTCACGACGAATCCGTACACGGCCTTCGGCTCCGGTGCCTACGCGGGCTCCACCGGCGGCTGGGTCCCCGCCTTCTTCATCCTCGACGACTGGCTGGGCCGGACGGTTCGATTCCGGTTCCATCTGTTCCAGGACGTCAACGACCATAACTTCGTCGGCCAGGGATGGTACATCGACGACGTGGAGGTCCGGGTATCCCTGGCCTGCCATGAGGGCCGCATCGTACTGGATCGCACGGAGTACGGATGCGGGGGCTCTCCGCTCACGGCGCGCCTGGTCGATCAGGATCTCGACCTGGATTCACAGGCGCTCGATACGGCATCCGTGATGCTCTTCAGTGACGCCGAGCCTGCCGGGGAGACGCTCCTTCTCACGGAGGTCGCCCCCGCTGCCGGACAGTTCGAGGGCTCTCTGCCCGTCTCGTCGACCGACGCACCGGGCACGCTCGCGGTAAGGAGCGCGGACACCATCCGTGCCATCTATGCCGACGCCGACGACGGCTCGGGCCAGCCGCGCACAACCGTCGCCACCGCCGTCGTTTCCGACTGTTCGCCGCCCGTCATCAGCGATCTGAAGATCGAGCACGTCTCGCCGGACGCCTTCTCCGTCAGTTGGACCACCTCCGAGCCGTCGACCGGCAGCGTCCTCTATGGGACGGACGCGAGCTATGGCGGCGAGGTGACGGTCACGTCGCTGACCACCCGGCACGACCTGACCGTGTCCGGCCTCGCGGGCTGCACCGACTACTACTTCACGGTCGCCTCGACCGATGCGGGAGGCAATACGGCGCGCGACGACGATCTGTCGGGCCCAGGACACGTCGCCACCTCCAGCGCGACGTATCTGCTGCATGAGGACTTCGAGAGTGGGGCGCCCGGATGGAGCCACGATGGACAGGGAGACACATGGGCGTTCGGCGCTCCGGCCGGCTTCACACCGCCTTCGGGCACCACTCTCGCCGCGACCGCCCTCGCAACCGACTACACCCGTCCGTCCGGCCCCGACAATCTCGATTTCGTCCTCGTCTCACCCACTTTCAGTCTCGACGGGGTCGAGGCGCCCATGCTGACGTTCGCGCACCGGTACGACTTCGCCCAGGGCTTCACCGGGCGTGACGGCGGCCGCGTCGAGGCATGGACCGGGTCCCGCTGGATCCCGCTGGTTCCCGATGGAGGCTATCCGGGCGTAATCGACGCGGCCGCCGGCTCCAGTGGGGCTCCCGTCCCCGGATTCACCGGCACGACACAGGCCGGCTTCATCACATCCACCTTCGATCTGTCCGGCGTGCTCGAGCCGGGGGCACGGGTCTCACGGATCAGGTTCCGCGTCTTCGTTGAGGGGGGCACCGGAAGCACCGGCCGGGGCTGGCTCATCGACGATGTCGCCGTGACGGGATCGCTGCCCTGTCGTCTCGGGACCCTCGCTTTCCAGAAGGACCCGATCACCTGCGGGGACGCTTCGGTCGGCCTCACCCTGCAGGACCGGGACCTGGATGCCGATCCATTCATCGTCGAACAGGTCGGCATCACCATCACATCTTCCTCGGATCCTGTTCCGCGGTCCGTGACGCTCACCGAGGACGGCCCCTCGAGCGGCATGTTCCACGGCACGCTGTCCCTCGCGCCGTCCGGTCAGTCCGGAGCCCTGGCCGTGGCTGCCGGGGATACCGTGACCGCCGCATACCAGGACGCTGATGACGGCACCGGCTCGCCACGTACCACGCTCGCGATTGTGGGTGTGGCCGGATGCGCCGGACCCACGATCCGCGGCGTCGCCCTGACTCCCGCCGGAGCGGACGAGGTGATCGTCCGGTGGTCGACCGACACCCCCTCCACCAGCCTTGCCTCGCTCTCCAACGGCGCCGGTCCCGCCCGGACCGCCGCCGACTACAGGCTGGTCACGAGCCATACCCTCAGGATGCACGGACTCTCTCCCTGCGCCACGTATATCGTGACCCTCGCATCCACCGACGCGCAGGGCGTCACCACAACGGCGACCGGCCCCGCAAGCGGCCTCGTGGTCGAGCCGCCGGACCGGACCAGACTCTTCTTCGACGACATGGAAGGCCCCGACCCCGGCTGGGTCGTGAGCGGATCCACGAGCGAGTGGCAGAGGGGAACACCTCTGCACGGACCTGCCGGCGCCTTCTCCGGTACGGGCGTGTACGGCACCGACCTGACGGGGGACTACAACGGCGGGACAAACGCCACGCTCACCTCACCACCCATCGATCTGACGCAGGTGACCAGCGCCCGCCTGACCTTCTGGCACTGGTACGATATCTTTGCCAGCGACCCGCCCAACTCCACGGACGACTCCGCCTGGGTCGAGGTCGCGGTGAACGGCAGTCCGGCTATCCACTACCTGACTCCGATCGGCGGCTACCCCGATACGACCGACTCGGAGGACGGCGAGCCGCTGACGGAAGGGACCCCGGTGTACGCCGGCCAGACCGAGGACTGGAATCGAGCCGAGTTCGACCTGACACCCTTCGCGGGGACGGTCATCCGGCTCCGATTCCGTCTGTGGAACGATCAGGTCGAGCTGATCCTCAACGGGGTGACCGGCGCCGGCTGGTACCTGGATGATGTCGAGGTATCGTCACGGAGCTACTGCTCCCCCGCCCCCTCGCTCAGCGGTCTCGGCACTCCGCCCCTCGCGCAGGGGGCGCAGGCCGTCGCCGTCATCCTCACCGGAGCGGGCTTCCGGCCCGGTGCGACGGTGATCTCCGACGCCGGCGTGACTGTCTCGTCGGTGACCGTCGTCTCATCGTCGCAACTCTCGATCGATCTCGACGTGGACCCGCGCGCGCAGCTCGGAGCGCATGCGATCACCGTCGTGAACCCCGACGGCCAGACGGCGACGCTCGCCGGCGCGCTCCAGATCGCCTTCCAGCCGGCCCGGGCGGACATCAACGGCTCCGGCCGCGTCGACGGAACCGACCTGGTCATGTTCGCTGCCGCGTTCGGCTCGGACGAAGGCTCCTCGAACTACGTCGCCGCCGCCGATCTAAACGCCGACGGCTATGTCGACGGCCTCGATCTCGCGCTGCTCGCTCCCCTTTTCGGGTCCATGGTTCCGTGAGCGCCGGGTCCGCGCCCGACGTCATCGTCGCGTCCCACGTCCGCAAGACGTTCGGAGCGGTCCGCGCCGTGAACGACGTCAGCCTTCGCGTCGGGCGTGGCGAGTGCCTTGGCATGCTGGGACCCAACGGCGCCGGAAAGACCTCGACGGTCCGGATCCTCCAGGGCACCTCCCCGCTCGACTCGGGCGAGGCGCGCGTTTTCGGTCTTGACGTCATGACCGACGGGCCGGTCATCAGGCGCCGTACGGGCATCTGCCACCAGGAGGACAACCTCGACCCGGACTTCTCCGTCGTACAGAATCTTCTCGTGTGGGCGCGGTACTTCTCGGTTCCCCGGTCCGAGGCGGCATCGCGCGCCGAGCAGCTCCTGTCGTTCATGGAGCTGACCGAGAAGCGGGACGCGCGCATCGAGGAGCTGTCCGGAGGGCTCAAGAGGAGGCTGATTCTGGCACGTGCATTGATGAACGCCCCCGACCTGCTCATCCTCGACGAGCCGACAACCGGTCTCGATCCCCAGGCGCGGCATCAGGTCTGGGATCGGGTGCGCAGCCTCGCGCGGGCCGGGACCACGATCCTCCTCACGACACACTACATGGAGGAGGCCTCGCGCCTGTGCGACCGGGTCCTGATCCTCGACCGGGGCGTGGTGGTGGCCGAAGGAGAGCCCGACAGCCTGGTGAGCCGCGAGATCGGCAGGCAGGTGGTGGAGATGCGCGGACCTGTCGAGGACGCGCTCCCCTACGCCAGGGAGCGTGGGTGGCGGGCGGAGATCGCGTCGGGCAGGTTGTACGTGTACACGGACGTGGGCGAGGAAGCGCACCGGGATCTCATCGCGCGATTCTCGCCCGAGCAGTGTCTACTGCGGATGGCTACGCTGGAGGATGTCTTCCTCAAGCTCACCGGCCGGGCGCTGCGAGAGTGAGGACAGGAGGCAGCGGATGAGACGGCCCGGGATTCTCGCGCTCACCGTATGGCGTCGCGACGCGGACGTGTACCTGGTCACCTGGAAGACGAATCTCATCCCGCCGCTCGCCGAGCCGATGCTGTATCTGCTCGCGTTCGGCGCGGGTCTGGGAACTCTCATCACCGCGGTCACCTGGCGCGGTCGACCCGTCGGCTACGCCGCCTTCATCGCCCCCGGGCTCATCGCGGTGGGCAGCATGTTCCACGCATTTTTCGAGAACACCTACTCGACCTTCGTGCGAATGCGCTTCCAGAAGACGTTCGACGCCCTGATGGCCACGCCTCTCACCGTCGAGGAGATCATCCTGGGCGAGCTGCTGTGGGGGGCCACGAAAGGAGCCATCGCGGGAACCATCATGACAATCGTCATCTCACTGTTCGGCCTGCTCCACTATCCGTCCTCGCTGGCTATCGTCCCGATGTCCCTCCTCATCGGCCTCATGTTCGCGGGGTTGGGCCTCTGCTTCACCAGCCGGGTGGAGGGGATAGACAAGTTCAACCTGCCGACTTTTCTCTTCATCACTCCGATGTACCTTTTCTCCGGCACGTTCTTCCCTCTCGACGTCCTTCCCCGCTGGGCGCGAACCGTGGCCTGGGCGCTTCCCCTGACCCATGCATCCGCGGCGCTTCGCGAGCTCGCTCTCGGGCAGGTGACCGGGCAAACTGTGCTGTCAATCTCCTACATGACCGTTTTCACGGTGATCACCTGGGCTCTCTCGTTCCGATGGATGCGTCGCCGCCTGATCCGCTGAGATCGGGCTCCTCCTCCGTCTTGACACTCATCCCGCCCCCCGGCATAATGCCGTCGTTCCCCTTCATCAACGCTGTTGTCTCTCGCGGGGCTTCTCTCCTTGGCCATCCTGCTGCCATTCCGGGGTCTGCTCTACAGCGCCTCGAAGATACCCGACCTGAGATCGGTGGTCGCGCCGCCGTACGACGTGATCTCGGCGGCGCAGGCGCAGCAGCTCCGCGCCATCGACGCCCACAACGTGGTTCATCTCGATCTGCCCGAAGGACAGGGCGAAAGCAGCTACGCGCGGGCCGCGTCGGACTTCTCGCAGTGGATCGATGAGGGGGTCCTCGTCCGCGACGAGCACCCTGCCATCTACGCTCTCTCGGAACGTTTCGTGGTGCGCGGCATGCCGCAGAAGATCCGCTGGGGATTCTTCGCGCTTCTGAAGATCGAGGACGATGCGGCCGGCGTCGTGCTGCCGCACGAGAAGACCATGGACGGCCCGCGCGTCGACCGGCTCGAGCTGATGGCCGCAACCCGCGCGCAGCTCTCCCCGATCTTCGTGCTGTACTCCGATCCGCAGGGCGCTGTCTCGGGCCTCGTGGAGTCGGCCGCTCACCGGCCGGCGGACCGCTGGGTGTCCGACGAGTCGGGAATGGACACGCGTCTGTGGCGTCTGTCCGACCCACCCACGCAGCGCGCGGTGCTCGACGGGCTTCGTGAGAGCAAGATCTGGATCGCCGACGGGCACCATCGCTATGCTGCCGCTCGTGATGCACGGGACCGGATGAGAGCGGCCGAGGGTGGCAATCCGCCCCCAGGCAGCCGCTCATACGACTACATTCTCGCCTATGTCAGCAACATCGATTCGCCGGGTCTGAGTATCCTGCCCTACCATCGGCTGCTCCGCGGCCTCGATCGCTTCGACACGCAGGAGATGCTGGGAAAGATCTCGAGGTGGTTCGACGTCAAGCGCTTCCCGTTCGAGAGCCTCGACCACCGGGCCGAGCAGATGCGCCGGCGTCTTCGCGAGGTCACCGCGCGCGGCCTGATGGCGATCGGGCTCTACACGGGAGGGACCGAGTTCCGCCTCCTCGTCCTGCGCGACATCGAGGACGAGCCGGCCGTGGGCGCGGTGCTCTCGGATCTTGCCGCCCCGCTCAAAGCGCTCGATGTCGCGGTGCTGCACCGTATCATCCTCCAGGAGATCCTCGGCCTGTCGCCCGAGGAGCAGCGCTCCGGCGAACACCTCCGCTTCACCGAGGAGGTGGAGCGGGCCGTCGACTGGGTCGATGCCGGCGAGGGCCACGCGGCGTTCCTGTTCAATCCTCCCGACCGGCACCACATGATGGCGGTCGCCGAGGCGGGCCTCCAGATGCCCCAGAAGTCGACCTGCTTTTACCCCAAGGTCCTCACGGGCCTGATCATGAACCGCCTCGATCCCGTCGAAGAGGTCGCGCATCCGTCCGGCAGCGGGACGGCAAGCGGCTCATGATCCGGGCCCGTTCGTCTGTCCGGCCCGCCCCCGCCGAAAAGCCGCGCGTGAGGAAGATCCTCGGCCTGCTCGAGCATGACTACCCGAATCCCGCATGCGCACTGCGTTTCGGCAACCCTCTGGAGCTTCTCGTTGCCACGGTGCTCTCGGCGCAGTGCACCGACGTCCGCGTCAACCAGGTCACCGAGCAGCTGTTCCGCAAGTATCGTTCGGCCCGGGACTATGCCGAGGCGAAGCCGACCGAGCTGGAAGCCGATATCCGCTCCACCGGGTTCTATCGCAACAAGGCCCGCGCCATCCAGGCCTTCTGTACGGAGCTCGTCCGGCATCACGACGGCAAGGTCCCCCGGTCGATGGATGAACTCGTCGAGCTGCCCGGTGTGGGTCGAAAGACCGCCAACCTCGTGCTGGCCGAGGCGTTCGATATCCCCGGCCTCGTCGTGGACACCCATGTGAGCCGTGTCTCGCAGCGTCTCGGCCTGACGCAGAAGACCCAGCCCGACAAGATCGAGATCGATCTGACGCCGCTCATGCCCCCCCGTGAATGGAACACCTTCTCCCTGCGCCTGATCGAGCACGGGAGGCGGGTGTGCAAGGCCAGGAAGCCCCTGTGCGAAGGGTGCAGTCTGCTCAAGGTGTGCCCGACCGGTCTCGCCCGTATCTGACGAATGCGATCGGGATCACGCAGCCGGTGCGTCGGGTCCATCCCCTTGACTTGCCGCCCGCCGGTGGATAGCCTCTCACCGATGACCGCTCCCCGAGGCTCCCATTGCACGTTTCTCAGCAGCTACGGCGGAGTCTTCCGCTGCCAGGACCCCGCCTACTTCATGGGGTTCTGCAGGTTCCACTACGGCTGCTACGAGCTCGGGGAGATCGACGCCCTCGGGCACATCTCCGACGAGCTGGACGATTCGAAGCGCCGCCTCGAGATCAACTACCACGGTCTGGAGATTCCCGAAGACCTCAGGCCTTCCTTCTGATCCTCCGGCGTCCACGCGTCTACCGGCGATGCCGAACCACCGTCCCCCTCCCGCCACGATGACCGCCGGCCAGCTCGCGGGAGCGATCCGTGCGGAAGCCCGGCGACTCGGTTTCGACCGGACCGGGTTCTGTGACGCGACACCTCCCCCTGAGGTATCCCTGTTCGATGAGTGGCTTTCCGAGGGGATGGACGCGGATATGCGCTGGCTGCGTGCCGGCCGCGACAAGCGGCTCGACCCGGGTCTCGTCCTCGAAGGAGCGCGGTCGGTCGTCGTGGTGGCCCACGCGTACGCCAGCCCCGGCTCCTCGCCACGCCAGGAACCCGACGCCGGAACCGGCCCGCACGGTATCGTGGCCCGTTACGCACGAGGCGATGATTATCACACGGTCACCGGCGGGAGGCTCGGTGCTCTCGAGAGGTTCATCGAGTCCTCGGCGCCCGGCCACCGGGCGCTGGGGTACGTGGACACCGGTCCCGTCCTCGAGAGGATGTGGGCGGCGAAGGCGGGGGTCGGCTGGATCGGCAAGCACGCTCTCGTGATGAACGAGGAGATGGGATCCTGGTTCTTTCTGGGTGTGATCCTCACCACCGTGGCGCTGCCGTCCGACGAGCCGCTGACGGACCGATGCGGCTCGTGCGCGCTCTGCATCGAGGCTTGCCCCACGGCGGCGATCGTGAAGCCGGGCGTTGTCGACAGTCGCCGGTGCATCTCCTATCACACGATCGAGCATCGAGGCCCGATCCCTCCTGCCGATCGCGAGGGAATCGGGTTGCGCGTGTTCGGTTGCGACGACTGCCAGGAGGTCTGCCCCTACAACGCGGGGCCGGGCGAGGAGGGCCACGGAGCGTTCCCGCAGAGAGCCGGGGCGGCCACGCCTTCGCTCGTCGATCTGCTCCGTCTCGAGCATGGGAAGTACCTGGATCGTTTCCGCGGCTCCGCGGTGAAGCGGGCGACATGGAAGGGGCTGAGACGCAACGCCGCCGTGGCTCTCGGAAACACCGCCTCCGCAGATGCCCCGGACGGGATCGGGGCCGCCGGGGCCCACGAGTCCCTCGCATCGGTCGCCGCGGATCCCGCGGAAGATCCGGTGCTCCGCGATCACGCCCGCTGGGCGGCTCGCCGTCTCGAACCGAAGGATCCCTTGGATTGAATCGTCGCCCGGCCTCGCCCCGGGTCACTCACCCCGGCGCAGCCGCTCGTTCATCTCCGCGATCAGCCGCTCGTTGGCTCCGATCAGGCGGATCGCCCTGAAGTCGGCGAACAGGTTCAGGGCCAGCGCGACGAGTGCCGCGCTGTGGTGCGTGGCCTCGGGAAGCCGACGGGTGTGAGTGCCACCGCCAAGGATGACGGCAGCCATGAGCGCCGTGATCGCCAGTCCGAGCGGCGTCGCCATCTGGCGTCTCAGCCCGGACGCGGCATCGAGCAGCCGCCGGCACCCATCACGCCCGGCCGCAGCCTCGCGCAGGCTCACGCCGGTACCCACGAAATAGAACATCGTCATCGCGTGCGCGAAGGCGATCGCCAGGGCCGAGAAGAACCCGTACTGGATGTGCCGTCCGATCCCGATGTACCCCCAGGAGACCATGTACCCCATGACGACGGTCACGGAGATGAGCCCTGCGGCGAGGTAGTGCAGCGGGATGAGGGCGCGCCCGAACGATGTCATCGCCGGCCGGCAGTGCCGGCCGCGAGCAGCGCGGCGACACGGGAGGCAAGATCCGCCTCCTGCCACGTCGACAGAGGCGCCCGGACATCCTCCGCGGGGGGACGGCCGCGGCCGGTCATCCGTGCCACGTCCTCACCCAGTGCCGCCAGTTCCGCCGCGCTCGCCCCATGCCGGTTCAGGATCACAAGATCAGCCGCTTTCACGAGCGCGAGAGCGTCCGGCTTCCAGCGGTGCCTCGGCGTGGACGGGCTCATCACCATCACGAGCAGGCCGGGCTCCAGGTGCGGCACGATGCTGTTGCCCTCGGTGATCAGGTCGGCATCCTCGGGCAGGTGCTCCTGCCGCAGATGCTGCCAGGCCTCCTGGTGCGCATCCGGCCGGCAGAGGCACCAGTGCACCGAAAGAGCCCCCGCCTGTGACAGCTTTCCGGTGTCTGTTCCCGGAGCGGTGATGGTATCGGGATCGGTCACCACGGTGTAGGATCCGTCCAGCGTCCTGCAGGCGCACGCCGCCTGCCCTCGTGGGCAGTTGACCCCGTCGCGAAAGACGGTGGTGAACTTCACGGCGTGGAGACGCCGTGGGAAGGCCGCCAGAATCCCGGCCAGGGTGGTGGTTTTCCCCGAACCGTTGCCCGGGGCGACGATCGAGATAATCCTCATGTGTCGAGCGACTCGAGATCCTCCGGGGTGTTGATGTTGCGGAAGGAGCGCTCCGCCCCCTGGATCGTCCCGTACGCATCCTCGCGAAGATAGTCCACCGGGACCCGCTCGAAAAAGTCGAGCATCATCCGGACGCCGGCGTCGAGCGCCTCACGCGCCCTCTCGCGGCACGCCGACGGGTAGATCGAATGCAGCGGCTCGGGACGCCCGTTCCGCACCGGCACGAGCAGCCTCCCCTCACGAACACGCCCCGCCATCAGGTCGAGAAACGGGCCCGAGAGCGAGGGCATGTCGCCGCCGCATACGAAGACGAAGGGTGTGCGCGAAGCGCACAGGGCCGCGTGGACACCTCCGAGAGGGCCGCAGTACGGGACGATGTCACCGACCACCCGGACGGGCAGTCCGCGGTACGGTGCGGCGTCGTCCGCCACCAGGATCGCCTCGGCGAAGCGCCCTGCGAACGCTTCGAGTATGCGTGAAAGCGGCGACTCCGCGCCGCCCGGTCCGAGTGGCAGAAGGGCCTTGTTGGCCCCCGACATCCGACGCGCGCGTCCGCCGGCCAGGATGGCGCCGGTCACGTGCGGGTGCGCGATCACGATCGAAAGACGGGCGTGGGGAAATCTCCGGCGTCGTCCTCTCCGGTGTCATCCTCGTGCGGACGCGGGGTCTCCTCGTCGGAGACCAGCACCATGCCGTCCTCGATCCGCACGGGGAAGGTCCGCACGCATCCCCACGACTTGTCGTGGCAGGCTCCCGTGGTCACATCGTACTTCCATCCATGCCAGGAGCAGGTCAGCGTCGTTCCGTCGAGTCGCCCCGTGGACAGCGGCGCCTTCATGTGACGGCACGCGTCCTCGATCGCGTGGAACCGGCCGGCGACGTTCCACACCGCGATGCGCCGGGTCCCCACGCGCAGGGCACGGCACTGGCCCGGCTTCAGGTTTTCGACCCGCTCAACCCGTGACCAGCTCATGTCCGGCCTCCCCTGTCCGCGAGCCTCTCGGCGAGACGATCGGCGATGAGCTCGAGCTCGCGCCGGTCCCCGGGCCCGAAGGCGTCCGGCTGGTGGCTGTCGATGTCGATCTCGCCGTACATCACTCCGTCCCTCATGATCGGGACCACGATCTCAGAGCGCGTCTGGATGCTGCAGGCCAGATACCGAGCGTCGGATCGCACGTCGCCCACGACGATCGTGGCTTTCTCGCGGGCCGCGGCGCCGCAGATCCCCGAATCGATGTCTATCCGTGTGTGGGGGCTCGGAGCGCCAAGAAAATGCGTCAGGACGAGCTCCCGCTCTCCCGACATGAGATAGACGCCGGTCCAGTCGTACCGTGACGACGCGTCGTGGATGACGCGCACGGCTTCCCGGATCGCCGCGTCCGGGTCGTCGGCCTGCCGGATCGCATCACTGACCCTGGAGGCAAGCCCCTCAACCGCCATACGACCACCCGGTGTCGGAGAGCAGCAGCGGACGCGCCTCGCGACGTGCCACCGTCTCGACCACTTCGGCCACCACGACATCGTGGTCGCCACCCGGCACGATCCGCCGCACGCGGCACTCGACCGATGCCGCGGCATCGGGCAGGATCGGCGCGCCGGTGACCCCGGTCGTGTAGGGATACCCCCCGATCGTCCCCTCCGCCGGATCCTTCCAGCGCATGAAGGCTGCGGCCATGCTCTTCTGCCCGTCGTCGAGGATGTTCACTGCGAGCACCCCGTGTTTCTCGATGAGCGCATGGTGGCGCGCATCCCGTTTGACCGCCAGCATGAGCAGCGGCGGCTCGAAGGAGGCCTGGCTGATCCAGTTGGCCGTATAGGCTCCGACGTCGCCTCCCCTTCCTACGCCGACCACGTAGAGGGCGTACGGGATCATCCCGAGCGCCTGCCGTCTGTCGTCCGCGAGCTTCATCCCGCCTCCTGTCAGCCCTTGCCCGGCTCGGGCCCGAGAAGATGCCCGAGCTTCTCCGCCTTGGTCCTCAGGTACTGAGCGTTGTGCTCATCGGGCACCGTGATCAGCGGGATACGGCCCGTGACCTGGATTCCCTCCTCCACGAGTCCGTCGATCTTGAGCTGGTTGTTGGTGATGAGCCGCACCGAGGCCGGCCCGATCAGGCGTATGAGCCTCGCGGCATCGTGATAGGTTCGATGGTCGTCCTCGAAGCCGAGCCGGATGTTCGCCTGAACGGTGTCGAGCCCCTCCTCCTGCAGGCGGTAGGCGCGGATCTTGTTGAACAGGCCGATACCCCGCCCTTCCTGACGAAGGTAGATGACGGCCCCGAGACCCGCCTTCTCGATGATCGCCAGGGAGCTCTCGAGCTGCGCCCTGCAATCGCAGCGCCGCGACCCGAACACGTCGCCGGTGAGGCATTCCGAGTGCACCCGCACCGGCACCGCACCACGGCCCCGCACATCGCCCTTGACCAGCGCGACGTGCTCCTCCGCCACGATATCGCCCGAGAAGCCGTAAACCGTGAACGTCCCGTATCGTGTGGGGAGGGTGGCGGTCGCGACCGCTTCCGTCGCCTGATCCGGATGACCTGTCCCGGTCGTCAACCTGTGCATGATTCCGCTTCCCTCGGCTTCCATTCCATGAACGGATTGCGCGCGCCGGTCAGATCCGCGGCGCTCGTTCCGCGTGCCAGCAGCAGCACCTTGAATACCTCTCCCATTCCGCCGGGCGTCATCAGTCCGTGCAGGGCCAGCCGTTCCCGGGCACCTTCCACGCCGAGCTGCGCGCTGCGGGCGCCGAGGTCGGCCACCATCCGGGCAAGCCCCAGCGACACCAGGAACCGCATCTGTGTCGCCAGAGGAGCCGTGTCGAGTCCCGCCTCACGGGCCGCGCCGGCCGTCGAGCTGAAGTCGACGTGGGCGGTCATGTCCTGCTCGCCGACGTTGAGATACGGATCCTCCTCCGTCCTGTGACCGCTGTAGCACATGAGGGTGCCGTGACGTCTCGACGCGTCGTACAGCTCGGGTGCAGGGTGACCGTAGTCCACCAGGATCCCCCCGCCGGCGCCATCCTCGCCGAACAGCCGTCCCAGGCTCGAGACCCATTCCAGCGCCGCCAGTCCCGCCTCCGCGCGCTGCCCCTCCGATAGCACGACGCCGTCGCGCTCCTGAATCGCCGCGAAGTGCCGGGCGAGCCGTGGAGTCGAGGGCGGCAGGAGGACCTCCCGGAACCCATCGTCGGCGGAATCGACGTGCACTTCGAGCAGCGAGCCGCCCCGCATCTCGACGCGGTGTACGGGCATCGCGTCGAGGAACTCGTTTGCCACCACGCAGCCGCGAAACCCGCTCCCGGTCGGTCGTCCGAGCAGATCCTGCCAGGACGACCAGACCACGTCGGCCACCCGCTCCCCGCATCCGCCGGCAGCCAGCGCCTCACGCTGAGCCGCGCGCAGCGAAGCGCTGATCTCCACGAGCGTGTAGACCGTGCGTCGGGCGAGATCCGGCCGCTCGGAATGGAGTCCCTCGATGATGTCCCGCGCCATCCGGCCCGAGCCGGGCCCCGCCTCGATCACCTCGAAGGGCCCGGCCGCGCCGGGATCCGTCCGGTCGGCGATCTCGGCGATCTGACGAGCCAGGAGACGCCCGAACGCGGGATGGACATCGGCGCTCGTATAGAAGTCCCCGGCACGGCCCGTGGTGGCCCCGGCACGGCAGTAATAGCCGTGCTCGGGATGGTAGAGGGCGGCCTCCATGAACCGGGCGAACGGCATCGGCCCTTCGGACCGGATCCGCGCCAGGATCCAGGAGCACAGAGAGGGATTCCCCGCGCTCACTTCAGCCTTTCTTCCGCTGCAGCTTCTCCTGGATCAGGAGCAGCCCGTACAGCAGAGCCTCCGGGCGCGGGGGGCATCCCGAGATGTAGACATCGACCGGGACGATCTGGTCGACCCCCTGCACCGTGCTGTACGTCCGGAACATCCCGCCGGAGGAGGCGCAGGCGCCCATGGCGATCACCCATTTCGGCTCCGGCATCTGGTCGTAGATCATGCGCAGCGCGGGAGCCATCTTCTTGCTGACCGTGCCGGCCACGATCATGAGATCGGCCTGGCGCGGCGAGAACGACAACCGCTCGGCGCCGAACCGAGCCAGATCGTAACGAGGCCCGGCGGTGGCCATCAGCTCGATCGCGCAGCATGCCGTGCCGAGCGGCATGGGCCACAGTGAGTTCTTCCGGGCCCAGCCCACGATGTCCTCGAGCCGCGTGAGAAATGTCCCCTCGTCCGAGGCCTTCAACGCGTCCTGCACCTTCCTCTCGGACTCGCCCGAGAGCGCCGGCGCGATCACTCCGTGCGTCTGGCTCATTTTCCCGCCCATTTCATGATCGGATCGGGGCGGACTCCCCCGATAGCGAGCAGTTTGTCCTTGTGGAAGATCAGATCGGTGCGTCGTGAGCCGGCGACCTCGTAGTCCTTGGAGAGAAAGATCGCCTGCTCGGGGCAGACTTCCTCGCACATCCCGCAGTAGATGCAGCGGAGCATGTTGATGTCGAACGCCTCGGGGTACTTCTCCACCTTGTTGCCGGGCATCTCGCCCGCCGTGATCGTGATCGCCTTGGGCGGACAGACGAACTGGCAGAGATAGCAGGCGACGCACTTCGTCCGCCCCTCCTGGTCCTTGACGAGAGCGGGAACGCCGCGGAATCCGTCGGGGAAGACCCATCGCTGCTCAGGGTACTGCATGGTGAACTTGCGGCGGAACAGATGCTTGAGCGTCACGAGCATGCCGCTCACGATGCCCGGCAGATAGAGCCTGTCGAGCAGCCCCAGCTTGCGGTCGACCACGATGGCCATCGTCGCTCCTGTATCGAACCTCGACTGGCGCGGTCGTTCGGATCAGACCCGCGCGATTGTCATCTTGTCGATCTTGTCCTGCAGCCTGAGGATACCGTGAAGAAGAGCTTCGGGTCTCGGCGGGCAGCCAGGAATGTAGACATCCACCGGAACCACCCGATCCACGCCCTGCATCGTGCTGTAGGTCGGGAACGGGCCGCCGCACGTGGCGCAGGCCCCCATCGAGATCACCCATTTCGGGTCGGGCATCTGATCGTAGAGCCTCTTGACCACGGGACCCATCTTCTCCGTCACGGTCCCCGCAACGATCATGAGGTCCGACTGGCGCGGCGTGGCGCGATAGACCCCTGCGCCGAACCGATCGATGTCATAGCGTGACGCCACGGCGGCCATCATCTCGATGGCGCAGCATGCGAGCCCGAACGACATCGGCCAGAGCGCCGACCTGCGCGCCCAGTTGAACAGCTTGTCGAGCGATGTCGTGATGATGTTCGCGTTGAAACGCTGGTCGAGCAGGCCGAGCTTCTGTCTCTCCTGCCGTTCGAGCGGCTGCTCGCCGATCACGCTGGTGGGTGACATCGTCGCGGTACCTCCGAATTCACGTGTTATACTCCCGCCGCTTCGAGCCGTCCCCGAGCCAACCGAGGCGGCACGGCGGATGATACCTCCGAGACTCGAGGCGCTGGGATTGCGGACAGAAACGGTCCGCGATGAATTATATCAGCGCGGAAAACCCTGTCAAGCCGTAAGTTACCGTAAAACAGGCAGTTTTCGCCACCGAGCGCCATGCTGGCCCTGTTCCTAACCGAAGCCGCCGTCGGCTCCCTGATGGTCCTGCTGCTGGTGCCGCCGCGCGCCGCGGGACGCGGGTTCTGCCGGTTCGCCGTGGCCATGATCGCCGTCCTGCTGCTGCTCGGCACGGCGGCGGGGTACGCCGGGGGCGGACGCTCCGGCATCGCCCTCGCGCTGTTCGCCACGGCACTCCCCCTGCTTGTCGCCTCGGCCGGGCTGTTTCATGTCGGACGCTTCGGAACCGGACGCGTGCTGCTCGCGGCGGCCCTGCTCCCGGCGCTGCCCGGGGTGATCGCGGACACCGTGGTGCTGGCCCCCGATGCGTCGGGGGCCGGCATGAAGCTGCTGTACGGAGCCGATGCAGTATCGGCCGGGCTCGTTCCCGGCGCGGTCCTGATCGCCATGGTGCTCGGCCACTACTATCTCAACGTGCCCGGCCTCTCGATCCGGCACCTGCAGAGGCTCGCCGTCACACTGATGGCGGCGATTGCGCTACGGGCGGTCGTACTGGGGATCTCGGTCGCCATCCACCGGGAGGTGCTCGGGCCGCTGGTGGGGGTTCTGCTCGACACGACGGGCCGCGCGCTTCCCGTGGGGACCATCGACCCGTTCGTCATGGTCTTCGTGCTCATCCAGGTCGCCTTCGGGGTGATCGTGCCGGGTGCGTTCGCCATCATGGCCTGGAGGACCTCGCTCATCGCATCGACGCAATCGACAACCGGCATCCTCTACGTGGCCCTCATCATGGTCATCATGGGAGAAATGTCCGGCCGGTACGTGCTGACGCTGACCCGCCTGCCGCTCTGAGCGGCTCCATTCTCAGCGGATCCTCAGGCCGAGCGCGGCAAGGGCCTCCTTGCGCCGCGCCGTGCTCCTGCGGAACCGGCCCGTGAACGCCATCGTCACCACGCGTGTCTGCGCCTTACGTGCTCCGCGCATCGTCATGCAGGTGTGGCTCGCCTCGACGACGCAGGCGGCGCCGATGGGTCGGATCTGACGCTGAATCTCGTCGACGATCTGACGCGTCAGCCCTTCCTGCAGCTGCAGCCGTCTCGACAGACAGTCGACCAGGCGGGTGAGACGCGACAGGCCGGTGATGCGTCCGTCGGGCGCATAGGCCACGTGAACCTTCCCCTGGAACGGCAGAAGATGGTGCATGCATATGGACGAGAACTCGATCTCGCGCGTCGCCACGAGACCGCCCGTCGAGCGGGCCGACAGCGGCGTGAGGATCGACGCGGGATCCTGACGGTAACCGACGAGCAGCTCGTCCCTCCAGGCGCGCGCCACACGAGCCGGAATCCTGCCGGCGGACAGCCCGGCGCGGCCGGAGACCTCCGCGACCCCCTCGAGGAAGGTGGCCACACCTTCCTTCATCAGCCTGGTCCCCCTGGCGCGCGATCGTGCCGTCATGTCAGGATCCGATCGGCCGCCTCGCGCAGATCGGCCACGAGATCGTCCACCGCCACTCCATCACCCACGTCATCCTCCTTCGGTCCGTGCGACCGCTGCCGATCCAGCAGCAGCGCGCGCAGTCCCGCGGCCCTCGCGCCCGCGTAGTCTTCTTCACGGCGATCGCCTATGTGCACCGACCCGGAGGCGACCACGCCGAGCGCGTCGAGGGCCGCCTCGAAGATCGCGGGAGAAGGCTTCTCGCATCCTACTCGCGCGCTCGAGACCACAGCCTCGAAGTAACCGTCCAGACCCAGTGTGGACAGCAGGGCCGGAAGCCGGCTGTCCCAGTTGGAGATCACGCCCATGCGGCATCCTGCCCGCCTCAGCCTCTCCAGCACCCCCCGTGCCTCGGGGTAGACCCGCCAAGCCTCCGCGCGCGCGAACGCGGTGCGCAGCTCGTCTAGAGGCGGACGCCGTCCCTCGTCCACCGCGCACAGGTCGAACGCATGTGAAGAGACCCGTTCCCACCACTCCTGCTCGCCGCCGGGGAACAGGCGGTAACGATCGGCCCCGGCCGGGACCTGCCTGGACATCGCGACCCAGGCGCTGTCGAACGCGATCTGCACGGCCGCGGCGCTGACCGCAGCGCCATGCCGGGCGCACGCTTCGGCGTACACCTGACCGATGGAGGGTGAGACCTCGACCAGGGTGCCGCCGACGTCGAAGAACACCGCCAGGGAACTCATTCGAACTCTATCTGGATCTCTTCGGAGACCGCGGTCACTTTCATCCCCGGGAAGACCCGCTCCTGGCACGCCCTCACCACCACCTCGGCCCCGCTTTGAGGGGAGACACAGGTCACCTCGCAGTTGCCGCATTCGTCATTCCAGCAGAATCGCCCGTACGAGATCGCTTCACCGGCGACGTACTGCAGCGAGCGCAGCAGACAGTTGTTGTCGGGCAGCTCGACGGCGTGCCCGAGAAGCTCGATCTCGATGAGACCGTCGAACGGCTCGAAGAGATCCAGGTCGACCTGTTTCAACCCGTGTCTCCTTGCTGAACGGGGGGCCGACTCAACCGGCCAGGAATCCCCCGTCGATGGCGAGCGCCGCACCGGTCATGAACCGCGAGTCATCGGATGCGAGGAACAGTGCGAGCCGTGCGATCTCGTCCGGAGTCCCCGGACGTCCGACCGGGTAGTTGGCCACGGCCGACATGAGCCAGGACGAGCCACCGTCGTCGTCCCGGGTCATCGGCGAATCGACCAGCCCCGGGCAGATCGCATTGACCCGGATGTTGTCCGCGGCATGATCGATGGCCATCGCGCGCGTGAGCTGCACGAGGCCTCCCTTGGAGGCGCAGTAGGCGGCGCCGTTCTTCATCCCCACCAGACCGTGGATCGAGGCGTTGTTGATGATGGAGCCGCCCCCACGCTGCCTCATGGCGGGCACCGCCTGACGCGACACCAGGTAGGCGCCCTTCAGGTTCGCGCCGATCACCCGGTCCCATCGTTTCTCGTCCGTGTCGACGACCGACCCTTCGACGAAGAGTCCGGCGTTGTTGACGAGGATATCCAGGCCGCCGAAATTGTATATCGCGCCCTGCACCATCAGCTCCACCCGGTCCGACTTCGAGACATCACCGCGCGTGAACGTGGCCGTGCCACCCATACGGCGAATCTCGGAGACCACCTCCTGGAGCGGCTCGGATCGTCTTCCCGCGACGACGATCTTCGCTCCCTCCCGGGCGAACAGCAGCGCGATGGCCCGGCCAATCCCGGTGCCGCCGCCGGTCACGAGCGCGATCCGGCCGGCCAGGCGCTCGCCCCCGGCCCCGTCGGGCGCGTCACCCTCGGCGTGGTCGGCTTCGGCCGGCAGCGGGGTCACTCGTCAGGTTCCTTCCTCTTCCACGTCGTCCCCGGCTTCCGCCGAGGGCAACCGCTGGCGTCCGGCGAACCCCGCCTCGGGGTCGTGATAGAACTCCACACGATCCTCGCCAAGCTTCCAGCACAGGAGTACCTCGCGGCCTCCGAGCCTCGCCGGGAAATCCACCAGGCCGGCCTTGACATCCTTGACCTGGACCCCGAGCTTGTCCACCTCCTTGAGGGCGCCGCGCACCTTCATCAGGCAGAGGAAATAGTCGGGACGGACGGGCCCCTCGTTCACGACCCGGTATTCCTCGATGGCGTAAACGACGCCGGGGCCGCTTTCCCGGAGTTTCTCGAACGACTCCTTGAGCGACTTGAGGATCCGGACGAGGTGTGGCAGCGTCCTGTTGGCCTCGCGGGGCGTGAACCGCTTCTGATCCATCGAATCTGCTCCCGTCACGCGGCGGCGGCTCAGGCCGTGAACGAGTGGCCGCAGCCGCAGCTTCCCGTGGCGTTCGGGTTGTTGATCTTGAAGCCGGCGCCCTGCAGCGTCGTGACGTAGTCGATCTCGACTCCCTGGAGATACGGGGCGCTGAACCTGTCGACCAGGATCTTGAAACCCTCCTGGGTCACGATTTCGTCTCCGTCCTTCTCCTCGTCCTCGAACACGAGGCCGTACTGCATCCCCGAGCATCCGCCTCCTTCGACATAGATGCGCAGGCTCAGGTTGGGCTTGCCTTCGGCGAGCATCGCCTCCTTGATCTTCTCGGCGGCGACCTGTGTGACGTTGATCATTTCCACCACCTCCCTCTCAGGTTGCTGTCCATGTATCCTGGCCCGCTCGTTTCGAGTCTGCCGGGGCCATCGCCCGCAGCCGCCCCACGGCGAACTCCAGGGTCTCGACAACGAAATCCACATGGGACGCGTCGTTGCCGCGTCCGAGCCCGAACCGGATGGAGGATCTCGAGCCCGAGCCCCCCTCGCGGTCCCTGCCGATCGCTTCGATGACGTAGGAACCCTTCCCGCTCCCCGAGGCGCACGCCGACCCGGCCGACAGAGCCGCCGCACCCCGCACCGCCATCAGGAGCGATTCCGCCTCGACCCCCTCGAACACCACGTTGAGGGTGTTGGGAAGCCTGCGCGACGGGTGTCCGTTGATCCTCACACCGGGGATGCGGCGGTTCAGCTCGTCCCAGAGCCGATCGCGCAGCCCTCGCTGTCGTTCCGACTCGGCCGCGAGATCCCCAGAGCAATCGCGGCCGCTCGACCGAATCCGGCGATCCCCGGAACGTTCAGTGTGCCGGACCGGCGCCCCCGCTCCTGTCCGCCGCCCCTCAGCAGCGGCGCGAGATCGAGCCCCTCGCGCACGTACAAAGCGCCGACCCCCTTCGGGCCATACATCTTGTGCGCCGTGATGGAGGCCAGGTCGAGACCGATCGCCTCCACGTCGATCGGCAGCCGCCCCGCCGCCTGCACGGCGTCGGAGTGAAACGCCACACCCCGCTTCCGGCATATCGCTCCGATCTCGGCCAGGGGCTGGATGGTGCCGATCTCGTTGTTCGCCATCATGATGCTGACCGCCAGCGTCCTCGGCGTGATCGCATCATCCACCGCAGCCGGATCCACGAGACCGTGACGGTCCACGGGCAGCACCGTGATCCCGCAACCCTCATGTGACAGCGCCTCGCAGGTCTCGAGCACCGCCTCGTGCTCGATCGCGCAGGTGATGATGTGATTGCGCCCGGGGGGCGATGCGGCAACGAGCCCCCTCAGGGCCAGGTTGTCCGACTCGGTGGCGCCGGCCGTGAAGATGATCTCCTCCGGATGCCGCGCTCCCACCAGACGCGCGACCGACTCGCGCGCCGCCTCCACGGCGCGGGACGCCCCGCGCCCGTACAGGTGGGTCGAGCTGCTCGGGTTGCCGAACTCGTGCGTCAGAAACGGCAGCATCGCTTCGACGACGTCCGGAAGGACGGGCGTCGTGGCGTTGTGGTCCATGTAGACGGGGCGGCGCTCGAGAGGCTGCGTCACGGGCCCGCCTCCAGGGTGATGAGTCGATCCCGATCCTCCGCAAGCAGGCGGCTGCGCATGTCCTCGAGGGAGATGCCGGCCAGCACATCGTGTATCTCCCGTCGCACGTGCATCATCGTGATCTTCACCGTGCACGATTCCTCCTGGCGGCACTCGTGAGGCTCGCACTGGCAGTCCACGAGCGCCATCGGCCCATCGACGGCCTCGACCACGTCCGCGAGCGTGATGAGCGACGGCTCGCGTGCAAGGATGTAGCCGCCCTGGATGCCCCGATAGGAACGAACCAGACCCTGTCGTGCAAGCTTCTGCAGCACCTTCGCCAGGAACTCCTTCGGGATGGTATAGTGCGCCGCGATGTCACGGCGATAGGCGAGCCTGCCCGACGGTTGAGCTGCGATGTACATCATGGCGAGCAGGCCGTAGTCGGCCTCACGGCTGAGTCGAAGCATCCGGTACCCGATGAACCTGCTGCCGCCCGGCGGCTGCCGCCGGCTCCGGACTCCCGGCGGGAGCCCTCAAACCGGACGGATTCTGTCCGGTTTGAATTATACGGCGGGCAGCCCCGGTGTCAAGGCGGCCCCCATCCCATGAGCCCAGAGATCCGATACCGCTGCCCTGCCTGCGGCTCCGGCAACAGGATCGCTGATCTGGGCACTCCCTTGCCCGAGCGCGTGACCTGCCGGTCCTGCCGGGCGGCCCTGCGGCCTGCCGCGCCAGAGGGCTGGGCGCCCGGACAACCGCCCGTCCGGTGCGTGGTGTGCGGCGACGACAAGCTCTACATCCAGAAGGACATCAACCAGAAGGTCGGCTGCCTCGTCGTGGGGATTGGCGCCCTGCTCGTGCCGTGGACCTACGGGCTGAGCCTCGCGCTGTGCGCCTTGATCGATTACATCCTCTACAGACTTCTTCCCTCGATCACCGTCTGCTACGTCTGCGGCAGCCGTTACCGTGGTCTGCCGCTTCCCGCGAACGCCGGGCCGTATGACCTGGTGACGGCCCAGACCTACGAGGCGAGGGCGATCAACTGGCGTCGGTTCAACGACGGGACGGAGTGAGCCTGCGCACGTCCCGTGACGCCGGGCCGGCGTTGACACCTGCCGCGGGAGTTCGTAGCATGGGGCCATGTCGAGAGCGGCAGCGCCCAAGCAGCGGACGGCCGGCACGGGAAGCATCCCACTGAGACGCATGGCGATGGTCCTGGGTGACGGACGGATCATGCCGATCGTGGAGACGCTCGGCCGGCGGCAGATCCGCGAAATCGATCCCCTCTCGAGCGACGGCCGCCGACTCCTCGCCGATGGGCATGTCACGCTCTGCTGGGAGGACGGCCAGAGAGTCGAGGCACGCCCGGTGGTCGACGTGCTCGACACACTCCAGTCCAGCGCCCGCTCCCGGAGGGATTCGGGGCCCGGGATCCCGGGGTGGACGGTGCACCACAACCGGGTCATCCGCAGCATCGGGCGCATGAAGCGGATCCTCAGGCCCACGACCCGGGGCTGATGCCGCCTCCTGCCGCCCAGTCGCCGGCGATCCTCGCGTTGCTGCGGGGGCTGCTCCTGCTCGGCGCGATAGAGGCGGTCTTCTACCGTCTGCTCCCCGAGCCGCAGACGGTGTTCCCGCGCGGTCTGCTCGGCCACATGCACGCGTCGCTGTACCGCGCCGGGGGGGTCGCCTTTCTCCTGGCGTTCCTGCTCGCCACCGTCACCCTCGCGGCCGTCGCCGGTCGAGCAATCAGACGTCGTCCGTGGCCGCCCGGGCTCAACGGCTTCATCGCCGTCTGCCTGCTGTGCATGGCGGTGATGGGGCTCTCGGCGGCCTTCTGGGACAAGGGGCCGGGCTTCGCGATCCTGTTCACGCTGCTGGCGCTGATGGCCGTCGTGTTCATCGCCATGGACGGATTCACCTCCGGCCGCGGCCCCTGGGAGAGAACGCTGATGGTGATCTACTGCGCCGCGGCGGCGTGCAGCGCGGTCAGCGTCGCCCTGCGGTTCGCCGGGCGCTTCACTCTGGCCGCCGGCTCCGGCGGGACGGGGCGTCTCCCCGGTATCGGACGGATTCTGGATGCGTCCGGGTACGCGATGTCGGCCGGCGGGGTGCTGATCGCCGGGGCCTGCATCGCCGCCTTCATGGCGTACGCCGACCCGGGCGGCCGGGGCGAGGGCGCGCGCCGTCGTTTCGTCCTCTCGCTCGCCGCCTCGGGGACGGCTGCGGCCCTGTTCGCGGCGGCCTGCGTGCTCGGCCCGCGGTCGCTCTCCCCGCTCGGCCCCGGCGCGGCGCGTGTCGAGGTGCTCGTCGTCTCCTGGTGTCTGTTCGTCTCCATCCTGACGGCGCTGTCCACGACGCTCGACCCTCACCGGCGCGGCCTGGGCTACGGCCTGCTCCTTCTCGTGATCGCCGGATACCCGCTGCGGATCGCCTATCAGGACATTCTCATGGTGCTGGGCGCGGTGATGGTGTTCGGGCCGCGGGCTGTCGGCGAGGCGATGCGTGCCAGGGTGGATTTCGTCGCGTCGTCACGCCTCTCGCCGCCGTCCCCGCCCCTCGCTGGGCCGCCGGGCGAGAGCGATGGTCCACTCCCGCTGACCTGAGACGACCGGCTCAGTTTCCAGAGACACCCGCCGCGGCGCGCCGCCCCTGCTGGCCGAGCGACAGGACGTACTCCCGGACGGCGTTGAGCCGTTGCTCCGAATCGGGATAGAGGGGCTGGTCGTCGCTGAAGAAGAAGCCGGGCATGCGTGTGCCGGGCATCAGCGACTGCGGATCGCGCAGCCACTTGGCGATCCAGTCATGGCGCAGCCGGGTGGCGGCCATGGTGAGATCGGGTGCGAGGTCGGCGGGGGAAACCCCGGGCGGCGGCGCCCCCACCGTATGACACGAGATGCACTTGAAGTCGGTGAAGGTCTTGCGCCCCGAGGCCATGACGTCCGGTGACGGCGACCCGCCGGTGACCACCTGGAACGGGAACGGAGCCTCGTCCGCGGCGGCAAAATACTGCGCTATGGTGGTCGCCTGCCGCTCGTCGAAGCCGAACGTGGGCATCTTGACCTTGAGCCAGGGCCGGATCGGCACGGGACCTCGCAGGAATCCGTACAGCCAGTCGGACTGGACCTTCTCGCCTTCATGGAAGAGATTGGGCGGGTAGTACGCCTGATCCGGGATCATCTCGCGGATCGCGCCGCCCTGCCCCTCGATGATGTGACAGCCGCGGCAGTTCTTGTTCTGGACGATCCGCCGCCCCCTCTCCACCGCGGCCTGTCGGTCGTCCAGGATGTGATGCGAGGCCAGAGGCTGCACGTCCTTCTGCAGCGAGAGAATCAACGTGACCAGAGTGGACGCTTCCTCGTCGGTGAAGCCGAAGTTGGGCATCTTCAGCTTCTCCTGCGGCAGCTTCACCTTGCCCTGGTCGAAGATGCGCGGGTCCTTCAGCTTCTGCATGAACCACGCCGGTTTGGTGTGCGGGATGTCCACGAAGCCGTAATCAAGCCGCGTGATCAGCTTCGAGCCCTCCTGGCTGAGCTCGACGCCGATCGGCAGGGCCTGTTCGAATCCCGGGATGTTGTGGCAGCCGAAGCAGCCGTACCTGGCGATCAGCTTCTCTCCCAGGTACACCTTCTTGTCGCTCACGCTCATGGCCGCGAGCTTCTCGTGCGCCTGGTCGTCGGTGAGCTTCGCCTTCAGATATTCGAGGGTGATGGCATCGAGAGTCTCAGCGGGGATGGACGGCGGTGGCGCAGGGGGCTCCTTGCGCTGGCTCATCAGATACGCCACGACGTCGGCGGCCTCGGCATCGGTGAGCCGCAGGTCGGGCATGTTGGTCGTCGGGAAGTACCGCTTGGGGTCGCGCACCCAGTCGTACAGCCACGCGGCGGACACCTTGTCTCCCACGCGGTCGAGCGCCGGCCCGAAATCGCGCCCGAAGGTGCCCCGCTGGGTGGGGTTCTCGCCGATCCGATGGCAGCCGAGACACCCCTTCTCCTCGATCAGGGCGCGGCCGCGGACCGGATCGCCCGCCGGCACCGCGGCGGCGGCGGGCGCCAGCGGGGTGGACTTGGCGAAGATGTAGGTGACAATCGCGTCGATCTCCGCGGCGTTGCGCGCCCGGTCCTCGGGACTGCTCGAGTTGCTGAGATTGAAGAACCTCGGCATCCAGGTGTTCGGCCTGTAACTGCGCGGATCCTCGACCCAGCGGTAGGCCCATTCCGGCTTGACCTTGGACACGACATGGATCAGGTCGGGCCCGACCTTCCGCTGCTGCTCATAGCCCTCGATCTTGTGGCAGCCGAAGCACCCGGCGCGCTCGAGCAGATCCAGACCATGGTTGTATCGATCGGCCCCTGCGAGCCGTACCTCGTGCAGGTGGCACGTCCTGCAGGCCGCCTCCGCATGCTGAGCGGGAAGCTGAGGGAAGTCCCAGTAGTGCGGAGCCTCCCAGGCGTATTCCTCCTCCCACAGGGCGGCCTGCTCGTCGTCGGCCGGCGTGTGCATGGCCGAGGCGAAGGAGGTGGCCCTGTCGAGACCCTGGTGGCAGATCGTGCAGCCGAACTTCGTGTAGGGATGCGGCGAGCTGTCCGTGAGATAGAGATCGAGTCGGGGATGCGCGCTGAACGGCTCGGCCTCGCCCTCGTAGGAGGCATCCATGATCCCCTTGTGGCACGTGACACAGCGGTCAACCCGCGGGATGGTCATGAAGTTTATGTCCGACTTGAGGTCCGGCAGGATCACCTGGTCGATCTTCAGGGTCGGTGCCGCCAGATCAATGACGGGCGCGTTGCGGATGAGCGTGGTGACCGTGGTCTCGTTCGCCTCGATCTTGCGCTTGAGCGCCGACTCCTGGTCCGTCAGCCTCGTCAGCTGCTTGGTCAGGTCATCGACGGCCCCGGTGAGCGCCTTGACCTGCGCCTGGGCCTGGTCGCGGACGAGCTTCGCCTTGTCGAGGCCGCTCACCGCCTCTTCGTATTTCTTCTCGTATCCCGAGAAGGTCTCCTGCTCCGCGGCCACCCCGGAGGCCTTCTCCTCGTCGGACGCATCGGACTCCATGATGTGGCGCCGCGCCTCCTCGAACTCGTATTTGTGCGCGTCGTAGTAAGACTTGTCGATCTTCCAGCGGGTCTCCGCCACGTAGTACTTCTTCTGCGCCTCGGCGAGGGCCTCGTTGGCCGCGTCGAGATCGCCCTGACGCTGCTCCACCGTGGCCTGCGCTTCCTGGAGCTTCTGCTGCACACCGGCGAGATCACTGCTGGAATCCAGCTTCGCCTCTTCCTGATCCAGCGCCGCCTCGGCGCGTGAGATCTCCAGCTTGCGGAACTCCCGCTGGTACTCCTTCCACTCGCGGTGGTAGTCGTAGTAGATCATCCAGACGGTACCGGCGAGCAGCAGGACGCTGCCGATGCCGAACCCCAGGTTACGTCTCGACGGCCTGTGTACCGGAGGCGCGTCGCTGTGGATGACTGCCAAGGCGAAGGCTCCTCAGATGTTGAAGAAGATCTCGGGCAGGTTCACGACATACTTGAAGTTGAACGCCCAGCGCAGATACATCTTGATCGGCATGCTCATCATGACGAGGAAGAGATTCATCATGATGTAGTAGCGCATCGGCCCCATCTTCTCGTAGAACCGTTTGGCTCCGTGGCGCGCCAGCAGCACGGGCAGCCCGAACAGATACAGCACCACCGCGATGATGCCGAACATCTCCCTGACGAACATGTTGCGCGGCAGACCGATCCCCAGGAGCTTCACCCAGATGATGTCCGACAGATGGATGTTCACCAGCGGCTCGACCTTGTGGATATCCCAGTATTCGTAGGGGCCGAAGAAGTTCCAGTTCGGTCCCCTCAGGAAGGTCCCCAGCACGATCAGGAGAATCCACAGGACGATGAAGCCGAAGAGAAAGACCCCGACCTCCCATTTGCGTTCGGCGAAGGTGTAATAGCCGTTCCCCTTCGGGTTGGTGTCGATGTACGGGATCACCATCAGCCCGAGGATGATGTAGCTCGGCAGCAGCACGCCGGCGATCCAGGGATCGTAGTAGACGAGCATCTCCTGCAGCCCGAGGAAGTACCAGGGCGCCTTGGACGGGTTGGGCGAGTTGGTGAGGTTCGCCGGCTGCTCGATCGGAGCCTGCACCACGATCGACCAGATGAGCAGGAGCACCGTCACCAGAACGAGGCAGATCAGCTCCGTGTACACGAGATGCGGCCAGCAGAGAAGCTTGTCCGAGCTCTCCTCGGCCTCGATGGGGCCCTTTCCCGCGGCCAGACGGCGATCATTGTCGAACGCCTGCTTGAGGGCCAGCCATGTGAAGAACATCACGAGGAAGATCATCCCCGCGATCGGGAGATTGTCCGCCTTGACCACGATGGTCCGGAAGTTCGGGTCGAGACAGCTCACGAAGAAGAAGGCCGCGAACCCGAAGAAGATCAGGACGAAGTTGCGCGGGCGCGCCCACCCCTTCCATCGAAGGAGCGCGAGCAGGACGAGCCCCCCGATCGTGAAGTAGTAGTAGGGAGCGGAGGCCGCGTTGATGAACCCCTTGATCGACTCGATCATCGTGGTGATCCTCTCATCGCCTCACAGCGGGCCCGAGATGCCGCCGTCCTTGCGCACGCGCCAGAAATGCACGGCGATCAGCGTCGCCACCACCAGGGGGATCCCCACGCAGTGGAGCACGTAGAAGCGCAGCAGCGCGCCGGCGCCCACGAATCGCCCGCCGAGCAGAGCGAACCTCACGTCGCTGCCGATGGTCACCAGATTGACGTTGCCGAGTTTGAGCAACGCGGCACCCGGCCCTTCGTGCCCGAGAAAGGGAGTGGCGCGGGCCATGTTGGAGCCGACCGTGATGGCCCAGATCGCCAGCTGATCCCAGGGCAGCAGATAGCCGGTGAACGAAAGCAGCAGCGTGAGTACGAGCAGGATCACGCCGACGTTCCAGTTGAACTCGCGCGGGGGCTTGTACGAGCCGGTCATGAACACCCGGAACATGTGGAGCCACACGCCGATCACCATCGCGTGCGCCCCCCACCGGTGCAGCTCGCGCATCACTCCGAGGGGAACCTGCTCACGCAGATCCCACGATGTCGGTGTAGGCGTACTCCAGCGTGGGACGGTAGTAGAACATCAGGAGCAGGCCGGTGATCGTCTCCACGAGGAACAGGAAGAAGGTCACGCCGCCCATGCACCATGTGTACTTGAGCCTGATGCCGGACTTTCGCACCCGCACCGGGTGCAGGTGGAGGAAAACGTTGGTGATGACCGCCAGAGCCCGGTTGCGATCGTTGCTGGGCGGTCCATGCCGGAAGATCGACCCCCAGACCTGCGTGCTGCGGAGGTACTGCAGGATCGACTGCTTCGGTTTCTCGCCCGTCGGGTCCGACGGCGTGTGTGTCTGGATCTCCGGCATCAGACTCCCCCCCAGGCGTCCGGGCGCGCCGATCTATCCCGAGTAGTAGAGAAAGGCACCCGGCGCGTCCCACTGGCCTTTCTCCTGCTGGAAATGCACGTTCTTGTCGATGAGGATCTGTCCGTCATCGGCGAGAGTGATCTTGTATCGCTCGAGCGGACGCGGCGCCGGCCCCTCGAAGTTGATACCGGACGGATAGTACCCGCTGCCGTGACAGGGGCACTTGAACTTGTTCTCGGCCGGCAGCCAGTTCGGCGTGCAGCCCAGGTGGGTGCATATCGTCGACAGGGCGTAGAACCCCTCGTCGGTGCGGACCAGCCACACGCCGTAGCTCTCCTTCCACCGTTCGTCGACCTTGCCGATGGCGTAATCGTTCGGCTTGCCGGCCTTGAACGACGAGGGGGGCTCGAACAGGACGTTGGGGAACATGAATCGGGTCGCCGCGGTGACGATTCCCCCCATCGCGGCGGTGAAGGCAATCCATCCGACGCTCAGCCAGCTCACGAAGCCGCGACGGGTGATCGGCTGGGCGGCGCCCGAGGGGCGGTAGACCACCTCGCCCACACCGCTCTTCATGACGCGCGCGGCCGGGCGGGACGCGGAAGTGGCAGCGGCCTTGGCGGCGGCTACGGCGGCCGCTCCCGTCGCCTTGGGAGCGGAGGGCTGACCGCCTTCTTCCGGCTTCTTCTCGTCCGCCATTCAGCGAACCCTCATCCCTCTCGGTTCAGCGGAATCATGGGACCCGGTCCCATCGAGCGCGCCGTGTGACCGGAAGGTCACCAGGCGCAAAGGGGCGTTATTTTAGCAGAAGATCCCCGTCTGTCAAGACTCAACGCTCCAGCGCATGCAGCGCCTCGAGCGCGATCCCGCGGACCTTGAGACTGGGATCCGACGTGCTGAGCCGCCGCAGCGTGTCGGCGAACGTCTCGTCGTGCAGCAGGTAGGCCGCCTGGACGCCGTTGACGATCGCCTCCACCTTCTGGTCCTCGGTGATGCCGGGAATGCCGTCGAGGTGGCCGCGGTCCAGCATCCGCGCGATCACCGGGCGCCCGGCCGGGTCGCCCAGCACCGCAAGCGCCAGGGCGGTATTCCAGCGGATGTCCTCGGTCGGGTCGTCCAGCAACGGCTCCAGGTACGGGATCGCCTCCGGGTCGCGCGTCTGGCCGAGCGCGTAGATCGCCACCTTGCGGACGGCCGTGTCCTCGTCATCGAGGAGATCCGCGAGAGGGATCACCGTATCGGGCACACCCGTCAGCGCGGCGAGCGCCCGCGCCGCCTGCAGTCTCACCTCGGGATCGACGTCCTTCAGCGCCTCGATGAGCATCGGGCCCGCTTGAGGACTGCCCAGGCGCTCCAGCGCGATGATCAGGTACTTCCTGACGCGCGCGTCCTCCGGTCCCTCCTCGCGCAGCGCCGTGATCACCTCCTGCACGAACCGCGGATCCTGTCCCAGCTCGGGATGACTCGTCAGGGCGCGCGAGAGCTCGAAGGCGGCCTGCCACCTGTCGTTGCCCCGCGAGGTCCTGACCTCCTGGAGGAAGTCGCGCGCGCCCTTTCCTTCGGTCGCAACGAGTCCGAACATGATGAACACCGCCACGCAGAGAAGGACGATCAACGAGGGGACGATGAAGAACTGCGAGAGCTCGCGGATGAAGCCCTGCTCGGGCTCCGGCTCCTCTCCGGCCGCCTGACCTTCAGCTCCGGCCCCTCGATCCTCTTCGTTTGCGACCATCGACTCCCCCCTCGCCGAGGCGTTGGCACCCGTGCTCTCCGCCACCTTATCAGCGGCCGGTCGGAGCCGTCCACCGGTGCGGCTCGCGCGTATTACCATGAGGGCTTCGTGCACCTTCGGGTGCGGGGAGGAGCCTTGAGCAGCGAACGCGCCCTGATCCTGTTCGCCCGACCACCCGTGACGGGCGAGGTCAAGACCCGCCTCACCCCCCCCCTCAACCCGGATGAGGCCCGTGATCTGTACGAGGCGATGCTGCTCGACGGGATTGAACGGATGAGCCGGAGCGCGGCGGAGCTGGCAACACCTTTCGTCCTCTGGAGCGCAGCATGCGAGCCCGGCGCCGAGCTCGCGATGGCGCTTGCGGGAGTCCGGGTCGGATACCAGATGGGCGACGACCTCGGCGAGCGCATGTCCAGCGCGATGCAGGACACGCTGAAGGCGGGCTTCCGGCAGGTGGTGATCATCGGATCCGACTCGCCTCACCTCCCGCTCGACTACATCCACCAGGCGTTCGAGGCGATGCGCGCGGTCGACGTCGTGATCGGGCCCGCGGATGACGGCGGATATTACCTGATTGGGTGCCGCCGCCACCATCCGGGCCTGTTCCGGAGGATCGCCTGGGGGACGGACGAGGTGCTGGCGGTCACACGGGAGCGGATCAGGCAGGGACGCATCACCTGCCACGAGCTCCCCGTGTGGTACGACATCGACACCCCGGCCGACGCGGTCCGTCTCTGGCGCGACCTCGAGCTCATGAAGGCCGCCGGAGAGACCGACGACATCCCGCCGAGGACTTCCAGGGCGCTCTCCCGCCTGGTGGCGGGCCGGTTGTCGTAGGAATCGCGTCCCCGACGGACGTCGGGAATGCCGGTCAGGGCTCCGTCTGAGGTCCCGCCGCCGCGAGGGAGGCCGGCCCGGGATTCCCCCTCGAGCGCCCGCAGAGCGGACCGGAGCCACAGCGAGAGCACCACCGAGGTGATCGCGGTGGCGGCCACGAGGCCCGCCAGCAGCCCGATGAAGCCCGGATAGCCCAGCTCCCGGCCGAGGCGGGATCCGACGAGCGCGAGCGGGGCGGTGAGAACGAGATAGCGAAGCATCGCCATCATCAGACCGGGCCGCCCGCGGCCCATCCCCTCGAACGCCGGCCGCAGGAGGAAGAACGGAATGGCCACCAGGCACGCGAGAGGGCAGATGCGCAGCGCCTGCACCGTGAAGCCTGCGGTGACCTCCGACTCGGTCAGCGACCGCGCGATGAGCGGGCCGAGAAACAGCATCGCCGGCGCGACGAGCAGGATGCAGTACGCGGCGCCCATCCCGAGCGCCTGGCGCAGACCACGCCGGATCCCGTCAAGGTCACGTGCTCCGAACCGGCGCGCCACGTAAGGCAGCATGGCCACCGACGTGGCCATGATCGGCATCAACGAGAACAGCATCACCCGGAAGTAGATCGAGTAGGCCGCGATCGCCTCGGTCGCATGATGCAGCGTCGCCAGCAGCGCGTTGATCAGCGACGACTCCATGGCCATCAGGCCGTAGGTGGCGGCCGAGGGAAGCGCCAGGTGAAGGATGGCGCTGTAAGGGCGCTCCTCCCGGGAGGGGGCAGGCTCTCCGCCCTGCGAGCGTCGCACCGCCTCGAGCGCGGCCGCCCGTCGCAGCGCGTAGATCAGCCCGCCGTAGCGGCCCAGCACCGTGGAGAGCGCGATCCCGAACACTCCCCAGTGGAACACGAACACGAAAACCGTGTTGAGCACCACGTTGATCACGTTGGACCAGATTCCGGCCCACATCGTGGAGCGGGTGTCGTGATGCGCCTTGACGATCGAGTCGGGGATAATCGACCAGAAGGAAGATGCCGCCGAGCCCGTCACCAGCACCGAGCCGTAGATGGCGAACTGACGCGCGACCTCGGCGTCCAGCCCCAGCCGCGGGGCGGCAAGGTAGACACCCAGTCCGATCGCCGTGAAGACCGGGACCATGCCCAGTACCAGACGCCGGGCCGTGGCGAGCAACGTCTCCACTCGCCCATGCTCGCCGGCGCCCATCGCACGTGACAGGGTCGAGGTGAGCCCGGTCGACAGCCCGACCCAGCACGCGATCATCAGGAACTCGAGCGGGATCGCCAGTCCCACTGCCGCCACGGCGGCGTCTCCCAGCGTGGATGCATACACGGTGTCCACCAGGGAGAACAGGGAGCGCATCCAGAACGAAAGGATCAACGGGGCGGCGAGCGCGAGGATGCTCCGGCCCGCCGGCGGCGCGGTAGCCCGATTGTTCGGCTGATCCATGGGTGAATAAACTAGCATATCCCCCATGCCGACCCGCCCAAACTCGAGGTTCGAGGTCGCCGCACCTCCCGGCCGCCCCTTGATGCTGTTCGATGGGGACTGCGGATTCTGCCGTCTCTGGATCCGCAGATGGCATACCGCGACCGGCGACCGGATCGACTACGCCACCTCCCAGGACGAGGGAGCGCGCTTCCCCGAGATCCCGGCCGGCGTCTTCCGCAGAACGGTGGTGCTGGTGGAGCCCGACGGCGTGGCGTACACGGGCGCGGAGGCGGTGGCCCGCGCCCGCGCGCACGGGACCCGAGGGCGCTGGATGCTGGCCGCATACGAGCGGCTGCCCGGGGCGCGATTCGCGGCCGAGTCCACCTACCGGTTCATCGCCGGACACCGGACCTTTTTCTCGCGGCTCACCCGGTTCATGTGGGGGCCGACGGTCGCAAAGCCTTCCTATGTCATGTCGCGCAATCTGCTGCTGCGCCTCATGGGGATCGTCTATCTCATCGCCTTCGTTTCCTTCTGGGTGCAGATCGACGGACTGGCCGGATCGGACGGGATCCTCCCGGCGTCGCACTGGCTCGATGTCGTGAGGGCGCAGACCGGCCCGGAGCGGCTGTGGCGCTTCCCCACACTATGCTGGATCGACGCGAGCGACGCGACGCTTCAGCTTCTCTGCGGCGCCGGCGCCGCTCTCGCGACGGCTCTCGCGCTGGGAGTGTGCCCCGTCATCTGCCTGGCGCTCCTCTGGGCGGCTTACCTCTCCCTGACCACCGTCTCGGGGGTCTTTCTGGGCTACCAGTGGGACAATCTGCTGCTGGAGTCGGGCTTTCTGATGCTCTTTCTGGCGCCCCGGCGCTGGTGGTGCCCGATCCGGTATCCGCGTCCCCCGTCGCGTGCCGGGGTCGTGTTGATGCAATGGCTCGTCTTTCGGCTCTATTTCTCCTCAGGGGTGGTGAAGCTGTCGAGCGGGGACCCCGTCTGGCGTAGCCTGTCGGCGTTGAGCTTCCACTACCAGACACAGCCGCTGCCGACCTGGACCGCATGGTACGCGCATCAGCTTCCGGCATCCGTGCAGGCGCTGTGTGTCGCATCGATGTTCCTCATCGAGCTGGGCGCGCCGTTCCTGATCGTGGCGCCAAGGCGCCTGCGTCACGGCGGCGCGCTGGCGCTTCTTCTCCTTCAGGCGGCGATCGCGGCGACGGGCAACTACGGATTCTTCAACATCCTCTCTGCCGCGCTGCTCCTGATCCTGATCGACGACGCCGCCTGGCCGGCCCGTTGGCATCCCCACCCCGGCGGCCATCCCCGGCGCGCACAGCCCGGCGGGGCGCGCCGCATGGCGGGATGGGCTGTGACCGCGCTCGCCGTGACGATCGGCCTGCTCGGCGCCATGCATCTGGTGGGTGCGTTCCGGTTGAGCCCGGACTGGCCCGCGCCTCTCACCCGGCTGGCGCGATCGGCCGCCCCGTTCCGCACGGTGAACGGGTACGGCCTGTTCGCGGTGATGACCACCACGCGGCACGAAATCATCGTGCAGGGAAGCGAGGACGGAAGCACGTGGCGCGACTATCGCTTCCGATGGAAACCGGGGGATCCGCAGCGCGCGCCGGGCTTCACCACGCCGCACATGCCACGGCTCGACTGGCAGATGTGGTTCGCCGCGCTGGGCGACTACCGCTCCAATCCATGGCTCGGTGCATTCCTCGGGAAACTCCTGCAGGGCTCGCCCGCCGTGATCGGCTTGCTTGACGGCGACCCGTTCGAAGGTCATCCTCCCCGGTACGTGCGCGCGCTGGTGTACGACTACCGTTTCACGGATCCGTCACAGCGCCGTGAGACCGGCGCCTGGTGGATCCGTGAGCCGCTGGGAGCGTACACACCAGTGCTCTCCCTCAGGACACCGCGGAAACACTGATTCGAGGAGGATCATCGATGAGTATCGGGCTGAGGCATGGGGCAGTGACACTCGTCGCCGCCCTCGCTCTGGCCGGCGCCGCGGGTGCCGCCGCGCCGCAGGAGACAGCGGCTTCACCCCGGGCACGGCTCGTCGAGCGGGCGCTCGGCGAGACACCGATGCCTGCGGACCTCGAGGAGCTCTGCGACCGGATCGGGGGGAGGCCCACCGGCACCGCTGCCTGCCGCCGCGCGGTCGATTGGGCCGTGTCGCGATTCAGGGACGCAGGCTTGACCACCGTCGGGACCGAGCCGTTCACGGTTCCCGCTGCGTGGCTTCCCGGCCCCGAGTCGGCGTCCTGCGTCTCCCCGGAGACCTTTCCGCTGCACGTCGCGGCGGCCGCCTACAGCGCGCCCACCCCGACCGGCAGCCCGCTCGTCGCCCCGCTGGTCGATGCGGGCACGGGAACACCCGAGGAAATCGAGCGCCTCGGGAACCTCGCCGCCGGTGCGATCGGTCTGGTGCGAACGCCCGAGATGACATCGATCGAGGATCTGTTCGGCGAGTACATGCGCGACCGATCCATGCTGGCGGCGGCGCACAAGGCCGGCCTGGCCGGGCTCCTCCTCATGTCGACCCGTCCGCGCGGCCTGCTGTACAGGCATCCCGTCACCCTGGACGGCAGACCCGCTCCGATCCCGATCGCCGTGGTCGCGCGGGAGGAGGCCGGACGTCTTCTGCGGCTGATGGCCTCGGGCACGGTACGGGTGAGCCTCGACCTGCAGGACCGTGTGGGTGGCAGCTATCAGGCGAGCAACGTGATCGCCGAGATACGGGGACGGGAGAAGCCGAAGGAGGTGGTGCTGGTCGGAGCGCATCTGGACTCCTGGGATCTGGGCACCGGCGCGCAGGACAACGGTGTGAACGTCGCCACCATCATCGACATCGCCCGGGGGATGAGCCGGCTCGGATTGACGCCGAAACGGACCGTCCGGTTCGCGCTCTTCACGGGGGAGGAGCAGGGTATGTGGGGGTCGGCGGGATACGTCGCACGCCACGCGGGCGAGCTCGATGACCACGTGGCGGTGATCATCGCCGACATCGGATCGGGCCGGATCACAGGGTTCTTCCTGAACGGGCGCCCCGGCCTGGGACCCGCCGTGGACGAGGCGATGGCGGCGCCCCCGCTCGAGAACCTCGGGCCGTTCCACAACCCCGACGAAGGGATCGACGGCACCGACAACTTCGACTTTCTCCTCTCCGGTGTTCCCAATCTGGTCGCCGACCAGGATCCGGAGCCCTACCTGCCCGACTACCACGCCGCCTCTGATGCGTACGACAAGGTCGACATGCCCCAGGCGAAGCGCAACGAGGCGATACTCTCGGCGCTCGTCTGGTCGCTGGCCGACGCCGCCCAGCGCCCGGCGTCGCGCCAGTCGCGGGAAGAGGTCGGCAAGCTGCTGCACGACACGGGCCTCGACACCCAGATGAAGGCGTTCGGCCAGTGGCAGGCCTGGGCCGAGGGACGGCGCGGCGAGGCTCAGCGATGATCCGACTGTACAGGATCCCCCTCTCGACCAACGTCGAGCGCGTGGCACTCGCTCTCGCCCACAAGGAGCTCCCCGTCGAATCGATCGTCTTGGATCCGGACGACCGCAGCGAGGTCCGACGCGTGAGCGGACAGGATCGGGTTCCGGTCCTGGACGACGACGGACACATCGTGGTCGACTCGATGGAGATCGTCCGGTATCTGGACGAGCGCTACCCGCAACAACCGCTGTATCCACGAGACCCCGCGCGGCGCGCGGAAATGCTCGTGTTCATCGACTGGTTCAACCGCGTGTGGAAGCGCCCCCCTAACGAGATCGAGGCCGAGATGCGGAAGCCGGCCCCCGATCGATCGCGGATCGAACGTCTCGGCCGCGCAATGGCGTCGGCGCTCGACCTGTTCGAAGGGATGCTCTCGGACCGGGAGTACCTGATGGGCGAGTTCTCCGCCGCCGATTGTGCCGCGTGGCCGTTCGTGCGGTACGCGACCCAGCCTCCCCCGCCTCCGGACGACTATCTGTTCCACCGCATCCTGACGGACTTCCAGCCGCTCGGCACGGATCACACGGCGGTCGCCGCCTGGATCGAGAGGGTCACGTTCAGGCCGCAGGTCTGAGCCGGCGTGCGGGGATCGCCCGCGACAGGATGGGTTTGGTCCTCCAGGGCCGTCATTTGCCCTATAATGCGCCGGTCGACCTGAGGAGGACAGCATGACCCAATCGATGGAACCCGCCCCGACATACGAAGCGGAATACCTGCTGGAGGCGCCGATAAGCTGCGCACACTGCAAGAAGGAGATAAGCAGTCTGCACGTCGTCAGGCTGCTGCGCGGCAAAGTGAACTTCACCTCGACGCTGCCGCGCAAGGGATTCGTCCTGCTCTGCTCGCTGTGCCACGGGATCGTCTCGGCGAACCTCGGCACCATCTGACCCCGACGAGGTCCGTTTCGTGAACGCCGGCCCCACCGCAATCATCTCATGAGGACCGTGTCATGATTCCACTCCGTCCCGGTGTCGCCGTCACGGCGGGCCGCATCCTGCTGCTCTCCGCCGGCCTTGTCTCCATCGCCGCATTCGATTCCCCGGTTCGCGCCGAGCGGCCGCGCGTTTACGCCATAACGGGGGCCCGCGTCATCGTCGCGCCAGGCAGGACGATCGACAACGGCACCGTCGTCCTGCGCGACGGGCTGATCGAGTCCGCGGGAGGCGCGGCCGCCGCACCGGCCGATGCCTTCGTCATCGACGCCACCGGGATGACCGTGACCGCCGGCTTCATCGACGCGTGCACCGACATCGCACAGAAGAAGGCGGAGGGCCCGGGCGAGGGCGCGCGAGGCGGGTTCCGAGCCGGCCCACCGCCGGCGCCGCCGGGTCCGGTTCACCCCATCGCACGCGTGCACCCCGAGGACAGGGTGGTGGACACGCTCGTCACCGATGCCAGGGCGTTCGAGAAGCATCGTGCCATGGGTTTCACCACGGCGCTCACCCTCCCCTCCTCGGGGATCTTCCGCGGCGAGGCCGCACTGATCGAGCTCGGCGACGGTCCCGTGCCCGACAACATCCTGAAGGCCGAGGCGGGCCAGGTGCTGGCGTTCGAGCACGGTGGTTTCGGCGAGGGATACCCGACCTCGCTGATGGGCAGCATCGCCGCCGTCCGGCAGGCGATCCTCGACACGCGCAGACAGACGCTCTGGGAGTCACGCTACGCGGCGAATCCCTCGGGCATGCAGCGTCCCGAAGGGTTCGCCGCGTTCGACGCCCTCGAAGCGACCGCCGGGGGAGATGAGCTGGCTATCTTCGATGTACCCGAGAGCGAGAACGTGGCGCGCGCCCTCGAGCTCTCCTCCGAGCTCTCGCTCGACTCCCTGATCATCGGCTCGGGACTCGAATCGACCCGGCTGGGTCTGGTCGCCGCGCTGGCGCAATCGCACCGGCCCATCATCCTTCCCCTGGCGTACCCCGAGAAGCCGAAGGTGGAGAACCCCGACGAGGCACTCGATACGTCGCTCGAGGATCTCGAGGCCTGGGACGCGGCCCCCGGCAACCCGGAGGCCCTCCACGAGGCGGGCGTCCCCTTCGCGTTCGGCACTTGCAGGCTCTCGGGCGCGAACGAGTTCCCCGAGCGGCTCCGCAAGGCGATCGACCGGGGCCTGACCGCCGACGCCGCGCTGGCCGCCTTGACGGTACAGCCGGCGAGGTTCCTGGGCGTCGACGGGACGCTGGGGACGATCGAGCCGGGCAAGATCGCCAACGTGGTGGTGTTCGACGGCGCACCGTCCGACGGCGCGGGAGTGTTCGACAAGAAGTCGGCGGCGCGCTACGTGTTCGTCGACGGGATCAAGTACGACATCGAGAAGAAGAAGTCGAAGGGCGATCCGAACGCCAGGGTCGATCCTCGTGGGTCCTGGTCGGTCACCTTCACGATCGGAAGCCGGACCATCAACCGCGCCTGGACCATCGCCGGAACGGAAGGGGCCTGGTCGGGGACGGCGGAGACACAGTCCGGGACGGTCTCCTTCACCTCAGTGAAGCTCGCCGGCAACGAGATGACGGTCGTCCTCCCGGCCAGCGGAGACCGCCCGAGCCAGGAGATCGTGGTCGTGATCACCGGCGGCAGCCTCGAGGGCGAGGGAGAGTTCCCGGGAGGGATGTCCTACTCGGTCAAGGGAAGCCGGACCTCGGGCCCGGATGGAGGTGCGCTGTGAGTCACGGGACGAGAACCCGATTTTCCACGCGTCTGCTGCTCGGCCTGCCGATCGTCGCGCTCCTGCTCGCAGGCACGCCCCGCGCCGAGGAGGTGCTCGTCAAGGGAGCGACGATCTGGACGGTCTCTGAGTCGGGTGTGATCGAGAACGGCGACATGCTGATACGTGATGGGCGGATCGTTGCCGTGGCCACCGGCATCCGCGCACCCCGCGGGGCCCTTGTCATCGACGCCACGGGCAAGCACGTCACCCCGGGGCTGATCGACGCTCACAGCCACACCGCGATCTCGGGCGGGGTCAACGAAGGGTCCAACAACATCACCGCCGAGGTGCGCATCCAGGATGTGCTCGATCCGGACGACATCGCGATCTATCGCGAGCTCGCCGGCGGGCTCACGGCCGCCAACGTCCTGCACGGCTCCGCCAACTCGATCGGCGGCCAGAACGCGATCATCAAGCTCAAATGGGGGGTGACGGCGAAGGATTTGCTTTTCCCCGGCGCCCCTCCGGGAATCAAGTTCGCCCTCGGTGAGAACCCCAAGAGATCCAACTTCCGCTTGCCGTCGGGCGAGCGCTATCCCGCCACCCGTATGGGGGTGGAGCAGTCTATCCGGGAGCGGTTCATGGCGGCGCGTCACTATATGAAGGAGTGGGACGCGTACAACCGGCTCAAGCCCAGGGAGCAGGCACACCGCGTTCCACCGCGCACCGACCTGCAGCTCGAGGCGATCGCCGAGGTCCTGCGCGGCGAGCGGATGGTGCACAGCCACTGCTACAGACAGGACGAGATCCTGATGCTGATGAGGCTGGCCGAGGACTATGGCTTCCGCATCTCCACGCTGCAGCACGTGCTCGAAGGATACAAGGTGGCGGACGAGATCGCGCGGCATGGAGCGGGCGCCTCGACGTTCAGCGACTGGTGGGCGTACAAGATGGAAGCGTACGACGCGATTCCCTACAACGGGCCCCTGATGACGCGCCGAGGCGTGCTGGTTTCCTACAACAGCGATTCCGATGAGCTGGCTCGCCGCCTCAACCTGGAAGCGGCCAAGGCGATCAAGTACGGCGGCCTGGAGCCGACCGAGGCGATCAAGTACGTCACGATCAATCCGGCCAGACAGCTCCACATCGACGATCGTGTCGGCTCGCTCGAGCCGGGCAAGAACGCCACGTTCGTGATCTGGAGCGGCGATCCGCTCAGCGTCTACACCCTGGCGGAGCAGACCTGGGTGGACGGCGTCAAGCAGTTCGACCGCGTGGAGGATCTCGCCCGGCGCAGCACGATAGAGGATCGACGCGCGGCCCTGATCGACAAGGTCCTGCACGGAGATGCCCCCGCGACGGAGGGCAAGGGCGAGGAGTCGAAGGAGAGCGCGGAGGCGAAGAAACCGGCCGGGACCGGAGCGCCGTCGAAGCCCCTCCCCCCGGCGGTCCCGGTCGTCTACCGGGATCGGCTTGCGGGCACGGGGCACCCCCTGGCGATCGTGGGCGCCACCATCCACACCGTTTCAGGAGGCGACATCGAGAACGGCACCGTCCTCGTGGAGAAGGGCCTCATCAGCCAGGTCGGCCGTGGTCTCGCCGTCCCGCCCGGCTTCACCGTGATCGACGCCGCAGGCCAGCACCTTTATCCGGGCATGATCGACGCCGACACGGTGCTCGGCCTCACCGAGATCGGCTCGGTACCGGGCAGCGTGGACATTTCGGAGACCGGCAAGATCAACTCCAACGTGCGGGTCGAGGCCTCGATAAACCCCGATTCCGAGCTCCTCCCCGTAACGCGGGCGGCCGGCATCACCCACGTCCTCACCTCGCCACGCGGCGGCCTCATCGCGGGAAGCGGCGCTCTCATCCGCCTCGACGGATGGACCTGGGAGGACCTCACGGCCGCGGCCCCGGTGGGGATGCGCATCAACTTTCCCTCGTACCCCCGAACCGGCGGGTTCTTCTTCGGACCGCGTCGCTCCGAGGAGGACCAGGAAAAGGAGCGCAAGGAGGACCTCAAGCTCCTCGACGAGACGTTCGAGGCGGCGCGAGCCTACCGCAAGGCGAAGGAGGCCGGATCGGAGAGCCTCGATCCGGATCCCGCGCTCGAAGCACTCGTGCCCGTGATCGAGGGGAAGGTGCCCATCATGGTGAGCGCGTCGGAAGTGCGGCAGATCAAGGACGCGATCGCCTGGGCCGAGAAGCAGGGGCTCCGCATGATCCTCGTCAGCTCCGGCGACGCCTGGCGTGTGACCGATCGTCTCAGGAAGGACGACATCCCGGTCGTCCTCGGACCGATCCTCAACGACCGATTCCGCCGCGACGAGCCGTACGACACCGCCTACACCATGCCGCTCAAGCTGCAGCAGGCCGGGGTGCGGTTCTGCATCGTGAACGGGGGCGGCGGGTTCGGCGCCTCCAGCACCCGGGATCTCCCCTATCAGGCGGGGATGGCAGCCGCGTTCGGCCTTCCCCGGGACGTCGCGCTGAAGGCGATCACGCTGTATCCCGCCGAGATCCTCGGCGTGGGCGACAGGCTCGGCTCGATCGAGGCGGGAAAGAGCGCGAGCCTCGTCCTGGCCGACGGAGACCTGCTCGAGTTCCACACGAACGTGCTGAGGGAGTTCATCGACGGGCGGGAGGTCGATCTGTCGAACAAGCACAAGCGGCTGTACGACAAGTACCGGTCTCGCCCCGTCGTCAAGGCGCGCTGAGACGGCTAGCCGACGTCCATGAGGCCGATCCGATCGCCCCACAGGCGGCTCATGTGGCCGAGCAGGGCACGGTAGCGCACGCCGGCGGCCTGCGGGCCCGAGCGGATCTCGTCCAGGATCCGCTGCGCCTCGCCTCGCGCCGCCTCGAGCAGCGCAAAGTCGCGGATGATGTTGCCCACGCGGATCTCGGGAAGCCCCGACTGCCGTGTGCCGAGAAACTCGCCCGGCCCGCGAAGCTCCAGATCCTTCTCGGCGATCACGAAGCCGTCCGACGAGTCGGCCAGCACGTCGAGCCGCCGGCGCGCCTCCTCGGAGAGGGCGTCGCCGTGCACGAGGATGCAGTGCGAAGCGTGTGGCCCCCGGCCCACCCTCCCGCGAAGCTGGTGGAGCTGGCTCAGGCCGAAACGCTCCGCATGCTCGACGACCATGATGCTCGCGTTGGGCACATCGATCCCCACTTCGATCACCGTGGTCGACACCAGAACGTCGATCTCCCCCCCGGCGAACGACGCCATGGCCGCGTCCCGCTCGGCCGGCTTCATCCTCCCGTGCAGGAGCCCGACATTCAGACCCTTCAGCGCCCGGGAGCCGGAGATCCTCGGCCATTTCCACGGCCGCCCGCAAGTCCGACTTCTCCGACTCCTCGACGAGCGGGAGCACGACGTACGCCTGCCGCCCCCGGTCCACCTCGGCGCGGATGAAGTCGTAGATCCGGGCCCGCGCGCTCTCGGGACGCAGATGCGTCCTTATCGGATGCCGTCCCGGCGGCAGCTCGTCGATGACCGAGAGATCCGAGATCACCGTACACCGTCAGCGCGAGCGACCGCGGGATGGGCGTCGCGGTCATCACGAGCACGTCGGGCGAGGAGCCGGCGGGGCCCTTTCCCCGGAGGGCGGCACGCTGCACGACGCCGAACCGGTGCTGTTCGTCGATCACGACCAGGCCCAGCTTCCTGAACACCACGGACTCCTGGATCAGAGCGTGGGTTCCGACGAGGATCTGGATGTAACCATCCTCGGCGCCTCGAAGGACGGGACGGCGCTCGGCGGCCGTCATCGCTCCGGTCAGGAGATGGAATCCGGTACCTCCCTTTCGAGAGCAGCGCTGCCATCCCCCGGGCGTGCTGTTCCGCCAGGATCTCCGTCGGCGCCATCAGGGCCGCCTGCCGCCCGTTCTCCACCGCCAGGAGCATGGCCAGCAGGGCCACGATCGTCTTGCCCGACCCGACGTCTCCCTGCAGCAGGCGGTTCATGGGGCGCGACGAGGTCAGGTCGTCGACGATCTCCCGGAAGACCCGCTTCTGCGCCCCGGTCAGATGGAACGGCAGCACCGAGAGCAGCTTCTCGCGTATCTCGGGCGTGGTGGCGTACGGCTCTGCGCGCTGCTCCGCCTCCACCCCTTCGCGGCGCATGCCGAGCGCGAGCTGCAGCAGGAAGAACTCCTCGAAGATCAGGCGTGCGTGCGCCCCTGACGTGCGGGCCTGGTAGGTATCGATGTCCGCATCCTCGGGTGGGAAGTGCGCCTGTCTCAGCGCTTCCCCGCGCGGCATCATCCCACGAGCCTCCCGGAGCGTCTCCGGGAGCGGGTCCGGGATCGCTTCCGGCAGGGCCGACAGCACATTGTGCATGATGACCCGCACCATCCGTGGCGAGAGGTCGCCGACGCGCTGGTAGATCGGGACGATCCTCCCGGTATGGATCGCCTCCGAGCCGTCGTGCGAGAGAATCTCGTACTGGGGGTTCTCCATCTGCAGGGCGCGGCCCCGGTACCGGCTGATGCCGACCTCGCCGTACAGGATCACGTCCCGGCCGCTCTTGAGGATGTCACGCAGATACGGCTGGTTGAAGAAGACGATCCCGATCCCGGCGGTGTCGTCGTCCACCACAGCCTCGAAGATGGTGAACCCACGCTTGCGCGTCCGCTTGAGCGTGGCGGAGATGATCCGCCCCCGGATGGTGACCCTGTTTCCAGGCCGCAGCGACTCGATGGTCGCGAACCGGCTGCGATCCTCGTAACGGAACGGCAGATGGAAGAGGAAGTCCTCGACCCGCTGGTATCCCTTTTCGGCGAGCCCTTCCGCCTTGCGGGGACCGACGCCTTTCACGTACTGCAGGGGTGTGTCGAGGGTCAGGGGCGGCAATCGATGGCCTCCGTGGGCGAGTTTATCCCAGGAGCGCGGCACGGGCGAGTACCCGGACACGCCCGCAGGCCACCGTCACGGGACGGGGAAGAATCTCAGCATCGCCGCGCGATTGTTCCCGAACGCCCGGGAGAACCTGCTGTTGTTGTCCACGATCAGATACAACACCCGCTTCGCGTCGATCGCGATCCCCTCCACCTGGTGGAAGTCCAGCCCGGGATAGTCCAGCGCGTTCTCGCTCGCCGCGAAGCTGAACTCGCCGAGCAGGACGAGAGGCCGGGGCGATGTATCGCCCGGCGTGGGCTCCGGCACCTCGAACTCCAGGACCGCCTGACGGGCTCGAGCCACGAGAAAAAGATGCTTCGACACCGGATCGTACGTTGCCGCAGAGATGTCCGGCCCGACCTCCTCGGGCAGCTTGAGGTAGATGCGGCCGGTCAGCTTGCCCGCCGAGCAGGGGTCGTCGGGGAGATCGAAGATGTATGCGGCACGCGGCTCCCGCTCCTTGGCCACGAACAAACGCTTTCCCGGCAGAACCGCCATCGCCTCGATGCCGCAGTTGGCCCGGCCGATGAAACAGGTTCCTTCGATCCCGGTGCTCCAGGCCGCGCAGGCGTGCCCGGGAAACGGATTCACCACGAAGATCGTGCCGTGCGTCTCGCTCGCGACCAGTACCTGACCGCGGGGGAGCTCCGCGAGAGCTTCGAGGTCCGCGCCGGGAGGGATCCCGGAGATCACCCAGCTCCCATTGCTCTTCGGCGAGCCGTGGGGGCCGTCGAAACCGATCCTGTATATCCGGGTGTAGTCGTCGCTCACCGTGTAGAGATCGTCTCCGATGAGCAGGAGATCGGAGGGCTCCGTGATATCGGGGACCTGATCCAGCCGCACGCGCGTGGTGTCGGCGAGGGTGTCACGCCAGAGCGACGTCACCGCCGCCGGGCGTGTCTGGCTCCCCGCGGGGACCTCCTCCGTACGGGCGGCGACCGCGCCGAGCAGGAGGCAGGCGAGCGCCGCGGCGATCCGGATCATCGCGCCCCCTTCAACGTCCTGCGTCCCCGGCCGCCGACGCGAGCGCGGCTTTCCGCGCGGCCTCGAACTCGTCGCCGGCGTTCCATGCCGGCAAAGCGTCCTCGGTGGCCACGCGATAGGCCAGATAGAACGTGATCCGGGCCGTCATCTCCGCCCCGTCCAGGTCCCAGCCGGGCTGGTATTCGTCGGACGGCTTGTGATACCGGGTCTCGTTGTACTCCTTCCATTGCTGCTCTCCCCACTCCGGCGCCTTTCCCGCGAAATGCTCCCCATGCTCGATCGACACGGACGGGACGCCGATGCGTGCAAAGCTGAGATGATCGGATCGATAGAACGAGCCCTGCTCGGGGTGCGGGTCGGGGCTCACCTCGAAACCGAACGCACGCGAGGCGGCCGAGATGTCGTTCTTCAGGCTGGAGCGATCCCCGCCGAGGAAGCTCATGTTCTCGGGCACGCCCAGCACCGACACCCCGTCGAGGTTGAAGTCCGCGGCGATCCTGCCGGGAGCGAAGGTGGGATGCGTCGCATAGTACTCCGAGCCGCGCAACCCCTGCTCCTCGGCCGCCACCGCGATGAACACGACGGTCCTTCGCGGCTTTACCGTGCCGAGCCGGAAGGCGCGGGCGATCTCGAGCAGGGTCGCGACACCCGAGGCATTGTCGTACGCGCCGTTATAGATGGCGTCCCCGCTCGCGTCAGGCTCGCCTACGCCCAGATGATCGTAGTGCGCCGTCACGATCACCGCTTCGTCCTTCAGCTCCGGATCGGTGCCGGGCACGTAGGCGATCACGTTGGCCGTGTCGATCCGTCGCACCTTGCTGGCGATGTGCGCCTTCGTCCGTATGCCGAGCGGCACGGGCCTGAAATCGGGCCGCGCGGCCGCCTCCCGCAATGCGTCGAGGTCCCTGCCCGCCGCGGAGACGACCCGCCGCGCCGCGGCGTCGGCGAGCCACCCGGCCTGCTGAAGCGGCGCCGGGGCCCGCGGGTCCAGCTCACCGAACGCCTGCTCCTTCCCCCACGAGCTGCGCACCACGCCCCAGCCGTATCCGGCCGAGGCGTCGGTGTGGATCAGAAGCGCTCCGATCGCTCCCTTTCGGGCCGCCATCTCGAACTTGTAGGTCCAGCGGCCGTAGTACGTGAGCGCCTTGCCCCCGAAGAACGCCGGGTTCTCGGATGGCGGATCGTTGACCAGCATGAGGAGGACCTTCCCGCGCACGTCCTGCCCCTTGTAGTCGTCCCACTGGTACTCGGGAGCCTCGATGCCGTACCCCACGAACACCAGATCCGCGTCCGAGTCGACCAGCGGCTTCTGAGTCTCGGTCCAGATGAGGTAGTCCTCGCGGGGAGCCAGCGCCGCCACGGCCGTTTCGCCCCCTTCGAAGTCGAGCCGGCTCTCGGGAAGCGTTTCCACGCCGACGAGCGGGACCTTCTGCAGATAGCTTCCGCCCGGAGCGCCCGGCCACAGCGCGGAGAGCTGCAGCTGTGTGGCGATGTACTCCGCCGCGATGTCGCCGCCGCGCTGTCCCGTGCCGCGTCCCTCGAGAAGATCCGACGCAAGGAAGCGCAGGTGAACGCGGATACGGCTGGAGCTGATCGTGTCCATCGCGGCGCGCACCTCCGGAGGCAGGTCGATCTCGGCGGCCTGCGCCAGGCTGCCCGCCGCCAGCAGGGCCGCACACAGGATCTGGAGACGCATCGATTCCCTCCTCATGATGAGTCGATTCGCTGGATCAGGGCACAGGCAGGAGGCTAGCACATCGGATGGCGCGGACCAGGAGCGGGGAGCCCCGAGCCTTCAGTCCGGACCGCCCAGGCGCGTGAGGAGTCTGCGAGCGAACACCTCGATCATGCGCTTGCGGTACTGCGGGGGGAACATGACGTTTCGCACCGGCTGCGTCCGGGCGGAGACCGCCTCGGCGATCGAGCGGATCAGGTCCGGGGTGAGCCGCCGTCCGCGGGCGCCGTCGGTCACCTCGGAGAACATCACGGGGGTCATCGAGACGGCGCTCGCCGCGATCTGCAGATCCTCGACCTCGTCACCGTCCATCCGCAGGGCGGCCGCCAGCCCGGCGTCGGGAAAATCGAACGAGTCCCTCAGCCGGAGCTTCATGTAACCGCTGCGGTACCGCTCGGCGTCCGGAGGCAGGTCGACCCGGGTGATGATGTCGCCACGCTCGAGCACGTTCTTCCTGATGCCGTCAGGCTGGAAGAAATCACGGGCCTTCACCTCGCGCTCCCCGCCGATCCCGTGGATACGCAACGTGGCGTCGAGGGTCATCAGCGGCGCGGCCGTGTCTCCCGAGTAGACGGCATAGCAGACCTCCTTCTGCGGCACGACGAGGCAAACGTCCCCGTCCGCCTTCATGCAGTATCCCTTCGAGGCACGCCAGTCCCGGGACTGGTTGAAGTAGTAGCAACGCGTCTCGACCAGAAGGTTGCCGCCCAGCGTCGCCTGCTGGCGTATGAGGGGCGTCGCCACCTGCTCGATCGCCTCGAGCAGGCCGGGGTAGCGCTTGCGCAGCCCGGTGTCCCGCTCCAACCCGGCCAGCCGCGTCATGGCGCCCAGCGAGGCGCCGCCCGCCTCGCGCAGGGACCCAATTCCCCAGAGAGCGATCACGTTGCGCCGCGGATTCAGCCGGTTCTTGTAGTTGGGCAGCAGATCGGTGCCGCCGCCGACGTAGTCGAAATCGCCGCCGCAGGATGCCGCGATGGCTACAGCCTCCTCGATCGAGGATGGCCGGTGGAGCCTGAACGCGGGAAGGATCATCGGGAGGTCCCGGCGGGAGCCGTGCGGGCCGGCGTGCCGGCGCGACGCGGCGCCGGCGGGGTCGGACGCGGGGCGCCGCCGATCGACGCGAGGATCCTGTCGGGCGTCATCGGAAGCTCCTTGAGCCTCACGCCGACCGCGTCGTGGATGGCGTTGGCGACGGCGGGCGCCACGGGGAGGATCGGCCCCTCACCCGCCTCTTTGGCGCCGAACGGCCCCTCCGGATCGTCGGTCTCGATCACGAACACCTCCACCTCGGGCATCTGGTTCACCGTGAGCGTCCGGTAGTCCAGCAGGTTGGCGTCGAGAATGTTGCCCCGGTTGTACCGGAAGTCCTCGCTGAGCGCCTGCCCCAGCCCCATGTGCACGCATCCCTGGATCTGCCCGACCACCGCGGTCGGGTTCAGCGCTCGACCGCAATCGTGCGCGGCCCACACCTTGCGAACCGTGACGAACCCCGTCTCGGGATCGACCGACACGCGCGCGATGTATGCCTGGAAGGTGTACGACGGCGACAGGCCGGCAGCAGCCCCCTTGAATTTGCCCCCCATGGGAGGCGCCGATGCATAGCACCCGCGCGCGATCAGAGCGCCCTTCCCCTTGATCGCCTCGGCGAGCGCATCCACGAAGGAGACCTTGATCGACGGGTTCGGCGCGTAGACCGCCTCGTCATCACGCAGGACGAACCCCTCCGGCTGGTACCCGGTGAGCGCCGCGGCGGCCGCAATCAGCTCGGTGCGGATCTGCTCGGCGGCACGGCGCGCGGCGTTGCCGGCCATGAAGGTGACACGGCTCGAGTACGAGCCGAGGTCGATCGGCGCGGTGTCGCTGTCCGAGGAGAAGACCCGGATACGGCTCAGCGGGACGCCGAGAGGCTCGGCGACGCACTGCGCCAGCATCGTGTCGCTCCCCTGGCCTATCTCCGCCGCGAGCGAGTGCACCGTGATCCCGCCATCGCTGTCGATCTTGAGGTGGACGGTCGACTGCGGCGTCTTGGTCCAGTGGATCGGCAGGGCCGAGCCGCTGATGTAGAAGCCGCACGCCACGCCGATCCCCTCTCCGTAGGGGAGCTTCCCATGGCTCTCGTCCCATCCCGACGCCTTTCTCACCGTCTCCAGCGCCTGACGGGTGCCGTTACTGGTGATCCTGAACTCGTTGATCGTCTTCGTCATCGGGGGCAGGAGGTTCTTCAGCCGGAAATCGATCGGGTCCATTCCGACATCGTCGGCCAGCATGTCCATGATCACTTCCATCGCATAACGCGAGTTGACCGCGCCGTGGCCCCGCATCGCGCCGGAAGGCGGCTTGTTGGTGTAGATACGCTTGCCGGAGTATCGGAAGTTGTCGATACGGTACGGGCCCATGCAGAGGACGCCGTTGTAGTAGGTGGTCACGACCCCGAAGCTCCCCCAGGCCCCCCCGTCGATGAGCGCCTTGAGATCCAGGCCTGTGAGCAGCCCCTCGCCCGACACCCCCATCGCCATCGACGTGCGCGTCGGGTGCCGGCCGTGGTTGGTGATGAATACCTCCTCGCGATCGAACAGTATCTTGACCGGACGCCGCGTCCTTCGCGACAGCAGCGACGCGATCATCTCGTGCGGGAACGGATCGCTCTTGCCGCCGAACGCGCCGCCCACCATCGGACGGATGACCCGGATACGGTGCATCTCCATCCCCAGCACCTCGGAGAGCGCCCGGTGCAGATAATGCGGGACCTGGGTGGCCGACCAGACTGTCAGACGATCGTCGTGGTCGTACCGGGCGACCACGCAGTGCGGCTCGGTGAACGCATGCGTGACCGCGGCAAAGTGGAACTGATGGCGCTCGACGAAGGCCGACGCGCCGAAAGCGCGATCCACGTCGCCGAAGTCCTGATCGACCGCCTTCTGGACGTTGGTCCCGTCCAACGTCTTCTCGTGAAGCGGGAACTCCGTCGGCTTGAGACCCTCGTCGATCGTCAGGATCGGCGGCAGCGGATCGTAACGCACGTCGATGAGACGCAGCGCCTCGATCGCGATCTCCTCGTCGTCGGCCGCCACGCCGGCCACGCAGTCCCCGATATACAGCACGCGATCGACGGCCATCGCCGTCTCGTCGCGGCTCACCGGCAGTACGCCGAACCGGACGGTCGTCTCGCGGCCGGTCACCACCGCCCGGACACCGGCAAGCGCTTCCGCACGGGACGTGTCGAGCGACACGATTCGCGCATGAGGCAGCGGGCTTCGGAGGATCTTGCCCGTGAGCATGCCGGGGAGTTTGATGTCGTCCGTGTAGACACCCTGGCCGGTTACCTTGGCGCGCGCGTCGACGAGAGGGGTCGGACGTCCCACGACGCTCACGGCCGGGCCTCCGCGGATGCCGCGCCCGACGCGCGATTCTCCCTGAGCCGGGCCGCTGCCATCCGGATCGCTTCGATGATCGCCACGTATCCGGTGCACCGGCACATGTTGCCCGAGATGGCGTCCTTGATCTGCTGATCGGTAGGGTCGTCGTTGGCCGACAGAAGATGCACCGCCGTCATGATGAAACCCGGCGTACAGAACCCGCACTGGCTGCCGCCTGTCTGGACGAACGCCTCCTGCACCGGGTGCAGTGCGCCACCGCTCTGCGCCTCGGCCACCCCCTCGATGGTGGTGACCGAGGCCCCGTCGGCCTCGAGCGCGAGAGTCAGACAGGAGAGAACGGGCCGGCCGTCGAGCAGTACCGTGCAGCAGCCGCAGGTTCCCATGTCACAGCCACGTCGGGTGCCCGTCAGACCGAGCTGCTCGCGCAGGACATCGAGCAGGACATCATAGGGGCGCACGCCGATCCTGTGCTCCGCCCCGTTGACCGACATCCCGACGAGAACCCGCTCGGGTTTGTCCGGTCGCGCGATGCCGAGCAGCACGTCCTTCGGTCCCTGACCTGCAGCCGTCATGTCACCTCCCCGGCCCGGCCGCCGGAGCGTCGGTCCCTGTACAGAGCCAGTGCCTTCTCGTACTGCTCCGGGGTGTTCATTTCCATCACAACACCCGCGTTGTCTACAGGCACCGCCTCGACCTCAGCCTCGCGGATCCGCACGTAGCCGCTGAGCGGCTCGTCATCGCTCAACTCCAAAACCGGCGCTCTGTGCGACGAGGAGAACAGGACCGGGTGGCCGCGCCGCCCCTCATGTGTCGCGACGAAGATGGTCCGGCCACGGGGATGCGCCTCCAGCCGGGCGATCAGCGCGTCGAGGTCGCCGCTCCCCACGAGAGGCTGATCCACCGGCAGCACCATGAACCCGTCGCTTCGGCCCGACATGGCATCCAGCCCCGCCTTCAGGCTCGATGTCTGGCCCCGCTCCGGACGCGTGTTGACCGCGACCGTCGGCGCCCCCGGACCCTCCCCCCCCGGCTTCTGCCGGGCGTCCTCGGCACCCGCACCCACAACGAGCACCGTCTCGGCCGCGCGCGAGCCCCGACATGCCGCCAGCACCAGCGACAGGCAGCTCTCACCGTCGAAGTCGAGCAGAGGCTTGGGCCTGCCCATGCGTCGGGACTCGCCGGCCGCGAGGACGATCACGGAAACGAACACGGTGGCTGATTCTACAGTGGGGTTGCGCGATGTGTCAAAAGTGCGTCAGGCGCCACGGACGCGGGAAGCGTCCACCACCTCGAGCAGACCATCGTCCAGGAGCCCGTGCAGCGCCGCATAGGCGTCGAGGTCTTTCTCGGGGACCATGTCGACGATCTGGTCGATCGGTTTTCCGCGAGGGCCGGCGGTCAGGAGGATGAGACGCTGCGTCGTCGACAACGACATCCCCTCGATAGCCTCCGCCCGGCCCGGTACGACCCTCAGGACCGTTCCGTGGGGCGGCAGGCTCTCGACCAGATCGCGCAGCTCGTCGAGATGGGCGAACCCCTCCATGAGCATCGTGGAGGTAGCGGAGGAAAGCGCCTCCTCCACCTTGCGCGCCGGCTCGCCCGGCTCGAACTCGAAACGCGCCGACGGCCAGGCCATGATCCGGAACAGCGCCTTCTCCCCCACGAGCCCCTGCGTTTCCGCGTTGACGATCTTCCCGTCGCGGAAGTAGACCCGGGCCACCGACGCCCCCGAAAGATGGAGGGTTCCGGACCTGCCGTTCTGGCTCAACAGCTGGAGCAAATCGGTCATCGCGAGATGATCGGTGTGTCCCGTCAGCATGGGCGGGGCGGGAGGCGGAGGGGCCCCGTCGCCGAGCGCATCCTGCGGCGCCACACGCCGCAGGACCGCGGCGGCACGTGCAAGGAGCTCCTCCTTGGAGAACGGCTTGCACAGATAGTCGTCCGCCCCCATCTCCAGCGCCTTGATCCGCTTCGGCACATCCCGCTCGGTCGTGAGAAAGATGATGGGGATGTCGCGCATGTCCGGATCGCCTCGCATCTGCTGGCACAACGCCCACCCGTCCATCACCGGCATCAGGATGTCGGCCACCACCAGGTCGGGTCGCTCGGCCGCAATGCACCGCAGCGCCTCCGCCCCATCGCCGGCGGACCGCACGGCGTACCCGGCCGGCGTGAAGGCGTCGGTGAGCACCTGTCGGATCAGGTCGCTGTCGTCCACGACGAGGATGCGGCGCTGGGGCATGGGGCGGCTCCGGGCACGGTGGCTGGGAGAAGACGGTGCCGGGGGAAAGTAATGCCCCGCCTCCAGGTGTGCAAACGGAAAATGCCCCCCATGGGTGTGAACGGATGTGATCGGATGCATGCGCCGGATGTGTCCGGCCTGGTCGCCGGCGGACAGGACCCCTCGGGTGCGGATCCACCAAGCCCTTGCTATCGCTTGACTTGCCGCTGCTTCGTGTCCTCCTCTTCCCTGGCACGCACCTTTCTATCACCTCCCCTGTCTCGCGCCCGCGCTCCCGCGGGTGCCCCTTTACCCGGAGGTGCCTCCCTCATGGCCTTCACTCCCCCCTTCTGCCCCCGTCGCGGCTGCCCCTTCAACCAACGTCGCGCCCCAGGCTTCGCCCGTCGACACGGCTTCTACCGCTCCTCATCTCACACACGGCCCCTCCGGCGCTTTCGCTGCCGCGGCTGCCGACTCACCTTCTCGCTGATGACCTTCCGCTACGCCTACCGGCAGAAAAAACCCCACGTCGACGCCCGTCTCCTGCATCTGGTCTGCAACGGCGTCAGTCTGCGCGGCGCCGCCCGCCTGCTCGGCGTCAATCGCAAGACCGTCTCACGCAAGCTCGCCCGGCTCGGACATCACGCCCTTCGTCAGCAGCGCGCGGTGATGGGCCGGCATGGTCTGCGCGGCCACTTCCAGCTCGACGAGCTGGAGACCTTCGAGTCGAACCGCTACCAGCCCGTCACCGTCCCCATCCTCCTCGAGAAACACTCCTGCTTCATCGCCTCGCTCTCCACCGCTCCGCTGCGACGACGCGGTCGCATGACCCACCGGCAGAAAGCCCGGCGTGCCGCCTTCGAAAAACTCCACGGACGACGCCCCTCCCACTCCGACCTCGCCGTGCGACGCTGTCTCGCCCTGCTCAGCCGATACGCACACGGCCGCGTCCCGCTCGACTCGGACCGCAAGCCGTCCTACCACCGCATCGCCCGGCGTCTGCTCGGCAACCGGCTACGCCATGCGACTTTCGACTCCACCGCTCGGCGCGACCGCGCCAACCCCCTCTTCCCCATCAACCACACCAACGCCATGGCACGCTACTGTCTCGCCCGACTCAGACGACGCACCTGGTGCATCACCCGGCGCCGCGACTGGCTCGAGCTCGCTCTGCACGCCTGGGCCGGATGGTTCAACTTCTGCCGCGGCGTCACCATCACCGCCGACGCCAGCCCCGCTCAGGCCCTCGGCCTCGCCCGACGACGACTCTACGTCGCCGAGTGGCTCCGCTGGCGACACCACGGGCACAACGCCGGACGCATCCTCCCCCGCCCCCTCGATCTTCTCCTCATGACCTCCGCTCACCACAACACCATCCAACTTCACACCCATGGGGGGCATTTTCTGGTAGGATCCACGGCGACAATCGCACGGGAACTCCTCCATGCCCAACCCATCATCTTCCCCTTTTCCCCCGGATCTGACGGCGTCCATCCGCGCGGCGGCGCGCCTCATGAGAGAATCCGACAGGACGGTCGCCCTGACGGGTGCAGGTCTGTCGGTCGAGAGCGGCATCCCGCCGTTTCGCAGCGAGGCGGGCTCGGTCGTGGGGTTGTGGGAGCGTTACGACCCGGCCCATTACGCGACGATCGAGGCGTTCGAACGGGACCCGGCACGGGTCTGGACGATGCTGGCCGAGCTGGGCGGAGTGATCCGCGGGGCCCGGCCCAACGAGGGTCACCTCGCGATGGCGCGCCTCGAGCTCGAGGGACGTCTCTCCGGGATCATTACCCAGAACATCGACGGGCTGCACCAGGAAGCCGGCAGCCGCGCGGTGCTGGAGTTCCACGGCAACTGGAGAACGATGACCTGCCGCCGGTGCCGCGAGGGGGTCGATTCCCGCAGGGTCCCGCTGGACAGGCTACCGCCGCGCTGTGGATGCGGAGGCGTGCTCAAGCCGGACGTCACGCTGTTCGGGGAGATCATCCCGTCCGTTGTGATCGACGCGGCGCGGGAGATGGCGGCCGGTTGCGAAGTGTTGCTCGTGGTGGGGACCTCGGGGGAAGTGGCTCCTGCCGCCTCGATCCCCCGGACGGCACGGGAGGCCGGAGCGGCCATCGTCGAGGTCAATCCCGAGTCCGTGCGGGCGGGGTTCCCCGGCGCCGACCTGCGGCTCTCAGGACCGGCGGCTCTCGTGCTCCCGGCACTGGTCCGCGAGATTGGGACGGCGACGGAGAACTGAGCGGGCCGCGGCGGCGGGGCCCGCAGAAGGAACCGGGGCCCGTGTCCCTACCGGGTCGCTCCGCGTGGCGCCGGCACGCCGACGGCTCCCATCCCCCCGGGGCCGTACCGGTCGTCCATGAGCCTGCCCCACTTCGTGCGCCGGAACTCGCGGATACGCGACTTGCCGACCAGGGGATACCACAGCCAGTCGTGATAGATGTTGGAGGCGAACGGCGCCCATACGACCAGTGGCGAGTGCAGCGCGATCTTCTCCATGAACCGCAGCGCTCCCCTTCTCAGGAGCTGATCTCCCCAGATCACGAGTGACCGGCTCACATGGAACCCGAAGTTGACTCCCTCGATCGAGTCGCCGGCGATCTCGATGTCGCGAGGGTCGGCCACGCCGAGACCCATCTCGTGGCACCGCCGCAGGTACTCGATGCGCATCGGATCGAAGCCCATCATCCGGGCCGCGCAGGCGTCGATGGCCACGGAGTCAGCGCTTGCGAGGATGTAGTCCTTGACCTTCGGGATCATGGTGCGCGGTCCCGCCCCATCGCCGCAAACCGTGCCGTCCATCACGGAGAAGACGGCCGGGTGGAGCTCGCGCTGCATGAGCATGAGATCGACGAGCACCTCGTGGATGTGCTTGTGTGCGTAATGTCGCACTTCCTTGAGCAGACCACCGAAGGCGTTCTTGATGGCACCGGTGGTCGTGCTGTGCCCATGCGTCTTGAGGGTCGGCATGTGGAGAATCTGCTTGCCGATGTACATCTCGGGGATCTCGATCCCCTCGGGGAAGATCCGATCGAGCATCAGCAGCTTCGACTTGAAGCGATACACGGTCCACTTCACTTCGGTGAGCGGCTGAAACTTTAGCCCGTACTTCTCGAGGACCGGCAGCCACCGGTTGTTGCGCGCCCCTTTCCACGGCTCCGTCACGACCGTGCGGTTCTCCACCGGGATCAGGTTGCGCGCCGGATACCCCTCCTCGAGGAGCGTCCGGACCACGCCCTCTACCTGCCACGGCTCGGAGGAGCAGGACGGAAAGTACTTCGTCCAGGAGAGGTTGAGCTTGAGCAGGGTCGGCAGATCGGGCGAGAGAGTCCGGCGGCAGCCGGCGAGGCTCATCAGCCTGGCATAGTCGTCGAAGATGCTGCCCACGTCCGTCTTCAGGACGGCAACGACCGATCTCATGCGGATGACCTCATCTCAGGTAGAGAATGACGACCGCTGTGACGGCCCAGAGCACCACGTTGATCAGAAGCGGCGAATCGCCGTACAGCGCGCCGGTGGGGCTGTCTCCCATGTTCTTCTGATGCACAAGATAAAGATAACGGAAAATCCCATACAGAACAAAGGGGATCGTGAGCGGCAGGTAGGGCGTGCCCAGCCTGACCCGCGTCTCGGGAGCCATCGTATACAGGAAGTAGGCCACGACGGTGGCCGCCGTCACGATCGAGATCATCTGGTCCAGGAACGCAACCGAGTACTCCTTGAGGATCGCCCGGTGGCTGACGGCCGCCGCTTCGAGCTGCGCGAGCTCCTGGCGTCTCTTCGTGAACCCGAGGAAGAGCGACATGAGGACCGTACAGAGGATCAGCCACGCCGACACGTCGACGCCGATCACCAGCCCGCCCGAGATGGCCCGGATCACGAAGCCGCTCGAGATGACCATCACGTCGATGATCACCATCCGTTTCAGCCAGAGCGAGTAGAGGATGTTCATGGTCAGGTATAACAGGGCCATGGCCGCGAACGGGGGGCTGAGCTCGTAGGAAAGCACCAGCGCCCCGACCGCGAGCCCCACCCCCACGGAGCCGGCGGCGCCGCGCGAGATCTCTCCCGCTGCGATCGGCCGCCGCGACTTGGTCGGGTGTGCGAGGTCGTTCTTCAGATCGATGATGTCATTGAGGATGTAGACAGCGCTGGAAACGGCGCAGAAAAGGAAGAACGCGCCCAGCGATCGCAGCAGGTGCGACGGGTCGGCGAGGTTGTGGGAGAACACCAGCGCCGCGAAGATGACGCAGTTCTTGATCCACTGCTTCGGCCGCATCGCCGCCAGCAGCGCCCGTGGGGCCGACCGGGCCGGACGGGCCCTCGTGAAGGTCTGTCGTTCGGCTGACTCGATCATGCTGTTATCCGCAGGGCTCCAGGTGCCGCCTCGGGGCGGCAGGCCGAGCCATTATATGTCCCGCCGGGCACGCGACAAGAAGAGAGCCTGTGCTATCGTGCCCGGCCATGACCACGCCGCCGGTGCGGGGCGAATCGTCAGTCGACGTGCTGATCCCCGCGCTCAACGAGGAACGGGCCCTGCCGCCGGTCCTCGACGCCCTGAGGCGCCTCACCGCGGAGCCGCTCGCCCCCCGCGTTGCACCGGTCCGGTTGCGCCGGGTGGTGGTGGTCGACAACGGCAGCACCGACGGGACGGCCCGGGTGGCTGCGGAGGAGGGCGCCGAACTCGTCCGCGAGCCGCGCCGGGGATACGGAAGCGCCTGTCTCGCCGGTATCGCCCACCTCGCCGGCTCGCCGCCGGACATCGTCGTCTTCCTCGATGCAGACTTCAGCGACGATCCCTCGAGACTGTGGGAGATCGTCGCGCCGATCGCCGCGGGACGAGCCGACTTCGTCCTCGGGTCCCGCATGACGGGCGAACGGGAGCGCGGCGCCCTGCTCCCTCAGGCCCGCCTCGGCAACACGCTGTCGGTCGGCCTCATCCGCCTGTTGTACGGGTTCTCCTACACGGATCTCGGCCCGTTCAGGGCGATCGGCTACGAGCCTCTGCTCCGGCTGCGGATGCGGGACGTCTCGTTCGGATGGACGGCGGAGATGCAGGTCAAGGCGGTCAGGGCCGGATTGCGGATCCGCGAGATCCCGGTGCCGTACCGCCGTCGCATCGGGACCTCGAAGATCACGGGAACCGTGCGGGGCAGCGTCATGGCAGGGACGAAGATCCTCTGGACGATCCTCCGCTACCGGTTCGGCCGCCTCGCCCCGGGGTAGCAGGCGGCGCGCGGCCGGGGCCGCTACTGCCGATCGTGGACGGTCTTGATCGTCAGGATCTCGTAGGTCTTCAGCCCTGAGGGCACGTTGATGCTGACCTCGTCGCCGACCTTCCGGTTGACGAAGCCGCGGGCGAGCGGCGATGAGATCGAGATCATGCCCCGATTCGGGTCGGCCATTCCCTCCATCACGATCTCGAACTCCACTTCCTTGTCCTCGTCGGTATCGAGCGCCTTGAACAGGCTGCCGAGCCCGATCCTGTCCTTCGGGACCTGATCGAAGCGGATAAGCGAGATCTCGGACAGCTTCTGCTTGAGCTGGCCGATCCGCGACTGGAGGTACCGCTGCCGCTCGAGCGCGGTCTGGTATTCGGCGTTTTCGCGCAAATCCCCCATGGCCACCGCTTTCTTGATTTCCTGCGGTATCTCGATCTTCAACTCTCTCTCGAGAACCTTGAGCTCGCTCTCGAGCGTCTCTTTGAGCGACAGCGTCATCGCGTTGCACCCCGGGAAAAACAGACCCGCGACCCGACTCGAGCGGGCGCGGGGACCGGATCGGCCGGGCGCCCTTCGCCCCGTCAGGGCGCTTGAGGTCACAAGTATACGGCCGCTGGTCATTCCTATCAACAGAGCCTATGTTTCGCCGTCGGAGGTACGGGCCATGATGGTGAGCTGCCCTGGATGCAACACCCACTACTCTCTCGACGAGCGCAAGCTCCCCACGAAGGGCGGGATGCTCACCTGCCGCGAATGCGGAAAGCGCTGGAAAATCGCAGCCTCCTCGGACGACATCGGCCAGGCGCCGGCTCCGCCCCAGGCGAAGCCCCGAAAGTCGGAAAGCTCCTCCAAGGTGCGCAAACCGGTGAACTGCCCGAAATGCGGGCACATGTTCGTTCCCTACGCCCCCGCTGCGGCGCCCCTCAACGCCACCGGGGAACGGGCCGCCGTCGGCGCACCGCCCGCCTCGCGGATCCTCCTCGTGGAGATCAGAACTACTTCGCCGAGCTGACGAAGGAGGCTCTCGGGGGGGAATACGAGACGGTCGTGGCTCCCAACCTGTCATCCGCACGGTCATTGCTTGCGGAAGGTCGGTTCGATCTGGTGATCCTCGATCTCTCGCTCGAGGCGGACCAGGACGGCACCCAGATTCTCCAGGCCACACGGCGCCGGAGGATCCCGGTGCTCATCTTCACCGCGCGTGACGAGACCGAGATCTACGGCGAGACCTGGAAGGCGCTCAGGGAGGCCGGCGCCACCGACATCCTGATCAAGGGGATGAACGTGGGCGACGAGCTCCGCCAGAAGGTCCAGGCTCTGACCAGCGCCTCTCGAACCTGACCCACGACGCCGCCACGGCATCCGATACAGTCTCCTGCGCTGAGATGTGCCCTTGAAACAGGGCGGGAGCCCTTTCGGGCTCCCTTGTACAGGCACTGGAATGGGAGGGTTTTCGGCCAGGGGGGCCAGCCGCCCATTCGCATATCCGGGTGGGCAGACCCGAATATGTTCAGGTAGGGGTCAAGATAGGTCCGCCCGGGGAATTGTCAAGGGCGGGATGCCCCGGTTCCGGTGAAGCGTTCCGGGTGATCTCACCCAGCCGGGGCGCCCCCCGGGGCGGGTACGGCCCCACGGGTTGGCATCCCGCTTGCCGTCCGTTGTGACGATGCGTGGTTTGACTCCGTTCCTGACCCTCTCTATGATGAGCGTGCCATGTCGAGAAAACGGATCCAGGTCATCGTCGGCGGTATCATCATCCTTGGCGGCATCGGGGCCCTGATCGTCTACAGCTTCAACCAGAGCCTCGTGTACGACCACTCGGTGAGCGAGTATCTCTCCACCCCCGATCTCCGGACCACCAACTGCCGGATCTACGGGAAGGTCAAACAGGACAGCGTGGTGCGCCAGCCGGACGGGATCGGGGTCGCGTTCGCAGTGACGGACGGCACCCTCTCGGTCCCGGTCGTCTTCAGCAAGGAAGTGCCCGACACCTTCAAGGAAACCGGAGATGTCGTGGTGGAGGGGACGATGGACGCGGCGGGCGTGTTCCGGGCCCACAGTCTGCTCGCGAAGTGTCCCTCGAAGTACGAAAAGGAAGGTCTCGAGCACCCGGCTGACATTCCCCGGGGCGAGAAGGACGGATACTCGGGCTCCTGAGCCGGGGCGTCCCTTACCCGATCTGCACGCTGGTGGGAGAACAAGACCCCATGGCTGATCTCGGTTATCTCTGTCTCCTCGTCGCGCTGCTGAGCGCCGCGTGGGCGATCCTGGCCTCCTGGCTCGGCTATCAGAACCGGCACTCCGGACTGATCCGAAGCGGCGAGCGCGCGGCCCTCGCGGTGGGCGCGCTCGTCAGCCTGGCGGCGCTCGTGCTGATCCGCGCGTTCCTCACGGATGACTTCTCCATCCTCTATGTCGCTCAGAACTCCACGAGCACGCAGCCCTGGATCTACAAGATCACCGCGTTGTGGGGAGGTCAGGCCGGCTCGCTGCTGCTCTGGGTCTGGATCCTCAGCGTCTACGCCTCGATCGTCGTGCTGCAGAACCGCAGGCGCCACCGCGAGCTGATGCCGGGCGTAACCGGGACCCTCATGGGGATCGCCGGGTTCTTCCTGCTGATGCTCCAGTTCGTGAGCAACCCGTTCGAGTCGCTCGCGCGTCCCGTTGCCAACGGCATGGGCCTCAATCCCCTGCTGCAGAACCCGTTCATGGCATCGCACCCGCCGAGCCTCTACATGGGGTACGTGGGGGTTTCCGTGCCGTTCGCGTTCGCCCTCGCGGCCCTCATGAGCGGCCGGCTCGACAACGAATGGGTCACCACGATCCGCCGCTGGTCGCTCTTCGCCTGGTTCTTCCTCGGGATAGGGATCCTGCAGGGCGGGTACTGGGCGTATGTCGAGCTGGGATGGGGCGGATACTGGGCCTGGGACCCCGTCGAGAACGCATCGCTGATGCCCTGGCTCACGATGACGGCGTTCATTCACTCCGTCATGATCCAGGAAAAAAAGGGGATGCTGAAGGTCTGGAACATGCTGCTCGTGCTGATTACCTTCAGTCTGTCGATCTTCGGCACGTTCATCACCCGCAGCGGAGTGATCTCCTCGGTCCACTCCTTCACCAAGTCATCGCTCGGCCCGTGGTTCGCCGGGTTCTGGGTGATCGTCGTGCTGGTGAGCCTGACTTTGCTCGTGCTCCGGATGCCGCGGCTGCGCACCGAAAACACGATCGAATCGCTGCTGTCGCGTGAGAGCGCGTTCCTGTTCAACAACATCATCTTCATCGCGATCTGCTTCACGGTGTTCTGGGGCACCGTGTACCCCATCCTCTCCGAGGCGTTCGCCGGAGCCAAGGTCTCCGTCGGGCCGCCCTGGTTCAACCAGTGGATCGTCCCGCTCGGCCTCAGCCTGATCTTCGTCACCGGCGTCGGCCCGCTGATCGCCTGGCGCAAGGCATCGGGGCAGAACCTCACGCGCAATTTCGCGATGCCGCTGGCGTTCATGGCGGGCGTGGCGCTGCTGCTGTTCGTCACGGGGATGCGGCACCTTCGCGCCATCCTGGCCTTCTCTCTGTGCGCGTTCGTCATCGCGACGATCGTGCAGGAGCTGTACCGGGGCGCCCGGGCGAGGATGAAAACCGCAGGCGAGTCGTTCCTCGTCGGGCTGTCGAGCCTGATCGGCAGGAACAAGCGCCGCTACGGCGGCTACCTCGTCCACGTGGGCATGGTGATGATCTTCGTCGGGATCGCGGGCTCTGCCGCCTTCCAGCAGGAGGCGATGGCCGTGCTGAAGCGAGGCGAGAGCTTCTCGGTCGGCCCCTACACGCTGACCTTCGCAGACACGTCCTCGTCCCACGACGCCCACAAGGACGTACTCACGACGGTCCTGGACGTCTCGCGAGACGGTCGCAAGGTGGCCACGCTGCGACCGGAGAAGTACTTCTACCGGGCCACCGAGCAGCCGACCACGGAAGTCGACATCTATGGTCTGTTCAGCTGGCCGCCGAACCTCTCCGAGGACCTCTACACCATCCTGGTGGACAACAACCCCCAGGAGGGCGGCTACACATTCAAGGCATATCTCAACCCGCTCGTCTCCTGGATATGGATCGGCGGGCTCGTGCTGATCATCGGCACCCATATCGCCGTGCTGCCGGAATGGAGGCGATCTCCGGTGGCCCGCAAGCGGACAGCGGTGGATCTGGACAGCACCGCCTCCCAGGAGATCTGATGACCCGCGGTCGCACGATCCTGCTCCTTATGGCCACCCTGCTGGCCGGGGGCACCGCCGCCGCTCTGGCGCAGAGCAGCGACCTGCACACGCAGGGCGCCGAGACGGGCCCGATCGTGGAATCCCCCGAGGCGATGAAGGTGACCTCGGTCATCCAGTGCTTCTGCGGCACCTGCGTCAACCAGTCGCTGCACGAGTGCACCTGCGGTCTCGCCTCGATGGAGCGCCGCAAGGTGGCGGCGGCACTCGCGGCCGGGGCCACGCCCGATCAGCTCATCGCGCAGTACGTACGGGAGCACGGACCGCAGGTCCGGCTCGTCCCCGAGCGCAGCGGTTTCAATCTCATCGGCTGGGCGATGCCGTTTGCGGCCTCCATCGCGGGGCTTCTCGCGTTGTCCATCGTGCTGCTGTCCTGGCAGCGCAAGGGTGCCCTGCGGGCGCAGGCGGCCGAGGCTCCGGGCTCGGGCGCCTCGCCGCCGGCCGACGCCCGCTACCGCTCACGACTCGAGCGCGACCTCTCGGAGTTCGACTGATGCTCGTGATCGGAGTTCTCCTCGCCGGGGCCACGACGCTGTTCATCCTCGCCCCGCTCATCGGTTGGGGCGGGCCACCCGCCTTCGACGACGGGGCCGTGGCGGCGGGGCGCGAGCAGGACATCCTGAGGCGCCGGCAGGAAATCCTGGCCAGCATCAAGGACCTCGAGATGGAATACGAGGTGGGCAAGCTCACGAAGGAGGACTACGAGCAGATTCGCGAGCGGCTCTCCGAGGATGCGATCGAGATCTACCGGCAGATGGACCGGGATGCAGGAGCCTGAGACGCACTCCGGCGCGGCTCCGGTGGCCGCCCGCGGTCTTTCGCGTCGCTACGGGCCGATTCGTGCCCTGGACGGAGTCGATCTCGATCTCGCACCCGGGGAGTTCCTCACCATCTTCGGGCCCAATGGTGCCGGCAAGACCACGCTGCTGAGGATCCTCTCCTCGCTGGTCCGGCCCACCGCCGGCAGCCTCTCGATCTTCGGCCTCGACCCGAAGTCGGCGGCCGACCCGGTGAAGAGGCGGATCGGCCTGATCGGGCACAACGGGTTCCTGTACGGGGGGCTCACCGCGCGTGACAACCTCCGGTTCTACGGCCGCCTGTACGATCTGCCCGACATCCCGGAGCGCTGCGAGGCGCTGCTCGAGGAAGTCGGTCTCGCCGAGCGGGCCGAGGATCAGGTTCGCACCTTTTCTCGCGGCATGCAGCAACGCCTCTCGATCGCCCGCGCGCTCATCCACGATCCCGATCTCGTGCTGCTGGACGAGCCGTACACGGGGCTCGATCAGCACGCCTCGCGGACGCTTCGAGGGATCCTCGAGCAGGTTCGCGGCCGGGGCCGCAGCGTCGTCATGGTGACGCATCACCTCGACGAGGGGCTCGAGGTGAGCACGCGTGTCTCGATCATGGCTCGCGGCCGCTTCGCCTTCGAGGCACCCACGCGCGGCCTTTCCCACGCCGGGATGCAGCGCGTCTACCACGACGTCGTCGGGGACGGCGCGTGAACGCTCCCACCACTTCCGCTCCCCGGGTCGGGTCCGCTCCCCTGCCCCGCGCCGGCGCGATGCTCACGCTGCGGCGCGAGACGGGCAAGGCGATCGCGGTGTGCGCCAAGGACCTGAGGATCGAATGGCGGAACCTGGACAACCTCCCCGCCATGTTCTTCTTCTCACTGCTCGTGCTCGTGATCTTCAACTTCGGGTTCGACTTCGCATCCGCCGACTTTCGCCTTCTCGGGCCGGGCGTCCTGTGGGTCGCCTTCACCTTTGCCGGAGTCCTCGCGTTCGGCCACTCCTTCACGCTCGAGCGCGAGGCCGACTGCATCCAGGGGCTCATCATCGCCCCTGTGGACCCCGGAACACTTTACGTGGGCAAGATGCTGGCGAACCTGATCTCCATGCTGATCGTGGAGGCGGTCGTCCTGCCGCTGTGCGGCGTGCTGTTCAACTTCGACCTGCTGTCCGTCGCGGGCAGGCTTGCCCTGGTCGTAATCGTGCACACGCTCGGCTTCACCGCCGTGGGAACCCTGTTCGGGGCGATGACCGCACGCACGCGCCGAGGAGATGTCCTTCTGCCGATCCTGCTGTTCAGCGTCTCGGTCCCGCTGATGATCTCGGCGGTAAAAACCACGGCCGCCGTCATCTCGGGCAACGGACAACTCACTGGTGCGCCGCGGGCATGGCTGACCATGGCCGCCGTCTTCGACCTCGTCTTCCTGACCGCGTCCTATCTCACGTTCGAGTACGTCATCGAGGAGTGAATGCCGACCACGACCCGCTCTCCGTCCCTCGTCACAACCGTCGCCCAGGTCGCCCTGCCGATCGCGGTGACGGCTCTCGCCATCCTCACGCTCTACGGCGCATTCTTCTACGCGGCACGCGAGCGGGTGATGGGCGACATCCAGAGGATCTTCTATTTCCACGCGCCCGCCGGGATCGTCAGCTTCCTGGCCTTCTTCGTCACCTTCGTCGCGAGCATCGGGTATCTCGCCACGCGACGCAAAGGATGGGACATCGTGGGCCATGCCTCGGCGGAGATCGGCCTGCTGTTCTGCAGCGTGGTCCTCATGACCGGGCCGCTGTGGGCCCGGCCGGTCTGGGGCACCTACTGGACGTGGGAGGCGCGACTCACCACGTCGCTGATCCTCTGGCTGATCTACGCCGGCTACCTGCTGGTCCGGCGGTACACCGACGACCCCGATCAGAAGGCTCGGTTCGCGGCGGTGGTCGGAATCATCGGATTCCTCGACGTGCCGATCGTCTACTGGTCGATCCGGTTCTGGAGAGGGCATCATCCGATCGTCCTGAAGGCTTCGGGGGGCGGCGGGCTCGAGGAGAGCATGCAGACCGTTTTCCTCGGAGGCATCATCACCTACCTCGTCCTGTATCTCTGTCTGTTGGCGCTGAGGCTGCCACTCGGGAGGGCCGAAGAGGAGGTGCGCTGGCTGCAGGAGCAGGCGGCATCCTCCCGGCAACCGGCACGTCGGGCTTCAACACTCGCACGAGGAGAAAGACCGTGACCGACGCACAGAAATTCCAGTACCTGTTCTGGGCCTACAACATCATCTGGCTGCTGATGGGCGGCTACCTGCTCAGCCTCGGGGTGCGGCAGCGCCGCATCCAGCGGCTCATCGACCGCATCAGGCAGTCGCTCGGCCGGCAGGGGGACCAGGACGCGTGAATGTCGTATAGTACCGGCGCTCTCGCGAGGAGGAGAACGAGCCGATGAACCGTCCGAGGCGCCTGCATGCCGCCATCCTGGCGGTCGTCTGCATCGCGTTGGCGCTTCCCGCGGCGGCCCAGGCCGCCTCCCGCCCCGCAGCGCGCGCCCGGCACAGCATGGTGGCCGGCCCGGAGCCCCTGGCGGTCGCCGAGGGACGGCGCGTCCTGAGCGAAGGAGGCAACGCGGTCGACGCCGCCGTGACGATGGGTTTCGTTCTCGCCGTGACCTATCCGCAGGCGGGCAACATCGGCGGTGGCGGCTACATGCTCATCCGCAAGGCCGACGGCACGTCGGTCGTGATCGACTACCGGGAGGTGGCCCCCGGCCGCGCGGCGCGGGACATGTTCCTGGACCCGAACGGCGAGGTGATCCCCGGCGCCAGCCGCTCGACCTATCTGGCCGCCGGCGTACCGGGCACCGTGGCCGGTCTGGCCCTCGCGCTCCAGCGGCACGGGACGATCACGCTCCGTCGCGCGCTCGAGCCGGCTATCCGGCTGGCGAGGGACGGGTTCATCATCGACAGGGGTCTGGGCGACGCGTTGCGCGCCGGCCAGAAGCGGCTCCAGGAGTATCCCGCGGCGCGGACGATTTTCTTCAAGGACGGAGGACCGCTCCAGGAGGGGGACCGTCTCGTGCAGAAGGATCTGGCCGCGACACTCGAGGCGATCGCGCGCGGCGGGGCCGGGGCTTTCTACGAGGGGAAGATCGCCGCGCGGATCGCCTCCGACATGGAGGCGCACGGCGGGCTCGTCACCCGTGAGGATCTCGCCGGATACCGACCCCTCGAGAAGACCCCGCTCTCGGGCATCTACCGATCCTGGGAGATCGTCTCGGTGCCCCCGTCCAGCTCCGGCGGCGTCGCGCTGCTCGAGATCCTGCACATGATCGAGCCGTTCGATCTCGAGGCCATGGGACACAACTCGTCCGCATACATCCATGTCGTCGCCGAAGCGATGAAGCGGGCATTCGCCGATCGCGCGCGCTGGCTCGGCGACCCGGCTTTCGCCAGCGTCCCGCTCTCGGGTCTGCTCTCCCCCGACTACGCGAGCCGCATGATGCGCAATTTCGATCCCGGCCGGGCCACGCCGGCGCCGGACGCGGGGCCCGGCGATCCGCTCGCGTTCGAGAAGACATCCACGACCCACTTCTCGGTCCTCGATGCCTCCGGCGGCATGGTGGCCAACACCTACACGCTCAACGCGTGGTTCGGCTGCGGCGCAGTCGTCGACGGGCTCGGTTTCCTGCTCAACAACGAGATGGATGATTTCAGCATCCGGCCCGGCGAGCCGAACATGTACGGACTGGTCGGCGGCCAGGCCAACAGCATCGCTCCGGGCAAGAGGATGCTCTCGTCCATGGCGCCCACCCTCGTGCTGAAACGCGACGCCTCGGGGACCGAGCGTCCCGTCATGGTGCTCGGTTCGCCGGGCGGGCCGACCATCATCACCTCCGTCCTTCAGACGATGCTCAACGTTCTCGACTTCGGCATGGAGCTGCAGGCCGCCGTGGACGCGCCCCGGTTCCATCACCAGTGGGAGCCGGACAAGCTGTTCCTCGAGCAGGGAGGCTTCCCCGCCGACGTGAAGGAGGCGCTGGCAGGACGCGGACACGTGCTGGTCGAGAGGCGTCCGCGGGGCGATATTCAGGCGATTCTCGTCGACTCTGCCGAGGGCTGGGTGTACGGCGCCTCCGACTCGCGCGGCTATGGAACGGCCGGTGGCGGCGACTGAACCGCGGGGAGGCGTGGTCGGCGTGGCCGTCTTCGGCTCCTCGGAGCCGGATGAAGGCTCCGCGGCGTACGCCGAGGCGCGCGCCGTGGGGAGGCTTCTCGCCACGCACGGTTACCTCGTGGTGACCGGGGGCTACGGCGGCGTGATGGAGGCCGCCTCACGCGGGGCGCTGGAGGCGGGGGGGCGCACGCTCGGGATCACCACGCGCGCGCTGAGCCCCCTGCGCCGGGAGCCCAACCCGTACCTGTCCGAGCACCGTGAGGAACCGGGGCTGTTCGAACGGACCCGCGAATTGATCGACCGGTCGGCCGGTTATATAATTCTGCCCGGAAAAGCAGGAACCCTCGCGGAACTCACCTTCCTCTGGGCCTTGCACAGGGCACGGCTCCTCGGCGACCGGCCCATCGTTCTCATCGGCGCGGTCTGGAGCCGCCTTCTCGACCTGCTGGGCGGCCAGGGGCTCCTCGACCGGCCTCAGTTGGACATCACCCGCGTGGTCTCGACACCCGACGAGGCCGTCGAGGTGATCCGGAGAAACACGGAATGCAGGTAATCCTGGCATGAGCTACGAACGGACCGCCAACGGGCACGTCACGGATGAGACCGCGCCCGAGTCGCGCGATATGACGAAGGGCATCGTCCGGGACTACTTCGAGACGATCGTGATCTGCGTCATCTTCGTCGTCTTCGCGCGCGCCTTCGTCTTCCAGCAATCGAAGATTCCGACCGGATCGATGATCCCCACGCTGCTCGTGGGCGACTACATCATGGTGAACAAGTTCATCTATGCGCCGACCATGAGCAGCATCGAGAAGACGCTGCTGCCGATCCGCGACGTCAAGCGCGGCGACATCATCGTGTTCAAGTATCCCGAGGAGCCGGAGAAGGACTACATCAAGCGGGTGATCGGGCTGCCCGGGGAGTTCATCGAAGTCAAGGACAAGACGGTCTACATCAACGGGGTACCCCTCAAGGAGCCGTACAAGATCCACGAGACGGAACTCAACGCCGAGTCGTGGGCGCGGATCAAGGAGGGAGAGGCCCCGCTCTCGGCGGCCGAGCCGGCGCCGAAGCGGTGGCAGAGCCGGCGTTTCGGCAACGAGTTCGACTTCGACAGGATGCTCATCCCCGAAGGGCACTACTTCTGCATGGGCGACAACCGGGACAATTCCAAGGACAGCCGCTCCTGGGGCACCGTCCCGCGGGAGAACATCAAGGGCAAGGCATTCATCATCTGGTGGTCGTTCTCCGGCGAGGAGAACGATTACACGCGCACAACCCTGATCGATCGCGTGAAGAGCATCGCAAACAAGCTGATCTATTTCATCCCCAAATCGCGCTACAGGCGCTGTCTGCGGTTCATCACCTGACCAGGGAGGTTGCGGTCATGCCGACCATCAGGCAGGACGTCACGCTGAAGCACAGTCTTCAGAAGTCCGTGGATCCGGTCGAGGTTCCACTCGGCGCCGGCGATCCGGTGAGCATCATCAAGGAGTGGGAGGCCCACTACCTGATCAAGACCGCCGACGGGAAGGTATTCAACATCCTCAAGCAGTACGTCGACCCGACCACCTGATCAGCCCGGCATCCCGGTCGCCGGCGCGCCGATCACCCCCTCGGGCACCCCCCTTCCGATATAGGACGACCTGCCGTAGCGTGCATCATCTCGCCGGGGATGGTCGGATCGGAAATGGGCTCCACGACTCTCGCGTCTCAGGATTGCGGACCGGGCGACGAGCTCCGCGAGCACGACCATGTTCGCCGCCTCGAGCCTGGCGCGCACCTTGCCCGGCTCAGGATGTCCGGAGGACGGCACCGCCTCCATCGCAGCGCCGAGAGACTCGAGCCGCCGCAACGCCTCCGTCAGCCCGGCCTCCTCGCGCACGATACCCAGGCACTCCCAGGAGAGCTCGCGCACCCGGCGCACGACCTCAGCCGCCTTCCCCGCCGCGGCGCCCAGCGCCGGCACCGGCGGCCCGGCCGAGGCGTGACGCCGGCTCGCGCCCGGGCGATCTTCCATCAGCGCGCGGCCCGCACGGGCTCCGAACACGAGCCCTTCGAGCAGGGAGTTGCTCGCCAGGCGGTTGGCGCCGTGCACTCCCGTGCACGTGACCTCGCCGGCCGCGTACAGGCCGCCGACCGTCGTGCGCCCCCACAAATCCGTCGCGATGCCCCCCATGTGATAGTGGGCGGCGGGGGCGACGGGCACCGGTTCGCGCGCGATATCCACGCCGTAACGAAGGCAGGTGGCGTGTATGCCGGGGAACCGTCTTTCGATGAAATCAGGGTCGAGATGCGTGAGGTCGAGCATCACGTGGTCGGTGCCGCTCGAGGCGATCTCGCGATAGATGACGCGCGCCACCACGTCCCGGGGCGCGAGTTCCGCGCGCGGATCGACTCCCAGCATGAAGCGGCGCCCGTCAGGGCTCTTGAGCAGGCCACCCTCTCCCCGCAGCGCCTCGCTGAGAAGGAACCGCGGCGCCCCCGCGATGTGCAGCGATGTGGGATGGAACTGGACGAATTCCATGTCGCGCAGCAGCGCTCCCGCACGCCAGGCGATGGCCACACCGTCTCCCGTCGCCTGCGGCGGATTGGTGGTCTCGAGATAGAGCTGACCGAGGCCGCCGGTGGCCATGACCACCGCATCGGCCGCGATGCGCCTCACGAGGCCTGTGGTCTCGTCGAGCACGATCAGACCGCGGCAGACGCGATCCTCGAGGAAGAGATCCACCGAGTAGGTATGCGGAAAGAACGTGACGCTTTCGAGCGTCGAGGCCTTCTGCCACAGAGCGCGCAGTATCTCCCGGCCGGTGGCGTCGCCATGCGCGTGAAGGATGCGGCGCGTGCTGTGCGCGGCCTCGCGTGTAAAGGCCAGGCGGCTTCCCTCACGGTCGAACTCGGCTCCCCACTCGATGAGCTGGCTGATGTACCGGGGGCCCTCTCCCACCATCACGTTGACGGCCCGCTCGTCGCACAGACCGTCACCCGCCGCGAGCGTATCGCTGTAGTGGAGGCCGACCTGATCCTCGTCGGAAAGGGCGACAGCCACGCCGCCCTGCGCACGGTCCGTGCTGCTGTCGCTCGCGGAGTCCTTCGCCAGCAGCGCGACCGAGAGATTCCCCTCGCCGGCCTCGATCGCCGCACGCAGCCCCGCCACGCCGCTGCCAACGACGATGACGTCGTAATGCGCCTGCGCCGCGCCGAGATCGCCCGGCTTCATGACCTTCAAGGGATGTTCCAGGCTCCGGTCGGCCGCCCGGGCCGATCCGCCCCGATGCGGGCGTGCCGCCCATGCCCGGTCCTCCGTCGTTTCGGGTCGGACATCATGTTCGGGCTCCGGCTGGATGGCGAGAATGGTGCTGGACCGGCACGACTATAACATGCGCCGCCGAGGCCGATCTATTGACACCCGCGAACCACGGTGCCTATAATCCGCGTGCCTCGTGTTGTCTGGTCCGGCCGCGTCCGCTCGACGAGTCCTTCACCCATGGCTCTTTCCCTATTCCATCTCCACGGCGACCTCAAGGACCTGAGGATCCCGCGTCTCCTTGCCGCGTTGCAGGAGGACGACTTCACGGGAGTCTTCCAGGCCACCACACGGCCGCCCGAGGCCGTCGCCGGAGCCGCAGGCGACGAGATCCCCGAGACCACGCGCGAGATCCATTTCTCCGACGGCCATATCGCATGGGCGATCTCCACCGATCGCGAGGAAGGGCTCAAGGCCTACCTGATCCGCAACGGAGCGCTCACCGAGGCGCAGTGGGCGGAGGCGGAGTTGCGGGCGCGCGATGCCACGCTGCGTGACGCGCTGACGGGGCTGGGGTACGTGAGCCCCCGCGAGCTGATGCAGATCGAGAAGGGCCGCGCGGAAGAGATCGTGCAGGCCCTGTTCTCGGAACACGAAGGCGAGTACCGGGTGCGCGAGCGGCAGCTCGCCCCCGGGACACCCGACCTCGGGATCGATCCGCGCCCGCTGATCCTCAAGGGTGTGCTGGAGCTGGGAGATCGCGCCCTCGTGCTCGACGAGATAGGCACGCTCGACACCGTCTACGTGGTGAAGCGCTCCGTGCTGGAGGAGCCCGGGCTGACCCTGCCGGGCGAGTTCCAGTCGGTCCTCCGCCACATCGACGGCAAGCGATCGGTGGCCCAGGTCTGCGCCCTGACCTCCCTTCCCGATTACTTCGCCTCCTCGGTCATCGCGGCCCTCAGCATGGTGGGCGCCGTCAGGAAGAACTATGCGAAGACGCCGCCGCGCAGTCGCGCCGAGATCATCAAGGGAGCCGACGTGGCCCCCACCCAACCGCCGCCCGCCGCGCGGACCGCGACGCCCGCCGACGTGCAGCTCGATCTGCCTCCGATCGCCACAGCACCATTCGAGGGCGAGGGGCCGGTTTCACCCGTTGAGGCCGGCGAGCCGGACGAGGCGGAGGAAGACCAGCCCGCACCACCCGTCCCTCTGCCCTGGACGGACACGCAATCGTCGCCCCCTGAGCCCGAAGGGCCCTCCCGTGCCGGGCTGGAGGAAGAACCCGCCACGGACGATGTCCCCTCCCATGTCGAGCCGGCCCTGCGGGCACCGAAGACCGCGGCCGGAGCCGGCCGGGAAGCGGCCACCGCCGGTCCCGAGCCGCTGCCGCTCATCCTGCACGAGGAGAACCGACGCGAGTCGTTCACCCCGTCGATGTACGACGACGGCCCCGACGACACCTCGCGCCCGTGGTTTCTCATCGGCGGCGCCCTCGCTGTCGGCGCGGCGGCCCTCATCCTGATCCTCATGGCGCAGGGGCCGGGTGACGCCGGCGAGATGGAACCGGCGCCTCCGGTGGCAGGCGCTCCGGCCACCGGCATGACTCCCACACCCGCCGATCCGGCCGAATCCGCCGACACGGACGAAAAACCCGACAACATCGCGGGGTCGATCGAAACCGCCATCCCCGACAAGCCGCCCCCTCCCGAGCGGTCGACCGTCGGCTCCGTTGCGGCGCCCCCCGAATCGAATATCTTGGACTCGGAGCCAGTGCCGCCCGACCGTGGGCGCCGGGCCCTGATCCGCGGCGATTACCGCGCAGCGGCGAGGGAGTTCGGCCGGGACGTGACCGCCGCATCGGGTGATTACACCATCCAGCTGCTGACCGCCTGCCAGGACCAGACCGTGAAACGGGCGGTGGACACGGCCGGCGGCTCCCCGGAGGTGTTCATCCTCTCGACCATCGTCGAGGGACGCAACTGCTACCGGGTGTACTGGGGCCGGTACCCGTCACAGCGAAAAGCCCAGGAGGCCCTGCGCCACGATGTTCCCGCCACGTTCAGACAGCAGCGCAGTCAACCGCGGATCACTCGTCTCGCGGGCTCCTGAACCGCTCGCCCCGCGTCCTGCCCGAACATTGATCCTGCTGATCCTCTGGGCCCTCGGGTCCGCCACCGTCGGGGCCGACACGATTCGCTTCAAGGACGGTCGGGTGCTGACGGCGCAACGCTGCCACGAGGCGGGCGACGAGCTTCGCTGCCGGGTGGCCGGGGGCGTCATCGGGATCCCGCTCGTTCAGATCCTCAGGCTCGAGAAAGCCTCCACGTCACCCCCGCGGATCATGCCCCGCCAGGACGCGAGACAGGCCGTACCCGCGCCACCGCCGGCTCTCGAGCCGGAGAGCGCGCCGGAGACTCCCCGGGGGCTCGACCCGGACGCGGTCCGTGAACGACTCACACAGCTCGAGGGCCGTCTCGGCCGCGTGGGTGTCGACGAGGCGGCGGCACGCAGGGAGATCGCCGTGCTGCACGCCTACCTGGGCAATCTCGCGATGACGGCGAAGGACTATGACACAGCGGAGACGCACTACCGGCGCTCCCTGGGGCAGGACCCCGACCTGCTGGTGGCCCGGCTCAACCTCGCCACCCTGCTGATCGATCTCGATCGATACCAGGAGGCGGAGACCCTTCTCGACGATGCTCTCGCGCAACGGCCGGATCACCCGCGAACGCTGTTCCTGATGGGAGAATCGGCTTGCCAGCAGGGCCGCCTCGACGAAGCGATCGCTCTGTGGGAAAGGGCGCTGGCGATCGAGCCAAGCCCGATGATCGAGTCGCGTCTGGCGCGGGCGCGCCGGCTGAAGGGCGCAGAGGAGGGGTACTTCGAGTCGAACGCGGCTCATTTCTCGCTCCGGTTCGACGGCGACGAAGCCTCGCCGGAGCTCGCCCAGGAGGTCCTCGACACGCTCGAGAACGCCTGGTCCGATCTCTCCCTCCGGCTCGCCCATTATCCCGAGGCCGTTATCCTGGTCACCCTCTACCCCCGGACCGCTTTCCACCAGGTCACGGAGTCACCGGAGTGGGTCGGCGGGCTGTTCGACGGCCAGATTCGGATCCCCGTCGGGGGAATCCGCCACATGACGCCCCAGCTCGAGAGCGTGCTCCGGCACGAGCTGGCGCACTGCTTCATGGCCTCCAAGACGCGTGGAAACGCGCCACGGTGGCTGCAGGAAGGGTTTGCGCAGGTCGTGGAGGGGCGGAGCGCTGCACGGGAGAAGGAAGGGCTCGCCCGGGCCTGGCGCACCCTGGGAGGCGCCTCGTCGGCGGCCACCTTCAGCTATCCCAAGTCATTGTCCCAGATGGAGTTCTTCCTCCAGACATGGTCGCAGTCCCATCTCAACGATCTGCTGGATCATTTGGGCCGGGGAACCGATATTAGCGCCGCCATGCAATCGGTCACCGGGCTGACGCTGGAACAGTTCTACGAGGCCTGGGGCGTCTGGCTGCAGCAACGCTGAGGAACGCACCAGGCAGGGAGGGTACCCGTGCCGGGTTCTCGGGATCGGTATCAGGGGAAGCTGCTCGGCCTCCTCTCCCGCATCGCGCGGGAAGGGGTGAGCGGGACCCTCAGGCTCGACGCCTCGGCCAATCCCGGCCCCGGGAGAGCTCGTCTTCTCGGGCGGCAGGCTCAGCAGCATGAACACCCCGCGCACGAACGCCTCGCCGGGGGCGGATCCGCCGGAAACGCAGGCCGCACGCGCCGCCTTTCTCGAGGCGGTGCGCAACGTCCCCGACGGAGCCCAACCCGACCTCGTGGTTCAGGCACCCGCCACGGCCGAGGCCGGCTCCGCCGCCGCATCGGCCGAAGGATTGAGCGCCGCCGACCTGACTCTCGACCTCGCCCGCTCCTTCGGTGATGTCGAGCCGTTGCGGGAGGCCCTGCTGCGGGACGACGAGCGGCGTCTGGTCCGGCCCGCCGCCTCGCTCTCGTCCCCTCCCGGCGCAGCGCTGGGGCCGGGGGAGTTGTACGTCCTCGCGCGCGCGGACGGCACCCTGACGCGGCCGGCCCTCGTGGCGGCCTCCCCCGCGGGAGAGGAGGCCACCCTGCGGGCACTTTGCGGACTGGAGGCCCTTGGAATGGTCGCGTCCGCCCCTGTGGCGGCACGTGCCGCGGCCGCGCAGGGGTCGAAGGCACGCGATCTCGACAGCTTCCTGTCGCGCACGGCCGGTGTCGAGGCCGGCTCCGCCCCGACCGGACGCGCGACACGGTACACCCCCGAGGAGCAGCAGCAGCGCAACCATCTCACCGAGATGTTCCGATCGAGCGCCGGAAAGGACGCCTACGGCGTGCTGGGGGTCACCCCTTCGGCCCAGGAATCCGAGATACGATCCGCCTACTACAGTCTCGCCAAGAAGTACCACCCGGACCAGCTCCGCAAGCCGCATCTCGAGGACTTGCTTCATGACATCGAGGTGATGTTCGCGTCGATGACGGAAGCGTACAACACGCTCGGCCACCCTCAGAGACGCCAGGAGTACGATCGCGCCCGGCAGGAAGCCGCGGCGGGCCGCAAGAAGGAGACGAGCGACCCGGTCGCTGTCGCGCGCGATGTTTATCTGAGGGGACGCCGGGAGATGGATGCCGGGCACACCTTCGAGGCGATACGGCTCTTCGAGGCGGCCACGCAGAACGACCCCTCCCGGTTCGAGTACTTCCACTTCCTGGGCGTCTGCCAGGGCCAGAATCCCCGATGGAGAAAAAAGGCCGAAGAGAACCTGCTCAAGGCGATCTCCATGAATCCCTCCACCCCCCAGGCGTACATCGAGCTCGCCCGTATCTATCACAAGGGCGGGCTCGCGCGGCGCGCCCACGAGATGTACGAACAGGCGCTCAAATGGGAGCCCGACAACCAGGAAGCTCTCGAGGCGCTCGGCCGAGGCGGGGGCAAGGATGCGACGGCGACGGGCCTCCTCCGTTCGATCTTCCGGAAGGACTGACCGGGCGGTGTAAACTGTCCGCGGTTCACGGAGGTCATCCATGACGTCTTCCGCCATCGAGGGCGCCGTCGTCCTCGTCACGGGCGCATCCGAGGGCATCGGCAGAGCCGCCGCCCTCGCCTACGCCCGCGAGAACGCCCGGCTGGTCATCGCGGCCCGCTCCGAGCAGGGTCTGCGCGCCACACACGACGCGATCGTCGAGCTGCCGGCGGAGTGCCTGATGGTGCCGGCCGATGTCACAAGCGACGACCAGGTGGCCGGTCTCGTGCATGCCACCCTGGGACGTTTCGGCCGGATCGACATCCTGGTATGCAACGCCGGGGTGGGCCTGTACGGCCGGGTGGCGGATCTGCCGCTGGAAGCGATGCGCCGTCTGTTCGAGGTGAACGTCTACGGCGTCCTGCGGTGCATCCAGGCGGCGCTGCCCGCGATGGTGGGCAGGCGTTCGGGACTCGTGCAGATCGTGTCTTCAGTGCTCGGACGGCGCTCCATCCCGGGCTATGGCGCCTACTGCGCCAGCAAGTTCGCACTGTACGCCCTGGCTGAGTCGATGCGCACCGAGCTGGAGGGAACGGGCGTCGATGTGCAGACCGTCTACCCGGGGCTGACGGATACGAGGTTCGCGGCCAACAGCCTCGCGGCGAATCCGAGCTCGCCGCGTCCCCGCATGCGGAGGACACCCGCCGCGGAGGTGGCGCGTGTGATGGTCCGTGCGGCGAGGCTCCGCCCGCGCGATCAGTTCGTGACCTGGTCGGGGCGCGCGCTGGCGCTGGCAAACGGCCTCGCTCCCGGAGTCGTGGACGCCGTCATCTCGCAGTTCACCGGCGCGGCAGGCGATCCGCCCCGCAGAGAGTCGGATGCCCTACCTGATCGACGGGAATAACCTCTGCGGCGCGGGACGGGACCGGCGTCTGCATCTGCCCACCGGCGAGCCGGAGATGGTCGCTGTTCTCGCCGATTTCGCCACCAGGCGATCCGGCGCGCTCACCGTGGTGTTCGACGGGCCGGCCGGGCCGGGGCGTTCCCCGGGGCGGCCCGGGAGGGTTCGCGTCGTACACTCGGGCCCCCGGCGCACCGCGGATGACGTCATCGTGGATCTGGCGGAGCGATCCCGCACCCCCGCGGACATCACGGTCGTGACATCCGACCGGGAGCTGCGCGACCGCGTGCGAGCCCTCGGATGTCATGTGCCGGGGTGCCGCCGCTTCGCGGAGATCATCCAACGTGCGCCGTCGCCCCCGGGCAACGATAAGCCCGACCGGGTGGACCTCGACGACTGGGAGCGCTACTTCGCGGGCGATGACTGAACCGACGCGTCGAGTGCCGCCCGGACCTGATTCCGTATTGCCGCGGCGCGCGTGGACGCGACGGCGAGCAGCTCATCCGCCTCGTCCCCGATCCGCTTCGCCTCCGCGGCATCGGTCAGCCCACCGAGATTCGATCCGGACGTTCATCCCGGCTCCCTCGACCGCAGCGGCCGCGGCCAGCGCCGCGACACCGGCGTCGCTCACCGCGCTCGGCGCTCCCCTGCCGGCCACCTCGCCCGCGATCTCGAGCGCCTCGAGCGCGTCCTTCATGACGCGCAACGGCACCGCGATCGCTCCCAGGGTCGCCTCCCGTATCGCCCTGTCCCGCGCGTTGCGCTCCTCCTCGGTGCGTCGGGGCATCCGGTTGGCGGCCAGCAGCCTGTCGAACGCACCGCTGTCCTCGTCGACGGCATCGGCCATGCTCGCCTTGATCCGCTGCGCCCTCGTGCCGAGCGAGGCGAGAATCTCGCGATGCGGCTCGGCCCCCTTTCGCTCGTACGTGATCCCCGCGACCATCGCCGAGAGCGCCGCGGAGAGCGAGGCCAGCAGGGCCGAGACGCTGCCGCCACCGGGAACCGGTGTGCCCGCCGACACCACGTCGGCGAACCCCGATACGGACATGCCCATCAACGGCCGGGGATCGGACACACGGAACTCGATGATCTTCTCGGACGGCTCGAACGTCCCGATGTCGCTCAGCCCCAGCGAAACCACGGCGGTACGGATCAGCTCCGTGTCGTGCACCGCCGGCGACTTCCCCTGACGGGACAGGTAATGCCTCCCCGCGAGCCTCATCGCCTCGAGCGGGATCAGTCCCACTACCTCGCTTCCCGTCACCCGCAGGCCCATCTGCGCCGCCTCCGCCGCGACGGCGTCGAACACGGCATGAGGAGGGGTGATCCTGAAGTTGGTCAGGTTGATCGACACCTGCGCCTGCCCGTACTCCTCGATGTACCAGCCGGTCGCCCGGACCGCGTCGAGACGCGAGGGTCCCGGCTCGGTGATCGCCCTGCCGTCGCCGTCCCTCAGGATCTTCCCGTCGGCACCACGCTTCGGACGTCCCGTTTCCCTGATGTTCTGCGCGATGCGGTTGGCCAGTCGCCGGTCACGCGTGTTGAGGTTGACGTTGTACGCGATCAGGAACTCGCGCGCGCCGATCGCCGTGGCCCCCGCCCGGGCATTGAACTCCGAGGGCCCGAAGTCGGGCTTCCACCCGGGGCCGTCCAGCCGCGCCGCGAGCCCCTCGTACTCACCTTTTCTCACATCGGCGAGGCTGCGCCGGTCCGGCCGGCTCGCCGCCTCCTCGTAGAGGAACACCGGGATGCCGAGCGTGTCGCCGACACGACGTCCGACACGCTTCGCCAGCTCGACGCACTCCTGCATCGTCGTCCCGCCCAGGGGGACGAAGGGACATACATCGGTGGCCCCCATGCGCGGGTGAGCCCCCTTGTGGCTCCGCATGTCGATGAGGGAGGCGGCCTTCCGGATTCCCAGAAATGCCGCTTCCTCGACGGCTTCGACCGTGCCGACGAACGTGAACACCGTGCGATGGGTCGCCCGGCCCGGGTCGACATCCAGCAGCCGGACCCCTTCGACGGAGCTTATGGTCTCCGCGATCGCGTCGAGCACCTTGCGGTCGCGTCCTTCACTGAAATTGGGCACACATTCGACCAGCTTCATCGTCACCCCCCGATCGTTCCCGTGCGGTCAGGCGGGCAGTCCCGCGGGAGGACCCGCGGGGGCCTCCGAGACCAGGACCATCACGCCGGAATAGTTGTGCAGACGCGTCTTCCCTCGAAGCGAGGCGATCTCCGCGTAGCCGAAGAACCCCACGAGCGGAAGCCGTGCGAAGGCGTTGCGGATATAGGCGGTGTCGATGTCGCCGAGCCCGTAGAGTCCCCGCCCCCGTGCACAGCAGTTGAAGTAGAAGCCGAGGTCGGGCTGGCCGGCGATCAGCAGATTCTCCTCGAGCATCGCCTTCAGATCGTCCCGCGCGCCATCCGGATCGCGCAGCGCGAAGCAGATCGTCTCGCCCTCCCCCGTTTCCTGCCCCACGAAGATGGCGCCGTCGTCCGGATCCACGCCCAGTATGTTGCGGACGACGTACTGGCCTCGCCGCAGCTCGAGGCCGGGCGAGGGCGGATAGGCGACGAACAGGTGATGGGCCAGACGGTGCAGATCCTCGGAGATCTCCCTGCCGGGCCCCGCGAGGCTCTCCAATAGGGCTTGAACCGCGGGGACGCCGTCGAGGGACTTGATGGAATTGCCCACCGCGCCGGTAACCCTTCGCGGCCGGCCAACGGGCAGGCACGACTGCGTGACCCCCACGGAGCAGACGATCCCGCCGCTCAGGATCATGCCGCTGACGGCGTTGCTCAAGGACTCTCCGCCGCAGAACTGGAAGACCGAGCTGGTGTCCGTGGAGCCCGAGGCCGCGCCTCTGCCCACCACGGGGACCGTCCCTGCGACATCATGAATGCCGCTGAAGAGCTGATCCGGGTTGCAGGAGAGGGTGTCGGGGAAAAGGACCACCATCGCGTTCTCGTCGAGATACGGCTCCACGAGGTGGCCGATCTCCCGGCCCACCTCCCGATCGCGCCCTTTGAGGCCCCGGACGAAGAAAGGCGTGGCACGCAGCGAATCGGAGGAGAGGGCCAGCACCGCAACCCCCTTGTCCCCCTCTATCTCGCCGGAGTCGGTGAGTATCCCGGCGCCGCTGCACCCTGCGAGGGTCCCTGTGCCGCAGACACTACGCAGGACCCGGAGCACCCGGGTCCCCTGCCCCGCGAGGTCGCCGGAGGTGAAGGCCAGCAGCGCGTCGGGCGCCCGGGCCCCGCTGGCCGCGAGCTGCTCCATCGCCTGCGATGCCGCCTTCTCGGCGCATCTCTCGAAGTCGTCGCCGGTCGCCAGACCCGTTCCCGCTGCAATCATGCCGGTACTCTAACAGAGCATCGGCTCGAAGGCCACGAGCCACCCGGGCCCTCAGGTCCGGAGCATGGCCTCCGTGGCGCCCGCGCCACCCGCCCGATTGTCCGCCTGAGCGTGCGATTCGACGTGCGGATGGGTCGAGAGCATCTCCCGCACCGCCGCCCGGAGGCGACCGCTGCCGTGTCCGTGCACGATACGCACCCGGACATGGCCGGAGAGGAACGCGTCATCCAGGAACTTGTCGAGTCGCTCGAGCCCCTCCTCCACCGTCATGCCGATCAGGTTGATCTCGGTGGGCGCGTCGACCGATTGGCGGCGCTCGAGTCGGACGCCCGCGGGAAGACGCCATGACCGGGGCGCATCGGAAGGGGCGGCGGGATCCAGCAACGTGAGATCGACCGTGTCGAGCATCAGCCGCTTGCCGCGGACCAGCACCCGCGCCTTGCCCCGGGAGTCGACCGATTCGACCTCGCCGATCTCCCCGCTCCGGCCGACACCCCTCAGGCGCACCTGCGCGCCTGCGCGTATCTCCGGCGTGGCCGGCGCCTCCACGCCCTCGGGACGCGGGATCGCGCGCTCGAGCTCCTCGCGCAGCGTCCGGCTCTGCCGTCGCGCCTCCGCTCGCAGCTGCAGCGCGATCGCCCGGTCCTTCAGCCCCGAAATGAACCGCTCGCGGGCCTCGTCGATCCTGTCGAGCGCCGCACCAATCGCCTCTTTCCATGCCTCACGCGCATGCGCAACCTCCCCTCGCAGCTCCTTCTCGAGGCGCGCCGCCGTCTCCCTCTCCCTCACGCCCCGGGCCCGAAGCTCCTCGAGCTCGCGCTCGCGCTCATCGGCCATCTCCTGCAGACGCGAGGTGAACACGCCGACCTCGCGGTGCCCCGCCGACAGACGCGAACGCGCGTCGGCTACGACACCGTCCGGCATCCCGACCCGCTCGGCCAGGTCGATCCCGCCGCTGCGTCCGGCGACCCCGGGCAGCAGGCGGTAGGTGGGACTCAGGGTCTCCTCGTCGATCTCCATCGACGCGTTGGCGGCACCGGAGGTGACCTGTGCCCAGGCCTTCAGCGCCTCGTGATGGGTGGTCGCGACGACCGTCGCGCCGGCTCGCATGAAGTGGCTCACGATTGCCACGGCGAGCGCTCCGGCCTCCTCCGGGTCGGTGCCCGAGCCGACCTCGTCGAGGAGCACCAGCGCGGGCGGCGCCAGGTTGCGACTCATGCCCGCGACACGCACCATCCGCGCCGAGAAGGTGCTGAGACTCTCGATGATCGACTGGTGGTCGCCGATGTCCGCGGTCACCTGCGAGTAGATTGGGAGGGAGGCCTCCCGTGCCGGAACAGGCAGGCCGGCCTGGTTCATCAGCGCCAGCAGGCCGACCGTCTTGAGCGCCACGGTCTTGCCGCCGGCGTTCGGACCCGAGAGGACAAGCGCGCCTCCGTCCGATTCGATCTCCACGTCGAGCGGCACCGGCTCCCGCTGTCGTGCCCGCAACCCCGACTCGAGCACCGGATGTCGCGCCTGCAGGAGCGTCACGCGCCCGTCCGTCGAGTCGGCGGCGATCACCCCGCGGTACGACACGCCGAACGTCCCGATCGCGCCCAGCAGATCGAGCTCGCCCAGCAAGCCATCGGCCACGGCGAGGTCCGCGCGCCGCGCATGCAGCAGCTCGGACCAGTGGATGAGGATTCGCCGGACCTCGGCCGCCTCCCGCTCGCGGCATTCGACCAGGTCGTTGTTCAGCTCGAGCGTCTCCATCGGCTCGACGAAGAGCGTGGCGCCGGTGGAGGAAGCCCCGTGGACGACCCCCGCCACCGCCGAGCGCGACTCGGCGCGCACCGGAAGGACGAAGCGGCCGTTTCGCACGGTCACGTAGGCGTCTCGCAGCAGGCCGCGGGCTGCCGACCGATCCAGCATCGTCTGCAGAGACTGCTGCAGGCCCGCCTCCAGCTCCGAGGCACGCCGTCGGACGGCTGCCAGCTCCGGGCTGGCCGCGTCCTCCACCCGTCCCTCGGCGGAGATCAGGCCGGCCATGATCCTGGCGACGCTGCGGAGATCGGGGATCGCGCCCGCGAGCTGCCACAGCCCGGGGTAGGCGGACCTGACCGCCGCCATCCCCTGCCGCAGCGAGTCACCCGCCCGCATCAGCGCCGTCAGCCTCAGAATCTCCAGAGGCTCGAGCACCGCACCTGCGGGACGCAGACGCTCCAGCACCGGCGCGTTGTCGTCGAGGCCGCTCGGCCCGAGCCGTCCCGCTTCGAGATGGTGCCGTGTCGCCTCGCCCGACAGCGTCTTGCGCCGGCGCACGGTTGTCGGGTCACCCGAAGGCGAGAGAGACTCGAGCGCTCGCCTGCCCGAGGGCGTGCGGACAAGCGGGGCGAGGAGATCCTTGAGCGTCCCGAATTCGAGCGCGGAGAGCGTCGTCGCGTCCATCGGACAGCCGGCTCAGACGCCGGGCCGGCGCCGCCTCACCGGCCGACGCGCGCCACCGACGCCGGCCTCCTCGCGGCGCCGGTGCTCCGGCTTGTTCATGTCTTTTATCACCACGAGCCCGGCCGCTGTCACCGGCACCGCGAGCAGCAGCCCCGTGAACCCGAACAGCGCCCCGCCCACCATGACGGACAGCAGCACGACTGCGGGAGGCAGCCCGAGACCCGTGCCGATGACGCGGGGCGTGATCACCGTCCCCTCGAGGATCTGCCCGAGCGCGAAGACGCCGGCCACGAGCAGGGGCTGTATCCATGAGCCGCTGTCGAGAAAGGAGAGCGCCGCCGCGGGCAGGAACCCGACTGCGAGCCCGAGATACGGTACCAGGTTCGCGAGCCCCCCCACGACACCGATCAGCAGGCCGAGAGGCACCCCGAGGATAGTCAACCCTATCGAGTAGATCACGGCGAGCACGAGGGCCACCGTAAGCTGGCCCTTGAGCCAGGCACGCAGGACCCGGTCGCACTCCCGCGCCCGCGCCTCGATCCGCGGCCGGAGCTGTACCGGGAGCGTGCCGCGCACGGTCGTCCAGATCTCCCTCGAGTCGGCGAGAAGGTAGTAGGTGAAGACGGGGATGACCACGATGGTGAGAAGCCAGACGACGAACCGGCCGAAGCTCGTCATCACCTCCTTCGCTCCCCTCGCGGCCCAGGCCGCGATCGACGGCAGGATCCCCCGCAGATACGAGAGGGCCTGGTCGGAGAGAGCCTGGACCCGTCCAGGGGAGCGGGCGTCGAAGTATGCTTCGATCGAGTCGAGCCGCTGCTGCAGCGCTTCCCGATACCCGGGCAGCCGATCAGAGAACTGTGTCGTCTGGTGGACGACTTCGGGCACAGCGATCGCGACGACCCCCGCGAGCACCAGAACGAGCGACACCATCACCACGATCGCGCCGTACGCACGGTTGACGCCCCGTCGCTCGAGCGCGCTCACCAGCGGGCTGAGGACGTAGGCGATGACGGCCCCCAGAAGAAACGGCACCAGCACCGATCGGGAGAAATACACCGCCGCGAGGATCACGGCCACGATGACAGGGGTGCGCAGACCTCCCTTCATCGGATCACTCCCTGGTTGCCAGCCGGGTGGCGAGATAGATGTAATGGAATCCCGAGATGAGCGTGATAGCCAGCGTGATCCAGACGAGCGCGGGAACGATGACCACCAGCTCCCGCCCGATGAAGTTTCCCAGCAGAATGACGGCCACCGTGAGGATCTGGACCGTGGTCGTGACCTTGCCCGGCAGCGACGGCGGGAAGCGGGTCTGCCCCAGTGTCATGTACATCACCATCGAGATGAGGGAGATGAACACATCCCGGCTGATGGTGATGATGACGAGGAAGATGGGCACGCGATTGGTCAGCATCATCTCCGGGAAGGCCTTTGGACTGTCGGGAAGCGCGAGCATGATGAAGGCGGCGGTCAGGAGGAGCTTGTCGGCCATCGGATCGAGGACTGCCCCGACGCTCGTCTGCTGCTTCCAGACCCGGGCGATCAGCCCGTCGAGCAGGTCGGTCACACCCGCCGCGATGAACAGCGCGAGGGCCCAGCCGCTGCGATTGTAGCCGAGGGCCATGATGAAGAAGGGGATGACCACCATCCTGAGGATCGTCAGGACGTTCGCGAGCGTCAGCCCCATGACACCCTCACCCCTGCCCGGCGTGGACGCGCGCGACTCATTCCTTCCTGCCGGGCTCGTTCGGATTCGCGGGTCGCGGCGTCGCGTGCGGTCTCATGTAGCGGCGCGGTACCACGATCTCGGGCTTGATGTGCGGGGGTGGCATGAGAACCAGCACCCGGCACTCCTGCAGGAACGTCCCGCGGGCGGCGGCCGCGAGAATCCGGTCCGCGTCGGCCACCGACACCACGACATCGCTCTTCAGTCCTCCCGTTGACACGGCCGCATCCACGATCAGCGGGCGGGCCCCGGTACGGGGCGGCCGCACCGACTCGGGCGGGCTCGACCCGTTGGGTGCGCCGATGGCGTACGTGATGACACCGTACTCGCGGGCGAAGTCGAGGTCGAGGTGCTCGGTGTCGTAAACGACCCGGCCGTCGGCGTCGACGATTCTCGGCATGAGCGCGGGCACCGGCTGCGCGTCTTCAGGCAGCAGCCGCGCATCGACCATCAGACCCGTGACACCGGGAGGCGCGCTCTCGCCCCCCTGCGCGGGCGTCGCGGACGCGCGCTGCAGGGTGTTTCCCGGCGAGAGCCGGTTCGTGACGGGCAGCAGCTTCGACAGGGCCCCGTCGTCACCTCGCAGCGGGAGCTCCATGACGGCTTCGAACAAGGATCCGTGGGTTCGACCCGCAGAGGTGGCTTCCTCGTCGGCGAGACGCCTGCTCGCCCAGTCCATGACGTCCTTGCGCTCGCCCACCCGCGCCGAGCCGTCGATGGAGATCCCCTCGAGCGCCCCGAGCGTCAGCTTCCGGCTCTTGCTCTCCGCCTCCGACTTGGTGAGGTCGTAGTTCCCCTTGTTGCGATCGATGTCCCTGAAGATCCTGATGCGACCGACGGCTCCCACCGTTCCACCGTACCAGTCGATGAACCCGCCGCCCGGGAGTTCCAGCCTGTACGGCTCGACCACGGGCGGGGCCGACGGCACCGCCTGCGGCGCAGGCGGGAGGGCCAGGGCCAGGAGCAGGGCTGCCAGTGAGGTCGTCATTCCTTCTTCCTCTCGAATTCCATGTAGTTCCCGAAACCCTTCTCCGATTGGGCTTTCTCCTCGACGGGGCGCTGCTCGGAGCGGTCCCTCTGCTCCGGCGGCCTGAACGGGGAGACCGTGGAGATGGCGTGCTTGAAGACGATGCACTCCCCCTGCTTCGTGTCGAGGAGGAGAGTGAACTTGTCGAACGATTTCACGAGCCCCGAGATCCGCTGGCCGTTGTTCAGGAGCAGCGTGACCCTGGCCCGGTCCTTCCGGACCTGGTTGAGGAAACCGTTCTGGACGTTCAATGCGTTGTCGTTATCCATCGGCTCATTCCCCCGATCCACCGCGGTTGCCGGTCGTCATCGCCGCGTGCATGGCGACCACCTCGGCGGCCACCGCTTCCAGACAACTGCTCCCCTCCCCGACGTCGAACCAGTGAACCCCCTCCTCGCGGCGGAACCACATGAGCTGACGTCGAGCATACCGGCGTGTGTTCCGCTTGACCAGAGCCACGGTCGCCGGCAGGTCGAGGTCCCCCCTCAGATGGGCCACGACCTCCCTGTATCCTAGCGCTTTCAGGGCATTGGCATCGGCCGGGACCCCCGACGACAGCAGTTCACGGACCTCGGCGACCAGTCCCGCGGCGAACATCCCGTCCACGCGCTGCTCGACCCGGTGGTAGAGGCGATCGCGATCCATCGTCAGACCCACCTTGAGCGCGGGGAGACGATCGACGACGAATCCGCTCTCCCGAAGGTACCGGCTCATCGGTCGCCCCGAGAGCTCGAGCACCTCGAGCGCACGGATGATCCGCTGCAGATCGTTGCTGCCGATCCGCGCAGCCGTCTCGGGGTCCTTCGAGGCCAACTCCGCATGCAGCGACCCGCTCGACCCCGCGCTCGCCCTCGCGTAGAGTCGCCGTCTGAGCGACTCGTCACGCGGCGGCATCGGCGCGATGCCACGCAGCAGGGCCCGCAGGTACAGACCCGTCCCGCCGACGACGATCGCCACCCGACCGGACGCGCGCGCCATCGCGATCGCCTCCCCGGCCAGGCGCGCATAGCTGCCGGCGGAGAACGGCTCCGAGGGATCGGCGATGTCTATCAGATCGTGGGGGATCTCCTCGCGCGCCCCACGCGGCGGCTTTCCCGACCCCGCGTCGAGCCCTCTGTAGATCTGGATCGAGTCTGCCCCGATGATCCGCCCTCTCACTCGGCGGGCGATCAGTATCCCGAGCTCGCTCTTGCCCGTCGCCGTCGGCCCCATTATCACGATTGGGTGGCCCCGGCCCGGAAGATGCGCTCCCCCGGTGTTCCCGCTCACCAGACCCCTGCGGCACGCAGCACCCAGAAAGCCAGGATGGCGAGTCCGAGCAAACCGGCCCCGACGAGCCTCGCTCGCTCCACCGTCTGCCGGACGCGCTGCCGGGACGGCCCGTTCATGTCCGGCTGCATCGCATCTCCCGGAGCCGGCGAAGGACGCACTCCTCGTGCTCCGGTCCGAGGATCCGGCGCACGGCCAGCGTCAGCGCGATGAGGTAGTCGTGCAGGGCGGCGATCAACGCGGTCCTCCTGTCATCCTTGAGGAGGTTGACGTTGCGTACGAGGGTGTCATCGGGCAGGGACCCGTCGCGGCAGGTGACGAGCCGCGCGAACAGCGAGGCGTGCCTGTCGCGAACATCCCGAAGCGTCTTCTCGAGGAGCTGCTCGGCGATCGGCCCGACCTCCTTGATCATGTAGGCATAAAGGAACACAAACACCTCGTTGTAGACGCGAATCGCACCGCGCAGATCGGACGTCTTGTCGCCGCCGGGCACTTCGAGGGGCCTCGGCTCGGGCTCCTTCTCGACCCCGCCGCCGGCCGCCTCTTCGCACCCGGTCAGCACGCGGCCGGCACTTCCGCCGGAGCCTCCGAGGCACCCGGCGGCGGCAAGGAGCGCCAGGAGACCCAGCGTGTCGGTCTCGCCGATCTCGCTCAGCGAGCAGATCTCCGCGACGCAGCGGTGTCCGTCCACGAGAGAGAGCACGTACCGCTCCGCCGCGTTGAGAAGCTGCGCGCCGCTCGACATCGAGCCGATCGGCTCGATGACGGCATCGGGTGAGGGCATCGACTCGGAGAGGAGCCGCGCGGCCGCCCCGTCGCGCAACGCCTCGAGCAGAACCTCTCCCGGATCCAGGGCCACCGTGATGCTGCCCGGCGGAGGCTCGTCGCCCGGCTCGAACCGGTATGCGCCGCTCGTCCAGGAGAGCAGGTCCCGTGTCAGAAACCGCGTCCTTCGCTCGGTCCATTCACACAGGACCGAGGGGGAGATCCCGCCTGTCTCGATGAGAGCGCGCCCCCGCTTCACTCCCGACTGGATCATGGCGCGCACCGCCCTGTGGCCATCCTCGTCCAGGACGCCCGCCGTCAGGAGAAGCCACTCGATCGAGTCGGTGCCCGCGGAGGACTCGGCGCCGATCACCCGGCCGTCGCGCAGCCAGAGATCCCTCGTCAGGCCTTCCCGCTCCAGACGAAGCCGACCCGTGCTCGCGGCGGCGCGAAGCGAGAGGAGTAGATCGGGCAGACCGGACGAGCCGATCGACCCTGTCGGATTGCTGGTCTGCACGTTTTTCTGCGGCTCCGTCGAGAACGCCCGTGAATGCTAACGGAACCCTTCCGGCCAAGTCAACGCCCGGTGCCGGTCTCCCCGGGGGGCACCGCTTCGAGCGTCACACCCGTGTAGTAGTGGTGGAGGATCTCCTCGTAGGTCCTCCCCCTGAGCGCCATCCCGTACGCGCCCACCTGGCACATCCCCACACCGTGTCCCCACCCCTTTCCTGAGAACACGAATGTGGCGACCTTGCCGTCGGGAGCGTACTGCCGCTCCACGAGGAACAGCGTCTCGCGCAGCCCGAGCAGCCGCTCGATGTCGAATCCGCGGAAGGTGAACCGCCCGGCCGTCCCCACCACGGTCAGGTCCAGCAGCCGGCCCGATACCCCGCGGCGTCCCGGGAGGAGGTCGATGAGCCGTCCGATGGAGGCCCGCTGCCTGATCTTCGTCTCGAGATCCGCGCGTTGAATGCGTGTCTCCCAGGAGTAGACACCCGAGTAGCGATCGTACGATGAGCTGCGCGTGTTCTGCTTCACCAGCAGATAATCGACCGCGCCTTCCGAGGAGAGGTGGAACTCGAGATTGTCTCCGTCCTGCAGCGTGTGCCCGGCCACCGTCGCCTCGCCGCCCGCCGGGTCGCGCTCGACGAGGTGGAGCTGCGGCGCAAGCGGACGGAACGTGAGCGTGCCCTCGCTCTGCAGCGCCATCGCGTCGCCCTGGAACCCGCGATACTTCGCGGCCGTCAGACCGGCCGATTCGTACCTCAGGATGATCCGATGAAGGGCCCTGGCCATCATGCCCCGTGTCGCCGCATCACGCGGCCCCGGCGCGCCGTCATCCCTCGCGGCGGCGTCCACCTTCGACGGACCGACCCGCGGGAGGATACCCTCGCGCACCAGGTATCCCAGCGACGCGCGCGCACCCTCGGGGGTGAGGGAGAGTGCGTCCTGGCCGAGGATGGACGGGAGATCGCGCGTGTCGAGGAGCTGATCCAGCCTGGGCCCCCAGTCGAGGGCCTCCACCAGGTACACAGCCAGGTCGGACACCGTCGACACGTCACGGGCCGGATCGAACCCCGACGGGGGTCGCCGGCCAATCACCTCCAGCGTGCGTTTCATCCAGGCGCCCGTCCCGGCCGGGGCCGGCCTGCCCGCCATGGACTCCCCGGTCGTCTCCTCCGGGCGGATCACGTTGAGGACCTGCAGCAGCGCGAGGGCGCCGTCGATCCGTTCCCCGTTCGTGAGGACCACCGGGGGGCCGGGGGCGACCCCCTGCAGCGTCCTCAGCGACGCGGCCAGCGCCTCGTCGTCGGGATAGCATGGGACCCCCTTCAGGTACGGCCCTTCCATCTCCCTGAAGACGTTCTTGAGATCTTCGGTATGTCCGCCGCAGGTCGATGTGTACAGAGCGTTGATCGGCTTTCCCTGCCATGTGGCGATGATTCCCTTCGTCTGCTCGACCGCGTAGTCCGACAGCGGGTGCTCCGCCGCGATCCCCCCGTACACCTGACAGCGGGCGGTGTCGCAGATGTCGAACCCGTCATCGGAGAACTGGCCGCGGTTCGCCTCCACGTAGGTCCTCGCCGCCACCGCCTGCGCCTTGAGCGCCTCCAGCTCCGGATAGACGCCGGGGCCCATCTCGCGCGGCACCACGCCGCGCAGGTACGACTCGACGTTGATCAGGTTCACGGCCCGGATCTGCAGGCCTCGGGTAATTCTCACTTCCACCACGCCGCGGTACGCCGCGCCGTCCACCTGCACCGGACGTCCGTCCGCCGCGGGCAGCACCAGCAGCACCGGCGAGGAGGTCAGCATGTCGTTGTAATCCTCGTCCACGAGCCGCATCTTGGGCTGGCGGCCTCCCGCGCCGTTCTCCTCCACGATCCAGGTCTCGGCGAAACCCAGAGCGCGAAGCTTCTCCTCGACCTGAGCGATCTCCTCCCGCGTCGCGCGCTGGCCGACCCGCACCCGCCAGGCGTTGCGATCCGGGTTCCGCTCGACCTCCGTCTTCTCTCCCGTTTCGGCCTGAAGCCGCGCGGCCAGGTCGTCCGCATCCTCACGGCGGGATAGCGAGGCCACCTGGACCCGGTAGACGGAGGGAGGCTCGACCGCTCCGCTCTTCTCCAGCACCACCCGCACCGGCCCCTTGTGGATGTGCTTCCAGACGTCTCGCCCGGTCTCCCTGTCGACGATGTATACCCCCCCGTCCGAGGCCAGCAGCACGCTCTTGCCGTCGCCCGAGAGCCCGATCCGGACGGTGGGTGGCTGCAGGCTGAGGGTGACCGACCCACCGTCCCGCGGCCGCGTGGCGTACGGGCCGAGCCGCGTTCGCTGCCCCTCGGCGGGCGAGGCCGGAACGCCGGCGCCGGCGAAAAGCGCGAGAGTGAGGAGCATCAGGCTACAATGTCGTCGCATGGCTCCCTTCGACGATATCCGCGGCCTCTGCTTCGACCTCTGGAACACACTCGCCCATACGAGACACGAGCCGCATCCCATGACGATGCTGGCGACGGCCTTCGGCCTGATGGACCGCCCGGGGTGGCGCCGGCTCATCGAGAGCGCGATCATGACGCGGCCGCTGTCGGGGATCGGCGAGGCGCTCGACGTCCTCGCCTCCGCCGCGGGCGCACGGGTGCCGGGCCCGGCAGAGCGCCGTGAGTTGATCCTGGCCTGGGGCGAGGCATGCAACGCCAACCGCCTCTATGCCGACACCCTCCCCGCTCTCGCCAGGCTGCGCGTGGCGCATCCTCCCGCGCCGGCCTACCGGCTTGGCCTTCTCTCCAACACCCAGTCGTTCGATTCTCGACTTCCTCCGGAGTGAGGGGCTGCTGACGATGATGGATCAGATTCTGCCTCTCGTGCGAGTGCGGCCTGCTGAAGCCCGACCCCGCGTTCTTCGCGCTCGCCGCCGAGCGTATGGGGCTGCCGGCGGGACGAATCCTCATGGTCGGCGACCGACGGAACGAAGACATCGAAGGAGCGCTCGGCGTGGGGATGCGGGCGGCTCTCCTCGACCGGTCGGGGCGGGCGGTGTCAACGGCAGACGTCCCGGTGATTCGCAGCCTGGAGCAGTTGCCCGCGCTGCTTTCCGGAGACCTCATCTCCTCTTCGTGACCGCCACCCTGCGTGGTGCCCGCCCCGCCGCCCTGACGGTGGCGCGGCCGGGCCGGCGGCGCCGTGTTACCTCAACGCCGATGTTGTCCACGATCCCGTCGATAATCGGCGTCTCCTTCCGGACCCTCACGACGACCTCGCTGACGGGGAACCGCTTCAGAATCTCCGCTGCGATCCTGCCGGCGAGGCTCTCGATCAGATGGAACGAGTTCCTTGTCTTGCCGATCTCCAGCACGATCCGATGGATCTCCCGGTAGTCGATCGTGTCGGCGAGGCGATCGCTGGCGATAGCGGGTGAGAGGTCGATCCCCATCTCCACGTCGATGGAGCAGCGCACTCCCACCTCGCGCTCGAGCCGCGTGAGCCCGTGGTAGGCGTGAAACTTGATTCCGCTGACGACGATGCGATCCATGATCGCTGATCCTCCACCCCCGGCCGAGTCTAGACGCGCTTGCCGGACCTGTCAACGAGGCGGCGCTCCGGCGGACATTCCGTCCTCCTCTCCGATCGGGCCGGAGCGCGACTCGGGGATCGGATAACGCACGTAGCCGCGCAGCCACGGGATCCCGAAGGCGAAGCCGACACCGGCGAGCGCGCACAGCAGGCCCCCGACCGCCACCGTGTGCGGCGTCCCGATCCGATGCGCGAGCGCCCCGGCCATCAGGCTGCCCCAGGGAGACATCCCCACGAACATGATGACGTAGATGCTCATGATGCGGCCCCGAAGCTGCTCGGGGCAGAGCGACTGGAGGAGGAGATTCGTTGCGGCGGCCATCGTGATCATCGAGAATCCGACCACGGCCAGGATCCCCGCCGAGAGCCAGAAGCTGCGGGAGAGAGAGAAAAGCACCAGACTCACCCCGAACCCGATGGCGCCGGCCGCCACCACCCGCCCCAGTCCCCGCACCGTGCCGCGCCGCGCGAGCGCTGCCGCCGCCACGAACGCGCCGATTCCCGAGGCACCCATCAGTGTCCCGAGCCCGCGCGCGCCGCCTCCCAGGATCTCGCCCGCGAAGACCGGCATCAGCACCACGTACGGCATGCCGCAGATGCTGATCAGCCCCAGAAGGAGCAACAGCGAGCGGATGGGAGGATTGCCTGCCGCGTACCGTATCCCCTCCGCGAGCCGGGAGGTGCTCGCCGATGGCGCGGCGAGCCTCGAGGCCGGCCCGAACCGCATCATCGCGAGACAGGCGATCACCGCCATGTAGGAGACGCCGTTCAGGACGAAGCAGAGCCCCTCTCCCACCGCCGCGACCACGATGCCGGCGAGCGCCGGGCCCACGACGCGCGCCGCGTTGAACACCGAGGAGTTGAGCGCGAGCGCGTTCGGCAGATCGTCGCGCTCGACCATCGCCGAGATGAACGACTGCCGCGCCGGCAGGTCGAAGGCGTTGATCACACCCTGTACGGTCGCCAGCACGAAGATCTGCCACACCTGCGCGTGGCCGCTCAGCACCAGCGCGCCGAGCGCGAGCGCCTGGATCATCGACGCCGTCTGGGTCGCGATCACCACGCGGTGGCGGTTGAACCGGTCCGCCACGAGCCCCCCGGCCAGCCCGAGCAGGAAGACCGGGACCTTGTCGGCAAACCCGGCCAGCCCGAGAAGCAGCTCGGAACCGGTGAGCCGGTAGACGAGCCATGCCTGCGCCATGTTCTGCATCCAGGAGCCGACCACCGAGATGAGCTGTCCGGCAAAGAACAGGCGGTAGTTGCGATGGCCGAGGGATCGGATCCCGACGGGCCAGACGCGGCGCCGCGCCGGGGTTTCGCCGGAGGAATGTGTCGGGGTGAGTGTTGACAAGGGGTTGGCGTCGGGTAGAATACGAGCGATTTCGGCGTTGTCTCTCTTCCGGTGGCTGGCGCGAGTATAACATCACCGCACGAGACGGAGAGGACCACCATGGGTATCGTCGGGTTCGCAGGGGAAATCTTCTTCGAGGACAAGGTGGTGGCGCACTTCAAGGACGGCCGGGTGGTGAAGGGACACACGCGAGACTTCTCCCCCGAGCGCGAGTCGTTCATGCTCCAACCGTACTCGGGAGAGTCGGGGCCGGTGGCCGTCTTCCTCGACGAGCTGAAGGCGGTGTTCCACGTGCGCACCTTCGACGGCGACCCGAACCATCCGCCCCGCGGTCCGGTGATCCGCAGTATCGCCGAACCCCGCTTCACCAAGGTGATGGACCACGGGCGGCGCGTTGCGCTGCAGTTCCAGGACGGCGAGCGCCTCTGGGGTTACGCGCAGGTCGCCAGCGAGCCTGACGAGCAGGGTTTCTTCTTCTTCCCCACCGACCCGGCCGACAACAACCTGCGCATCTATGTCGTCAAGTCATCTCTCAAGGAGATGGTGTTTCTCGAGGCCTGACCATCATGCAGACCGCCACGTTCGATCTCCCCGCCGTCCAGAACGCCCTGTCCACGGGCCGCTACGGCCGGCTGTCCGGGTGGCTCTTCTACGATTTCCGCGGCCTCGACCCGATCAGCCTGAGCATCCTCGGGTTTCCCGAGGACAGGATCGCCACACGACGGTGGTTCTACTACGTTCCCGCCGCGGGAGACCCTGTCCGTATCTGCCATCGCATCGAAGCCGACGTGCTGGATCACCTTCCGGGCCGGACGCTCCTCTACAGCGGCTGGAAGGAGCTCTCCGGGCATCTCGCCGCGGCGCTCGAGGGAGCCGACCGCGTGGCGATGCAGTACTCGCCGAACAACGCGATCCCCTACGTGTCCCGGGTGGACGGTGGAACCATCGAGATGGTGCGCGCCTGCGGCGTCGAGGTGGCCTCCTCGGCGGACCTCGTGCAGACCTTCGAGGCCGTCATGACCGACGCCCAGGTGGCGGGTCACTACGAGGCGGCCGCCATGCTGCGCGAGGCGGTCGACCTCACGTTCGACGAAGTCAGACGACGTGTCACCGAGGGACGGGCAACCACGGAGTATGAGGTTCAGTGCTTCCTCATGGACATCTTCACGTCGCGCGGGTTCTTCGCCGATCATCCTCCGATTGTGGCGGTCAACGAACACGCGGGACAGCCGCACTACTCCCCCGGCCCGGACGGCTCCTCGCCGGTGCGGCGCGGCGACCTGCTGCTCATCGACATCTGGGCCAAGAAGAAGACTCCGGGCTCCGTCTACGCCGACATCACCTGGACCACCTTCATCGACACGAAAGTCCCGGACCGTCACCTCGAGGTGTTCGAGGCTGTCCGCGCAGGACGTGACGCCGCCACGAAGTTCGTCCAGGAGGCGATCGCCGCCGGCCGGCCGGTCAGGGGATGGGAAGCCGACGACGCAGCGCGCAACGAGATAGCGGCCCGCGGGTTCGGTGATTACTTCACGCACCGGACGGGGCACAACCTCGGGTACGAGGTCCACGGCAACGGCGCTCACCTCGACCATCTCGAGACGATCGACGACCGGCACATCATTCCGGGCACGGCCTTCACCATCGAGCCGGGTGTGTACCTCCCCGAGTTCGGCATCCGCTCAGAAATCAACCTCTTCGTCCGGCCGCGCGAAGCCGTCATCACCGGGCCACCGATCCAGACCGCCCTCGCGCCGCTGCTGGCATGACGCCTGCCGGCGAGCCCAACACCGGCTTCGACCCGTTCTTTTTCGGTGTCGTGATCGTGTATCTGCTGATCCTGGTCGGGGTCGGCCTGTACAAGTCGCGGGGAGTGAAGACCCAGAGCGACTTCATGGTCGCGGGGCGCCGCACGCCGACCTGGATGCTGGTCTCCACGCTGATCTGCACCTGGATCGGCAGCGGCTCAATCATCGCCGGCGCCGGCCTCGCCTACCGGATGGGCCTGTCCGAAATCTGGATGAGCGCCGGCGCCTGGGTCGGTATCGGATGCGTCTTCTTCCTGGCAGGGCGCGTTCGGCGCATTTCGGAGTACACGCTGCCCGATCTTCTCGAGAAGCGCTACCATCCCGCGGCACGGCTCCTCGGAACGCTCACCATCGTGATCGCCTACACCACCATCGCCGGGTACCAGTTCCGGGGCATGGGGATCGTGCTCGAGCTGGTCGCCGGCGTGCCGATGGGATGGGGCATCACCATCACCGCGGCTTTCGTGGTTCTGTACACCTGCCTCGCCGGGATGATGAGCGTCATCGGCCTCGACGTCGTCAACGGCGCCATGGTGATCATCGGCATCGTGATCGCGCTGCCGCTGCTGATCCACGGGATCGGGGGCTGGGGGGTCGTGGTGGCGAACCTCCCCGCGGACCATTTCAGTCTTTTCGGGCCCGACGCTGTCCGCCACATGACGCTGTTCGGCCAGGACCTGCACCTGTCGGGCTGGGTATGGGCGCTGGGTGTCTCGCTGCCCACGTTTCTGCTGCTCATGGGCGAGAGCAACATGTACCAGAAGTTTTTCTCCGCGGAGTCGGAGACGGCGGCGCGCAAGGCGGTCGTCTGGTGGGTGATCGGGACGGTCATCATCGAGACGCTGATATGCGTGCTGGCGGTGGTCGGGAGCAGCTACTTCAAGCAGCTCGGCGCCGACAACCAGACGGAGCGGATCATCCTGCACACGGCACGGCACGGGGCCGAGATCGGCCTGCCCGTCTGGGCGGGGGCGCTGCTGATGTGCGCCTCGGTGGCGATCATCATCTCCACTGCGAACGCCTTCCTCCTCTCCCCTTCCACGAGCCTCGCGCGGGACATCGTCCAGCGGTTCATCGCCCCGGAGATCGCCGAGTCACGTCTCATGAACATCCAGAGGATTTTCATCGTCGCGCTGGCGCTGCTCGCCTATACCATGCTACGGTTTTTCCCGACGGTGCTGGCGATGGCGTTCACCGCGTACACCTTCGTGGGGGCCGGCCTGACCCCCGCGATCCTCGCGGCCTTCCTCTGGAAGCGCGCCAGCGCCTGGGGAGGAGTGGCCTCGATTGCCGGTGGCATGCTCACGACCCTGGCCATCACGGTCGTCAACGGGTTCTATCAGGTCTCTCACGGACACCCATGGCTCGAGACCGACTACATCGTGATCCCCGCGGCCTTCATGTCGGTGGTGCTGCTCGTCGTGGTCTCGCTGCTCACCGCTCCACCGCCGCCCGAAAAGTGGCGCCCCTTCTACGATTGAGGCCTGCCGCGGCGGCGTGCCTGGTCGTGGCGGCCCTGGCCGCGGCGGCGCTGTGGGCCGGACCCGCACAGAACCCCGGTGATACGCCGCACGCCTCCCCGGCCCTCGACACCGAGGCGGGTCTGCGCCGGACACTCGACGCGCTGGAGTCACGCTACGAGGCGGCATGCGTGAAGATGGGGCAGGCCCGTCTGGGGCGGCTCACCGGCTCGAGCGACGCACCGAAGGCTCTCGACGGGGCGCGCGCCGCTCTGCGCGATGTCTACGCGGACCCGTCGCTGGCGCCGCTGCTCGAGACCTGGGCCCGCAGAACCACGGTTACCAGCGACCCGACCCTCACGCGGCGTGTCCATCTGTGGGACGTCAGCCGGACGGCGGCCGCCTGCACGCTCGATCCGGCCACGACCGCGCTCGAGGACGAGTTGCTGCCCCTGCTCACCGCCCCGCTCACGGTGGGCGGAAAGCCGCTCTCCCGGGCCGAGGCCGCGCGCGTGCTCCGCGAGGACCCGGATCCGGCGCGTCGGCGGGAAATCTACGAGGCGATGGTCGCGCTCGGCCGGGCGACCCGGCCGAAGCTGCTCGCACTGATCCACAGCCGCGCCGACAGGATCCTGCAGGAGCGCCCGAGGTACTTCCATCATCTGATCTACCAGGCCAACGATCTCGACGCGATGTGGATCTTCAACGTCATGGAGCGTCTCGCCTCGCGGACCCGCCTGCCCTATCTGGCGCTGGTCGACTCGATGAAGAAGGCGATCGGGCAGCCGCGTCTGATGCCGTGGGACATCGACTATGCGATGGAGAAGCTGTCGGAGAAGCGGGGCACGGCCGATCTGGTCCGCGAGCGGTTCGGCTCCATCGCGGCGGGTGCGAAGGCCGTGGAGCTGCTCGAGAAGCTCGGCTTTCCCGCTGCCGATCTGCCTGCGCGGATCACACCGCAAGACCCGTTTTTGCCTCTGCCGGGACTCGCTGTGAAGCTGCCCGCGGATTTCCGCATCGTCGTGCCACCTGCCTCGCCCCAGGCCCTCGGGCCAATCGAGGCGTTCGACGATCTGCTCCGCCAGTTCGGACGCGGTCTCCAGGCGACCCACTCCGCGGTGTCAGCGCCGATGCTCCAGGGGTACCCGTGGGTCCCGGGCGCGCTCAACGAGCCGTACGCCGAAGGGATGGCCGAGACCATCGCATCCTTCTCACGCGATCCGATCTTCCTGACACGAATCATGAAGCTGGACCGCAGGGAGGCGGATCTGGTCGCCGCCGACATGCGCGACCGCGCATTGCTGCGATTCCGGCGGACACTGCTCAGGCTCGGGATGGAATTCACCATCTATGTCAACCCGGAGGCCGATCTGGACGAGCGGTATCGTGTGATCGCCGAGAAGTCTCTGGCCGTCACGCTGCCTCCCGAGGACGCCGCCGCCTGGGGCGCCGATCCCGAGCTGGTCAGCCGTCCCGTCTACGGAGCGACACTCATGGTGGCGGACTCGATCGCCGTCGAGGCCCATGAGCGGCTCCGCGAAGCGTTCGGCGACAAGCGGATCTCCGACAGGACGGCCGGATGGCTCATCGAGCACTGCTACGCGGGCGGGGAGAGCCTGCCGCTGGATTACCGGCTGGCGAAGTCGATCGACGGCGGCTACGACTTCGACAAGTACCTCGCCTCGATCGGCATCGAGACGGATCCCGACTGAGCGCGCACCGCCTCAGACGGCGGGCCGGCGTGGCCACAGGTACCACGTGCCGTGCGCCACAGCCAGGACCTGCCGCCGCTCGTCGAGGATCTCTCCTTCGGCGAAAGCCGCCCGCCGGCCGCGCTTCACCATGCGTCCCCGCCCCACGATCCGGCCCGTCCGCACCGGCTCGCGGAACTGAACCGACAGCTCGAGGGTCGCGCACCACTCCTCGGCTCCGATCGCGGACACGACGGCCGAGCCGAGCGCCGTGTCGAGCAGCGAGGTCACGACACCCCCGTGCGCCACACCGCGCTTGTTGAGCAGATCGGGCGTGACCTGCAGCTCGTACACCGCTTTCCCGTCACCCCGCTCGACGCAACGCATCCCGAACCATTCGTTGAAAGGTGTCGTCGACGAACCCGCGCCCTCCGTCGCCCTGCCGGCGGCCAGCGCTTCCTCGACCATGAAGAGCCGGTCGTTGCCGTAGTACATCGCGTCGCCGAGGAAGAAGGTGGGCGCGCCGAAGACGCCCCTTCGCGCCGCCTCCGCCGTCTGCTCCCTCAACCAGGCTTTCACCACCGGGCGGTCGAGCGAGGCGAGGTACGCATCCGGATCCAGACCGAGCTCCGCGGCGAGCGACCGAAGCTCGTTCTGGTCGGCCAGGTCGCGTCCCTCTCCCCACGCCGCCGCCAGCAGCCGCCGGCAGTACCTGCCACCGACACCGGCCTCGCTCGCGAACCGCATCCCCCGGCTCGCGGCCAGGGACCTCACCGGGAACTCCGGTGGATGCCGCAAAGGGACACCCAGATGCCGAGCCCACCGTTCGAGGTCCTGGCGGGCCCATGCCCCTTCGGCCGGACGATCCAGAACTGGCAGCTTCCCGATGTCGCGGAAGATCGGCCCGAGCAGGATTGGCTTCCAGACCAGTCCCGAGGCGTGCCGTGCGATGATTGATTCGATGCGTGTCGACGCCAGGTACGAGTAGGGGGATGAGAAGTCAAAGAAGAACTCGACGTTCATCTCGCGGCCCTCCCTGCCAGGTTGTGGAGGTCCAAGCTGGCCGGCGCCGCTGCGAGCGCGCGGTCGATGTAGAGCCGGGCGCCGTGCGGATCCCCCGTTCCGATCAGCAGGGCGCCGATCCGGGCCAGCGCCCAGAGGTTGCCCGGGAAACGCTCGAGGGTTCGCTCGTACTCGGACAATGCCGCTCCGAGCTCGCCTTCCGCCTCGTACCCTTCGGCCGACGCCAGCCAGGTGGCGAACGAGTCGGGCAGACGGGTCTTGTGCCCCTCGAGCTCCTCCCGCGTGTATCGCGCACGCCGGCCGACCCGTGCGCACAGCCTCCTGAGCCTGAGGAAGGAGCGGCGCGCCTCCGGGCCATCCATCATGTAGAGAGTGTCCTTCTTCTCGCGCAGCCAGTACCGGTCGTCGATGCGCCCCGAGGCCATCAACTCCTGGTACAGGTGCGTTCCGGGGAACACGGCCAGCGGCGCGACGAGGCCGTCGTGCGGCCGTATCTCCCGGATCAGGTCGCTCGTTGCACGGAAGTCCTCGTCGGTCTCACCCGGCACGCCGCTTATCAGGTAGATCGACAGTGTCAGGCCGACGGCCCGGGTCGCACGGCACGCCTCGCGGATCTCCTCCACCGTGATGTCCTTGGCGAGCTGTGCCAGCAGCCGGGGAGAGCCCGACTCGATCCCGTACTGGATGTGGTCGCACCCGGCGCGGCGCATCCACTCCAGACGTTCCTCGTCGATGGCGTTGACCCTCGACTGGCAGTTCCACATGACGTCGAGCCGAGAGTCGATGAGCCCCCGGCAGAAATCGATCACCCGACGCTTGTGGACGGTGAAGGTGTCGTCCCGGATGCTGACGTGGATCACGCCGAACCGCTCCTTGAGAAACCGGATCTCCGCGAGCATGTGCTCGGGGCTGCGGAATCGCATCCGCGTGCCCCAGAAGTCGGGCGTGTTGCAGAAGGTGCAGCGCGCCGGACAGCCTCGCGAGGTGATGACGAACGATGCCTCGCTCGGCGGGTCGAGGTGATGTCCCGCGTAGTGCGGGCCCGGAAACGGCAGGCTGTCCAGATCGGCGACCGTGTCCCGGGGCGGCGTCCGGACCGTTGCCCCCGCCGCTTCGTCCCGCACGAGCAGCCCCGGCACGCCGCTCAGCGGGAGCCCTTGCTTCACCGCAGCCGCGATCCCGACCATGGTCAGCTCCCCTTCACCCACGGCGACCGCGGAGACGTCGGGGCAGCTCTCGAGGATCGACTCGCCGACGTGCGTCGCGTGGGGGCCGCCCACGACGACGACACATGCCGGGTTGATGCGGCGGGCGATCGAGGCCAGACGCAGCCCGGCATGGCGGTTGAACGTGTACAGCGTGGTCCCCAGGATGTCGGGCCGCTCGCGGCGCAGGAGCGCCTCCACCTCCCGCCAGCCGACATGGCTCAGATTGGCGAGCGCGGAATCGTACCCGGCGTCACGCAACGCGGCGTTGATCCACCCGAGCCCGACCGGCATCATCCGCGCGAAGTAGTCTCCTGCGCCGGGTCGGCCGGACTTGTAGGCGAGGAGGACTCTCATCACGCCCCCGTCATCGCCCGCTCCAGGTCGAGCAAGGCCCGCTTCGTTCCGGTGGAGCGTGGGTCGGCGCCCACGGTGAAGCCGCCGATCCGGCCCGAGGCGGCGATGACCCGATGGCACGGAACGAGAATCGGCACCGGGTTGCGTGACAGGGCCCCCCCCACGGCGCGCCCGGCCCCCGGCCGTCCGAGCGCGGCGGCTATCTCTCCGTACGTGACCACGGACCCGCAGGGCACCTCACGGGCCCGCTCGAGCACACGGCGCCCGAAGGGCGTGACAGCACTCAAATCGACCGCCACGCTGAAGCGCCGGCGCTCGCCGTCGAAATACTCGGAAATCTCCCGCAGCACGGCCGCGACACCGGGATGTCGCTCGTCCCTCCGCAACGAGGCACGAGGCCATCGGCTCGCGAGGTCCTTCGTCAGGGCTGTCTCCCTGATGGAGCCGAGCGACACCCGGACGACCCCCGCCGAGCCGAGCGTCACCCAGACGCGCCCTACGGGCGTGCCGAGCCCCCCGTAAAGGAGCGCGGACTCCCCGGACCGGGCGGCGCCGACCGGCCGAGGCGGCGGATGAGCGGCTGAAGGATGCTGCATGGGCCGCAATTCTAGCAGCAACGGGGAAATGCCCCCCACTGGTGTGAAGACGTCGGGAATCGGCCGCCACCACCGTGTCATCCCGCCGGGGTTGGTGTCGGCGTGCACGACAAGGGGCTAACCTGCTGAAAGCTAGAGGTTTGAACGAGGATTCTTCACACGAGTGGGGGGCATTTTCAAGGGCCGGCCGAGCCCCCCCGTTCCCCGACGGGCTCAGACCAGGAGGACGGAACGCACCGTTTCGACGATCCGCTGGATCGAGAAGGGCCGTTCGAGATATCTGTCGGCGCGGTGGGTGAGAAAACTCCGCGTGGCCTCGTCGGCGTGGGCATCGACGAGGAAGACCACCCTGTCGAGCGACTCGGGGCAGTTCCGCGCCAGCTCGTCGTACATCTGATCCGGAGTCATGTCGGGCATCGAGACGTCCACGAGGATCAGGTCGTACTCCCCCTCCTGGATCATTCGCAGCCCGTCGAGCGCGGCGGCGACGCTCTCGATTCGGTGGTCGAAGTTCTCCAGCACGTCTGCGAGCTGTTCGACGACCGCTGCCTCGCTCTCGATGATCAACACTTTTCGATCGCGCTCGTCGGTCGAGAAGCCTTCCACACCGCGTCCCGGGAGGGTACGCGAGCCGGCAGCGCGCAGGGGTAGTTCGATCTCGAGCGATGCACCACCGCCGGGTCGGTTGGCGACGCTGATCCGGCCGCCATGATCCGTGACTATCCCATAGGTGACCGAGAGGCCGAGCCCGCTTCCCTCGCCCACCTGGCGTGTCGTGAAGAACGGATCGAAGACCCTCCCGAGATGCTCCTCGGGGATGCCCGGCCCGCTGTCCCGGATCCCGATACGAACCCTGTCACCCCGGAGGAGGTCGAGATCGAGAGCCAGCGCGGCTCGCTGGTTTCCGCAAGAGCTCTGACCGCGTTGTCGATCACGTGCTCGATGGCCAGCATCAGCATGTCTGCGGCGGCGGGAGCGTGCGGAAGATCGGGAGCCAGATCCAGGTCCAGCCGAGCTCCGAGATTGTTGAGCCGCTCCCGGTGACCGGAGATCACCTCCAGCAGCAGTCCGTTGAGGTCGGTCGGCTCCTTGTGAGCGCTGATCTTGCGCGCGAACATCATCAGCTTGTCCACGATCGCCTTGCAACGGGTGCCGCCCGCCACGATCTTCTCCAGATCGGCGTGCCCCGCCGGGTCGGCGTCGCACTTCTCCAGCAGGAGCTGCGCGTACCCCAGAACGCTGGTGAGCGGATTGTTGATCTCGTGCGCCGCTCCCGCGACGAACTGGCCGATCGCCGACATCTTCTCCGATTGCGCGAGACGCGACCGCAGCCGCTCTCTATCCTGCTCGATCCGGATCCTGTGGCTGATGTCCTCCACGAGCAGCGCATAGCCGACGGAGGGCCAGGCATCCGCTGTCGGCACCGCCGGGAAATCGGGCCCCGCCGACACGCGGTGCAGCTTGATCTGAAGGTCGCTGTCGCCGTGACGGACCTGCGCCGTGGCCACGAGTTCGCCCCGGTCGAGGCTTGCCATCAGCCCGTCGAGCACCTCGCCGCATTCCGGGAAGACCTCGTCGAGCCGGCGGGAGAGCAGTTCGCCCAGTGGCCTGCCGCACAGCCGCTCGAACGCGGCGTTGCTCTTGAGGAGACGGCGATCCGAGGACAGCTCGACGATCCCCTCCGAGAGGGAGTCCATGATGTCGCGCCGCGTGCGCCGCTCGAGCAGGAGCTCCTGAACGACCTCGCGCCGGTACATCTTCTCGAAGCCGTGCATGCGCGGCTGCGGCGGGCGCGGCCCGGCCAGCAGATCCCGCGTCAGCTCCCGGAGCTCGTCGCCGATCCGATCGATCGGCATCTTGGCCAGGAAGGCGTCCGCCCTGATGCTCTCGATTCCCTCGATCTCGTCGAAGAGGATCCCCGACAGGATGATCACCGGGATGTCACGGTAGGTCTCGCGCTCGCGTATCCAGGCGCAGATCTGCGCCCCATCGATGCGCGGCATGATCAGGTCGAGGACGAGCAGGTCGGGGCGGCTCTCCTCGATCTGCGCGAGTGCGTCGATGCCGTCGGCCGCCACGCGGACATCGAGCCCCATCCCCGAATAGAAGTCCCGCATCACCTCCCGGTGCAGTCTGCTGTTGTCCGCAACCAGAACGGAGGACCTGCGGGACCCCGACAAGGCACCACCTCGCTGAAATGAGGCGAATATAGGCCTTTCCCGGCGCCCGTCAAGATCGTAAAAACGGCAACCCTCTGCTAGAGCCGCGTCCCGTGAGGCGTTTGGCGAGGGTTGTTGCGGATTGCCCGGGGCGGCCCCTATAATGCGCGGCCATGAGACACCCACTGTCATTTCGCCGCCCTGTCGGACTCTGCGCCCTGCTCCTGCCGCTCGCCGCACTCGTGATGCTGACCGCCGCGGCGTCTCCCAAGAAGGTCGCCAGCACCGACGCGGTGCTCCAGAAGAACAACCTCGGCATCGCCTATCTCGCGCAGTACAAGCCCGCCGAAGCCGAGAAGATGTTCCGCGAGGCCGTGGCGCTCGATCCGAACTACGTGGTCGGGATCGTCAACGAGGGGATCGCTGCGCTCGCGCAGGTACACTACGACGATGCGGTCGCTTCCTTCCATCGTGCGCTCGAGCTCGATCCGAACAACATCTACGCGCATTTCAACCTCTCGCTGATCTACAAGCTCCAGGGGAAGGCGACCGAGGCGCTGTCCGAGGGGCTCGAGGCGCTGCGCATCGATCCGCGCGACCCCGACGTGCGGTATCACGTGGGCAGCCTCTACATGACGAACCGGGAGTACGACAAGGCGATAGAGCAGTTCGAGGCGGTGCTCAAGCTCGACCCGAACTTCCTCTCCGCCTACTACAGCCTCGGCCGGGCCTACATGACGAAGGGAGACGTCGAGAAGGGCAAGTACTTCATCGAGAAGCACCGCGAGCTGCAGGCCGGCACGAGCGCTACGCCCGCCGTCGGCCTGCGCTACGGAGAGCAGGGCAAATACTCCTACGCCATGGAGGACACCGGCGGCAGCGGTCCGACGCCGCCTCTCGCCAAGGGGGCGGTCACGCTGACCGACGTCACCGCGGACAGCGGCATCACATTCAAGCAGGACGCCTCCGGTGATCTCGATCTCCTTCGCAAGCCGGGCGGCGCGCTGGCGAAGAGCCCCGAAGATCTTCTCTACGGAACTCTCGCGCCCCTCCTGTCCGGCGGTATCGCTGTGGCCGACGTGGACGGCGACGGCAAGGAGGACCTGCTGTTCGTCGACGCGGGATCCCACCCGAGGACGACGCTGTACATGAACCGCGGCGGCCTGCATTTCGAGGAACGAAAGCTGGCCGGAGCCGACGGCAAGCCGCTCCTCGGCGGCTCGGGCATGTCGGCCGCCTTCGGCGACCTCGACGGTGACGGCGATCCGGACCTGGTGTTCTGCGCCGAGCGCAGTATCAGGATCCTCACGAACGACGGCAAGGGCGTTTTCACCGACGCGACCGCCGCCGCGGGGGTCGACGGCATCGAGGCGAAGGGGCTCATCGGTGGGGTGTCGCTGGCCGACGTGGATCACGACGGCGACCTCGATATCTTTGCGGCCGGATTCCTCGCGCCCGCACCGGGAGCGCCCCCCTTTCCAACCGGCTGGCCGGGCGGCGACTCGCTGCTGCTCATCAACGGCAGCGGACCCCCGGGCGACGACGGCGCGGCGCCCGCGCTCAGGTTCGTCGAATCGGCCGACAAGGCGAGAGTCGCACACGCCGGGCACCGGGCCACGGGGGCGGTTTTCTCCGACTTCGACAACGATCGCGATATCGACTTCGCCGTCGCGTCGCCGGGCGACGGCACGACCATCTACTCGAACCTTCGTGACGGCACCTTTGCCGACCTCGGGCGCGAATCCGGGCTCCCGGGGTCCGCGCTCGCCCTCGGGCTCGCCGTGGGCGACTATGACAAGGACGGCTGGATGGACATCGCGCTGACCACCTGGGACGGGGGGCTTCCGAGGGTCTTCAGAAACGTGCTGGGCCAGCCCCCGGGCGAGGGGGTCGGATCGGCCGGCGCCTTCGCCCTCGACCTGCCGGCGCTCTCGCAGATTTCCCGCCAGATCGCCACGCCCCAGTTCGGAATCGCGTTCGTGGACTTCGACAATGACGGCTACCTCGATCTGGTGACCGTCAACGGAAGCGACATCGGCCCGGCGCTGTTCGTGTATCGGAACGACGGGGAAGGGCACTTCATCGACGCCGGCGGCCTGACGGGTGCCGACGGGCTGACCGCACACAACGGCCGCGGACTCGTGACGGCCGATCTCGACCTCGATGGAGACATCGATTTCGTCATTTCCAACGCCGGCGGCCGCCCCACCATCATCCGCAACGACGGCGGCAACAAGAATCACTGGCTGCGCGTGGAGCCATCCGGGCTTCACAGCAATCGCCCTGCGATCGGAACGAAGATCGAGATAAAGGCAGGGAGGCTCTGGCAGAAGAGCGAGGTTGCGGACGGGGGCGGCTATCTCTCGCAAAGCTCGCTGATCCCGCATTTCGGGATCGGACCGCGCGAGCGTGTCGACACGGTGCGCCTGCTCTGGCCGGGAGGCGTCCTCCAGGACGAGGTGCAGGTGGCATCGGACAGGAGCTTCCCGGTGCAGGAGCTCGACCGGAAAGGATCCTCCTGTCCGATCCTGTACGCCTGGGACGGCTCGAAGATCGCCTTCGTCTCGGACTTCCTCGGCGGCTCCGCGATCGGCTACCGGACAGGGCCCGACAGCTTCAACACCCCGGACACCGATGAATACGTGAAGATCCGCGCCGACCAGCTCCAGCCGAAGGACGGACAGCTCGAGGTCCGCATGGTCAACCAGCTCGAGGAGACCATCTACTTCGACCGGGCGCGGCTGCTCGCGGTCGATCACCCCGCAGACGTCGAGATCTTCCCGGACGAGAAGCTGATGCCGGCGCCGCCGCATCCCGCATTCCGGCTCTTCGCCGTGGGCGAGTCGCGGCTTCCTGAGGCTGCGGTGGACGATGAAGGGCACGACCTGCTCGACGCGGTATCCCGGATCGACCGCGTGTACGCCGAGCCGCCGTCCGGCATGTCACCGGAGCACGGCCGCTCGTTCAAGGGTTATTCCCGGCTCCACACGCTGACGCTCGACCTCGGCCCGCTTCCCGACTCCGGCGACGCCGTGCTCCTGCTGTACGGGTGGATCGACTACGCCGACTCCACGAGCAACCTCGCTGCCGCGCAGGCCGGGCTCACCCTCGTTCCGCCCTATCTCGAAGCGCTCGACGAATCGCAGCCGGGCCCCGACACGGTGACGCTGGGCAACACGACCCGGCAGGGCCGCTGGGTGAAGGTGCTGCCGCAGATGGGGTTCCCTGCCGGGTTGCCCAAGACCATGACGGTCGATCTGGGCGGGGTGATGCCACCGGCCGCGCGGATCGTGCGGATCGGGACCAGCATGAGGATCTTCTGGGACCAGGTGCGGATCGCGACCAGGATGGCCCCGGCCCCCTCCATCACCGCGGTGGAAGCCATGTCGGCCGACCTGCACTACCGCGGGTTCCCGGCGCTGAGCGAGCCCGACGGACGCCCGCCGGAGCTGTACGACTACGCCAGCGACCAGAAATCGGTTCACTGGATGTCGCACGTCGGCGGCTATACGCGTTACGGCGACGTCCGGCCGCTGCTGCGCGAGGTGGACGACCGCTATGTCATCACGCGGCCGGGCGACGAGATCACGGTGCGGTTCCCCGCCTCGGGTCTTCCCCCGCTTCCGGCAGGGTGGACGCGCGACTGGCTCCTGTACGCCGACGGGTTCGGCAAGGACATGGACATCAACTCGGCGCGTCCCTCGGGTATCGACCCGCTCCCCTATCACGCCATGACCGCCTATCCCCCGCCGCCCGGCGAGGGATATCCGTTCGAGGCGCCCGGGATGCTCGACTATCTCGATACCTGGAACACGCGACAGGTGCGATCCTGGGTGGCGCCCATCGGCTCGCGCTGAGGAGTCAGCCGCGCCGGCGAAGCACGTGGCCCGGCGGCCGTCCGGCGTCATTGCCGGGGTGGACTGTGACGCCATTGACGATGACGCGCTCGATCCCGCGCGCCTGCCGTCGCGGCCGGTCGAAGGTCGCGTCGGACCCGATCGTCTCCGGGTCGAAGATGACGAGATCCGCGCATGCGCCGCGCCGGATGACACCTCGGTCATCGAGCCCCAGCAGGGAGGCCGGGTAGCCCGTCATCTTGCGGATCGCCTCTTCCAGCCCTATGAGCCGGCGTTGCCGGACATAGCGCCCGAGGACCGTCGGATACGTTCCGTAGGCGGCGGGATGGGGCTTCCCCTTGCCGAAATCGTTCGCATCGGTGCAGATCGCGCCCGCCGGGTGCGAGAGGAGCGCCTCGATCCCCTGCTCGCTCGACTCGTCGCCCGACACCTCGTGGATGATCTGCGAGACCATCCCCGCCTCCTCGATCATCAGATCCGATATCGCGGTGAACGGGTCGGTCCTCCTGTCGGTTCCGAGCTGCGCCAGGCTCATGCCCTCCACCGCGCGGTTCCGCTCCGAGCCGACGCTGCCGATGGTGATCCTGTCCCACCCGACCGCCCGTACCAGGTTGTGCGGCCAGCCCCCCTCGACCCAGGGGGGCCACGATGGGACCGTCGTGTCGATCGCGTCGCCGATCGCCGCTCGCGTGACGGGATCCTCCAGACGCTTCAGCAGCGCCCCGACGCCCCCCTCGAGGGACCACGGCGGGTAGATGGCGAGCATCATCGTGGCCGCCGCGGTGTACGGGAACATGTCGTAGGCCAGGGGCTGCCCCCCGTCACGCGCCGATGTCTCGATCTCGAGGACGCGCTCGATGCCAGGCCAGTGCTCGCGGCCGACCGCCTCGTTATGGGAGTGCTGGACGCGTACACCCGCCCGGCGCCCCGTCTCGAGCAGTTCCTCGACCGCCGGCAGCAGGGTCTCGCTCGAACCGCGGATGTGGCTCGCCACGAAGCCACCGCCTCCGGCCCGCCGCCCCACAATCGACGCGAGCGCGACGATCTCGTCCGGGGTCGTGAAGATGCCGGGCGGATAGATCAGCCCGGTGCTCAGCCCGAAGGCGCCCGCGTCGAGCGCCTCCTGGAGGTGCCTCGCCATCGCGGCCGCGGCGTCCGGGCCGGTTGTGGCCCGTGCGAGTCCGGCCGCCGCGATTCGCAGGGGGCCGTGTGGCTGCAGCGCCCCGACGTTCACCCAGACGCCGTCCCGCTCGAGACGGTCGAGATAGCCGGCCAGGTCCGACCAGCCGCCCCCGGGCCAGCCGGCGCAGTCCGGCGGGGTCATCCATCCCACCACGGCGCGCAGCACGGGTACGGCCGTCTCGGGGCACGGGAAGACGCCCAGCCCGCAGTTGCCGACGATCTCGGTGGTGATCCCCTGCGCGATACGGCCGGCCATCAGCGCGCGCTGGGGGGCGGGAGGAAGCGTGAAGATCAGATCGCCGTGCGAGTGGATATCGATGAAGCCGGGACAAACGACACGGCCTGCGGCGTCGATCGACTGGTCGGCATCGGAGACACCGGCGAGCCCGGCGCCAGGCGGGATCAGATCGGCCACCCGATCGGCCTCGATCACCAGATCCAGCCGCTGCGCCGGCGCGCCGGTGCCGTCCACCACCGTGCCGCCCCGGATGACCGTGCGCCTCATGACGGCGGCCCGGATCGCGCTCGGCTCAGGATTTCTTCGACGTGACGGCGTAGATCATCGAGTACTGCTGCTCGACCTTCCGGCTGGAGCACTTGGGGCACTTGATCCGGGCTCGCGAGCGCTCCGCGATGCTGAAGGTCAGGCTGAACTTCTTCTTGCACTCGGTGCACTTGAAGTCGTACACGGGCATGTGGGGTCCCTCCTTCACCAGTCCACGCTCGGGATATAGGGGATCCTAGCAAGCGCCCGGCAGCAAGTCGAGCAGATCGGAGAGGCGTTCGAGCACGAGGTCGGCTCCCGACGAGGCCAGCTCGTCGCGGTCGCTCGACCCGGTCGGAAGCACGATCACCTTCAGCCCGGCGGCGCGCGCCGTCTGCACGTCGATCGGCATGTCCCCGACATACAGCGCCGTGGCCGGATCCAGGCCCATCGCGCCGAGTGCGGCGTGGACCATCTCGGGATCGGGCTTCGGGCGGCTCACCAGGTCCGGCCCCATGACCTTGTCCAGGAACCGCCCGACACCCAGACCGTCGAGAAGACGCACGGCGAAGTAGGATGGTTTGTTCGTGGCCACGCTGAGGCGGTACCCGCGCGTCCTCAGCGCGGCCAGTGTCGCCTCCGCTCCGGGGAGCAAGCTTGTCCTTTCCACGCAGATGGCGTCGTACCGCTCGCGGAACAGCCGCACCGCTTCGTCGATCCTCGACGCATCGGGCTCGTCGGACGGGGCGACCTGACGGATCGCACGATCGATGAGGCTCTCGAGACCCCGGCCGACAAGACGACGCACCTTCGCGAGCGGCACCGCGGGGTATCCGAGCGCCGTCATCGCATGGCTGAGGCTCTCAGCGATCGCCTCGTACGAGTCGATCAGCGTCCCGTCGAGGTCGAAGACGATCCCGCGGACGCCTCGTGTGTCGATGCGATGCTCCATGGAGCCCTCCTTGTCGTGATCCGGTCCGCGGCGGTCAGACCGCCCGCCGCCCCGTGCCGTCGACGAGACCTGCCCGCAGCATGAACCCGCGCATGTCGGGGGCCGGGGCCGAATCGAAGGCGAGGCTCCGGCCGTCTTCAGGATGCGCGAAGACCAGACGCGAGGCGTGCAGCAGGTGTCTGTCCGCCAGGAGCTCCCTTCGCATCCGGTCGTCGAGCCCGGTGCGGATGAATCGCAGATAGTGGGATTCCGCCGGGCCGTACAGCTTGTCGCCCACCACGGGATGTCCGACGGCGGCGAGATGGACCCGGATCTGGTGCCGGCGACCGGTGGCCAGACGCAGGCGGACCAGACTGAACCCGCCGCCGCGCGACTCGACCCGCACGTGCGTCAGCGAACGCCGCCCCTGCTCCTGGTTGACTCCACGCTTGACGTAGACCGCCGAGCGGATCGCCCGGCCGATCGGCAGATCGATCGTCGTCTCCTCCTCCTCCATCTCGCCGAAGACGACCGCGAGATACTCTTTCGACACGCCCGGCGTCTCGCGCGCGAGCTGGCCGCTCAGCGCGCGCGCCGACGAGGCGGATCGCGCGACGACCATCAGCCCGCTCGTCTCGCGATCCAGCCGATGCACCAGATTCACGGGGCCGCCCATCTCGCGCTGCAGCAGATGGGTCACCGACAGCTTGCGCACGTGGTTGGAGGGATGTGCGAGCACGCCCGCGGGCTTGTCGATCACCAGGATCGCGTCGTCCCGGTGGAGGATCGGCACCCGTATGTCCGGCTCATCCTCGTCGGGCAAGGGAGCGGGGCTTACGATCACCCGGTCCCCCGCCCTGAGGATCGTCGCCGGCCGGGGTCTTCCGTGACCCGGCGCGGCCACACGCGTCAGGATCGCGTCCTGGATGCGGCGGCGCGAGAGCTTCGGGATCCGCTGCCTGAGGAACAGGTCGAGCCGCACCGGCGGCGCGAGGGCTCCCACCACGTACACCGCGGTGCCATCGGGGAGCCTCGTGCAGGAGGGAGTCGTGCCGGTTTCATGCTTCATGGACGGCATTATATAATCGACGCTTCAACCGATCGGTCCACACGGGAGTGCCCCATGACGGAATCGTTCCAGCCGCTGCGCGTCCCCCCGAGGCTCCTGATGGGCCCCGGACCGAGCGCCGTCCCGCCCGCGGTCCTCACCGCGATGTCACACGCCCCGGTGGGGCATCTCGACCCGGCCTTCCTCGTGATGATGGACGAGGTGCGCCGGATGCTCCAGGAGTTGTTCCGAACCTCCAGCCCGCTCACCCTCGCCGTATCCGGGACGGGCACCGCCGGAATGGAAGCGGCAATCACCAATGTCGTGCGACCGGGTGACCGGGTCGTCGTGGGGGTGGCGGGCTATTTCGGCGCCCGGATGGCCGACATGGTCCGGCGTTGCGGGGGTGAGGCGATCCTCGTGGAGTCGGAGTGGGGGACGCCCGATCGATCCGGCCGCGATCGAGGCGGCCCTCAGGAAGGCGGGCGGCCCGGTCCGCGCGGCGGCCATCGTGCACGCCGAGACCTCGACCGGGGTGCTCCAGCCACTCGACGACATCGTCCGGCTGGCGCACGCGGCCGGGGCCCTCGTGCTGGTCGACGCGGTGACGTCGCTGGGAGGCGTGCCGCTCGATGTGGACGGCGCCGCCGGCGGCGAGGGGATCGACGTCTGCTACAGCGGCACCCAGAAGTGCGTGGGGGCGCCGCCCGGGCTGGCGCCCCTGACCGCGGGGCCGCGTGCAGCGGCCTCGATCGCCGGGCGTGGTGAGCCGTCCGTCTCCTTCAACCTGGACCTCACGCTGCTCGGAAAGTACTGGGGCCGCGAACGTGCCTACCATCACACGGCTCCCATCAACGCCGTCTACGGACTCAGGGAGGCGCTGCGTCTTCTTCTCGAGGAAGGGCTCGAGGCGCGATTCGCCCGCCACCTGCAGGTGCACCAGCAGCTTGCCCGCGGGATCGAGGGGCTGGGGCTGTCATTCATGGTGGAGGAGAAACACCGGCTGCCCGTGCTCAACGTGCTGCGGATCCCCGACGGGGTGGACGACAGGACCGTGCGGGGCCGGCTGCTGTCCGAGCACAACATCGAGATCGGAGGGGGTCTCGGCCCGCTCGCGGGGCGCGTCTGGCGGGTCGGGCTGATGGGCTACTCGGCCCGGCCCGAGAACGTGGCCCGGTTCCTGACCGCCATGCGGATCATACTGGGCGCTCCGAGGATGTCCCGCCCGACTCGCCGGGCCTGAGCGCCGACCTGCGGAACAAAGCGATCGCCTCGAGCTCCATCGCACGCCACGCGTACGCCGCGGGAGGCTCCGGCCACGACCCGCTCGCATCGACGGCCCACCGCACCGCCCGCTCCAGCCAGATCGGAAACGGCGTCGGGGACCAGCCCAGGTCGCGCCGCGCCTTGTGGATCGCCGGTACCTGCGCGGCGCGCTGGCTCAGAGGAGAGAAGCCCGCCGCGGCGTCGCGCGGCATGATCTCGTCGAGCACCGCCGAGGGTATTTCGACCAGGTCCGGACGGCGTCCGAGCAGGCCGGTGATCCCTTCGACCACCATTCTCACCGAGAGGATCTCATCGCACGCCAGGTTGTACGCCTGTCCGACGACTCCGGGCAGGGATGGCAGCCCGGCGAGCGCGCGCGTCACGTCACCTACGTAGACGTGGCGGAAGGGAGCGAAGCCGCCGTCGGGCAGGATCATCGGCCGGCCGTCACTCACGCGCAGGCAGTACGAGGCGTAGCGCCGCGTGTAGTCGTCCTCCCCCGCCACGATAGGCATCCGGATGGCGGTGACGGGGAAGCCGGTCTCGCGACAGGCGGTGAACAGCGCCTCCTCCGCCTTCCTCTTGGCGTAGCCGTAGGCGTACTCGATGCTTGAGGGCCGCTCCTCGAAGTCGGAGAGTCTGTCGAAGTCCTCCTCCGGCACCGGACAGGGGAAATCGCCCGTGCACCAGTAGACCGAGCAGGTGCTGATGTGCACGAAGCGGCCCGCCCGGCCCGAGAGCGCCCGGACCGCCAGCCGCGCGTCGCTCGCATCGAAGGCGAGAAAGTCGTACACGACGTCGAACGAACGGCTCCCGAGCGCAGAGGCCAAATCCCCGGCGGAGCGTCAATCGCCGACGAGCCGCTCGACCGCGGAGCCCAGCCCGTCCTCGGCGCGCCCCCGGTTGTACAGAGTGACACGATGACCCGCCTGAGCCAGCTCGCCGGCGAGACGCCTGCCGATGTAACGCGACCCGCCGATAACGAGGGCCTTCATGGCTTCCCCCCGGGCGCCTCGCCTTCCCGCGTGCCGGCCGCCGGGTGCAGCGCCTCGCGCAGCCTCCGTATCAGCTCCGCGTCCGCCAGGCCCCTCGTCGTCGCGGCCGGACCCGTGTCCATGCCGTGCGCCCTCCGGAACGCCTCCACCGCCGCGACGGTCGCATCGTCGTACACGCCGCTCGGTTCGCCCGTGTAGACTCCCGCGGCCCGCAGCAGGCGCTGAAGCTCGACCACGTCATGTCCTGCCGGCTGTCCCAGCCGCCGGTACCCGAGCACGCCCGTCAATCTGTCGTGGATCCGCCGAAGCTCGCGAATCGGCGCGTCGGCGTCATCGACCCTCAGATCGCGCGCCGGGCCCTCGGACCGCTGTGCATCGCCTGACCCGACCCGCAGCGCGGCGCTGCGCAGATCGCCGTGATCCCCCTCGGCGTCCCCTCCCGCCTCCAGCGCCCGCAGCAGCCTCTCCTCGAGGGTCAGACCGACCCCATCGGTCGACCGGAACGACGTCGCCATCGCCTCCAGTGTCCCGCGCCCCGCGAGCCGATTGCCCTGCACGCTGAACCCCGATTCTTCGATCGCCCCCGACCAGGCAGTCGTCTCCCGTCCCGTGTGCGTGGCGGAGACTCCGGCGGCATCCACGACGCCGATCTGACGCCGCTCGGGCCGAAGATCGGCATCGAGAAGACGAGTCAGCGTCTCGCGCGGCGCGATACCCTGCTCCAGCAGATCCAGAAGACGCTCTCCGATGTCCCCGGCGGGCGTCCCGGACACGGCCGCGGCGCCCACGCCGGCGCGGACCCAGGCCACGTGGGCGCCGGCTGCCGGCGCGCGGGAGGCCAGGGCCACTCCCAGATCACCCGTCGCGGCGTCGCGGGCCACGATCGAGAAGCCACCCGCCGGAACCACGGCGGGTGCGGGGTGCGCGGCCGTTGCGAGGAGCAGGCCGAGAGCCGCGATGGCAGCTTTTTCGATCCGCACCGGTGGCGCCCCCTTCAGGTCAAAAGCCCGATCTGCCGCATCAGCCCCGCGATCTCGGCCCGGGCCTCGGGCCCGGCGGGCCTCAGCGGTGGCCGAGGATCGCCCCCGAAGAAGTGGATCGAATCCAGCGCCGCCTTCAGGCCCGCGATCCCGTGCCGGCGGGTCACCGCCTCGGCGAGCGCGGAGAGCGCACGGGTGTCCGCCTCCGCGTCCGCGGCGCGTCCTTCCCGTGCCGCCTTCATCACCGAGGCGCAGAGGGCCGGAGCGACGCAACCGACCGCGAGCACGCCCCCCGCGGCCCCCTCGGACATCCCCGGGGCCAGGACGCGCGAGGAACCCACCAGCACCGACACGGGCCGTCCCGCGCGGCGCCCGTGCTCGAGCAACGCCCGCAATCCGGATATGTCTCCCGCGGAGTCCTTGATGCCGACCACCTTCTCGTGCGCGAGCAATCGCAGGAACAGATCGGCGCTGACGGGCAGACCGGTGAAGACGGGAACGCTGTACAGAAGGACCGGGCCCGGTGACGCCTCGGCCACACGCGCGTAGTGTTCGTAGAGGACATCGTCCGTCATCGCGGGCTTGTAGTAGGACGGCACGCCCACCAGCACGGCGTCGGCTCCCAGATCGAACGCCTCCCGCACGCAGCGGATGGTGGCGCCGGTCGACTCCCTCCCCGCGCCCACGATCATCGCTCGCTCCAGCGGGATCGCATCGTACGCCGCCCGGATCACCGCCTGCCTTTCATGGTCGTCCAGCAGCGGCGCCTCACCGTTGGAGCCGAGAACCACGTATCCGTCCAGCGGGAGCTGGTTCCAACGTGCGATGTTCTCCGCCAGCAGCGACGGTGCGATCGCGCCGCCAACGAAGGGGGTCGGGATGGGGGGCAGGATCCTTCCAGCATTTGCGTATAATGCCACTCTTCTCGAAGGGAGATCCAGGGATGAGAGCCACCATCCGACGCCTCACGTCCCGGACTGGCAATCGGGATGTTCGCGGCGACGCTGCCGGTCCTCGCCGGTCCGCCGCCCCAGCATCCCTTCGAGACGGTGCTGCCCTGGTCGATCGAAAGAGGCTCCCTCGAGGCGGGCGGCGATCTGACGCGACGTTTCGGCGCGCATCCTCCCTTCTACACCGGCGAGCCGGGCTTCACCCGTGACGAGTGGCGCCTCTCGCTCGTCGACGCCACGCTTGGCCTGGGCGGCGGCGGTGAGGTGCGTCTCCAATTCGGAGTGCAGAGCTTCGACGAGGAGGGCGGTCTGCGGGAGACCGGCGTGGAGGACGCGCGCCTGTCGTTCACCTGGCAGCTTCCGGGACGGGGTATCACCTCGGCCCTGCAGTTCGCCGTCAAGCTGCCGAATGCGCCCAACGACCGGAGGCTCGGCACCGACGAGACGGACCTCTTCTTCGTCGGGGCGGTCGGCAGGCAGGGCGCCCGGTTCGGCTGGGCCTCCCATGCCGGACTCGGCATCCTCGGCACGCCGACCGAAGCGGCCGTCCAGGACGACGTCCTCGTCTTCGGGGCGGCGGCATGGACCGGCTGGAAACCCTCCGGCTCCGCCACCTGGTTCGCCGAGGTGACGGGCACGGCGGCGTCGCGGTTCGGAAACGACTTCCGGTCCGTTCGGACCGGTGTGATCCTCCCCTTTTCTCTGCCGGTGCACGTCGCGCTGAGCCGCGGTCTGACCTCGGCGAGCGAGGACTGGGGGATCGAGGTAGGCGTCACGCTACTGCGCGGGCCCGGCGGCGGCCCGGAAGAAACGTACCTTCCGTGAACAGGGCGTTTCCCCGCGGATTCAGCTTGTCGGGATGGTCTTTTGCCGTACCATTCCGGGGTCGGCGCCCCTCTCGCCGGCGACCGGATCCGGGGGGATCCATGGTGGCGCATCCCGTATTGCGGAAATCGATCCTGCTCGCCGTGCTCCTGTGCCTGGCCGGTCCCGTCGCGGCCGAGGGCCCCGCCCTGACGCCCGAGCAGGTGGCCGGCCTGCTCGCCACGCTCCACCCGGAGTACCGGGACTACATCGGCGGCGTGCGATACGGAGTCTCCCGGCTGAGGCCCGCCACCCTGTACGCCGGCCTGGTGAGACACGGCGGCCGCGACCCGGTGGATCCGGATGACGGCCCGGTCGCCGGCCGCGGCGTCCGCAACGACCTGATCATCTACGCCGACACCTTCGAACCGTGGCGAAGCCACGCGTGGCGTCTGCTGCTGACCGACCACGAGTATTTCCACGCCCTGCATCTCGCCCACGCCTCCGGGGCGCCGGTGGTGGGGTTCGGACAGGTGCGTGCGGACACCGACTACTACGAGGCGCTCGCCTGGGGATACACCCTGAGGCGCGCCGCCGAAGGGGTGTACGGAGAGCTGATGCCGAAGGAGCGGGCCGAGGCCGCCCGGCAGTACCACGATCACTGGTCGGGCTTCCGGCGATTCGTCATGGATCGTCAGCCGTCGGCCTGGGCGCACTACGGGCGTTTTCTTCCCGTTCCCGGCACGCTCGTCACGACGGCTTCTTCAGCTCCGACAGGAGCGCCCGGACCTGCGGCTGGTCCGGGGACAAGGTGAGCGACTTGCCGAGCGCTCCGATCGCCTCCTGCTTCCGGCCGCTCTGGGCGTAGGCCAGCCCGACGGCGTTGAGCAGATCGACCGATTCCATCCCCATCCGGCGTGCCGCCTCCAGACTCTCGATCGCCTCGTCGAGCCGTCCCAGCTTCGCCAGGGCGGCGCCGAGGTTGACCTGCGCCTCGAGATTGCGCGGCTCGATGCGCAGGGCCCGCCGCAGGACCGTGACCGCCTCGTCCAGCCTGCCCGTCCTTCCGTAAAGCGACCCCAGGTTGGCCATGGTGCCGCCGAAGTCGGGCGCGAGCGCGAGCGCGCGGCGGAATTCCCTCTCCGCACCGGCGGCATCGCCGCGCTGCATGAGGATCAGACCGAGCCAGTTGTGATGCATCACCGACCGCTCGTTGACCGCCAGCGCGGCCAGGATCGATCCCTGAAGGTCGGCCTCACGCCCCCGGCCTCGGTACAGCGTGAAGAGCCGCCCCATCGCATCGGTCGAAGTCGGGTCGAGAGCGAGGGCGGCCCGGTAGTGCGCCTCCGCTTCCTGAGGCGAGCCCGCATCCATCGCCAGGACGCCGAGCGCCGTCTCGATCCCGTCCGCCTTCGGCCGCTTTGCCTCAAGCGCGTGGAGGAAGTTGATCGCCTGCGGTCGCTCTCCGGCCCGGGCCGCCAGCAGCGCGAGCTGGACGTAGGCGCTCTGCTCCGCGTCGTCACTGCCCGCCACCGCCCGGCGCGTCGCGTCGAGCGCTTCGTCCACCCGGCCCTGCCGGACGAGGATCTGGCCGAGGGTCATCAGCGCCGGGAACCAGGCCGGCCTGAGCGCGAGCGCCTGGCGCACCTCGCTCTCGGCGCCGCCGAGATCCCCCTTCTGCATCAGCAGCGCCGCCATGTTCGTGTGGCTGGTGACGGTGCCCGCCGAGGGAGCGCGAAGGGAGGCCTCGCGGGGGGCGACCTCCGAGGCGCTGATGTAGCCGAGCGAAGCCAGATTGCGCAGCAGCTCCTCGTCGGCCGCGGACGGCTCCGCCGCGGCGCCCTCCGCAGCCGATGCCGCGGCTCGCGTCTGCTCGTACGTCGGGACGCGCGCGGTGACGGTGCCCGCCCGACCGGACCGCCGCAGCAGCGGCTTGCCGCGCATGTCCTCGGCCAGCGGCAGACCCGCCAGCGAGAGCACCGTGGGAGTGATGTCGTACAGGGTGGCCGTGTCGAAGCGGCCGGGGGCAATCCCTTCTCCTGCGACCATCACGATGCCATACAGGCGATGCCACTTCCCCGGCTTGCCCTCGATGTCCGCAGGACCGTCCGTGGGCCTCTCGGAGCCGCTCATGAAGCCGTGATCCGACAGCACGACGATCGTGGAACGGGGAGAGATCTTTGCGAGGAGCTGGCCGAGCAGCTCGTCCTGGTAGATGTAGAACGCCTCGACCGCCCGATGGTAGCGTTCGAAGTCGCGCTCGTTCACCATCGCCATCTTCGGCGGCATGAAGTGGGCGAACCGGTGCGACACCTCGTCGATCCCCTGATAGTAGACGGCGAACAGATCCGGCTGCCCGTCGTCGAGCAGGCGCAAGGCGATCCGGTGATAGGTCCGGGTGGAGGCTAGTATCCGTGCGAGGTGAGTGATGGGATCGTGCGTTGCCAGCGATGGATCCCGCCCGACGCGGGCACGCGCGGCGTCGAAGTCGGAGCGGCTGATATCGAGGAATCGCGAGAGGTCCTCGTACCGGATCGCGGAATCATCCACCAGGTCCGGCCGGATCTCGTCCATCAGCGCAGCTGGCCAGGTGAGCCCTTCTCCGGCCTGGGCGACGTCGAAAAGCGAGTAGGCTACCCGGTCCGAGACGATCCGCCCCCGGATCCGCTCTGCCGGCCAGGAAGCCCACCAGGCGATCACGTCCGAGGTCAGCCCACGCTCCGAGAAGATGTTCCACAGCGCCTCCACCTTGCGGGCCCGCGAGGTGATCGGCAGCCGCCGGCCGGTGGCGGGATCGGGCAGCAGAAAATCGATGATTCCGTGCTCGTCGGGCGACTTGCCGGTGGCCACGGTGGTCCAGAGCAACGGCGAGAGGATCGGCTCGAAGGACCGCATCGATCCCCGCTTGGAGCGGGACGCCAGCGCGGCAATGTTCGGCAACCGCCCCTTCGCGATGAGCGGGTCGATGATCTGCCAGTCGGCTCCGTCCAGACCGATCAGCACGATCGGGTGGTCCAGTCGCGCCGCCGCCGGCACCGCATCGCCGGGGCCGGCCGGAGCGGTCGCCTCCGTGGCCGGTGTCAGGGTCAGATCCATCACCGTGAGCCCGCGAGACGAGAGCGCGTCGCCCAGACGTGACGAAGGATCGGGCGGCTCGGCGCCTCCTGCGGCCGGTGCGGCCAGAATCCCCTCCACGAGAGAGGCGATATCCTCCGCGAACGCCGGGCCGGGTTCACCCGCGTGCGCCCGTGCGGGCAGATGCTCCGCGCGGGACGGGTCCACCGCCACCGTGAGGCGGTAGTCGATCGGTATCCGGGCCCCTTCGGAGGTGAGCAGCGTCGCGCGGCGTGCGAGGCTCTCGGGAGTCATCGGGTAGACATCGACGCCATCGAACGGGGAGACGACATGGAGGCCGGGACTGAGGACCCGCCGCGAGATGCCGGCCCCGGCGACCCCAATCGCACCCTCGGGCACGCGGGCGACGCACAGGACGGCCGCGAGGATGAGCCCGGCGGCCGGCAGGGCCAGAGCGAGGAGGGTGCGTACGGGACGCTTCATCGCGCGGGAACTCTAGCACAGCCGGCCGGAGCCGCGACGCCCCCGCGCCCTGCCGCCCGGCGCCTCACGTGGCGGTGGTCACCAGCACCGACTGGACCACCTTGCGTATGGTCTCGATCTCGAACGGCTTCTGCAGGAAGTTGTTGCCACTCTTCTGCAGGAACTCCCTCGTGTCGACGCTCACCACGTCCCCGGTGCTGAAGATGACGCGGCGCGCCAGGTCGAGATCGATCTCGCGGATCTTCTCGAACAGCTCCTTGCCTCCCATCCCCGGCATCTTGAGATCGGAGATGATCAGGTCGTAGCGTTCCTTCTGGATCTTCTTGAGGGCCACGGTGCCGTTGAGGGCCGTGTCCACGCGGTGCCCCTCGGCGCGCAGCACCTGGTAGAGGATGTCGATGATCGCGAGCTCGTCGTCCACCACCAGGATGTTGCGTCCCGGGGAGGGAGCCACGTCGGGCGTCTCAGCGGGGGTGTCGTCGGAGTGTACGCGCTCTTTCGGCTCGATGATCGGCAGCTCGACCGTGAAGACCGCCCCGCCCTCCGGCGCGTTGCGCGCGGAGACCGAACCGTGGTGCTCCTGGATGATCCCGTAGCAGATCGACAGGCCCAGACCGGTCCCCTGCCCCACCTCCTTGGTCGTGAAGAACGGGTCGAAGACGCGGCCCACGACGTCCGGCGGGATGCCGGGTCCGTCGTCCTGCAGCTCGACGACGATGTCATCATCCCGCCGGCGGCTGCGCAGCGTGAGACGTCCACCCCGGCCGCGCGATGTGATCGCCTGGTGCGCGTTTATGATGATGTTGAGAAAGACCTGCTGGAGCTGATGGAAGTCGGCCATTGTCTTGGGCAGCTCGGGATCCAGGTCATGCACTATCTCGATGTTGTCCACCTTGAGCTGGTAGGAGCGCAGCTCCAGCGTGCTCTCCAGGATGCCGTTGACCCCGACGTAGTCCTTCTGTGGTGCGTGCTTTCGCGCGAACGTCTGGAGATTCTGCACGATCTTCTTGCAACGCTCCGCCTCGCGCGCGATCTTCTCCAGTCCGCGGCGCACCCGATCATCGGTATCCGCCTTGAGCAGGAGCTGCGAGTAGCCGACCACGCCGGCGAGCGGGTTGTTCAGCTCGTGGGCCACCCCCGACACCAGAAGACCGACCGCCGACATCTTCTCCGCCTGTACGAGCTGGTTCTGCGCATCCTCCAGCTCGCGGGTCCTGAGCCGGACCTGGTTCTCGAGGTCGGCGCTGTACATCTCCAGGTCGCGCCGCGACCGCTTGAGCTCGGTTGTCATCTGGTTGAACGAGGTCGCGAGCTGACCTATCTCGTCCGTGCCTCCCTCGGGGACCGTCTCGTCCAGGCTCCCGCCCGCAATCCGGACCGTCGCATCCGCCAGCGCCTTGAGGGGAGCGACCATCCGGTTGACCAGCATGACCGTCAGGAGGATCGCAACGGCGATCACCAGGAATGTGAGAAGACCGAAGGCCCACTCGAGCTGCAGAATGGCGCGCCGCGCCCTGACCAGCGAGATCATGACGCGCGCGTAGCCGATCGTCTCGAGTTTGCCGCCACGCTGCCTGTCCTGCTCGAGCAGGAAACCGAGCTCCTCGTTTGTCGTGTCGTCCCTTCTCGTGACGACTGGATACGAGAACTCGTACGCCTCGGTGTGCTGTGTGCCGGCCGAAGCGAACGGCACGATCCGCACCTCGTTCGCCCCTGCGAGGACCGCCTTCGACGCAGGCAGGGCCCTGAGATCCGCTTCCCTCCGCTCGCCACGCCTCTCGTCCAGCAGCGGGATGCCATCGACATCGACGACCGCGACCGAGATGACCTCGTTGACCTGGAAGAGCCCCGCGCCCAGCTCGCCGAGCATGTCGCTGTTGCGAGTGAGGACTCCGAGTTCGGCATTGTGCGCGAAGTTGCGGACGAGGGAGATGCCCTGCTCGCGCACCTGCTCGTCGTGGTCCCTGGCGAGATGGAAGACGGCGAACACGCCGAGCGAGATCGATGTGACGAGGACCAGCAGCGAGATGAAGACGATGAATCTGACCGCCAGGCTCACTCTCAGCATGATGTCCCGCCGCGCGCCCTAGAAGAAGAGCTCGGCCTTGTCCTTGATATCGTCCTGGATTCGCACCTGGATCTGCTTGGCCGTGTTCATGTTCACGGAAAGCGAGACGCTCCGCGGGACCGTCATCGGGATCTTCGCGGGCTCCTCGCCCGAGAGGATCCTCATGGCCGACTCGCCCGACTGGCGGCCGACGTCCTCGTAGTCCACCGAGAAGGCCAGCAGCGCGCCCGCCTTGACGAAAGACGGCGACAACCCGACGAACGGGACGCGCTTGCGCAGCGTCACGAGGAGCATCTGACGCAGCCCCTGTGGTGAGAAGACCGTGCTGTCGGCCACGGACCAGATCACGTCGACCTGACCTGCCAGGGTCTCCGCACCCGCGATCACCTCCGACGCCGTCGACACCGGGATCGACACCAGCTCGAGCCCCATGCCCCGTGCCGTCTGGGCGGCCGAGTCGACGATCGGGCCGGTGACCTGCGGGTCGTACAGGACGCCGAGCCTCTTCGCGAAGGGCAGAACCTCCTTCAGCTTGGCGAACTGCGTTTCGTAGGGTATCTCCATCGACGCGCCCGTGACGTTCTCCCGGGACTGCATCAACCCTTCCAGCGTCCCGTTTCCGGAGGACGGGAGGACGAGCGAGAAGACCACCGGAATGTCATGGACGCGCTCCACGATGACTCTGGTGGCGGTGCTGCCGACCGTCAGGATCAGGTCGGGATGGCGATCCCTCAGCTTCGCGACCAGCCCGTCCTCATCGAGGCGCGTCGTGTCCATCGCGATTTCGCTCACCCGGTAGGCACGCCCCGAGCCCTTCAGCACCTCCTCGAAGCCGCGCAGCGCCTCCCTGTAGGGCGCGACGTCGCGGCTCAGGACCGCGACCACGGTCACGGGCGAGTGCGAGAACGCCGGGACGAGTTCCGTGACCAGGACGACGCACACGAGCACCGCCTGCGCCATCCGCCTCCACCGAGACATCATGCCGTGATCCTCCGCCCCCTGGCGGGGAGAGACTGAGATCCGTCACTCATCCGAGCGCCGCCGGAGCGCCTCCCGGGCGCCCCGGCGGAATCCTGTGATTTTCGAGCGCCGCGACGGCGCTCCTCTCCCGACCTAGTAGCGGAACTCGACTCCGAACTGGACGATCCGGCCGAAGTCGATATCGACCGGTCCGCGATACGTGCTGGCGGTCGTCGTCCTCTCCACGTCGATGACGTTGAGCTCGTTCGTGAGATTGAACACCTGCGCCGTCAGCTTCATCTGCGATCTGCCCAGCTCGAACCGCTTGGAGAGGGAGAGATCCAGCGACCGCACGGGCGGCATCCGTTCGGAGTTCTTCCCGCCGTGGGCCGTATCGATCAGCGCCTGGCCGCCGCTGTAGATGATCGGGCTGTAGAGACGGCCCGACTGGTAGCGGAAGATGCCGGTGATCTCCATGCCCATCGGCAGATTGCCGAAGGCCGAGAGGTTGATCACGTCCGGGCGATCGTAGTCGAGACGCGTCACCTGAAGGGATTTCCTGTCCGCACGGTTCTCGAAGCCGAAGTCTTCGGAGGCGTCCCCGATGACGCGGGAGCGTGTGTACGATCCGATGAGCTCGAACCTGTGGCTGAACGGCTTGCGGACCGAGAGCTTGACGTCGGAGTACTCCGACTCTCCCTTGCTGTCGAGAATGATCGCCGCGTTGGCCGCGGGATCGAGCTTGACGCTGGAGGGGACAGTGCTCAGGTCGGTCGTGTACGTCGAGCGGAGCTGGTTTCTCCCCTTCCACTGGGTGGTGCTCACCCCGACTCTCAGGTTCCACGGGATCTCCTGCTCGAAGCCGAGGGTCCAGGAGTCCTTGTACGGGGTTTTCAGCTTGCCGTCGACGGCGTAGTCGTAGTTGTAGATGGTCCCGGACGTGGTCGTAGCCGATCCGGCGTCGTACAGGGAATACGACACCGTGTATCCGTCGGTGTTCAGGAAGTCCACGAAGTTGGTGAAGACATTGTCGTAGAAACGCCCGTAGTTCGCGTACACCTTGGACTTGCCCTTCCCCTGCGGGTCGTACGCCACGCCCATGCGGGGCGCGAAGTTGTTCTCCCCGATGATGCTCTGGTGATCCCAGCGCACGCCCCCCTCGACGGTCCAGTGCTCGTCGATGACCCAGGTGTCCTGGATGAAGGCATCCGCCTCCGTGTCGCGCCGGTCCGTCACCTCCGGGTTGCGGTAATCATAGGTGTAGCGCAGCGTCGAGCCGGGGCCGTATCCCGCAACATAGGAGTCGAAGTTCAGGGTGACGTCCTCGGAGCGGTACGTCCCCGTATAGTCCATGAAGGAGTAATCGAACCCGGTCTTTACACGATGGGTCCCCTTCTGGATGGTGAGCGCCGAGCTGAGACGGAGCCGATTGGTGCTCCGGTCCTGGTCGCTCGGATAGCTCCCCTCAAACAACAGCGGCTGTCCGGGATTGAAGACTATCTCGAACGGGCCGAGGGAATCGTTCGTCGGGCGGGCCGTCAGGTACTGGTGATGAAGGAAAACCTGGCTCTCCAGGAAAGCGTTCGGGCTGATCGTCTGCGTGTCGCGAAACTGCAGGAAGTACCCGCTCTGGTTCTGGTCGTAGTTGGTTCCCTTTGCATAGCGGGCATCGGTGATGACGCTCTTGAAGAATGACGGGTCGGTGGCGAAGTTGGTGACCAGGGTGTTGTCCGGGTTCACCTGCCACGTCATCTTGAACTGACCGTGGTACCGGTCACCCTGACGCACCGACTCGTTGAACACCGAGCCGATGTCCTCCTGCCAGTACTGGAAGGAGGAGGCGAACCAGAGTTTGTTCTTGATCAGCGGGCCCGAGAAAGCGAGCTCCTGCCACTGCTGCGTCTCCGGCCTCGGGTTATTGTTGTTCGAGAGGTTGCCGTCGCTGTCCGCGTTGGCGATCAGGTCGTTGAACCCCTGAATCCCGGAGCCCCACGAGTCGCTGCGGAAGAAGCCGCTGTAGAGCATCTCGTAGCTGTTGGTGCCCGACTTGGTAATGATGTTCGCGATCCCGCCGGAGTTCTCGCCGTACTCGGGCTGGAAGCCCGATGTGTTCATCTCGAACCGTTCGATCGAGTTCTGGTTCACGTTGAGACCGAACGTTCCGGTCGTGAAGTCGTTGATCGTGGCCCCGTCGAGCCGGAAGCCGTTCTGTGTTATGCGGCCGCCGTTGACGTGGAACTGGGCCACGGTGAATCCCTGGTCGTTGCTGACTCCCGGGAAGAGGGTCAGAATCTGCTGATAGCGCCGCGAGATCAGCGGCAGCCTGTTGACGTAGGTGGCGTCGACGACCTCCTTGGAGGAGGTGTTGCTGGTGTCGACCACGGGCCGCTCCGCCTGGACGGTGATCTTCTCGCTCAACCCCTCGGGCAGCTTGATGTCGAACACACGGCTTTCGTCGGGGTTGACGACGATCTGCACGAACTCCACGGGTCTGTAGCCGATCATCGTCACGGTCATGCTGTAGACGCCAACCGGAAGTCCGTTGATCGTGAAGTTCCCCTCGGCATTCGTGATCGCGCTTCGGGTCGCGCTGCCGAGCGCGGCGCTGGCGAGCTCGACCGTGGCCCCCGGAAGGAAATTGCCGGTGTCGTCGGTCACGCCGCCGCGGATTGTGCCGGTGATGTTCGCCTGGGCGTGGGCCGGGGGCAGCCAGGCGAGGACGATCACGGCCAGCGCAAGCGCGACCAGGATGGAGCGCCTCGGGTGCATGAGAAGATCCTCCATGCGTTTGTCCGTGTTGCTTGCCGCGAACCCGCCGGGAGGGGCTCTTGCCCATTCCGGTAGTTCGCTTTTTCGGTGAAAGATATGTATAAGCCCAGCTTCTGCCAAGTCAAGAAGCCTCATTGGCTCAGACGTTTCCGGGAATGCAGGGATATGACTTGCGGTACGCGAATATTCACGCGATCGGAGAGCGCGCCGCCCCGGCCCCCGCCAGACGGCCCGAATGGCCCGCGCATCGGGGGTGCCGGCCGATTGACAACCCATTCAAACAGGGTATGATTACGAAGCCTCGACGAGAGCTATCATCAGTGCCATCACGGGCATCGCCAGACGTTGCCCGCCATCCGCGATCCCGCATGGAGGAGTCCGCAGTGCACCGAAAAATCACCCTCTTTTCCCTGATCATCTTCGCGCTGGCGCTCTCCTGCTCGGCGAGCGGCGCTCGCGAGGACTCGGCTCCTTCCGCGGCAGCCAACGCGGGCACCGCCCCTATCCAGTACCGCGAGAACCTGGCTGGGGTCGATTTCACGGGTCTGGACGCGGCGGGCAAGGAGCGGGCGCTCGATCTGATGAACTCCCAGTCGTGCGATTGCGGCTGCGGCATGACGATCGCCGAGTGCCGGGTCAAGGATCCGAACTGCGGTCACAGCCCGAAGCTCGCGGCTGCGATCATCGCGGGGGTGAAAGCCGGCGACAGCGACAAGGTGATCCTCGCCTCGCTCGCGGGGGCCGCCCAACAGCCCGCGGCCGCTCCCGCGGATGCCCCCGCAGGGCCGGTCACGCCCGACAAACCGGTCGATATCTCCATGGATGGAGCCCGCGTCAAGGGCAACAGCAAGGCCCCTGTCACGCTGGTCGAGTTCGCCGACTACCAGTGCCCCTACTGCGTCCGTGCCGTGCCGGTGGTGACGCAGATGCTCGCCAAGTATCCGGATGACGTCAAGTTCGTATTCAAGCAGTTCCCACTCACCTCCATTCACCGTTTCGCCCACGGTGCGGCGCTGGCCAGCCTGGCCGCGGGAAGGCAGGGGAAATTCTGGGAGATGCACGACCTGCTGTTCGCCAATTCCCGGGCTCTCGACGAGGCCAGCCTCAAGAAGTACGCCGGTGACCTGGGTCTGGACGTGGCCCGCTTCGAGAAGGACATGAAGGATTCCGAGGTAGCCAAGGATCTCGAGAAGGATGTCCAGGAGGCACAGCGTGTCGGCGTCAGCGGGACACCCAGCTTCTTCATCAACGGGATCAAGGTCCCGTCGTGGGACAACGACACCCTCACTCGGATGATCGAGGCCGGCCGTTCAGGCGGTGATGTCGGCGCCATCGCGGCGGAGGTCCGCGGGCGGATCGAGGCACAGATGGCGGCCCAGAGGAAGGCCCAGGCGGACAAGCAGGCCGCGATGGCGAAGCAGGTGGTCGACATCGACGTGTCCGGCGCGCCTGTGAAGGGCGACCCCGATGCCCCCGTCACCATCGTCGAGTTCGCCGATTTCCAGTGCCCCTACTGCGCCAATGCGCAGCCGCTGATCAAGCAGGTTCTCGACGCCTACCCGGGCAAGGTGAAGCTGGCCTTCAAGCACCTGCCGTTGATGAGCATCCACCCCAACGCACGGCCTGCGGCCGTGGTCTCGGTCGAGGCGATGGAGCACGGCAAGTTCTGGGAGATGCACGACCTTCTGTTCAAGAACCATGCGCAGCTCGGGGCGGCCAACCTGGTGAACCTGGCCCGGCAGGTCGGGCTCGATCCGACTGAGGTGGAGACGGCGATCAAGACCGATGCGGGCGCCGCGGTGATCGACAAGGACATCGCCGATTCGCGTCGGGTGGGGGTCACCGGCACGCCGACCTATTTCATCAACGGCAAGCGTGTCATGCAGCGCGACTTCGACACGTTCAAACGGATGATCGACGAAGCGCTCGCGGCCGGCGACAAGGCCTCAGCTTCGGGCTACTGAGCCTCGAGCTTCTTGATCCGCTCCCTGACCGACTCAGCCATGGCCAGGTTCCCCTTCCAGTGGTCGAGGAAGAGTCTGAATTCGGTGAGCGCCTTGTCCTTCTGGCCGGTCTGCTGATAGAGGTCGCCCAGGTTCACGTGGACGCGCAGGTTGTTCGGATCGGCCTCGATCGCCTGCTGGAACAGCTTGCGCGCCTCGTCTTTCTTTCCTTCCGTCTGGGTCAGCACCCCCAGACTGTCGAGCGCCTCGCTCCACCCGGGCCTCAGCTCGAGCGCCTTCTCGAGCATCGGACGCGCCTCATCCGTCCGGTGTAGCTGCAGCAGACAGGTGCCTGTGTTGAGCCACGCCTCGGCATTGGACGGGTCCAGCTCGATTGCCCTGCGGAGAGCCGTCACCGCGTCGCCGATCGCGCCGGCGTTGAGTCGGGCCATGCCCAGCCGGAAGGCGATGTCCGGGTCGTCCGGCCGGAGGGTGTACGCACGCTCGAGAACCGTCGCGGCCTCGGAGTACTGCCCGCCCATGTAGTGCATGACTCCGAGATTGTAAAGCGCCGACGGGTTGTTCGGGTCGTGCAGGACCGCCTCGTTGAAGGCGAGAAAGGCGCTGCGCTTGTCGTCCCTCTTCAGATAGGCGTTCCCGAGGGCGAGATAGGCGTCGGTGAGCGACGGGTCGAGCCGGACGGCCTTGCCCAGGGAGAGGACGGCGGAGGCATCGTCACCCGCCTCGTGAAGCGCCAGCCCGAGCCGGTACTGCGCCTGCGCGTCGTTGGGGTCGGCCTCCACGGCAGCGCGAAGTCCCTCGATCACGTCGGACGACGGGGCCGAGACCCCGGTATCCGCCGCAGGCGCGCTGTCGGCCGCGTCTTCGGTGCTGCCCGCCGCTGCAGGCGAGGCCGGCCGCTGGCCGCCGCAACCGGGCGCCATCGTCAGGCCCAGAGCCGCCGCGAAGGCGGCGCCGAGGGTCACGCTGCGGAGCGAGATGAAGGTCACGGCTCAGGACCCGCCCTTGGTCCGCTTGACCAGCTCGCGCGCCCGCCGCAGGGCCGGATCGTCCTCAGCAGCGCGATCCGAGGCCCCGTCCACGTGGACGTCAGGCTGGATCCCCACGCCCGTGTAGACGGATCCCGCGATATCCGCGTGTTCGGCACCGACCACCAGGACGATGGTGCCGTCGGGAAGAAGCTTCGGCATCTGGACGCCCGACTTGCCGTATGTCTTCTCCCCCACGAGGACGGCCCGGTTCGATTGCTTCAGGCTGCCGGCGAGGTTCTCGGCCGAGGAAGCCGTGTTGCGATCCACCAGGACGACGACCGGCTTGTCCTCGGGGATGATCGGTTCGGTGCGCCCCGGCGCTGGCTCGGCCGCGGACTTCGTCTTGCCCTGCGGCCCCACCAGGGTGCCGGTCTGCGTCCCCGGCTTGACGAACATCCCCGCGATCTTCGGGATGTCGTCGTCGGCTCCGCCCTGGTTACCCCTCAGGTCGAGGATGACTCCGTCGGTGTTCTTCATCGATTCGACCGCCTTCTCCAGCTCGCCCGGCAGCTTCGGGTCGTAGAGATTGGTGAGCGCAATATAGCCGACATTCCCGTCGAGGTGTTTCGTGTCGACCGTACGGCTCGTGGTCAGGGCGGCTCCGCTCGGCGCGAACAACGGCGCGTCCATGCGCCCGGTGAAAAGCAGCGCAGCGGTCTGATCGGCGCTGCGGAGGCGCGTGTTCCTGTCGTCCAGGCTCGCGAGCATCGTGGCCACGGCACCGAGCGCCTCGGCCGTCGTGTCCAGACGGCCGTCGTAACGATGCTGCCACCGCCCCCAGTCCTGGCCGTTGTACGTGCGGTCGTGGTAAGTATCCCTCACGAATTCCCAGGCGATCCTGTAGAGCTCCTGCGGCTCGACCGGCAGATTGCCTTCCAGCGAAGCCCGCGCCCTGTCCATCGCACCCATGGCTCCGTAGATCTTCGCCAGCAGCAGCCGCGGCGCTCCCCGGTCGTCCATCGGATCGAGCGACACGGCGTACTCGAGCGCTCCCGCGGCGCCGCTCAGGTCCCCCGTCTGCCGCAGGGCCGCCCCGAGCATCGACCAGCCGATGGGGTTCCGCGGGGCCACGCGGATCGCCTCCCTCGCGGACTCCTCCGCTCCCTTCGGATCGCCGCTGTCCAACAGGGCCAGCGAAAGATCGAGTCGTGCGTACAGGTAGCCGCGATCCCGCTGGATCGCGGTGCGCAGCAGGTCGAGCGCCTCCTCCCGCGCCCCTCGCTGGCTCGCGAGCGAGGCGATCGCGGTGAGCAGTCTCGGGTCGGGAGCATCCGGGTCGAGCGCCTCCCTCAGCGTCTTCTCCGCTTCGTCGTTACGGTCGATCGCCATGAGGAGCGCTCCGCGAACGGGGGCATCCTTCGGGCCCTTCATGCGCGCGAGCGCGGATTCGGCACTCTTCGAATCTCCGTGCACCAGATCGTGCAGCGTGCGCCGCGCCGTGACGTTGTTCAGGTCGACGCGCAGCGCTCCGAGCGCGGCATCGCGCGCGCCCGCAACGTCTCCGACCGCCTGCAGAATCATTGCGAGATGGATCCAGGGAGCCGGATCGGACACACCGGGCCGCTCGGACGCCCGCTCCACCTGCTCCTCGGCGTGGGCCTTCTCCAGCGAGAGTTGATCGAGATCCCGCAGCACGCCGACGTACCGGCGGTAGGCATAGCTGTCACCCGGGTTGAGCACGACGGCGTCGCGCCAGGCGGCGGCCTCGCGCTGGGGCTCGCCCGCCCGGCGCGCGCAGTACGCCATGTTGTACAGAGCGAGCGCACCGAAGCGTGGCGTGGCCGCGACGGGTCCGAAACTGGACAGCGCGGCCTTGTATTGCTTCATGTCGCGCAGGGTGACGGCGAGCGAGAACCGGTAGGCCGGGTCGGCAGGCGCCAGGCGAACCGCGGCCTCGTAGGCCTGCCGGGCTCCGTCGACGTCCGGCTGCTCCCGCAGGAGATCTCCCAGATTCGCCCAGGCGGCGGCGTTGCCCGCGTCCCTGTGGACCACGTCGCGGGCCTTGCCGATCGCCGCCCGGAGCTCCTGGATCTCCAGAAGATGCAGACGGGCGCGGGACATCTCCGGATCGGCCGCGAGGAAGCGGCGCCAGAGCTTCTCCGCTTCATCGAGATCCCCCAGCTTGCGCTTTGCCACCGCTAGGAACGCGATAGCGTTCATGGCGGTGGGGCGCTCCTCGATCATCTTCGAGAAGACATCGGCCGCGCCCTCGTAGTCGCCGACGCCGAATCGTGCGCTGCCGAGCCCGACCACCGCCCGCTCTTTCTCGCGCTCGGGCAGTGGCCGCTTGAGGATTCGCGAGAACTGCTCAGAGGCCGCCGCGAACTGGTACTCGGAGAGGAGGAGCTCTCCGTAGCCGATATTCGCATCGACGTGATCCGGCTCCGCTTTGAGCACGGCCACGAACTGCTCGGCGCTGCGCAGCCAGAAACCGGACTTCTTGAGGAGCGCGGCGTATTCGAGGCGCAGATCGGCTCGCGAGCCGTCGACAGCCACCGCGTGGTCGAAGGCGTCGAGTGCCTTGAAGACCGCGCCTCCCTGCAGGTAGGTCCGCGCCCTCTCCGCCCAGGCATCGGCGCTGACCCCGCTTTCGGGGACGGGCGATTCAGCCCCCCTGACGGAGACGACGCCCGCGGAAAGCAGCATGGCGAGCAGGATCTGGACCTGGACGAGCCTGGAGAACCGTGACACGCGCACTCCCCCTGGAAAGCCCTAAACATACCGGGAAGGATGGTGCTTGTCCAGGCGGGGGCTGCGTGGGAGGGCGGGAGTCACCCCGCCCGACGGGTGCCCGCGCCGGTCGCGTTGTGGGGTGTCTCCTCCCCCGGGGCCGCAGGTGATACGACCGGCAGATCGATCGTGAAGACAGTGCCGCGCCCCGGTTCGCTGGTCACCCGGATGCGCCCCTGGTGTTCCTCGATGATCCCGTAGCACAGCGACAGCCCCAGGCCGGTCCCCTGTCCCGGCTCCTTGGTTGTGAAGAAGGGATCGAAGACGCGCTGCAGATTCTCCTTCGGTATCCCCGGGCCGTCGTCGGCGATTGTCACGCGGATGAAGCCGTCCACCGTGTCGCTCGCGATGGTGATTGCGCTTCCCTTCTGCGAGTGCTTGAACGCCTGGTGAGCGTTGATGATGATGTTCATGAAGACCTGCTGGAGCTGGTGGAAATCACCCATCGTGAGCGGAATGTCCTTCGAGAGGCTCCGCCGCACATCGATGTTGTCCACCCGGAGCTGGTAGGCGCGCAGGTCCAGCACGCTCTCGATGATGTCGTTGACGCCGATCCATGTCTTCTCCGGAGCGTGCCGCCGTGCGAACGTCAGGAGGTTCTGCACCACCCTGTGGCACCGCTTCGCCTCGGCGTACACCTTGTCGAGCCCGCGCCTGAGCTTCTCGTCGCAGTCCTGGGAGGCCAGGAGCTGCGAGTAGCCGATGACTCCCGTGAGCGGGTTGTTCAGCTCGTGCGCCACGCCGCTGATGAGCTGCCCTATCGCGGAGAGCTTCTCGCTCTGGACGAGCTGGACATGCAGTGCTTCCTTCTCCTTCTCGGCCCGCTTCCTGTCGCTGATGTCCCGGCAGAGCCACTGCACGAGCTGCCGCCCGCCATAGCTCATGATGCTCGCGGTGACCTCGACGTCGAGGGGCGGCTCGCCCCCGCGATCCAGCCTCAGCTCGATCGCGGGCTCGGCGCCCACACCGAGCGTCCGTTCCAGGTGCGTGCCCGCCTTCTGACGCTCCGCGGGTGGATGCAGATCGAGGTAGATCCTTCCGGTGAGCTCGGTCCGGTTCAGCCCGGTCATAGCCTCGGCGCGGGCGTTCGCCTGGACGATCTCGCCCGAGCCCGGCTCGACGAAGAAGATCGCGTCGCGCGCGCGCTCGATCATCCCGAGGAACTTCTCCTCCGCCTCGCGGATCTGGCGGTGCATGGCCCGAAAGCTGCGCTCCATCCGGTTGCGCTCGGTGACGTCACGCACGATCATGCTGACCCCCTCCGGCGCGCCATCGGGCCCCATCACCGGAGACAGCGTCAGCGCCACGTTCACCGGCCGGCCTTCCTTTGTTGTGCAGCCGGCCTCGACTCCCTCGATCGTCTCTCCCCTCATCGCCCGCGCGACGACGGATGCCATACCCGGGCCGGCTCCCTCGAGCCCAAGCTCCGCGAGGCTGACGCCGATCACCCGCGCGGCCTCGTGGCCCAGGATGCGCTCCATGCCCCGGTTCCAGCGTGTGATCCTGCCGTCCTCATCCAGTGTCGCGATTCCGTCGCCCGCGCTCGCGAGCAGGTTCTCCAGGTAGTCACGTGTCCGTTCCACGTCATCCAGGTACCGCGCTTTTTCCATGACCAGCGCGAGATGTCCGGCCAGTGTTTCCATCAGCCCGACGTCCTCGTGGGTGAAGGCGCCGGGGTGCCGCGCGTTGAGATCGAGCAACCCGATGAGGCGTTTGCCCGACAGCAGCGGGACGCACAGCTCGGAGCCCACGCCCTCCACGAGCGGGACGTACTCGGGCTCGAGGCTCACGTCGGCACAGCGGACCGATCGCTTGCTTCGCGCCACCTTCCCCGCGATACCCTTCTCGATCGGCTGGCGGTATCCGATCGGGATGCTGACCGGGAGCTGGGCATGATGGGCCCGATGCTCGACCTCCCGGCCGTCCGGGGTCACGAACGCAACGCAGGCGCAGTAGATCCCGTAGTCCTCCACCACTGCGCGCACCGCGATCTCGAGCGCCTCGTCGAGCCCGGAGGCGCCGAGGACCTTCCGGCAGATCTCCGTGACCCGTCGGATCTTCTCTCCTTTCGCCAGAAGCTGCTCGTGCAGCCTCGCGCTGCGCAGCGAGTGCGCCACATAGAGGGCCAGCACGTCGAGCAGCGATCTGTCGACCCGGGTGAGGGCCTCCGCGTCGCTCCCTTCGAGCACCAGGTGCAGATCGGTGGTGTCATCGAACCGGATCGGCACGCGGATGATGGCACGCTCGTCCCCCGTGGTGGGATCGCCGGCGGTGGCGATCACGAGGGACCGGCCGCCGGCGTTCGGAACCTCCAGCACGCTCACACGGACCACCGGCCGGATCTCGCGGGCGATTCCTTCCACGAGCTGTCCGAAGGCGACACGGGGATCGGGATCGCTCTCCGCCCCCCGGATGACATCCAGGACCATGCGGACCTGTCCCGAGCACGGGAGACCTTCCGGAGCGTGTCGCGGATCGGGTGGACTCTGCAGTGAGCTCATGGCGCTCCCGGGAAGACGTCGCGCGGGCGGATGTGGTGGGGCCGCACTCGTCGCGGCCGCTTCGGAACATCGCAGAAGATGGTCCTCATGCGGCGCAAGATCCAGTGGGGATTGAAGTTGCGAAAGTCGGCGTCGTCGTCGGTTTCAGGGCGGGGCGGGTGTCGTCCGATCGACCGCTGATCGTCATCTCGTCGATGCGAAACGTCGGCGATGAGACTGCGGATCGCATCACATGGTCGCTGGCCACCCGTGTGATGGCACCGAGCATTCGCGGGAGAGACCCCGAGATGACCACTTCCTGAACGGGGAAGGCGAACTCCCCGTTCTCTATCCACATCCCGCTGGCGCCGCGGGAGAAATCGCCGGTCGTGAGGTTGACGCCGAACCCCATCGTATGCGTCACGTAGAGCCCCCGCCGGGTGTCGGCAATCAGCTTCTCGGGCGCATGAGGGCCGGGCTCGAGGTAGAAGTTCGACGAGCCCACCCCCGGCAGTGAGCGGTAGCTGCGCGACGCGCTGCCGGTGCTCTGCGCCCCGACCTTGCGCGCGGTCCGGCAGTCGTAGAGAAACGAGCGCAGGCGTCCCGACTCCACCAGGACGTTGCGCCGTCGCGGAACCCCTTCTCCGTCACGTGGCGCGGAGCCGATCCCTCGCCGGATCCGGCCGTCGTCGATCAGCGTCACGGCGGAGGATCCAATCGACTCGCCGAGCGAGTCGGCGATCCAGCTGAGACCCTTTCGCGCGGCGTCACCGCTGAAGGCGCCGAACAAACCGGCCCAGAAACGGCCCGCCTCCATCGGGTCGAAGATCACCGCAGCTCGCCCCGGAGGCACCGGACGGGCGCCCGACATGCCCGCGGCGCGCCGGCCGGCCCGCTCGCCCACCCGTTGCGGCTCCTCGAGGTCGGTGAGATGACGCGCGCTGGAGAACCAGGACCGTGCCTGCCCACCCTCACGGCCGGGCTCCGGGGTGGCCACCGGCCGCGAGACGAGGCTGCAGAGCGTCGCGACGTGCTCGTACGACAGCCCAAGGGAGCTCACCAGCGCAATCCGACGCACCATGTCGCCGAAGGTCGATCCCTCGGACCCGCTCACACCCTCGCAGGCCAGGGCCGCGTCCTCCGCCTCGCGCGCCATCGCGATGCGGCGAGCCGGGTCGAGCCGTTCCACCTCCGGGTCCATCAGATCGAGCCGATCGTCCGCCACCACGGAAGTCAGCGCGGCCTCGGGAAGTGCCGCCTCGGGCTCCGGCTCGGCCGCAGATGCCACGGCCATCGCCTCCGCCACGAGACGATCGAGATCGCCGGCGGCATGCCCGGTCGTGTAGGACAGGCCCTGCCGTCCCCGCGCGAAGACGCGCACGCCGATGCCGCCCGCGAGCGCCGAATCGACCCGGTCGACGACCTCGCCCCGCACGGTCACCTCGAACTCGCGCGCCTGTACGGCGAACGCTTCAGCGGCCTCGGCCCCGGCCCTCCGGGCCTTCGTCACCGCATCCGCGGCGAGGTCGATGAGGGCGGGCCTCACAGGCGCGTCCCCCCGACGGTCATCGAGGAGACGAGCACCGTCGGCTGGCCCACACCCACCGGGACGCGCTGCCCCTCCTTTCCGCACACGCCGATACCGGGATCGAACTCCAGGTTGCCAGCAACGCGGGTCACACGTCCGAGCACCTCGTGGCCGACGCCGGCCAGGTTGGCGTTCTTCACCGGGGCGGTGAGACGACCCTCCTCGATCAGATACCCTTCCGTCACCTGAAAGACGAAGCTGCCGCTCGTGATGTCCACCTGGCCACCTCCGATGTGGCGTGCGTAGAACCCGCGCGACACGCTGCGGATGATCTCCTCTGCCGAGTCGGGCCCCGCCGCCATGTAGAGGTTGGTCTGCCTCGGGATGGGGACGCAGCGATAGTCCTGTCTCCGGCCGTTGCCCGTCGGACTCGCGCCGAGCACCCGCGCGCTGAGCCGGTCGTGCAGGTACCCTGCCAGCACGCCGCGCTCGACGAGCACGGTGGGCTGTCCCGGCACCCCCTCGTCGTCGATCTCGAACGACCCGCGCAGGCCCTGCAGCGAGCCATCGTCGATGATGGTGCACAACGAGGAGGCCACCGGCTCCCCCACCCGGCCGCCGAAGACGCTCGTCTTCCGCCGCACGAAATCTGCCTCGAACCCGTGCCCGATCGCCTCGTGCAGGAGGACGCCGCCCCAACCGTTGCCGATGACCACCGGCTGGGGGCCCGCGGGCGCCTCCACCGCGTCGAGCTGGACTACGGCGCGCCTGACCGCTTCGGCCGCGATCGTCTCCGGTGTGACCTTCTCGAACCGGGAGAGTCCTTCGCGGCCGCCTGCGGCGAAGTAGCCCCTCTGGCGAGCGTTGCCGTGACGCAGAACGACGATGACGGACGCGCCCACAAGATCCTGCCGGCGCGCGGCGACGAGGCCGTCCGAGTTGGCGATCTGAATCCAGCTCTGCTCGTCACTGAGGGAGGCGATCACCTGGGTGACGCGCGGGTCGGCCGCGCGCGCCGCCGCGTCGAGCCGCGCGACGAGCGCCACACGAGCCTCCAGATCCGGCGGGGAGGCCGGCGCCGGGGCGGGCGGAGCCGGATGCATGCCGTGAGACGAAGTCGGCCCTCGCGAGGTTCCTCCCGAGGAGGCGATCGATGAAGCGGCGCGCGCCGCCTCCATGAGGGCCTCGGGTGCGATATCGTCCGTGCTCGCGTAACCGGTCCGGTCCCCCTCCAGCACCCGGACGCCCGCGCCGGCGTCGGTCCCGCTGCGAGCAATCCGCACCACGCCGTCCTCCATCCGTACGTGCCGCGACACCCGTCTCTCGAGGAACAGCTCCGCGAACCAGCCCCCGCGGTCGAGTGCAGCTGAGAGCAGAGGGTCCACTCGTTCCGGCGGGATTCCCTCGAAGCGGGACGACATGAGCGGCCCTTCCTCAGATTTTCAGCGTCAGCTCCAGGAGACGCCGGAGGATGACCCGGACGTCCAGTTCGCTGATGTCCGCCTCATGGTATCCCATGGCGAGGAGCTCGGAGCGGATTCTGGCTCGAGGAGAAGGCCATCACTTCCCCGCCGCCATCCCGGCATCCTCTGGCACGGGCGACGAGCACCGCGCATACGTCCGAGGCGAATCGGGAAAGGGGGACGACGGTGGTGTCAGGCGGCGCGGAGGAAGCGCCAGAGGTTGGCGCTCTGCCACCGGAGGGCGGAGCGGTAGAAGCGGAACTGTTTCTCTTCCTCGAGGAATCGCGGGGAATGGATGGACCGTCTTCCATTCGGCGTCTCCGCAAAGCCGATGGCCGCGTGGAGCATCTCGTGGTAGACGATGTAGTCCACGAAGAAGCCCGGGACGAACGGTCTGTCCAGCGCGGGATTGATCCGGATGATCCGCTTCGCCTCGTCGTACGAACCGAAATCGATCGAATAGCGGCGATTCCGGTGGTTCGACTTGCCCCACGTAATCCTGACCCGCAGCCGACCTTCGAAGTACTGGTCGTTGAGGCGATCATAAATCTCTCGCAGGTCGAATTGGAACCCCTTGTGAGAGAGGTTTATCGAGGCCTTGTGACGGGGCCGGCCGCCAATCCGGTGAGCGTTGGCCCGGATGTAGGCGTTGAGCGCCTGGTGGCATTCCTGGTTCGGCTGACGGATGAACTGCGACAGCGCGCGGACCACCTCAGGGGGGGCGTCGAGGAACATGTGATGGACCCGGACACGAACGAGCCCCCTGCTGCCAGGAATGACGTACACCATGGAGGTCCGGTTGTCGGTGATGACCAGGGAAATCGGCTTGCCGACCAACCGCTGAAGCCTTCGTCTGAGCTCTACCTCCGCCATGACCGTTCCTCTCGAACCGACCGTGCCGCGAACACACCCGCATCACCGGGGACCCTCGAAGAGGATCCGCTCGAGTCACCGCCAAACCTCGAAACGTGACCGCTGCTGAGCTTCTGCCGGGATTGACCGAGTGCACGAAATATACCCCAACCCGGCCGGGAGCGAAAGGAGGAATGCGGGTTTTTTTTCGGAGGTAACTAACTGAAAATATTCGATTTATCGTACTTCGTCACAATCGGAGGCGTTCCCGGGGTGTGGCATTTCTGCCCGTTTTTTTTCGAGTCAGAACAGCCAGACCACCGAGGCGGTGGCGAGCAAATCGGGCGCCCCGTCCGACAAGCCGCCGCCCGCGCCCAACCGGTAGCGGATCGACTCGTTCTGGCGGTACTCGAACCCCCCCAGGAGGCGGGAGTCGCTCCCCAGCCCCTCGTAGCGCTCTGTCTCGAAGGCCCATTCGGCGGACAGGACGACCCGGTCCCCCACGGGAAAGAGCACCCCGGCGCCCGCCAGCCAGGAGGTCTTCCCCTCGACCTGCAGCCCGCCGAAATCGGGGTCCTGGTTGATCCGCAGGCCGGCGTTTCCCACGAGGGTCAGACGGCGGAAGTCCTTGCGCAGCCCCCCGAAGAACTCCACGTCGGTTTCACCCGTGCCGAGGTATTTGCTGTCGCTGCCGGTCGGCAGAGACAGGAGCAACCCGAGGGAGAACTTGACCGGATCCGTGGCGATGGAGAACTTCCCCCACAGGTCGAGGTCGCTCAGACCCGCCTTGCTGGCCGCACCCTCCGGGTCGCGATCCGCCAACGATATGCGCGCGCCGAACTCGAAGTCCTCCGCCACGTTGAGCGCGAACACCGGGCCGACGTCGAGCCTGTTCGCCTCGTTGCCCCCGCCCGAACCCATGGCGTAGGGTGGCAGGTTGGTGGTGAGCTGCGCACGTCCCTCCAGCCAGAACGAGGGAACGATCGCGGCGTCCTCGACGAAGCGGATGAAAAGGCGGCTCTCGGGCCCGATCATCTGAGGCGGCTTCTCCGACTGCGCGTAGGTCGCGGTGGAGGGGGACAGGGACAGCGCGGCAATCCCGAGAGCAGTGAGCGCGAACCGTGCTTTCACTTTGGTTCCTCCATGACCGGAGCGACCGCCCCGGGAAACGGGCCGGGAATAATCTGCTCGAACAGGATGTTTCGAATCCGCCGATGGGGTGGACGGGCGACGCGGGCTTCCCCTTGTGCCTGCGAGGTCCGTTCGGGGGACCAGGCGGGTTCAGGCCGGTACCGCCTGGCTCCCCTCACCCCGGCTCCCGCCGGCCGGCCTTCATGGGAGTGAGTGGTCGTCGAGGAGTGGTGGGCCGCACGGCGACGGGGTCAGGTCCGAGGCATGGTAGTCGAGCCGCCGCGGGGACGCAACAGGGCGGGACAGGACACCGGGCTCCGGTAACCGGGGACTCCCGGTCTCAGGCGGTGTTCTTGCGGGATACCCGCACGGGCCGGATGGATCGCGCCTTATGCCTGCGGCGGCCGGAGAGCGGTGCCCGCGCGCGGTGCAGATGGCTGCGAAGCTTGTTGCGTGCCGCCATCTCGATCTGCCGCACCCTCTCCCGGCTCAGCCCCAGCGTGGCGCCAATCTCCTTGAGCGTGAAGATCCGGCCGCCCTCCAGTCCGAACCGGCGCGTCAGGACGACCCGCTCCTTGTCATTGAGGCAGGCGAGGCTGCGATCGAGATGCGCCAGGTCCTCCTTCTTGATGACCTCGAGCTCCGGATCCTTGCAGCGGAAGTCGACCAGTATTTCGATCAGACGCGCGTGTCCTTCCGTGCGGGTCGGATCGTCGAGCGACACCGCCTTGTACCGCGTGGTGGCCACCGGCTCGGGGCTGCAGTCAGCGCAGGGCCCCTCGGCTGCGGTGTGCCCGTGCTGCGCCCGCAAGGCCTCGTTCTCGGCGCGTTGCCGCGCCAGTTTCTTGCGCTGGTAGCTCGGGACCCGGATCATCGACGCCTGCTCGGAGAGCGCCTTGAGAATGGACTTGCGGACCCACCACGAAGCGTACGTGATGAACTTGATCCCCTTGCGGTGGTCGTAGCGGGAGGCCGCATGGATCAGCCCGATGTTGCCTTCGTTGAGAAGATCCTCGAAGGGCAGTCCCATGTTCTGGTATTCGCTGGCGATCTTGACGACGAAACCGAGATTCGAGACCACCAGATCCTGCATGCTCTCGCGGCGTCCGGAGGAGATCTTCTCTCCGATTTCGATTTCCTTTTCCTTGCTGAGCAGCGGGTAGAGACGGATATCGGACAGGTACCGGCTGAGTGCGGACCCCCCACGGGCCTGGTTGGTTCGGCTCATGATGCTCCCGATGAGTTGTTCACGACAGTATCTGCATGGGAATGTTGCGGGCGGACGTCCGGAATGCGACGGGAGTGGAAACACTTCAGGGCGCGTATCAGCGATGCGGTCGCGGAGTCGCACTGCGGGGCTCCGCCGGTGGCCGGCGACAGGAACAGGTCGAGCTCGCTGGAAACACGCGCTGACGGACTGATGGGACCCCCCTGGATGACCATAAGGTCAGCAAGGGCGGTGCCAGCCTCATCGCGGGACGGATGTCACGGGAACAGCTCGTAAATGACGGCAAGGAAACTCGTTTCCGGGGAAGGCGCGCGCTCGGGCTGCGACCCCGGCTCTACGTTTTTCGGGGGGAGGGGAAGGCGCGCGGACATGCAATCGGGGCTAAGTGCTGGCCCTGCCGGGAGCTGGAGCATTCTACAAAATTCGTAGTGGCATCCTCGCCGCTTGTATGCCGACGGGCGGCGCGCCCTTCTATAGAGGACTTCTACGGCCATTTTCAGCCGGTGTCAAGATCTCCCCTGTCGCCGGTCGGGGGTGTCACGCAAAACGCGTTGACAGAGGGGGTCCCGGTCCCCAGATTCTCTCTGGCCCTTCCCGCGGGCCGGAACTCGGAGGAGCCGCCTCATGGTCTCAGGCACGAAACGGACATCGGAACCATTGAGAATCCTGGTCGTCGAGGACGATCCGGGCCTCCTCGAGGTGGTCTGCCGGACGCTCGAATCGACAGGCCACCAGGTCACCGGTGCGAGAGACAGCCGCACCGCCCTGACCGAGGCGGAGTCCGGGACCTTCGACCTCGTGATCCTCGACCTGATCCTCCCCGACTGCGACGGCGTGATCCTGCAGGGCAAGCTCAATCAGCTTTCGCCGGGGCTTCACCGTCGCACGATCTTCATGACCGGCTTCACATCCCAGGAGCCGGTCGTGCGGTATCTCAGGTCGCTGAGCGCCGACTACATCCACAAGCCGTTCACGCTGGAGCAGCTTCTCGAGGCGGTCGAACGAGTGGGCTGATGGTGGGGCCAGGGCTCGCGGAGCGAGGGATCAAAGGATCGGCAGCCCGAACCCCGCCAGCTGCTCGGGGTCGTATTCCTCCTTGAAGCGGGCGATGTCCCAGGCCAGATCCTTCTCGATCTGCTCCAGCATCCGGCTCCCATCGAGCAGGCCGGCATGCGCCGAGCCGAGCCTCCCTTCCGTCAGGATGCCGCGATTGCGCATGCGCTCGCGGCGGCCGAGAAAGCGGCTGCGGTTGAAGCGCAGGTACCCCGCCTCCAGAACCGCCTGCTCGCGTCCCGGGGGAAACATCAGGGCGTAATCGGTCACGAGCATGTAATCGCGGTTCTCCGGCCGGTTGCCGGGCAGAATCACCACCGGCGGCGTCCTGCCCGGCACGAGCGATGTCACGTCGCGTGCCCGCCCCTGAGCGTCCACGACCCTGAACGCCCGCGGCGTCTCCGCGTAGAGATTCGGGAAGCCGACCCTGTCCTGGACCGCGCGGACGAGCCCCCCCAGGTGGGTGCCGGCAAGCAGGATCTTCGCCGGCGATCCGAACAGCCGCCCATAGGGCGTCCCCGCGCCGAAAGGACTGGCCGCCTCCTCGTGATGGGCCAGCAGTTCGGCCGCGCGCGCCCCGATCGCCACCACCGAGCTGACCGGGTGCGGGCTGCGGAGCGCGCCCGCAAAGCCGCGCATCGTCTCGGAGAGCAGACCGCACTGCGACGGAGTGGCCGAGACCTCGAAGCGCATCGGGGCGTCCGCGTACGACGGGTCGGCCGAAGGCCAGGCCGGCATGAGGAGCGTGCCGTTCTCCCCGATCAGATCCCTTATCGCCCCGATGATCTCCTCGGGCCCTTCCGAGGCGTACCCGATGCTCCGCATCGAGATCCGCGCGTAGACCGTGTCGCCCGGCTTCAGACCGAGGGCGCGCAGGTCCTCCCGTGCCCGTTCGCGCGTGATCCGCTTGAAAACCCGGTTATTGAGGGACTGGATACGGCGGGAGACGGGCCGCATGGACTCCCCTCTGAGACCTCCTCGCGGTGCAGTCCGCGGGGAGGCTAGTATTATGCCCTCGTCACTTCCAGTCCACCGCCACCCGGTATGTCAGCACGGTCTCACCGTTCGCGGGCACCGGCACCTCGAACTCGATGGTGTGCGCGTCGCGTTTGACGTGGGGCAGGCTGCTGTCGAGGACCTTCCAGTCGCCCGGGACGGGATCACGGACGGTGACCGTCACCGGATCCGTCTTGTGATTCCTGATGCTGACCCGGAACTCGATTTCGGCGTCGTACCTTCCGCCGCTTGTCGCCCGGAAATCGCTCTGCACCCGATCCGCCACCACGTCGAACGCATCACCCGTCTTCAGCGTGACCTTCTCGTCCTTCGGCGTGTGGTCGATGCGATCTTCGCCCACGAACTGGAGGCTGCCCGAGCTGTCCTTCTTGTAGAGGCGCACCACGCCGCGGGGCAGCGGCATCCCGAGACCGTTGGCCGCCGTGTTGTCCATCTCCAGGAACACACCGACCTTGAGGTCCTTGCCCAGGGTGCCGAGCTTGCTCCGGTAGTAGGACGGCTGGCCCGCCAGCAGGTACATCTTGCGCACGGGAACGCCCGGCGCCTCGAGCAGGGAGATCTGCTTGGTCTGGCGGTCCTTGATCGTCGCCGGCCGGTCGAGCGTGTAGAGGTGGTACTCGTAGAACGACTCCTCGGCGAAGGCGGGCTGGAACTTCGCGTTGCCGTACTCCGCCGACACCCCCATCGCCTGCATCTCGGGTCTGACGCGGTTCACGTCACCGGCAACCAGCTTCAGCGTGGCGTCGTCGTAGGTCGCGCCGCTCGAGTTCTCGATGGTCACCCATCCCGTGAGATCCGACCCGCGCGTCGGCGGCGTCCACCACACCGACGTAGTCGGCCGCCCAGGAGATGCCGCCGGTGAGGTACGAGACCTCGGCGGTGTGACTCGAGCGTCCGTGGCTGTCCAGCAGCCACACCAGCGTCGGCACGCTGATCAGGCCGCCGGGTATCTCCGGCAGCACCACACGTGCCGGGGGATTGATGTGATACTTCCCGTCGATCTCGTACACCATGCCACCGTTGGTGCTCACCAGCGTGGCGGCCACCTCCCGCGCCGGCCCCGAGAGCTCGGTGCCCCCGAACACGAGCGTGACCTTCCGTCCAATGAACCTCTGCATCAGCTTGTCCGGCGAGATGAGGTCGTACTCGTAGTTCTGCTCCAGGACGTCGAGCCCGCCGGGGTCGGTGAGACTGACGAGATGAACGGTCTTGGGATCGATCTGCGAGGCCACGTCCATGAAACGCAGCTCGTTGGTGCCCCTCGCGAGCGCCAGGTCGCGTGTCTCTTTCACCAGGGCGAGATTCTGGTTGTAGATGGTGATGGCGATCGCCTTGCGGGAATCCGCGGCCCGACTGGTGCCGGACGCCACGGGCGCGGCCGAAGCGGTCGCCGGCAGAAGCGCCGCGACGAGGGCGATCACCGGGAGGGACTTCACTCTGGTACGGCCGGTACGCATCGATGGCCTCCATTCCGGGCACCGGTCGGCCGCAGGTCACCGCCGCGCCCTGTCGCACTATACCGGAAACGGGACCTCCCGGTCCGGCACGCTGTGAGAGGCCCGCCGCCTCATGCTACGATCGCGCGGCCATGCAGACGCCCCGCCTCACCTTCGCCCGGTGTCTCGCCCTGACGACGCTGATCGCCGCCGCGCTCAGGCTGATCCGCCTCGGCTCGGTCCCTGTGGCCCTGTACTGCGACGAGGCGTTCTCCGGCTACGAGGCCTGGTGCCTGCTGCTTACAGGGCGGGACAGCCGCGGCGTGCCGCTGCCCTTCTTCTTCGACATCTTCGGGAAGGGCTGGGGCGAGCCGCTGCACTTCTACCTCACGGTTCCTGCCGTCGCGATGTTCGGCCTGACGCCCTTCGGCGCCCGCTTCGTCGCGGCCGTCGCCGGCACGCTCGCGGTGGCGGCGACGGGGCTGATGACCCGCTCGCTGCTGCGCGCTTCGGGGGCGGGCTCCGGCAGCCTGGCGACCCGGTCCGGGATCGCCGCGGCGCTTCTCATGGCCGTGTCGCCATGGTCCTTCCATTTCAGCCGGATCGCCTTCCAGGCCAGCCTGCTGCCTCTGACGCTCGCCGCCGGCTTCTGGCTCGTGTCGCGCGCCTTCGAGGAGCCCGGCCGCCCCGTGAGGGCGCTGCCTCTCGTGCTCGGGAGCGCGGTCCTCGGGCTGTCGTTCTACACCTACACCGTGTCTCGTCTGGCGACGCCGCTGCTCGTCGCCGGATTTCTCGTCACGCACCGGCGCCGGCTGGCCGCGGCCCCGAGGGCATCGATCGCGGCCGGGATCGTCCTCACGCTGCTCGCTCTGCCGATCTTCGGCTTCTCGCTCACCGAGCGCGGGCGGCAGCGCTTCTCCGATGTATCGGTGCTGTCCTCGCCCGCGATGCGCGATGCCGGAGCCTCGCGCGTGGCCGCCGCCGTGGCGGCCAACTATCTTTCCTACTACACGCCGAAGTTCCTGCTCACGGAGGGTGACCCGAATCCGCGGCATTCGATTCGCGGGCACGGGGTGCTCCATCCGCACGATCTGCTGCTGCTCGCCGTCGGCGCACTCGCCTGTTTCGTGCTGATGCGGCCCGGCACGTCGTTCCTCCTGTGGTGGTTGCTCTGCTATCCGGCGGCGGCGGCGCTCACCGTCGATCCGCGCCATGCCGTGCGCGCGATCTGCGGACAACCGGCGATGTACGGGCTCGCAGGGATCGGCGCGGGCCTTCTGATCGGCGCGCACGAGGTCGGAGCCCGCCCGCGTCTGCGCCGCCGTCTTTCCGCGGGGCTGCTCTGCCTGATGATTGGTGCGGCCGGCGTCTCCACCGTCGTCTACTTCCATGACTACTTCGTCGACTACCCGGTTTACTCGGGGCCCGCATGGCAGTACGGTCTGAAGCAGATGTACGACTACGTCGACTCGGTCTCGGCGGGGCACGACAGCATCTACATCACCCGCAACGAGGACTACCCCTACATCCAGTACCTCTTCTTCCACGCCTTTCCGCCCGGGGAGTACCAGGCGCACGGACTGACCCGAACCCGGTACCTGTTCGACCAGGAGGTGTTCTACAAGGGGCCTCGCATCCCGAACCGCCTTCACCCGATCTTCGTCTGGAAGCCCTTCGAGGTGCAGCCCGGGGTCACCGTCCACAAGACGATCCTCTACCCGGACGGCTCGCCGGCGTTCGAGATCGCATGGTAGAGCTGTCGGTGATCCTCCCCGCATACAACGAAGCCGCCCTGATCGCGTCCTCGCTCGCGCGTCTGACCGCGTATCTCGACGAGCCGAACTCACCATTGGCGGCCTGGAGGTCCTGGGAGGTCATCCTGGTGGACGATGGCAGCTCGGACGGGACCGGCGCCGCCGCCCTCGCCGTCTCGGCCCGCGAGTCCCGCGTGAAGCCGTACACCTTGTCCCGAAACACAGGCAAGGGAGGCGCGATCCGCTCCGGCGTGGAGCGGGCGAGCGGCTCCCTGCTCGTCGTCACCGACGCCGACCTGTCCTACGCTCTCGAGGACATCGGCCGGACCGTCTCGGCGCTGAAAGGTGACGCCGCCGGAAACGGATACGACATGGTGACCGGCGATTGGCGCCATCCCGACTCCCGCGTCGAGCTGCCGGCGTCGGCGGCGGCCCGGCGGCTGGGGCGCCGGCAGGTGGTCTCGCGTCTTTTCAACGACGTGGCGCGTCGGGTCTTCGGTCTCGCCTGGCGGGACACCCAGTGCGGGCTCAAGGGGTTCCGCCGCGACGCGGCCCGCGCGATCACGGCACGGCTGCGGACCCGCGGATTTCTCTCCGACATCGAGATGTTCATCATTGCGGGACGGCTCGGCCTGAGGATCGGAACGATCCCCGTCCATCTCACCTATCTCAGCGACGCGAGCACCGTGAACGTGGCCCGGCTGCTGCCACGCGTGCTCGCCGACGCGGCACGGATCCGGCTCGGGCAGATGACGGGCCGGTACGACCGTCCGTGAGAAGTCCGGGGAGGAACGCGGCGGGTCAGCCCCGCTGCGAGAGCGGGATCCAGGAGCGCCCGGTCGGCCCCGTGTAGATCTGCGTCGGACGGAAGAGCTTGTTGTCCTCGAGCTGCTCCGCCCTGTGGGCGAGCCAGCCTGCCACGCGCGACATCGCGAAGACCGGCGTGAAGAGATCCGCGGGGATTCCCAGCCGGTCGTAGACGATTCCCGAATAGAAATCCACGTTGGGATGGATCCCTCGAGCGCCGAGCCGATCCATGACGGCTCGCTCGACGGCGAGGGCGACGTCGTATAGCGGAGTGCTACCGAGCCGCTCGAACAACCGCTCGGCCAGGCCCTGAAGGATGACCGCGCGCGGGTCCTTGGTCTTGTAGACCCGGTGGCCGACACCCATGATTTTCCGCCCCTGGGCGAGTCGGCCCGCGACCCAGAGGTCCGCCCGGTCCGAAGAGCCGATCGCGGCCAGCATGGCCAGGACCCGTTCGTTGGCGCCGCCGTGGAGCTCGCCCGACAGGGCGCCCGTGGCCGAGCAGACCGTCGCGAACGGGTCGGCGAGGGTGGAGGCGGTGACCAGCGCGCCGAAGGTGGACGCGTTGATCGTGTGCTCTGCGTGGAGGATGAGACAGACGTCCAGCACGCGCGATGCGAGCGGGTCCGGCTCCGCGCCGGTGAGCATCCAGAGGAAGTTCGCGGCGGTGTCGAGATCGTCCCGCGGCGCGATCGGCTCGAGCCCCGACCTGATCCGGTGCCACGCCGCCACGAGGGCCGGCAGCCCGCCGATCAGGATCCTGGCCGCATCCGTGTCCGCTTCGTCCCGCACGGAAGGAGCCATGCCGAGCAAAGCGACACCCGCCTGCAGCGCTTTCATCGGGTGCCCCGTCCGCGGCATCGCACGGAGGCTCTCGATCACCGGCGAAGGCGCGCGCCTCCCCTCCCTGAGACCCGTCTCCCAGCCGTGGAGCTGGTCGCCCCGCGGGAGTCCGCCATGGAGGAGGAGCCATGAGGTCTCGCCGTAGGTGCTGTTGACGGCGAGCTGCTCGATCGGGATGCCGCGATACGCCAGCCGCCCGCGCGCGCCGTCGATCGCGCTGATGCCGGAGCGTACGGCCGGTACGCCGGCCAGGCCCGGGACGTACGCGGGCAGATTCTTCGTCTGCATCGTCACCCGGTCAGCGGAACGGCACGCCGTCGACCCGGGCGCGGGCCCTGAACAACTCGAGCATCCGCTGGAAGGTCGCTCCGGGGGTCCCCGAGCCGACCGGCCGGCCGTCGATCTCGACCACCGGGATCAGCTCGGCGCCGGTCCCGCAGAGGAAGATCTCCTCCGCCCGCATGAGATCGTGCAGAACGAGATTCCGTTCCTGCCAGGGCATCCCGTTCTCGTCGCAGATCTCCATCAGGACCTTGCGCGTGATCCCCTCGAGGATGCCTACGTGGGTGGGAGGCGTCACGAGCCGGCCCTCCCTCACAGCCCAGAGATTGTCGGCCGTGGCCTCGGCGACCAGGCCGGCCTCGTTCAGCATGATCGCTTCGTCGACCCCCGACTGGATCGCCTCGATCTTGGCCATGATGTTGTTCAGGTAGTTGAGGGTCTTGACCTGGGGGTTGAGGCAATCGGGCCGGTTCCGCCGGGTCGACGCCACCGTGCACCGGAGCCCCTTCTGGTACTTCTCCGGCGGATACAACGCGATCGCGCCCGCGATGATGTACACGGACGGCTTCGGGCAGCGGCGCGGGTCGATGCCCAGGTCGCCGACACCCCGGGAGACGATCAACCGGACATAGGCGTCGTCCAGCCCGGTGCGTTTCACCGTCTCGAGCAGGATCCCGTCGAGCTGTTCACGCGAATACGGGATCTGGAGCAGGATCGCCTTGGCTGAATCGTACAGCCGATCCATGTGGTCCTTCATGCGGAAGATGCGTCCGTTGTAGGCGCGAATCCCCTCGAACACACCATCCCCGTACAGGAGTCCGTGGTCGTAGAGGGGGACGAGCGCCTTCTCGCGGCTGTCGATATACTCGCCATTCAGGAAGATCGATACGGCCATGGGATGCCCTCGATGAGCCGGGCCGTGCGCACACGCGCACACGGACCCTGGACAAACAGACACCTGCTCGCGATCCGGGCTGACCCATGCATGGTATGAGATCCGCTCGGGACCGTCAACGCCAAACAGGCAACGCCGCGGCTCAGCCCGTGATCGGCTTTTCCAGGATCTCGAAGCCGGGCCTGTGGAAGCCGAGCGAGCCGAAGAACTCGCCGAGCGGATCGTCGGGTCTGACGAGGCAATGCACGAACGGCAGCCCCATCACCCGGAACGATGCGATCAGCGAATCGGCGAGGCGGGTCGCCACGCCGTGCCGCCTGTGCTTCGGGTGTATGCCGATCGTCACAATCCGTCCGTGACGCGGGAGCCCGAACTGCCATGACTGGACATCGCCGATGATGAAACCGATGACGCCGGTGCCCGGCGCGTCCTGCAGCTCCGCCACGGCGCACAGGTGCGGGGCGGCCACGGGCGCGGCGCCGTCCTCGTCATGCGGCGCGTCCTCGGCGTACAACGAGAGCAGGCCCCGCCAGAAACCGGCCCGATCGGGCCCCCCCGGACCGCGTATCAGGGAATCGATCGCGATGATCGACTCGATGTCCCGCTCCTTCATGGGACGGATGACATAGTCGCTCATGCCCTACCTCCATCCGGCGGGTCACGGCAGCGTGGGCGCTCCGTGAGCCGTCGCCTTCAGCTCTCCGTTCTCGTCCACTTCCTCGATCGTGAGACGGCCGATGCCGGCCTCCACGGAGACGTCGACCCTCGGCCCCCCGGCATCGTACTCCGGGGAATAGAACTCGTCCCCTTCGCGCCGGAAACCCGGCAGCTCCAGCTTCTCGCTCCAGGGCCGGCCGACTCTCACGCGGATGGCGCGGCCGAGCGGAACGGTCATCAGTATGTTCCCCACGGCGCCGTCCACGTCCAGCACCGCGTCGCGGCGCCAGTCCCCGAGAGATCCAGCTCCAGGTTGCCGATCCCCCCCTGCACCGTGACGCGCGAGGCGTTCGCGTTGCCCAGCCGGCCCAGGAAGATGTCTCCCACCATGCCCATGACGGAAAGATCGTCGGCCACGGCCCGGTTCGGCTCGTCGAAGATCACCCGCACGTCCCCCGCCCCCCCGCTGACGGCCATGCCGCGCACCAGCAGACCGGTCAGATCGATCACCGATTCCCCTTCACCCAGGCTCAGATCAAGAATCTGGGGCACGCGAGGCGAGAGTCCGAGATCGAGCCGGTTGTGCTCCCCGCCGAATCCGATCAGCACCCCGGGCCGACCGGTCAGCGTGATGTCCAGCCTCCCGACCGCATCCGCGTCGCCCGGCTCGAGGCTCATCCGGGGGACGGTGTGCAGGGCGCAATGGTCGATCGAGGCATGATAGAGCTCATCGTCGACCCGTACCGAGCCCAGATGGACGGCGCCGCCCGCGAACCGCACCACCACCTGCAGAGGAAGGCCCGTGGCCGGGTCGGCCATCGGGTCCCCGGGCGGCAGGGGCGCATAGGTCTCGGCCTTTTCGTACTCGTGCGGAACGTCACAGCCTGAGATGGGAGCCAGGAGAATGGCGGAGCCAAGAAGCATGGCCAGCGCAGGTAACGGGCCCCTCATGATCACATCACCTCGAAATCGGACAGCAGCACCGCAACGCCGATCAACGCGATCAGGCCCCCGCTCAGGGCTTCACCATAGCGCGTCAGGAACGGGCTGGTGAGCCGCGACGTCCCGTGCAGACCGAGAAGAGCCATCACCGCCATCGAGGTGACCGTGCTCACCGCGAAGGCCACGGCCACCGCCATCAGGGTCAGACCGCTCATCTGCGCCGCGCCATAGAAACACGGGATCAGCAGGATGCACGGATTGAACCCGACTGCAAACGTGAGAGTGTAGCCCGACAGGTCCTTCAGCCGGACGCCGAGCGGACCGGCCGGGTCGGGATCACTGGGGTTGTGATGCGGATGGATGCCGAACGAGTGCACGTGCCCTCCGCGCATGAGAAACCAGCCGCCGTAGACGGTCCCGAAGAGGATCAGGACCCAGGCGGTCACCGCCTCGAGCCGGTCCGCGAGACCCGTGACCGCCAGTTCGGCCCCCCTGCCGGCAAGAACGACCACCACCGCCAGGAGGATGGAGACCGTCACGTGCAGCATGGCGGAGGCGCTCACCAGCGTCAGCGTCCGGCGCACCGACCAGCGCTCCGCCCGCGCCACCAGCACGAACGGCAGCCAGTGGTCCGGGATCAGGGTATGGATGACAGCGGTGATCACGGTCGTCAGCACGAGGGCGAGGCCTGCCTGGCTCAAGCAATCCCCTGAATCGTCGAGAATCGTGTCCGAGGAGGTGGCGATAGCGGCGGGATTATAACAGACAGCCCCGCTTGCGCCTCGATTGAGCCGATGTGGTCGGTGGCCGAACGGCCCCTCCCACCTTGAACGGGCCCGGATCTGGCGCTATGCTATCCCATCCATGAGGTTGATCCAGGGGGCCCCGCGACTTATGGCCAGAACGACCGCTTTCACGATTCTGTGCTGCCTCGCGTTCGTCGTGGCGACCGCCGTTCCACCCCGTGCCCTCGCCCAGGAGGAGGACCAGGGAGCAGGCAAGACCGCTCCCAGAACCCCCCCGTCGACTTTCGATCCGCGCGAGGCGCCCTGGCACGACGACCCGAACACGCCCCCGCAGCAGGACGCCAAGGCCCTCGAGATCCTCAAGGCCGGGATCAAGGCGCTGGGCGGTGAACAGGCCATCCTGGGCCGCAAGACCATCTACATCAAGCGCAAGGTGACCAACTACGACTACCCGGAGCCGAAAGAGGGCACGATCACCCTCTGGTTCAAGCGACCCGACAAGCTGCGCAAGGAGGTCGACTATCCCGACCGGCATCACGTCGAGGTGTTCGACGGCGGGCGGGCGTGGTTCGACGCCGGCTCCGGCGCGCACCTGCGCGGCTCGGTCGTGACCGCCAGCATCCTCGACGGCATGAAGGACCTCGACATGCCGGTGAACTATCTGGACGCGGACCTCACCTACTTCAACATCTCCCAGGAGATTCCGGGCAAGCTGGCTCACGTCGTGAAAGTCCGCAAGGACGGCTACACCAAGGAGCTGATGTTCGACGTGACGACGAACCTGCTGGAGGTCTCCGGAGAGTACGAGAATCCCTGGGGCGCGGCCGACCGCATGACCAAGTTCGACCGCTACCGTCCCGTGGACGGGATCCTGATTCCCTACCGTGTGGAGAACTGGCGCTCCAACCGGATGATCTCGGTGACCGAGATCCTCGAGATCACGTTCAACCAGCCGATCGACGACGCGCTGTTCGCCTACCCGGGCGAGGGCTCCGAGGGGCTCCGCAGCGCCGCGAAGCCCTAGCGGGATCAGCGGCCCTGCAGACAGACGGCCAGGGCCCTTCTCACCGATTCCGCCTTGTGCAGGCTTTCCCGGTATTCCTCTTCCGGGTCGGAGTCCCAGACCACGCCGCCCCCGACCTGCAGCCAGGTCCGCCCGCCGCTCACGATGGCGGTGCGGATGACGATGCTGGTGTCCATCGACCCGCAGAACGAGAGGTAGCCGATCGTGCCGGCATACAACCCGCGGCCGTCCGGCTCGAGCCCGGCGATCGCCTCGATCGCCCTCCGCTTCGGGGCTCCGGTCATCGAGCCTCCGGGGAACATCGCCCTCAGCAGATCGGCCCGATCCCTCCCCGCCGCGAGAATCCCGGTGGCAATGGACACGAGGTGATGAACGGAGGCGTAGGTCTCCGGCCGGCACACGGCCACGGGCGCGACGCTGCCCGGCTCGCAGACTCTCCCGAGATCGTTCCGGATCAGATCCAGGATCATGACGTTCTCCGCACGGTTCTTCGGCGAGTGCACCAACCCTTCGAGCAGGGCCCGATCCTCGTCCTCGCTCGTCCCGCGCGGCGCGGTCCCCTTGATCGGGCGGCTCTCGGCACGACGACCCCGCAAGGAGACGAACCGCTCCGGTGAGGCGGAGACCACCTGCCATCCGCCCCCGTCGATATAGGCCGAGAAGGGGGCGGCGCTGTGACGCGACATGGCCGCCAGCAGCGAGAGCGGGTCGCCCGGCGCGGGAAGCTCGAGACGTTGGGAGAGATTCACCTGGTAGCACTCACCCTCCGCTATCAGCTCCCTCGCCTGCCCGACCATTTCGATGTAGCGCGGTCCGGGGACATTCGTCGAGATGAGGGGAGCCGAGCCGGCGTCGGGCGGGATCTCCGGCGCCGATGAGGGGACCGCGCGCACGGCCCGCGCCGATGCGCGCGCAAGGTCCTCCCCTGCCTTCAGGATACGTGCCGGGCCGGTCTCCGGCAGCCCGGTGGCCACGATCCCCCAGGACCGCTTCTCGTGGTCCCAGACAATCCCCCACGAGTACAGGCCGAACTGCCAGTCCGGCAACCGCGGACCGCCGCCGGGCTCTGGGGATCGCGGCGCGGCGGTGTCGTAGCCGAAGAAGCCGACGGCACCGCCGGCGAAAGGGCTCTGCGGGATCGGCTCGAGCCTGTGACGCTCCACCGCCGCCGTCACAACCGCGAACGGGTCCTCGTCGGACGAAGCGTCGAAATGGAGGACATCGAAAGGGGATGCGCACAGCAGCGACCAGCGGGCGTTGTCGGGCCGGACGCCGCCCTCCACCGCGCTCAGCAGCAGGACGGGAAGAGGATCTTCGGCGAAAACCCGCAGGACGTCAACGGGATCGCGCCAGCCGGGGAGCGGCGAGAAGAGCGGCGGCACGGCGGCACCGTACTCATCCGCCAAGACGGCCGGCCTCCTGCCGGATGCGTTCGACCGTGGACAGGGCGACGCCGGCCGAGGCGAGCGCCTGGCGGCTGCGTCCCGGGCCGTGGAAGTCGGAGCCGCCCGAGGCGAACAGGCCCAGCCTCTCGGTCATCTTCTCCAGACGGCGCACCTGCTCGGGCGTGTGCTTCGGGTGGAACACCTCGATGCCGTCGAGCGCCTCGCGCGCCAGCGCCTGCGTGTCCGTCTCCGAGAGGTTCAACCCCGGATGAGCCACCACGAGAACGCCTCCTGCCCCGTGGCTCAGCCGCACGGCGTCGGCCACCGGGATGTGGGCCTTGTCCACGAACCCGGGCCGGCCCCGCCGGAGGTACTTCACGAAGGCGTCGTCGACGTCGACGGCCGCCCCGTGCCTGACGATCGCGTCGGCTATGTGCGGGCGGCCCACCGAGGAATTGGTCCCTTCGCCGCCGGCCCCCGCGATTTCGTACACCTCGTCGAGGGTCACCGGGACGCCCGCGTCGTTGAGCCTTCTGACGATCCGAGCGGCGCGCTCCCGACGGTCCTTCTGAATGGGGGCGAGAAACTCGAGCATCTCCTGGTTGTGCGCATCGATGTAGTACGCCAGGAGGTGGATCTCGCGCCCGCGATAGCTCGAGGAAAGCTCGACGCCCGGGATCACCTCCATCCCGGGCGGCGCCGCCGAGATCGCCTCGTCCAGACCGTCGAGGGTGTCGTGGTCCGTCACCGCGATCGCCTTGAGGCCGGCCTCGGCCGCACGCCGTATCAGATCGCCGGGCGAGTACACGCCGTCGGAGAACCAGGTATGCGCGTGAAGGTCGGCCTCGATCGCCATCCCGAGGACCTCCTGCTCAGCGGGCGTAGTTGACGGCCCGCATCTCGCGGATCACGGTGACCTTTATCTTGCCCGGATAGTCCATCTCCTGCTGGATCTTGGCGGCCAGCGTCGAGGCCAGCAGGGCCGACTGCGCGTCGTCGAGCCGGTCGTGTCGTGCAATCACGCGGATCTCGCGTCCCGCCTGGATCGCGAACGACTGCTCCACGCCTTCCATCGAGTCGGCGAGACTCTCGAGCTGCTCGATCCGCTTGATGTAGTCGACCGTCGTGCGCCGCCGGGCGCCGGGCCGCGCGCCGGAGATCGCATCGGCAGCGGAGACCAGCACCGAGATCGGGCTGATGACCTCCACGTCCTCGTGGTGGGACGCGATGGCGTTCTGCACGATCAGCGGCTCGTTGTACTTCTTGGCGACCTCGAAGCCGATCTCCGGATGGGTCCCCTCGCGCTCGTAGTCGATCGCCTTGCCGATGTCATGCAGCAGCCCGGCGCGCCGTGCGATACGGGCATCGAGGCGCAGCTCGATGGCCATGAGCTCGGTGAGCCGCCCCACTTCCTTGGAGTGCTCCAGCACGTTCTGCCCGTAGGAAGTGCGGTAGCGCAGCCGTCCCAGCAGCCGGACGATCTCCGGATGGACTCCTTCGATCTTCATCTCGCGCAGCGCTTCCTCGCCGATCTTCTGGATGTTGCGCACCATCTTGCGCTTCATCTCGTTGGAGATCTCCTCGATGCGGCGCGGGGAGATGTTCCCCTCGCGCATCATCTTCTCGAGGCACATCCGGGCGATCTCCCGCTTGATCGGATTGAAGCCCGAGAGGACCACCGAGTCGGGCGAGTCGTCGACGATGAGCTGGACGCCGACGAACTTCTCGAAGGCCTTGATGTTCTTGCCCTCGTGGCCGATGATCCGCCCCTTGAGCTTCTCGCTGGGCAGCGGGACGGCGGTCACCGTTTTCTCGTTGGAGTAGTCGGCGGCCTGTCTCTCGATCGCGAGGCTGATGATCTTCTGCGCGTCCATCTCGGCGGTGCGCTGGGCCTCGTCCTTGATCTCCTTGATCATCTTCGCCGCCTCGAACCGCGTCTCGTTCTTGAGGTTCGACAGAAGCACCTTCTTGGCCTCCTCGACGGTCAGACCGGAGACCTTTTCCAGCGTCTCGTTCACTTCGAGCGACAGACGCTCGAGTTCGTGCGACTTCGCACGGTTGGCCCGCTCGACATCTCCCAGGCGCTTCTCCCGCTCGCCCAGTTCCTTCTCCTGACGCTTCGCCCTCGCCAGTTGCTCCTGCAGGGCGGCCTGTGCGTCCTCGACCTCCTTCTGGAGGTTCTGGACGCTCTTCTGGCGGTCGCGTGCCTCACGTTCGAGCTGCTTCTTGGTCCGGTACCACTCGTCCTTGGCTGCGAGCAGCGCGGCCTTCCGCTCGCTCTCCGCCTTCAGCGCCGCCTCCTCGACGAGGCGGGCCGCCTCCTGCCGGGCGGCGGTCAGGCTGATCCGGCCCAGACGGCTGTTGACGTACCAGCCCAGAGCGAGCAGCGCTGCGGAAAACGCGATGGCGGCCAGGACGAGCACGATGATGGTGGAGCTGGCCATGTCTACCTCGGGGCGCCCCCTGGGGGCGACGGGGATGAATTCGGGCGGCGGCGGGCGTGGCGGAGGGGCGGGAGTTCGGATACGGGTCGAAGGATCGATCGCGCGATGTCCATCCCCTGCTCCCCCGTTCGGCCTCGTGCCGGCTGACGGTTGACGCGTCGGCCCCTGAATCGGACCGGCACGGCGGGGACAGGCTTCAGGACTGGAGGGTCAGAACCTCGGCGGAGCTCCTGGCGGGCTTGCCCTGTCGGGTGTGATGATGCTCTCGAAAACGGCGCGATCGGCCGTGGGGCCCGGACCGGGTGGGTCCGGGCGTGGAAGGCTGAAGCATGCCGTAAAGAGTCCCATAAGGGTCAGCTCGATTCGTATCGTACGCTCAGGCGTCCGCCGGCGACCCCAACAGCCCCACGGCCCGTCAGAACCCCCGGGCCGAAGGCCGCGCCCCCGGCTGTACGGTGCTGCGCCATGGCACCGGCCGGGGCCCTGATGACCGCCCCGACACCGTAGCGGATGCCTGCATGGAGATGGATGCTCGGCGGGGTGCTCACAAAGCCCGGCATCGACGGAGGTTATCCCGTCGACAGCCATGGTGTGGAGAATCTAGCACTCCTGCGCCTGGCGACGCAAGGGAAGAGTGTGCCGACGGCCTGATTATTGGCCGCTGGGCTGCGCGGCAGGGGCCGCTTCCCCGAATGAGGCGGCGTCCCCTCCGCCAAGGGGGGCATCCGCGATCTTGTCGTCGGTCACCAGGCCGATTCCCTCGGCACCGGCCGACCGGATCCGGTCCATCAGGTTGACCACGTCGCCGTAGTTGAGATTACGGGCCGCGGCGACGAAGACCAGCTTCTTGCTCTGGCCCGCCAGGATGCCGCTCAGCGTGGCCTCGATCTGGTCGGACGTCGTCTTCTCCTTGTTGATGTAGTAGTCACCGGATTTGCTGTAGATGACGACGATCTGTTTGTGCAGGATATCGTCCGGGATCGTCTGCTCGATCGACTGCGGCACCTCCAGGTCGTATCCGCGCTGCAGGAGCGGCGTCACGACCATGAAGATGATGAGCAGCACCAGGACCACGTCGACCAGAGGGGTGACGTTGATCTCGGAGTTGATCTTTCCTTTTCCGCCGACTGACATGCCCACGGCGTGTTCCCTCCTGCCGGGCTTCTCCGGGCTCTAGCCGCCCGGAAGCCCCTTTTTCTCGGCCACGATCCCGACGCCGGAGAAGCCGGCCTTGTTGACCACCATCATGACGTCCTTGACGTCGCCGTAGGTGAGCCGCTTGTCACCCTTGAGGACAACGCGTTTGTTCGGGTTGCGCTGATAGGTCTCCGCCAGGAACGCCTCCAGGTCGGGCAGCGACATCGGCTTGCTCTCGAGCCAGACCGACACCGGGTTTCCCGGCCCGCTGTACGCCACCGAGATCAGCATCTCGGAGTCGTCCTCGGGGAGCGCCGACGGGTTCGCGGTGCTGGGGAGCTGTACGGGACGCCCCTTCTGGAGCATGGGGGTGACCACCATGAAGATGATCAGGAGCACCAGCACCACGTCGACGAGCGGCGTGACGTTGATCTCCGATTTGACCTTCCCCTTGCCACCGACTGACATTCCCATGGTCTTGGCTCCCCCCTGCTACCGGTTCGTGCCGTCCTGGCGCTTCTTGATGAAGAAGTCGATCATCTCGGACGAGGAGTTGGCCATCTCGACCTCGAACCGCTCGACTCTCCCCTGGAAGTAGTTGTACATCATGACGGCCGGGATGGCGACGAACAGGCCGAATGCCGTCTCGATGAGCGCCTCGGCGATACCGGCGGAAACCGATCCCAGACCGCCCGAGCCCGATTTTGCCATGCCCTGGAACGCCGTGATGACGCCCAGCACGGTGCCGAACAGGCCGATGAACGGTGCGGTGGATCCGATGGTGCCCAGGCCGTTGAGCTTCGCCTTCAGCTCGGCGCTGGTCAGGATCGTAGCGCGGTCCAGCGCGCGTTTCACCGCCTCGACCACGTCGGTCGTGGCGCCGCCGTCCTTCTCGTTGAGGAACTCCTGCAGCCCGGCCGAGACGACCTTCGCCAGGTGGGCCTTCGGGTACTTCTTGGAGGCGTCGATGGCACCCTGCAGATCGTTGGCGCGCATCGCCTTCATGGCCAGAGGAACGAACGCCGCCGACTGTTTCACCGCTGCGCGGTACGCCAGCAGCTTCTCGAACATGACCGAGATCGACCAGATGGACATGATGAACAGGAAGACGGCCACCGTCTTCGCCGGAATCCCCATCTGGTGCCACATTTCAATGAGGCCAAACTCTCCCATCTTCGACTCCTAAGACATCACTACTTGAGGTTGAACTCGACGATGACCGTCAGATAGACCTTTACGGGGCGTCCCCCCTGAAGGGCGGGCTGGTATTTCCACTTCTTCACCGCCTCCACGGCGGCCTGCTCGAACAGCGGGTTCGATTTGAGAACCTTCACGTTCTCGACCTCGCCTGTCCGGTTGACCACGATCTCGAGGATAACCTTGCCCTCGGCTCTTGCCTTGCGGGCGACCTCGGGATACTCGGGCTTGACGAAGGTGGTCCGCTCCGGAGGCCTCACGTCGCCCGTCAGGTAAATCGGCTGGTCCTCTCCGGGCAGCCCGCCGAGAACACCGCCGGGCACCCCTCCCAGCACGCCGCCGACCACGCCACCGATGACGCCACCCACGACGCCGCCGGGCACGCCACCGGGCACGCCGCCCTCGACGCCGCCGTCGACCCCTTCGTCGCCGAGCCCTTCATCGACCTCGGGAAGCTCCTCGGGGATCTCCTGAGGCTGGACCACGTCCGGGATGTCCTCCGGGATGATCTCGGGCTTCTTGACCTCCTCGACCTTGGGCTTGGAACTGCCGGAGGGAGGCGGGGGCGGTGGAGGCGGCGGTGGAGGTGGCGGCGGGGCGGTTCCGACGAACTGCACGTTGATCGCCGGCTCCGGAAGAGGCTCCACGTGGAGGTACGATGCCGTCAGCAGGCTCAGCAGGATGACGCCGTGCACGATGACCGAGCCTGACGACGTGTAGAGCTCGCGGAAGCCGCGTTTCTTCTTTACCGGACTCGAATCCATCAAGGTATCGAACATGGTCTCGACGCCTATTCGCCGCCCGTGCTGCTGCCGGGCTGCTGTGTGGAAGGAGCGGGAGTATCCCCGGATGCCTTGGCTGCCTCGGCCGCCTGCTCGGCCAGGGCCTTGTTGCGGATCTCGAGCGCGCGTGCGAGCAGCTCGTCGGCCTTGAGGCGCCAGCTCTCCGCCTGGGCGGGGCTGATATCGTACTTGGCCTTCTCGCGGTAGAGCAGCGAGAGATAGGTCAGCGCCTCGTAGTAGTCCTTCTTGAGGTCGAGCGCCTTCTGCAGCGACTCGAGCCCCTTATCGATGAGGATCATCCTGGTTTCATAGTCCAGGAACTGCGAATTGTATGATCGCCCCCAGCAAGCCACGCCGACCGAGTAGTACGCCTCGGGGTTGGTGGGATCGAGCTCCGCGGCCTTCCCGTACCATTCGATGGCGCTCTCCATGTCCCCCTTCATCCGATACAGCGTGGCCATCATCTTGACCAGATGAAGATTGTCAGGGTCCTTGGCGTAGTCCGCCATGAAGAAGTCGATCGCGTCCTGCATGCGATGCGAGAGCGTGCAGACGTTGATCAGGTATTCCTTCGCCTTGTCGTTGGACGGATCGAGCTGGATGTACTTCTTGAAAGCCTGGATGGCTCCCTCCGAGTACTCGAGGTCCTTCGGGTGCTCGGAGCCGGGCTCGTACATCTCCATGTAGGTGAGACCCAGATCCAGGTGGGCTTCGGCATAGCCGGGGTCGATGGCGATCGCCTTCTGGAACGACTCGATCGCCTTGTCGTACTCCTTGGCCTTGTAGAAGTTCACCCCCTGGTTCATCGCGAGGCGCAGGTTGATGGTCGCGCAGCCTGTGGATCCGGCAAAGGCGATGAGGCTCAGGATGACGATGGTGCTGCGTAGGGACACACTTGTGAGGCGCGCCGCGCCGAGGGCCGGCTTCGTCAGCAAGCTACTCCTCCTCGGTGAGAGCCTTGAGCGTGTGGGCAAACCTGATCACACCTATCGGAAACGCTGCAGTTTAGCCAACGTCGGCGGTAGTGTCAACGCAGGCCGTTTATGCAGCTTTCGACGGACTCCTCGTCGCGCTCCCCCATCGGCGACGTCCCCACGCGTCCTGTCTGAACCATTAGACACGATCTCCGGCCAGAAGGATTCGCGGGGCGTTTATTCAACTCGGTCCGTTTGCGGGGAAAGGCCCACCCTACCAGCCGGGCCCGTGACATGTCAATCGCCCGGAAGGCCCGTCCTCAGGGGTGTGTCGCGAGGCTCGGGGGGATCTTCAAGGGCCATCCGGAGACAGGGGGCGCTCCCGGCTCCTCTCCGTTGTAGAACGCGAGCCGTTCCGCCGCCGCGGCGTCACCGAGCCAGGTGCGTGCGAGACTCTCCCATGTCTCGCCGTCGCCCGTCATCCTGACCACCAGCCTCGGGGCGCCGAGCGCGGCCACCTGCGCGTCGTCGAGAAACGCGATTCCCCGCGCTTCCTCCTCGTAACCCGGGAGCTTCTCTTCGAAGGAACCGCGGTCGGCCACCATGGTGAGAATCCATCGGTGCCGCCTGGCGGAGAGGAACGCGGCCAGGATACCTATCGCGTCGCCCTTCGACGTTCTGCCCTCGTAGGTGGCGAAACGCATCCTTACCTGGCCGCCGGTGCGCGCCGCCCGCCCGCCGGTCCGGGTCCACCCGCGTCTCCTGAGGGTCTTCTCGAAGTCGGACTCCACGCCGGCGGCGTCGAGATCGTGATGCAGGGGCCGCGCCTCCAGGACGAGATACTCCCGCTTCTCGTGACGCATGGTGACCAGGGAATCGGCCGGATCGAGATCGACGTCCCACCCCGCGGGGACGCCCAGGGCGACCGCGAGAATCCTTGTTGAAGTATCGGTCGCGGAGGATCATCTCCGCCCCGTTGTAGAGACCGACGAGAAGGCCGTCGACCTGCTCGAGATACGCGGCGCGCCGCAGCGGGGCCGACGCCACGTCGGGGTCGGAGGCCTGAAGCGCCGTCACCTGGAACCGGATGTCCTCGATCCGCTCGCTCGCGGGCGGGTGGGAGCGGAACCATCGCTCGACCGCTCCCGGCTCCTCCCCCTGGAGCCATTGCAGGATCTCCATCACCCGGATGCCGGCCGAGGGGTTGTACCCGCATGCCGCCGCATACACGACCCCGAGCTCGTCGGCCTGGCTCTCCTGCTCGCGCGAGTACTTGCTGAGACCGACCTGCATGGCGAGCCCGATCAGGTCGTTGTAGTTGTAGAAGGTCCGTGGTGTGATGATGGCGCCCACGAGACTGCCATACTGCGCCGCATAGAGAGTGGAGAGCCGGGCGGCGCCATGGCGGGCCGTCACGTGCCCGATCTCGTGGCCCAGCACCATCGCCAGCTCGTCCTCGCTGCTGAGCCACTCCAGCATGCCGCGGGTCACGTAGACGAAACCGCCGGGCAGCGCGAAGGCATTGATGACCGGCGAGTCGAGCACCTCGAAGTGAAAGACCAGACCGGGGCGCTCGCCGTGCGACGCCAGGGCGCTGCCGACCCGTTCCACGTACGAGCGCAGGCCCGGGTTCTCCAGATAGACGCCGAACTCCCTGCGTATCTGCGCGTCCGCTCCCTCCCCGATGGCGAACTCCTGCGGCTCGGTGATCAGCATCATCTGGCGGTGGCCGGAGACGGGGTTGCGGGCGCAGCCGGGGGCCGGGGCGGAAAGAGCCAGAGCCGCGGCGATCGGGAGGATCGGCCAGGACCTAGGGCGTCGACGGATCCCCCACGATCCACTCCTCGCCTTCATCGCTGAACTCCTTCTTCCAGATCGGCACGGTCCGTTTGAGTGTCTCGATGACGAAGGAGCAGGCCTCGAGCGCCTCCCTGCGGTGAGCCGCGGACACGACGATCGCCACCGAGGCCTCCCCCACCGCGAGCCGCCCCGTGCGGTGGGCGACGGCCACACCCTGGAGATCCCACCGGGAACGGGCCTCCTCGACGATGCGGCGCATCTCCTTCTCAGCCATTGGAGGATAGGCCTCGTAAACGAGATGATGGACGACGCGTCCGTGGTGCTCGTTTCGCACCACGCCGACGAAGCTCGCCAGCGCCCCCGACCCGTCGGTCCTCACGGCGGCGGCGAGGGCGGCCGGATCGATCGGCTCGTCCGACACGCGCACGAGGTCACGCTCCGCGGTCATGGCCTAGCCGCCGCTCACCGGCGGAAAGATCGCCAGCTCATCGCCGTCCTTCAGCAGGTGCCTCTTGCTGACATGCTGCAGGTTGACGGCGGTCAGGGGCGAGTACCCCTGTTCGACCAGCACCGGGAAATGGCTCTTGAGCAGATCCAGCGCCTCGCCCACGGTGACACCGTCCTCCATCTCGAGATGCACCTCCTCCTCGCCGAGCAGCTCCCGATAGGAGGCGAACAGCTTCACCGTAACCAGCATGGCGGCCCCCGTTCCAGTCAGTGGATCAGGTTCAACTCGCGCGACGGCATTCCGAGGATCGCAGCGATCATCTTCTCGATGCCCGAAGCCACCTCGGCCAGCGACGCACCGGTGAGAAAGCCCGGCGTGAAGGCCAGCCGGCGCTCCTCGTCGACCACCACGTCGCCGGCGGCCATCTGCATCTCCTCGCCCGAGAGCGGCTCGCCGAAGAAGGTCTGCACCACCGTCCTGCCGAGGCTGATAGAGCCGATCGGCGCCTTCCGGCCGGCGAGGTCGGTCAGAAGCGCGTGCACCGGCGGGTGCAGCTCGCGGCGCGCGCCGAGGGCGGCGAAGTTGGTCATGAGGTTCTTGACCGCCCCATGCCCGCCCGGGATGATCAGTGCCATCAGCTCTCCGGGATACTGCTCGCCGAGCCCCTTCACCTTGCCGCGCGCCAGACGCGCCGCCTCGACGAGGACCTGACGGACCTCGCCCTCTATCTCCGAGCCCGTGGTGTGATCCACCGTGTGCATCTGCGGGATCTCGGGGGCGAGATACACAGGACGCGCACCGCCCCGCTCCAGCGCCAGCGCCGCCAGGACCGCCTCGGCCACCTCGGTCCCGTCGTACAGACCGCAGCCGGAAAGGAGGATCCCTACCTTGAGCATGGCATCACGCCGTGGCCTGGAGGACCCCGGCCATCCCCTCGACCACCTTGCGGACCCCCTCGGCGAACGAGCAGTCGCTCATGAGGATGCCCGAGGCGTTCGTGTGGCCCCCACCGCCGAGCGTCGCGGCCAGACGGTTGACGTCGACGTCACCCAGCGAGCGCAGGCTCACCTTCGTGCGTCCGCCGGGCATCTCCTTGAAGAGGGCCGCCGCCTCGACTCCCTGCACGGCCAGCAGCATGTTCACCAGGTCGCCGGTGTCCTCGTCGAACCCGTCGCACGACGCGAGCTGGTCGTGCGTGAGGCGGGCCCATGCGAACCGGCCGCCGTACTCGTAGTGCGCGTCCGCGAGTGCGTACCCCACCAGGCGGTTGAGGCCGGGCGTGATTCCCTCGAACAGCGCGCGATAGACTCGCGGAGGGCTGATCGCCCCGGTGTCCATCAGATCGGCGATGATCCGGTGCACCTGCGCCGTCGTCTTGCCGAACCGGAAGTGTCCCGTATCGGTCACGAAGGAGACATAGAGAGCCTCGGCGATCGGCCCGGTAATCGCGCCGCCGAGCGTCTTGATCGCCTCGTAGACGAGCTGCCCGGACGCGCAGGCATCGACGTCCACGCAGCGCAGATCCCAGAACGGATCCGGGTCGGGATGATGGTCGATGCAGATCTTGAAAGCCGCGGACGCCTCCACGTCGGGCAGCATCCGCCCGAGGCGCGCCGGGCTGGCATTGTCGAGCACGAAGAACAGCGACGCTTGCGCAATCAGCTCCGGCGACCCGGACGGATCATAGACGGTCACATCGCCGGCCGGATCGAGGAACCGGTATCTCGCGGGGACGGGATCGTTGTTGATGATCGACACCCGGTGCCCCCGCTGCCTCAGGAAATGATGGAAACCGATCTCCGAGCCGAGGCCGTCCCCGTCGGCGTTGACGTGGGTGGCCAGCACGATCCCGGCCCCCTCCTGCCGGGCCGCGTCCAGCCTTCTGCCCACCTCGGTCCAGTCGATCACGATGTCTCTCCCTTTCTCAGGCGCTCCGCCTCTTCCTGTTTGTGATGCCGTGCGTACCCCACGTAGACGGCCCAGTTCATCCGGACGCGCTCGAGCTCCTCTTCGGTGAGCTGTCTCGCGATCCGTCCGGGCACGCCGACCACCAGCGAGCGAGGCGGCACCTGCCAGCCCTCTTTCACGAGCGCCCCCGCGCCGATGATGCTCTCGCGCCCCACCCGTGCCCCGGAGAGCACGATCGCCCCCATGGCGATCAGACAATCATCCTCCACCGTGGCGCCATGCACCAGCGCCATGTGGCCGACCGTCACGCGATCGCCCAGGACCGCCGGACCGTCCACCTCGACGTGGAGGATCGCGCCGTCCTGGACATTGGTGTCCGCGCCCAGGATCACCGGTGCGAGGTCCCCTCGCAGCACGGTGTTGTACCAGACGCTCGACCGGGCGCCGACCGTGACCTCACCTCGCAGCACGGCCGTGGGAGCGATGAAGGCTTCGGGGTGGATCGTGAGCCGGGTGGGGTTCAGCTTCACCTGATGTGCGGGATCCGGCGTCATGGGCGGCAAATTAGCACAGCGATCCCGGCCATTCAAACGGGCAGGATACGGGCAGGCTCAGCGGGTAGCGCCCGAGGAGACCGAGGAGCGTCCGATCCACCAGGCGCGCCAGCGCGCGATCGCCTCCGCGTTGGCCCCGCCGTCGGCCTCGGGATCGAAGCGGAAGCTCCGCCCGCTCAGCGCGGCGAGCGTCTCCGCCGCGCAACCCCGGACGGCCCGTGACGGATCCTCGAGGGCCGTCAGGAGCTGCGGCGTCGCCTCGACATAGCCGGCGCTGGCGAAATGGTGGATCGCGGTGCAGGCCACCCGCGACATGGAGCCGTCCGTGTCGGCGGGCAGCCCCGAGGTCGTGGCCAGGCGGCGCTGGGCGTCGAGCGAGCGGCGCGTGGCGATGGAGAAGAGGATACGCGCCGCCTCGGCGCGCAGATCCGGATCAACGCCGGCCGGCGACGCGAGCAGCTCGTCGAGCAACCCCTCGTCGATGTATCCATCGCTGCGACGCCACCAGCGAAGCGCCTCCGCCTTGCGTCGCGGCGAGGGATCCCCGGCCACCACGGCGGCGAGGAATCTGTGGAACGCCTCGGCATCGCATCGCAGGCTGTCCATCACGCACACCATGCAGACGGTCGCGAGCGCGTTGTCGCGCATGACCGAGGCGGCGTCCGGATCGAGCACGAGAGGAGCGAACTCGTCGAGCACGAAGGTGAAGTCGAGCGATTCCTCGGAGCTGGAGGAGACGCCGAAGCGCCGCTCGAGTGTCGAGGCCCATCGGTCGAGCTCCTCGGATATCGAGGGATACTGGCGTTCGAAATACTCCGGGTCGCCGCTCTCACGCATCTCGCTCCAGGCTGCCAGCAGTGAGAAATCCCTGTCGGCGAAGAAGGTCAGGACCTGCCTGAATCCCTGCGTGAGACGCGCCCGCGCCTGCTCCGCCGTGAGCGATGGCACGTCCGCTCCCGGCTCCGGTGTCGTGTAGGCGGCCGCGGCGATACACGGCCAGAGAAGGAAGAGAGCCGTGAGCACGGCGACAACCCAGAGTCTGCCTCGCGAACCCGATATCACGGAGTCACCTCGACGGTGCGTCATTCACCGTGAGGAAACATAGGTTCGGTTTCGTCCGGGTCAAGGCGCCCGAAAGGCGCTCAGGTGCGGATTTTGCGGTGCCGGCGGCGGTCGAACGACGCCATCGTGATCTTGAGCGCGGGCGGCGTGATGAAAGTGGTCACGATGACCATGAAGACCGACGCCGTGAACAGGGAGTCGTCCACCACGCCGAGCGCCCTGCCGATGCTCGCGAAGATCAACCCCACCTCGCCGCGCGGGATCATCCCCACGCCGACGCTGATGCGATCCAGCCCCTTCTCGAGGACCCCCAGGCTGCATGCCTGCTTGCCCAGGATGGCCGCAACGGTCAGCGCGGCCGCGAGGCCCAGAACGGCCGGGTTGGCGAACGTCTCCAGGCGCACCTGGATTCCCATCAGAACGAAGAAGATCGGCACGAAGAAGGTGGTGAACGGCTCGAGCAGCTCGTGCAGGGGGCGCTGCCCTTCGAACGCCTCGAAGGTTCCCTCTTCGAGCACCAGACCCGCCGCGAACGCGCCCACGATCGGCGCCAGTCCGATCAGATCCGCTATGTACGCGAGCGAGAAGCAGAAGCTCAGCGACGTGATGATCTTCGTTCCCCGCACATTCATCTTGGAGATGTAGTGGGCGAAGATCCCAACAACCCGGGGGCCCATCATCACGGCCGCGAGCAGGAACACCACGGAGATGCTGCTGATGCGGGCCACGGTGCCCACGGTCACGGTTCCGGCCGTTACCATGCCGCTCATCACCGCGAGTATGATCAGCCCCATGACGTCGTCGATCACGGCCGCCCCGAGGATGATCTGCGACTCCCGGTCCTGGAGCCGCTTCATGTCCTTCAGCACGCGTGCGGTGATCCCGACGCTCGTGGCGGCGAGTATCGCACCCACGAACAGGTGGGCGTGCAGCGAGGTCTCCGGCAGCAGCATCTGCCCGACCACGAACCCCAGCGCCATCGGCGTGATGACACCCAGGGTGGCCACCAGCAGCGACGACCCGCCGACCTTGAGCATGTCACTGACGCGTGTCTCGAGGCCGACCTCGAACAGGAGGATCACGACGCCGACCTGCGCGAAGATCTCGATCGCGTCATTGGTGCGCAGGGCATCGAACATGCCGATCCCGGTGAGGTAGTCGAAGTTGCCGACGATCACGCCCACCACCAGCTCGCCGAGGACGGACGGCTGGCCGATGCGCTGGAACAGCTCGCCGCCCAGCATCGCGCCGAGGAGGATCACGATCAGTCCCAGGAGCACCGGTGCGACGGCGGAGTGGTGGGCGCCGGCCGCCTCGGAAGCAGCCGGCTCCGCCGCGCCCATGGCGAACACCCCGAGCGCGGCCACGGCGAGGATCATCAGAAGGCGTTTGTCTCGCATGGTCCGCGCATGTTGGACGATGGGGTTCGGGGTGTCAAGCGCTCTGGGGGCTCAGGAAGTCCTGCGCGCCTCGGACACGAGGTGGCCGATCTCGGGCAGGATCAGCTTCTCCATCGCGAGCCGCACCGCCGCCGGCGATCCCGGCACCGAGAAGACCGGCCTGCCCGAGGCCAGACCGGCGACCGCCCGGGAAAGCATGGCGGCGGGGCCGATCTCCGCGTACGATAGGGAGCGGAACAGCTCGCCGAAGCCGGGAAGGGTCATCTCGAGCATGGAGGAGATCCCCTCGAGGGTCCTGTCCCGCCCCGAGATTCCGGTCCCGCCGTTGAGCAGGACCGCCTGGACCGAGTCATCGTCGAGCACCTGGTCGAGCGCGGTCCGGACGGCTTCGGGATCGTCCGGCACGACGAGACGGCCCGACACCAGGTGGCCTGCCTCCCGGCACATGTCGGCCATCAGCCTTCCACTCTCGTCGCTCTCCAGGGTGCGGGTGTCGGAGACGGTGATCACGGAGACGGTCACCGTCACGGGAGCCTTCGCCCGGTGCCCGGCGTGGCTCATCCCTGGCGGGCGGCCAGGGATTCCACGTAGGTGATGAGCGTCCGGACGCCCGCTCCGGTGCCCCCCTTGCGGGTATAGCCGCGCTCCGATTCCATGAAGGCGGGACCGGCGATGTCCAGATGAACCCACCCGACCTCGTCGGACACGAAGGTCCTGAGGAACAACCCGGCCGTGATGGCCCCGCCGTACCGGCTGCCGGGCGTGTTCTTCACGTCGGCCACCTCGCTGCGGAGGAACTCGTTGTACTCGTCGCGCAGCGGAAGCTGCCACATCGGCTCGCCGGCGCTGCGGGCGGCCGACAACAGCGCATCCACCATCTCCTGGCGGTTGCCGAAGACGCCGGACACCGAGGGGCCCAGCGCGACCATGCATGCGCCGGTCAGCGTGGCCAGATCGATCATCTCGTCGACCTTCTGCTGCTGCGCGTAGGCGAGCGCATCGGCCAGGACCACCCGCCCCTCCGCGTCGGTGTTGAGCACCTCGATCGTCTTGCCGCTCAGCGAGCGCAGGACGTCGCCGGGCTTGGTCGCGGCGCCGCCGGGCATGTTCTCGGTCATCCCCATCACACCATGCACCTCGATATCGGGCTTGAGCTGGGCGATGGCGCTCATGGCTCCGAGCACCGCGCAGGCGCCTGCCTTGTCGAGCTTCATCGTCTCCATCCCCGCGGCGGTCTTGAGCGACAGGCCTCCCGAGTCGAAGGTGAGACCTTTGCCCACGAGAGCGATCCGCGGGCGGCGCGAGCCCCTGCGGGCGGCGCGGGAGGGCCGGTAGATGAGGTGGATCATGCAGGGAGGCTGGGCGCTGCCGGCCGACACGCCGAGAATCGCCCCCATCCCGCGCTTGACCAGTTCCTTCTTGTCCAGCACCCGGATCTCGAGACCGCGCTGTTTGGCCAGGTGGCGTGCCACAGCGGCCATCCGCGTGGGGGTGAGCACACCGGCCGGCTCGTTCACCAGATCACGGGCCAGGTTCGCCGCCGAAGCGCGCACGGTGCCGCGGGAGATGCCGCTCTGCACCGCCTTGAGGTCACGGCGATCGGCGAGCAGGACGGCGGTGGCGATCCGGGGAGGCTTGCCCTCGTCGCCGGTGAGATACTTGGTCATCCGGTAGGCCCCGAGGAGGATCCCTTCGGTTGCCGCCTCGGCCAGCATCTCCCTGGAGGTGGACTCGAACGGCGGCAGCAGGAACATCGACTTGCCCCCGCGCCTGCGTGAGGGCAGATCGACCGTCCGGCGGGCCGCGATCCCGCACGCCTCGCGCAGCGACTCCGGCGAGGCCGATGACTTGTCCCCCAGGCCGACGACGAGATACCGGATCGACGCGAAGCGGCCGCCCGACTGCCAGACCAGGATCTCCCTGCGCTTGCCCCGGAACCCCTCGGACTGCATCAGTCTCACGAGAGCCTTGGCGAGGGCGCTCGACGCGGGCACGCCGAGCGGCGAAGGACGCTCCGACTCGAAGGCGAAGCAGACGGCGATGTCGGCCCGGCTCGTGACGAACGAGGCGGCCGCGGCGGAGACCTTCGGCACCGGGCTGTCCGCGGGCAGCGTGCCGGCCGGCAGCGCCGCGGGGGCCGCTTCAGGCATCGGAGCCGCCTCTCTCTCCTGCCGGCCTGCCCGCTGCGGCGAGCGCCTCCAGGGCGAAGGTCTCGATGCGGGCGGTCGACAGCCCTATCTCGTCGAACAGGTCGGGACGGCTCCCGTGGAGGATGAACTGATCCGGGATGCCGAGATGGTAAAGCGTGGTGCCAACATTCGTCAGCCTCAGCTCGGAGAGTGATTCGTACACGCCGGTGCCGAAGCCGCCGCGCAGGACGTTCTCCTCGAGAGTCACGAGAACCCGGTACCTCGAGACCAGCTCGCGCAGCATGGCGGTGTCCATCGGCTTGATGAACCGGCAGTTCACGAGGCCGGCATTGACCCCTCGCGCCGCGAGCGACTCGACCACCTTGCGGGCCTGCCGCACCATCGTGCCGACGGCGAGAAACGCCAGATCGTCGCCCTCGATCAGATGTTCCCAGGTGCCGATCGGGATGGTCTCGAAGGGCGCGCCCGTCGGGTCCGCGGGACAGGACTCCTTCGGGTAACGGATGGCAAACGGGTTCTCGGTCTGGTTGACCGCCGTGTAGAGCAGGTTGCGCAGCTCAACGCCGTCCTTGGGCGCCGCCACCACGAAATGGGGCACCGCCCTCAGGTAGGACAGATCGAACACACCGTGGTGTGTCGGCCCGTCGGGGCCGCACAGCCCGGCGCGGTCCAGGCAGAAGATCACCGGGATCTTCTGCACGGCGACGTCGTGGATGATCTGGTCATAGGCCCGCTGCAGAAAGGTCGAGTAGATCGCCGCGATCGGCCTCATCCCCTGCAGCGCCATCGCCGCCGAGAACGCCACCGCGTGCGCCTCCGCGATGCCCACATCGAAGAAACGCCCGGGGAACTGCTTGCCGAACTTGACCAGCCCCGTGCCGTCCGCCATGGCGGCGGTCACCGCCACCACCCGCTCGTCCTGCGCGGCGAGCTCGGTGGCCGCCTGCGCGAACACCGCGGTGTAGGCAGGAGGCGACTTCCGGGCCGAGGGGAGGCTCTTTCCGGAGGCGACATCGAACGGGTTGAGCCCGTGGTATGTGTTCGGGTCGGATTCGGCGAAAGTGTAGCCGCGCCCCTTCTTGGTCAGCACGTGCAGCAGTACCGGCCCCTTCTCCTCGCGCAGCTTCTTCATGATGTCGAGCAGACCGTCGAGATCGTGGCCGTCGATCGGACCGAAGTAGTGGAACCCGAGCGCCTGGAACAGGGCGCCGGGCACGAGGATGTTCTTGAGATTGCGCTCGAGCCGGTTCGCCACCTCGGCGGCGGTCGCCCCCTTGGGGAGCTTCTCGATGAGATGGTACCCCTCGTCACGCAGTCTCTTGAGGAACGGGTTGGTGCTCATGCTCGTGAGGTACTTCGAGATGGCCCCGACGTTGGGCGAGATCGACATCTCGTTGTCATTGAGGATCACGAGCATGTCGCGCCCCGAGCCGCCCGCGTTGTTGAGCGCCTCGTAGGCCAGCCCCCCCGTCATGGCGCCGTCTCCCGTCACCGTCACGACGTGATGATGCCGGCCGGTCAGATCCCGCTGGGTCGCCATACCGAGTCCCACGGAGATGGAGGTGCTGGCGTGGCCGGCGCCGAACGCGTCGTGCTCGCTCTCGGCGATGCGCAGAAACCCCGAGATCCCACCATGCTGGCGGATTGTCGGCAGCCGGTCGCGCCGGCCGGTGAGCATCTTGTGGACGTACGCCTGGTGGCCGACGTCCCAGATGATCTTGTCCCTGGGCGAATCGAACAGATAGTGCAGGGCGATGGTCAGCTCCACCACACCCAGCGACGGCGCGAGGTGCCCGCCGGTTCGCGAGACGACCTCGATCAGGTCGTCCCGCAGCTCCTGGGCGAGCTGCTTCAGCTCGGGGACGCTCAGCCTCTTGAGATCGTCGGGCGAGTTCACCCTGTGAAGCAGCCTGGCCGGGGCGTTCCTGGCATTCTCGCGTGGCAGTGAGTGGTCCATGTTCCCGGTAATCGCTTCGCTCATGCGGCTGGGTTCACCTGGACGGGATCATCCGTGAGTTACGCCCATCATTGGGCCGAGGCTCTATCCTATCAAGAGGCGGTCAGGAGATCGAGAGCATGCGGTCGAGCGCCTCGCGGGCCTGCGATGCCGTCGGTTCGGGCACCTTGATCTGGTTGACGACACGCCCCTCCTCGAGACTCTCCAGAACCCAGGCCAGATGCTGCGGGTCGATCCGGTTCATCGTCGAGCAGAGACAGACTCCCGGCACGAGGCTGCTGACGAACTTGTCCGGGTTGGCCCGGCGCAGCCGGTCCACCAGATGGATCTCCGTGCCGACCGCCCACGAGCTGCCCGCCGGAGCCTTCGTGATGGTGTCGATGATGTAGGAGGTGGAGCCGACGAGATCCGCGCCCTGGACCACCTCCCAGGAACACTCGGGATGGACGATGACCTTTATCCCCGGGAACTTCTGACGAAACGACTCGACATGAGCCGGCAGGAACCGCTGATGGACCTGGCAGTGACCGCGCCACAGGAGAACGGTCGCGTCCCGGATCCCCGACGGTTCGTTGCCCCCGCACTGGCCGGGGGGTCGGGTCGGATCCCAGACGGCCATCCGTTCGAGCGGGATTCCCATCCGGTAGGCCGTGTTCCGCCCGAGATGCTGGTCCGGGAAGAAGAGCAGCCGGCGGCGCCGCGCGAGCGCCCAGCGGATCACGGCCTCGGCGTTCGAAGAGGTGCATACGGCTCCGCCGTGCGACCCGACGAACGCCTTGAGACTGGCCGCGGAGTTGATATAGGTGATCGGCATCACGTCGTCGTCACCCGTCGTGGCACAGATCTCGTCCCAGGCGTCCTCGACCTGCTCGAGGTCGGCCATGTCGGCCATCGAACAGCCGGCGTCGAGATCCGGCAGTATCACGGCCTGATCCCCGCGGCTCAGGATATCGGCGCTCTCCGCCATGAAGTGCACGCCGCAGAAGACGATGTAACGGGCGTCGCGATTGCCGGCGGCGAGGCGGGACAGGCCGAACGAGTCACCCGTGGCATCGGCGAACCGGATCACCTCGTCGCGCTGGTAGTGGTGGCCGAGGATCATCAGCGTGGTGCCGAGCTTCTCCTTCACCGCGCTGATGCGTGGGGCCGCCTCGTCGTCGGTCAGATTGAAATAACCCGAAGGCAGAAGCCGCTGCAGCGTGCTGCCCGCGGCCAAGGCTGTCGCCATCCGAGCCCCCTCCCCCGGCGTGAAACGCCGATAGTTGCTCACAGGGTAGGGGTTTACGGCCCGCCATTCAAGTAGCGGCCCGGGCCGGCGTCCTGCCGGGGACCTCCGGCGGCACGATCGGCTAGGATGCTCCCGAAATGATCCCGCTCAAGGATGACAATCCGGTCCGAACGACCCCGTTCATCACGTGGGGCATTGTCGCCATCAATGTCGCGGTCTATTTCTACGAGGTGTCCCTTCCCCACGAGGGCCTCAGGGAGCTCGTGTTCCGGATGGGGCTGGTGCCGGCCGTGGTGACGGGCGCCGCCCGCGTCTCCGGACCGGCGCTGCCCGTTCCTCTCACGCCCTTCACTTCGATGTTCCTGCACGGCGGGTTCCTGCATCTGGCAGGCAACATGCTCTACCTGTGGATCTTCGGCAACAACATCGAGGACGAAACGGGCCACTTCAGGTTCCTGGTCTTCTACCTGCTGTGCGGCCTGATCGCGGCCGGCACGCAGGTCGCCTGGTCTCCCGACTCGGAAGTGCCGATGATCGGCGCCAGCGGCGCGATTGCGGGGGTGCTGGGCGCGTACATGCTGCTGTTTCCCCGTGCCCGGGTGCTGACACTGGTTCCGATCTTCATCTTCATCGAGCTGATCTACCTGCCCGCGGTCCTGGTGCTCGGGCTCTGGTTCCTGCTTCAAATCCTGCTGTCGCGGATGGCGGACCGGGTGCAGGGCGGGGTCGCGTTCTATGCGCACATCGGCGGGTTCGTGGGCGGGATGATCCTGATCTGGCTCTTCAGGCGGCGACGACCGCGGCGGCCGCCGCGGCCCGATCCCTACTTCGTCTGAGCGGCGCCGCGGCCTTCCAGCCCGCGCAGCGCGGCCTCCACGGCCCGATGCAGATCCTCGAGCGTGCCGCCGTTGCTGATGGTCACGTCGGCCATCGCGAAGGTGCGTGCGAGCTGCTGGCGGCTCGGGTCGGGGCTGTTCTCGCGCGCCTCACGGGCCGAGAACTCCTCGAGGCTCGGCCCGTCTCCGGGCCGGCCCCGCGCCATGGCGCGTGCGAACCGGACATCGAGAGGGGCATCCACCCCGATCAGCACGAAATCCTCCCGGCGGCGCAGCACGTCGACCTCTGCGGGGTTGCGGATCGAGTCGACCACGTCACGCCTGCCCAGGCGCGACAGGATCCTCTCGGCGAGCACTCCGGGCCCCGAGTCGCCGCGCAGGCGATTGCCGATGGCGATGAGGTTCTCCCGGGTCGGCTCGACCCCCTGAGCCGCGAGCTCGTCACGCAGGACATCCGAGAGGGAGTGGTAGGCGTACCCGAGCGAGCCGAGATAGGCCGCAGCCTCCCCCTTGCCGGCCGCGTTGGGCCCAGTGATACCGATGATCATCGGACTCCGCTTGCGGAGGGTGACCTAGTTGTCCTGCGATTTCGAGTCGACCGTCGGGAGCCCCTGGTTGCGCTGCGTCAGGCCGCGGCGCCCCGCGAACGGAGTCCGGACCTGGTTGAGAGGCTGGAGCCCGCCGTTCTGGACGCCTCCCACGGCGTTGGTTCCGGCCGTGAGCCTCCCGGTGCCGTTGACCTGGAACCGGTTCCCCAGACCGCCGCGGCGCGGTATGAAAGCGCCCTGGGCCTCGCGTTCCGCCGTCTCCTGCGCGAGGGCCTCCTGGCCCTCCTGCGTGGCGGCCGGGCCGCTGCCGGGCGGCTGGTTCTCACCCAGAGTCTGGGCGGCCGGGTCGAAGCGTGTCCCGGGAGGAGGGGGCGTGTAGGGTGTCCCGACACCCTCGGCCACCTGGTTCGCCCTGAACGTGCCTTCCTTGCCACCGAGCGCGGCGTCCTCGATCTTGCGAACCTCCGCGGCCGGCACCGACATGTAGTTGCCGTTTTCGAAATCGCACTTGAGCCACTTGCCGTCCGCGACCGCCGACTTGACGCGCAGCGCCTTGCCGTTCTTGAAGAGGACCAGCTTGTCGGCCCAGGCCGAGCTGCCCGTGAGACCCGTGGCGGCCAGGGCGCCCAGAACGACGAGAGACATGAAGATTGTGCGGTATCTCATGAAATGACCTTCCTTCCACGCGGCGGTCACCGCGCGTACCATTTTCTGATGACCGACTCGGCGGGTTTGCCTCGCGGGGTGTATCCGGTGTCCGCGGGCCCCCCCTCGCCCCACCACAGGTAGAAGTATACTCCCTCGAGCCCCGGATCGCCCTCCCAGATTCGACGAAAAGCCCGATAACACCGGGCCTGCTCCTCGGGCGCGGGCTGTCCTTCGGCATCATAGTCCCAGGGGTTTACGCTCGCACCCGTGCGGCTCGGATAGCCGACCTCGGTGAAGAGGACCCTCTTGCCGAACGATTGGCGCCAGTCCTCGATATCGCGCCGAATCGGCCCCCAGGCGCGCACCAGATCCTCTTCGGAAGCGTCCGGCGTGTCGCTGAGCTTGAAGTAGGCGTTCATCCCCAGCACGTCGAGCGCATCGGCGAAGGCCAGCGAACCGCGGTGGTCCCAGTTGGCCGAATAAGTGACCCGGCCCGGGTAGACCGCGCGCACCCGGTCGATCAGGGCGTGCCAGCGATCGCCCATCGTCTCGGTCGAGCACAGCTCGGAGCCGACGCTGTAGTACTCGACCCCCTCCCGACCGGCCAGCCCGGCGTAGTGCAGGATGAACTCGTCGTACGCGGCGAACCACGCGTCCCAGTCGTCCGGCGCGATCGTCCCGCGCCACTCGCCCTCGCCCATCTCGCCCACGTACAGAAACGGCATCAGCATCACCGAGAGGCCGCGAGCGTGCGCCTTGCGGATCGTGCTCGTGAGCGCGGCGTCGGTGGGCGTCATGTCCGCTCGCGGCGCCATCGTCGTCGCGCGGACGTCCGGGATCACCCAGGGGATGGCGATCGAGATCGAATCCGCCCCGAGGGCCGCGATCTCCTGCAGCCCGCGCTCGGCGTGCCCGGCATCGTCACGCGCGAACAGCCCGAACACCATGCCGTGGACGAAGACAGGCTCGCCATCGGCGCCCCGGCCACGGGCCCCCGGCGCCGGCAAGCCGGAGCAGGCGAAAAGCGAAAGGGCGAGCAGCGCGGCAGGCAGCAGGCGAGCACGGACGGGTGGTCTCATGGGAGGCGCGGGCCGTCTCAACCGACGAGCTGCAGGCCCACCGGCGTGGGACGCGCCTCGAGCACGCGGACGCCGTCGCCACCGAGGGCCGACAGCGATCGCCCGACGGCGTCGCGCGCCCCGTCGCGGCAGAGAAAGGCGATGCACCCGCCTCCCCCCGCACCGCACACCTTGCCGGCCACGGCTCCGGCAGTCCGGGCGGCCGACAGTGCCTTCTCGATGGCCGGGGTGCTGACCTTCGGCGACAGCCCCTTGCGCTCTCTCCATTCGCGGTCCATCAGCGCGCCGGCGGCATCGAGGTCGCCCTCGATCAGCGCGGCACGCATCTCGTGGGCGATCGAGGCGATGGCCCCAAGCCCGCGCACCGTTGCGGTCTCGCCGTCGATGGCGCGGCGCATCATGTCCCAGTTGGCCGAGGCGCTCAGCCGCGAAGCGCCCGCGTACGCCAGCACCAGCCGCGACGCGAGCCGGTCGAGGTTCACCGGCAGCGCCTCGCGCACAGGCCGGCCCGGGCCGTAGTGGATCGCCGCCGCGCCGCCGAAGGTGGCCGCGAAGTGATCCTGCGTGCCGGTGGGAATCTTCAGGACGCGCGCCTCGATGTCGCGCACGATCGGCAGCATCTCCTCGGGCGGCATGATCGACCGGCCCAGATACGCCTGCAGCCCGCCCAGCACGGAGACCGCCAGCGCCGACGAGCCCCCCAGGCCCGCCCCGGCCGGCGAGGCACAGTTCGTGGTGAGCGTGAAGCCATACTCGGGCTCGAGGAACTTGACGCACTCGGCGATCAGCGGCAGCTTCGTGTGGGTCGGCGCCAGCGAGGGGCTCGCCCAGGTCTCCGTCACCTGCTGGTCCTGAGAGGTCACCTCCACGCGCGAGGCAGGCGCGTCGGCGGGCGCGTGGCGCGTATCGAGCTCGGTGAGGGTGGCGGTGGCGAGCAGATCGATGGCGACGTTGACGGTGAGCGCGCGGTCGACCAGCATGTTGAGCGGCCAGATGTCGAGCGTACCACCGGCCAGATCGATCCTCGTGGGGCTGCTCGCGACCTGCTTCTTCATGATGGTGGGATTATAACGCCAAACGCGGAGGCGGCGAAGCTACTCCACCCAGACCTTGATCCGTTCCTCATCGTTGTTGACTTCGAGGATCGTCTGGGGCCCTCCCTCCTTGATGGACTTCCACAGCTTGTCGAGATCGATCGCACCGTGACCCTGCTCCTTGAGCCCCTCGATGATCTCCTTCCGATAGGCGTCTCCGAGACTGTCGAGCAGCAGCTCCGCGAAGGCGATCGGCAGGTTCACGCGCACGACCACCTGCTTCTTGGCGTAGTCGTACACCTCGACCCGGATCAGCCGGACGTCCCTGCCGGAGGAAGCGGCCGATGGCGGGGCCGCCGGCTCGGGGGGCCGTGATGGCCCGCGCGGCGTGCTCGCGACCTGGGTCGGAGGCGGAGACGACGGCCCGCACGCCTGCTCGAGCGCCTTCGGGTTGATCCGCAGCAACGCCAGCACGCATTCGTTCTTCAGCTCGGCGTCGTTTTCCGAGCAGGCGCACTCGCGCAGGATCGGCAGGGCCGAGGCACGCGCCGTCGGGTAGTCGATCTTGGATGCCTGGATGGCGGCGTACAGTTTGGGGTACCCCTTCTCCTGCAGCCCCTTGAGCACCACCGAGACAAAACGCTTGTCGCCCTTCTGGTAGACCGAGCTGGCGAGGGTCATGCGTGACAGCAGGGCGTCCTCGCGGATCGCTCCGGTCTCGCCGGGGAACCGCGTGAGGAACTCCGAGTACGCCTCGATGGCGTCCGCCTCATGCCCCTTGAGATGCTCGAGGGCCTGGGCCCGGTAGTAGTAGGCACGCGGCAGTGCCTCGGCGTGCGGGAAGGAGGTGATGAACTGATCGCAGCCCGCCTGCACCGCGCTCCACTCCTGGTTGAAGACGTCGTTCTTGATCTGCCGCAGCAGCTCGCCTTCGTCGGCCGCCCGGACGGCGGGAGCGAAAAGCATGGTGCAGATCAGTACCGCCAGCAGGCCGGCAGCCGCCCCCGGGACGAACGACCTACGCATGGGCTCCCTCCTGGCGCGCCAGCTCCTGGCTCAAAAGCTCCATCCTCACGAGGATCTGCCTCTTGTTCACGACATCCCGCAGCGTCTGGATCTCGTCATCACGGGTGCAGTCGCCAAGCGACGAGATCTCCAGAAGCAACCGCTCCAGATCACCGCAGACGTCCTTCGCTCTTGCCAGCGGCAGCCGGTGCAGCTCGGCGGCGATCAGCCGCTGGCGCCTCAGCAGCTCCGTGGCCTTGGCTCGCTCCGCCGTGACGTCCACTTTACCTTTCTCGCAGTGAATGTTCACGTCCAGCAGCGTCACGAGCATCGACCGGGTCTCGGTGAGATACCGGGCCGTATTCTCCCTCGCCAGGTTGACAGTGAGGTGATCGATGCTCGGCTCGGACATGAAGACCGAGTCATCATCACCCGCCGTGGCCTGCCCTGTCCGGGCCGGCACGGCCGGCCCATGGGCGACCTCGGGACCCGCCGGGGAGCGATCCATCAGCAGGACGGCGGCGCTCACAACGACCAGCAGCGCCGCCGCGGCGGCCCAGGCGGGCGCCACGGACAGGTTCCATCGGGGCATCAAGGTGGAGAGACGGGCCAGCAGGCCGGGCTTCGCCTCGATGGCGCGGGCGACCGTCCGACGGGCGAACCGGTTCCAGTCGACCTCGGGCTCCCGCGGGAAGACGGCCTCGGGTGTCAGGGCGGACATCAGCCGGCTCAGGCGGCTCCATTCGGCGCCGCACGCCGCACACCCGGCGATGTGCCGGCGACACTCGGCCGCCTGCGTCTCGTCGAGCAGACCGCAGCTCAGATCGATGAGCAGCTCGCTGAAGGCGTCACACGGCTTCACGGTTCGGTGCCCTCCGCAACATCCTCACCCTCGAGGATAACTTTCAAGCTGGCGATTGCGCGGTGCAAGGATGATTTCACCGTCCCGAGCGCGCAACCCTGAACATCGGCAATCTCCTGAAGCGACAGATCCTCGAAGTGCCTCAGGATGATGATCTCTTTCTGCCGGGGCGGCAGCTTCAGCACCGCCTCCATCAGAATCTCCCGCTGCTCCCGGTGGAGCTGGTGCGACAGCGGGTCCACCACCGACGTGTCGGCCAGCGTTCTGGACTCGTGCGACTCCTCGTCGTCCAGCGAGCTGGCCACCATCCCCTTGCGCTTCCGCAGCAGGTCCACGCACTGGTTGGCCACGATCCGGTATGCCCAGGTGAACGGGTTGGCCCGGGGTTCCCAGGTCCTCCGTGCCCGGTAGATTCTTGACGAACGCCTCCTGAACGGCGTCGAGCGACTCCTCATGGTTGTGCAGGTAACCGAATGCGAGGCGGTAGAACCGCCGCTGGTACCTCCTGACGAACTCACCGAAGGCGGATTCATCATCCTTCTGGATGAGCGCCATCAGTTCGGCGTCGGTGACTTCCACGTCTCCTCCGAGGCGCCCGATGGCGTGGTCGCGTCCCGGCGACTGGGTTAAACGATGGACCCGGGGGAAAAGGTTCCTGCGGCGGGCCCGTCCGGGAATACGCGGGAGCACCCCGAAAGGGCCTGCCGTGCATGCATTTTGCCGATTGTTACCTTCCGCTGCTCCCCCGGCCCTTCTGCTCGAGCCAGCGGCCGAGGTAGAACACCGCCGCCCCCGCTGCCAGCATGGCCACCTCGACGAACATCCCCTGACCGCTCAGCCCGATGTACAGGGCCCACAGCAGCGTCAGCAGACCCGAGACCTCGAGGGCCTTCGCGAAGAGGTAGAGCACGGCGGGGGCATTCTACGCAGGCGGCCGGTCGCCTGTCTATCGTGAGGGTCGGGACAGTCGGGATCCGGGTGCGGCCGGGCACGACGGATCGCCTACCCCCGCTGCTCCCCCTGCCAGTAGTGGCAGCGGTAGCAGTCGAGCCCGAAAGGATGGTTGGGCCCCCGCGGCTGGGCCTGGTCCGGCCCGTGGCACGACATGCACGTGTCGTAGCGGCCCTGCAGCGGCGCATGGACCTCGTCGAGCGGGATGACCGGCGCCTGCCTCCGGAAGGCGATCATGAGGATCACCCCCAGGAAGGCGACCAGGAAGATCCCCAGGATGACGAAGCGGCGCACGATTCTTGACACCCCCCGAACGGCGGCGATAGTATGCGCGCCTCAGCACCAAAGCACGCCCGCGCGGGGCATTGTGTCACATGGCGCCCGCCATGGGGATCCAGGCCTGCGGCTCGGGAAGCAACGGGATGCCGGCGTAGCTCAGTGGTAGAGCAGCTGATTCGTAATCAGCAGGCCATCGGTTCAAGTCCGATCGCCGGCTCCATTGCACGCACCAGCCTGCGGATGATTCTCCTCCGTCACGCCCCCTCCACCCCAGGCAGCGCAGCCAGCGGCCCGGGGCCACTGTCCAGTGCCATCGCAGCCTCCCCCGCCGCCGCCGGCACCCGGGTGCGGGCGATCAGCATGTAGATCGAGGGCACCACGAACAGGGTGAACGCGGTGCCGATGATCATCCCGGTCACCAGCATGATCCCGATGCTGTTGCGCGCGCCGGCCCCGGGGCCGGTGGCCAGGATCAGCGGGAAGTGGCCGGCCACGGTGGCGGCGGTGGTCATCAGCACCGGGCGGAGCCGGGTGGCCGCGGCCTCCTTGACCGCCTGCAGCTTCTCGAGACCGCGCTCCTGGAGCTGATTGGCGAACTCCACGATCAGGATCCCGTTCTTCGAGATGAGCCCGACCAGCGTGATCAGGCCGACCTGGCTGTAGATGTTCAGCGTGGTGAAGCCGAGAAAGGAGAACAGCAGCGCGCCGGACAGCGCCAGCGGCACCGAGCCGGCCAGGATGATGAACGGGTCGCGGAAGCTCTCGAACTGCGCCGCGAGGACCAGGTAGATCAGGATGCCGGACAGCAGGAACGTCCCGAGGAACTTGCTCCCTTCGGTTCGAAGCTGGCGTGACTCGCCGGCGTAGTCGATGGTGAATCCCTGCGGCAGGATCTGCCTGGCCTCGCCCTCCAGAACGCCCAGGGCCTGGTCCAGCGAGACCTGTGGCGGGATGACCCCCTGGACGCGCACGGCATTGAGCTGCTGGAACCGCTTGAGCTCGCGCGGCACGGTGGTGGTCTTGAGAGTGGCGAAGGTCGCCAGCGGCACGAGGCTTGCCCCTGCGGCCCGGTGACGTGGATGTTCTCGAGCTGGTCGGGTGTGAGCCTGTCGGCCCGCTTGATCTGCGGGATCACCTTGTACCTGCGTCCCTGGATGCTGAACCTGTTGACGTAGTTGCCGCCCGAGCAGCGTCGAGAGGTCGCCTCCCGCCTGGCTCAGATCCACACCGAGCGAGCGCACCTTGTCGCGATCGAACACCACCTCGGCCTGCGGCTGGTCGAACTTGACGTCGGTGTCGGCGAAGATGAACATCCCGCTCGCGAACGCCTTGCCCACGAGCTGATCCGCCATCTCGACGATCTGCTCCGGCTCGGCCGTGGAGGCGATCGACGAAATCGACCGGAAAATCGCCGCCCCCGGGAAGCGGCGGAGGGGTGAGCGAGATCACGCGGATCCCGGCTATCTGGAGCGAGCTTCCCCGCCGCTTCGAGCCGGAGCTGTTCTGTGGTCTTGCTGCGCTCGCTCCCATGGCATCGTCACCATGCCGCCGAAGCCGCCCGTCGGCCCCATGATCTGGAAGGTATTGGCCGTCTCCGGGAAGGAGCGGTACACCTCGTCGATCTTCTTCGCGAACAGGCGCGTCTGGTCGAGCGTGGAGTTGGGCGACGCCTGCACGACGCCGAACACGACCCCCTGGTCCTCGGCCGGCGCGAGCTCCTGCTGCGACAGCATGTAGAAAGGCACGATGAGCGCGATGACGATCAGCCACAGCACCAGCACCACCGGCCGCGCCGACAGCGTGCCCGCAAGCAGCCGGCTGTAGATGCGCCGGATCGCATCGAACTGCCCGTTGACGAACCGCGCGAAGCCCCGTTTCGAGTCTCCCTCGCGCAGCAATCGCGAGCCCATCATCGGCGACAGGGTCAGCGCCACGACACCGGAGACGATCACGGCGCCGGCCAGGGTCAGCGCGAACTCGCGGAACAGCGCCCCGGTCAGCCCGCCCTGGATCGCCACCGGCGTGTAGACCGCCGCCAGCGTGATCGTCATGGCGATGATCGGCCCGACCAGCTCGCGCGCCGCGCGGATCGCCGCCGTGATCGGCGGCTCCCCTTCCTGCAGGTGCCTCTCGACGTTCTCGAGCATGACGATCGCGTCGTCGACCACGAGCCCGACGGCCAGCACGATGGCCAGCAGGGTGAGAAGGTTGATGGTGAAGCCGGCCGCCAGCATGATGAACACGGCGCCGATCAGCGAAATCGGGATCGCCACGACCGGGATGAGAACGGAGCGCACCGACCCGATGAACAGGAAGATCACCACGATGACGATGAGCAGGGTCTCGCCGAGCGTCTCGAGCACGTCCCTCAGCGCGCTCTGGATGTAGACCGTCGAATCGTACGGCACGCCCACCTTCATCCCCGACGGCAGCGCCGCGCGGATCTCGGGCAGCGCGGCGTGCACCTTCTGCACCACCTCGAGGGTGTTGGCCGTCGGCAGCGCCCAGATCCCCATGAAGGTCGCGGTCTGGCCGTTGAAGTGAACGTCGGAATCGTAGTTCTCCGCGCCGAGCACCACGTCGGCGATCTCGCCGAGCCTCACCACCACGCCGTCCTGCTCCTTGACCACGAGCTGGCGGAACTCCTCCGGGGTGTTCAGATCGGTATTGGCCACGAGGTTGACCGAGACCATCGAGCCCTTGGTGCGGCCCAGCGCCGACAGGTAGTTGTTGTTCGCGAGCGTCTCGCGGACGTCGGATGCGCTGATGTGCAGGGCCGCCATCCGGTCGGGCTTGAGCCAGATGCGCATGGCGAAGGTGCGGTCGCCCAGTATCTCGGCCCGCTGGACGCCGCTGATGGCGCTCAGCTTCGGCTGAACCGCCCGGGTGAGGTAGTCGGTGATCTGCGTCGAATCGAGGTCCTCGGACGAAAACCCGATGTACATCGCCGCGAACTGCTGGTCCGCTGTCTGCAGCTCGATCTCGGGCGCCTCGGCCTCCGGTGGCAGGTCGTTTCGCACCTGGGCCACCTTCGCCTGGATCTGCGTCAGCGCCGCGTTGGTGTCGTAGTTGAGCTTCAGATGCACGGTGATGGTGCTCAAGCCCTGCGCGCTGGACGACTCCATGTAGTCGATCCCGTCGGCGCTGGCGATCACCCGCTCGAGCGGTGTGGTGATGAAGCCGCGCACGAGATCGGCGTTGGCTCCCACGTAGGCCGTGGTGACCTGCACGACGGCGATGTCGCTGCGCGGATACTGCCTCACCGCGAGCGATTTGATCGACTGGATCCCGGCAATCAGGATCACCAGGTTCACCACGATGGCGAGAACCGGCCGCCGGATGAACAGGTCGGTGATCTTCATCAGTTGTCCTCCGGCTCGGGCGACGGGTCGCTGCCCGGCTGGATCTCGTTGTTGACCTCCACGGCGGCACCGTTTCTCAGCTTGAAGGTCCCCGAGGTGACGATCTGCTCGCCCGGCTTGATCCCGGACACCACCGCGACCAGGTCGCCGCGCGCGCCGCCCGTCTTGATGAACTGCTGGCGGACGCCCTGATACGACGCGCCCTGCGGATCCTGCATCTGCTCCACGATGAACACCGAGTCGCCGAACGGCGCGTATTGAATCGAGGAAGCCGGGATCGGGACGACGATGTCCGCCTCCTCGAGACCGACGTCCGCGCGCACGAACATGCCGGGCCGCAGCATCAGCCTGGGATTGGCGAACGTGGCCTGGACCTGCACGTTGCGTGTCGCCTGATCGACGACCGCGTCGAGCGCCGTGACCTTGCCGACCAGCGTGTTGTCCGGATCACCGTCGGTGGACACCTTCACCTCGGCGCCCACCTTCACATGATGCAGCTCCTGCTGAGGCACGCCGAAGTCGACGTAGATCGGGTCGAGCGACTGCAGCGACACGACGGGCTGTCCGCTGGTGAGATACTGCCCCCGGTTGATTTCGCGGATGCCGAGCACGCCGGTGAACGGCGCGCGGATTATCTTGCGGTCGATGGTCGCCTGGATCTCCCCCACCCCGGCCTGCGCCTGATCGTGCTCGGCAAAGGCGGCGTCGTATTCCGCCTGCGAAGCCACTCCCTTGCGCCGCAGTCCCGCGATCCGGTCGAGGCTGACCTTGGCCAGCGAGAGCCGCGCCTCGGCCGCCTTGAGCTGAGCCTGCTCCTGCCTCGTGTCGAGCCGGACAAGAACCTCTCCCGCTTTCACGCGCTCACCCGAATCGAACCCGATGGTGTCGACCACGCCGGGCAGATCGGCGCTCACGGTCACACCACGCACGGCCGTCACGGTGCCGATCGCGTCGAGGTTCTCGTGCCAGGTCCGCTGCTCGGCCACCGTGGTGGTGACCGCCTCGGGCGGCGGCCGGTAGGAGGTCGCCTGCGCGATGGCGGCCTGGACCTGCCTGAACTTGACGAAGCCGATGACGGCCAGGAACGTGGCCACCGCCAGCAGCATGATGATCATTCTCTTAGCCATGCGAATCCTCCTTGGTCGCCGCCGCATCGATCTCGATCCGACGTTCCTCGAGCAGCGATCCGGTGGCGCGCGCCATCTCGGCGCGAGCCTTGCGATAGTCGGTCAGCGCGGAGATCTCGTCGAGACGGGCGCTGGAAAGGTCGTTCTGGCGGGTCAGCACCAGGAAGTTCGTGGACAATCCCGCCAGGTATCGGTCGTGCTCGGCGGAAAGCTGCACCTCGGCGGCCTCGCGCGCGGCGCGGGCGGCCTCGATCCGCTGGCCAGCTGTTTCCAGTGCCGCTGCCGCATCGAGCACCTCGGCCCGGATCGTCTTGCGCTCGCGCACGAGATCGGCTTCCGCCACACGCTCCCCGCTCAGCGCGACCGCCTCGCCGGCGCGCGCGGCACGGTTTCCGATAGGGAAGCTGAATTCGAGAGCGACCCGTGTGTCGTCGAACCGGCTCTCGTCGAGCTGCGCGAACGAACGCCGCCAGCCGCCCTCCATCCCGTCGGGGATCAGGGTCGGCAGCCCGGGTATGCTGCTCGCGTCCGGGTTCGCCGAGCCGGCCAGACCGTATCGATCGTACGACGCCACCGCGTCGAGCGCGGGCCTCGTCGCATCATGCGCCAGCGCGGTTTCCAGTCGCCGTCTCTCGCGAGCCGCCTCGGCCTCGCGCAGCTCGGGGCGCGTCGTCAGCGCCCGCTGCATCGCCGAGGAGACATCCACCGCCTCGATCGGGACGGCCGGCTCGTCGGTCGCGACGAACTTCTCGGACCAGTCGGCCGTGTCGTCGTCGCCCAGTATCAGAAGCTTCAGCGCATTGTCGGCGCGGGCCGAGGACTCGCGCGCGGCGAGCAGCTCGCCGCGACGGCGCTCCAGCTCGGCTCGGGGCTGCGCCAGCTCGGTCTCCGGGGCCGCCCCCTCCTCGATCCTGTCGCGTGTGTCGTCGAGCTGCTCGGAGGCGAGACGCACGGCCTCTTCGCGCACGCCGACCTCGCTGAGGGCCGCGACCGAGTTCCAGTATGCGGTCTCCACCAGTGCGATGGTGTTGCTGACCTCACGCTGCAGCGAAGCCTCGGCGCGGCTCCGATCCACGGCGGCGATCCGGATGGCGGAACGTGCCGGATCGGTGGCCCGATCCCGCAGCAGCGGTTGCCTGAACTCCAGACCTGCCTGCGTCAGATAGGCCGGCGAGAGCAGCGAGAACGATCCGTCGGTGGCCGATCGGGTCGCGCTCAGCGACGCCGTGACCGTGCCGCCCGTCGGCAGGTACTGGCTCACCGCCGCGTTGGTCCCGGTCGATTCGATCGTGGGCGCGGGCTCGCCGGCCGGCGCCCCAGAGAAGGCCGAGTTGACCGGGTCCGTGAGCCGCTCCCAGCTCCCGTTCACCTGCAGGAGCGGATCGTAGGCACCGTGTGCGCCCTCTTCGGCTGCGCGCGCCGCGTTCAGCCCCTCCCGCTCGATGATGATCCCTTCCGTTTTCTGCAGAGCCATCATCACGGCCTCGTCGAGACCGAGCCTGCGGCCCGCCGGGGGCGCCTGGGCCGCCGCGAGCGTGATACCGAGCAGAAGGACCGCCGGCACCGTCGAGCGTCTTCGTGTCCTCTTCGACCTGATCATTCTCGAGATGCTCCCACCTTGCAGATGCACGGATCGAGCGCCTCCGCGAGCCGTGTCACCAGCCGCCCGTCCAGCCGGGCCAGCGCCCGCAGCTCGGTGCAGGTCGAGATCCATCCCCGAGGCGACCATCTCCTGGAGAGTCCCCTGGGGGTCGGCACTGAACCGGCGCAATGCCGTCTCATCCGTCACCAATCGCCCGACCACCCGTTCAACGTCCCGCTGGCACATTCGCGTCGTCCTCCCACTGCCCCGGCAGCCGGCCGGCTGCCCACCGCCGGCTGATAGTCCAAGAAGCGTGCCAGACGCCTCCGGTCGCCTCCTGGATGGTGCAAGCCCTGGTCCGGGTGAGGCTTCGGGCCGACCGTGGGCGGATCCCCGGAGGCTATGGGATTGGCGGGTGTTGTCGATGGGTCGACATATTGCTGATGGGTCGACGGTGGCTCAGTCGACGCCGTACTTCTGAAGGCGAGTGTAGAGCTGCGAGCGGGTCAGCCCGAGCAGGCGGGCGGCGCGCGACTTGTTGCCGCGGGCGTCCTTTAGAGCCTTCGCCAGCAGAATCCCGCTCGGCCGACTGCAGAGCTCCCGTCGCGGCGTTCGGCGGCGGTAACACCACTGTGGAAGGAGCCGACGCGGCGGGGCGGGGGCGCACCGCCTCGGCCCTGATCATGGAGGGGAGATGGTCCCGGGTGATCAGGCCTCCGTCGCACAGCAGGATCGCCCGCTCGATGGCATTGCGCAGCTCGCGAACGTTGCCAGGCCAGGAGTGGGCGAACAGCCACTCGCGCGCGTCACGCGAGATTCCCGCCGCGGGCCGCCCCATCGTCCGGCCCAGCTCCTCCAGAAACGCCTCCGCGAGGGGCATGATGTCCTCCGGCCGCTCGCGCAGGGGCGGCACGTGAATCTCGAACACGTTCAGGCGATAGTAGAGGTCGTCGCGGAACTGGCCGCGCATCAGCGCTGCCGCGAGGTCCCGGTTCGTGGCGGCCACCACGCGCACGTCGGCCTTCATCGGGCGCGTGCCTCCCACCCGCTGGAAATCCCTCTCCTGCAGCAGACGCAGGAACTTCGCCTGCACGGCCGGGCTCATCTCGGCGATCTCGTCGAGGAACAGCGTCCCACCCGCGGCCTGCTCGACACGCCCCGCCTTGGCGGTAACCGCCCCCGTGAACGCCCCCTTCTCGTGGCCGAACAGCTCCGACTCGAGAAGCTGCTCGGGCAGCGCGGCGCAGTTGATCGCCACGAAGGAGCCGCCGGATCGCGTCGATCCCTGGTGGATCAGCCGGGAGACCACCTCCTTGCCGGTGCCCGACTCGCCCGTGATCAGGACGGTGGTCTCCGACGAGGCGACGCGGCCGATGTGACGCATGACGTCCTTCCAGGATTTCGACACGCCGATCACGCGCTGGCGGCCGTGCCCCTCCAACTCGCGTGTGAGCGCCTCGACGGTCGCCTCGAGCCTCTCGGCACGCTCCTTCGCTTCGGCCGCGATGCGGGCCTTCTCGGAGAGCTCGCGATGCGACATCACCAGCGCGATCCGGTCCCCGACGCGCCGGGCCACCTCGATGTCCGCGATGGAGAAGCGTGACGGCTCGCGGTGCATGAACCCCACGATCCCGTGAACCTCGCCCGACATGCTGACCGGCACCCGCATCCAGGAACGCATCCCCGTGGCCAGCAGCAGCCGGTTCCTGTCGGTGTCGGCCTTCAGCTCGGCGTGGATGTCGCGGCAGATCTCGTACTCGATGTCGACCCTGTCGAGCTCGGTGGCGGACAATCCGACCGGGCTGACCGGATCCTCGACGTCGGACTCCCCGGCGCGCGCCACGACGCGGAACGTCCTGCTGCGTGTGTCATGCTCGGTGAGCACCAGCAGGTCGTGCGGCAGCACCGGCTGGACGGCCTGTGACAATCGGCCGAATACTTCGCGGATGTCGAGCGATTCGGCCAGGGTTCCGAGCACCTTCTCGAGCCGGTCCAGGCGCTCCTGTCTTCGGCGCTCCATGTCCCAGATGCGCCAGTGCTCCACTCCCGACCCGAGCAGCGCCGCGATGGGCGACAGCATCTCCTGATGGTCATCGGTGAACGCGCGCGAGAGCCCGGAGCTGAGCCAGAATCCCCCCGGTGAACTCCTCGCCAAGACGAAACGGCGCCCACAGGAGGGAGCGCACGCCCGCCTCCAGGATACGCGCGTCGATGAAGAAGGACGGATCGAGCTCCGTCCCGGCCTCGTCGACCCTGAGGATCGTCCCGGGCCGCGGTCTTATTCGTGGCGACCAGTCGGTGAGAGGGCGCGGGCCCGAGCAGGCGACCGGGTTGACCCGGCACTCCGAGGTGGTGGCGTGCTTGACCGCCCGGTCGCCGTCCACGATCCGAACGACGTCGATGTTGTCGAACGGGATGAGGCGATAGACGGCCGCCGCGACACGATTGAAGACCTCCTGGAGCTCCAGGGTCTCCGACGCCGTCTCGGCGATCTCCGACAGCACGTTGATGACCGTCTGGGGGTTGTTCATGGTGTCGAACGATATCACGCCGACCGGGCCCGTACCAGAGGGGAATCCGCCTCAAGACCCCTGCCGGACGGGGCCTTTCGTCGAGTCGGCCGAGCCCGAAAGACGCTCTAGTTCACTCACGACCCTGTCGAGCTCGTCGAGCATCGGACCCTCCACGCCCGCACGGCGAAACGCCGTCACGAGTCCCCGGCGGTACCGCAGCTGCGCGTCCTTGCCCGCCTTGAAGCGGGACCAGATCGCCTCACCCTTGTCGCGGTACTCCCGCAGGATGGCCCGGGCGTTGTTCAGCTTGTCGGCCAGCGGCACCCGGCAGTCTCGCGGGGCGGCGGCGGCCAGATGCTCCAGGTGCGCCTGCTTTCGGGGGCCCCAGGGCGGCTTCGCGCCCCCCTCGTCTCCTCCGGGGGTGTCTGTGGCGATCTCCACGAGGTGGAGCACCCGAACGCCGAACTCCCGCCGGATCTCGTCCCGGCGCGTGGGCGACGGATGGTCCTCGAGGGCGTCGTGCAGCAGCGCCGCGATCGCCTCGTCCTCGTCGCCGCCGTCATCCAGCACAAGGGCGCATACGCCGAGCAGGTGGGCGATGTAGGGGGCCCCTGTGGCACGCTTGATGTCATCCGCGTGCAGGCGCGTCGCGTAGAGCAGAGCGCGCTCGAACCGTTCGGTCAGTACCGTTCCAGCCTTCATCGGTGCTTCGCCTCCCCGGGAGCCCCCCTCTCATCGAGCAGCTGCCTGAGCGACGGTGTCAGCTCCCGCCCCGCGCTCAGGGCCGACCGGGCCTCGGCCTCCGCGCGCGCCGGGTCACCGGCGGCGAGAAAGGCCCGTGCGAGCTGCAGATGGGCGTCGGTCAGATCCGGCGCGAGGTGCAGGGCCGCCTGAAGCTCGGGTATCGCCCCGGAAGGCCGGCCCGCCTCGAGCATGGCCAGACCGAGCTGGTAGCGCAGGTCGGCGTCGTCCGGGCCGAGGTCGCGCGCCTCGACGAGCGGCTCGATCGCCTCGGTGACCCGGCCCGCCGTCAGCAGGAGCGTGCCGAGATCGTAGGCGGCATCGCGTCGGGTCTCCGGCGAGGCGGAGCCGTCGGCCAGCGCCGCACGAAACGCCCTCTCAGCGTCGACCGGCCGGCCGAGCTGCGTGCAGACCACGCCAAGACCCACCAGCGCCTCGGGAGGAACCGGATTGTAACGGACCGCCTTTTCCAGGTGCGGCAGCGCCTCGGCGTAACGCCCCATGCGGGCCAGCAGCAGCCCGGCATTGCGATGGGGCGCCGGATCGTCGTCGCGAATCCGGATCGCGGTGAGGTACTCGGCCAGCGCTTCGTCGGTGCGGTCGGCGGCGGCGAGCGCCACACCGAGATTGTAGTGCGCCTTCGCGCTCGCCGGCGACGTGGCCGTCGTCGCCGCGAACAGCGTCATGTCGTCCTTCCAGTCGGCGACTCTCACCATCGTCCGGCCCGCGTAACCGACCGCCAGCAGCGCGGCCAGAATGATCCCCAAACCGCGCCCCGCGCCGTATCGCACCCACAACGCGGGCAGCACCAGGCAGAAGGCCACCGAGGGAAGATACACGAGCCTCTCGGCCATCACCGTGCCCATCGGCACGATGATATTGGAGACGGGAGAGAGCGCCGTCAGCCAGACGACGGCACACAGGCCATCCAGTCGCGGCGAGCGGCCCGCCAGGAGCCCGACCAGCCCCCACAGCGCGATGCCCGCATAGAGCAGGAGCCCGGCGATCGCCGCCGGAGCGGCGAGGCTCGCAACCGTCGGGATCTGGTTGTACGAGTAGTCCGCCGACAGCCGCGCCGGCCAGATCATCAGCCACAGATAGCGTGGAAGCACCGTGAGCGCCGTGCCGATCCGCAAGGCCGCCGGCGCGGAGGCGGGGATGCTCTCCGAGAGGGCTCCAGGGCCCGGCGCCGGCAGCAGCCAGACCCGCCCCAGCAGCCAGACGGCCATCAGGCCGAAGCAGGCGAGCGTCGCCGGCAGTGTCTCGCGCCAGCGGGTCTCCCCGCGGCGGGTTCGCCAGACATCGCCGGCCAGCATCAGCCCCGGCAGCACCACCGCGCTTTCCTTCGACAGCAGCCCGACGCCGTAAAGCAGCAGGATCGTCGCAAGACGCCACGTCCCGGCGCGCCGGGCCCCCAGGTGCAGAAGCCATGCTCCCAGCACGGCGGCAGTCGCCATCAGGTCGGCGCGTCCCACGACGTACGCCACCGCCTCGGTGTGGATCGGGTGGGCAGCGAACAGGACGCCGGCGGCGAGCGCGGCACCCGCCGGCAGCCCGAGCGCCAGCGCGAGCGCCGCGACCAATGCCGAGCAGACGGCGTGCAGGAGGACGTTTGCCGCATGATACGGGATCGGGCTCAAACCGAAGAGGCGATGCTCGAGAGCGTAGCTCAGCACCGGCAGGGGTCGATAGAGATTCCCCTCGGGACGCACGTGCGCCCAGTAATGTGAGGTGAAGATGTCGATGACGGGGAGATGCTCCCCCGTGACCAGCGGGTTGCCGGTGACGATCGAGTCGTCGTCGAACACGAACCCGTTGGCGAGCGTGCCCGCGTAGCAGACCGCGGCGACCAGCGCGGCGGCCAGCAGGACCTTGCGTCGACTCACGAAAACCACCGTCCGCGCCGGATCCCGGATCCGGCATCGAGCTTCCTGGAGGTCCGGCGCTTCGAGTCCATCGCGGGCAGGATAGACGCGCCGCGGGGCCGCGTAAAGAACCGCCTCGTTGCCGGATCCGGCCCCGGCGACCTCTCCCTTCTGTTATGCTCCGCGCCGATGCCACTCGACAAGGGAACACGGCTGGGGCCGTACGAGATACTGGGTCCCCTCGGATCCGGGGGGATGGGCGAGGTGTACAAGGCGCGGGACACGCGTCTCGACCGCGCCGTCGCCATCAAGATCCTTCCCGGGCACCTGGCCGTGAGCCCCGATCTAAGGCCCGGTTCGAACGCGAGGCCCGCGCCGTCTCGGCGCTGAGCCATCCGCACATCTGCACCCTCCACGACATCGGCGAGCAGGACGGCGTGCACTACCTCGTCATGGAGCACCTCGCGGGCGAGACGCTGGGACAGCGGCTCGAGCGCGGCCCGCTGCCGGTGGCGGAGGCGATCGAGGTGGGGGCCCAGATCGCCGGCGCGCTGGCCCAGGCCCATCGTCAGGGAGTCGTGCACCGTGACCTGAAGCCGGGCAACGTGATGCTCACGAAGACGGGGGCCAAGCTCCTCGACTTCGGTCTCGCGAAGCAGGGCCCGGACTCGATGCCGCCTATTTCCAGCGCGGTGATGACCAAGGCCAGCCCCCTGACCGCGGAGGGGACCATCGTCGGAACGTGGCAGTACATGTCGCCCGAGCAGCTCGAAGGCGGTGAGGCCGACAACCGCTCGGACATCTTCGCCTTCGGCGCGCTCCTGTACGAGGTGGTGACGGGGCGCCGCGCCTTCGAGGGGCGCAGCCAGGCCTCCCTGATCGCGTCGATCATGGGCGCCGACCCGCCGCCGGTCTCCACCTTCGCGCATGATGCCCCCGCCGCTCTCGACCGGATCGTCTCCCGCTGTCTCGCGAAGGACCCGGACCGGCGCTGGCAGTCGGCCGCCGACCTGGCGAGCGAGCTGGCCTGGATCGCGCAGTCGAGCGCGAGCGGCACCGGCGCGTTGACCGCCACCGGCGTCACACCGCTGCCGGGAGGAGCGCCGTCTTCGGGGTCCGCGGCCGCGGTCGGCCCGCCGCACTCCGGCGTGACGAGCGGCCTGTCGACGGTGACACGAGGCGCCGGGCGCGAGAGGCTCCTGTGGATCGCGTTGTGCCTGCTGCTGGCGGGAACCCTCGCATTCAGGTGGGCGCGCTCGATTCTCGCGCCGGAGGCGCCGCCCGCGGCACTGCACGCATCGATTCTCCCCCCGCCGGATACGCAGTTCGACTACTCCAATCCTCCCGCCGTGGCGCCCGACGGCTCGCGCGTGGCGTTCGTGGTGCAGGGAGCCGGCCAGGGTCGCATCTGGGTTCGCAATCAGGCCACCGGCGAGGGTCGGATGCTCGAGGGGACCGAGGGGGCCGCGTACCCCTTCTGGTCGCCGGACGGTCGATGGCTCGGCTACTACTCCTCGGGCAAGCTGTACAAGGTCGACACCGCGGGCGGCCCGGTGATCGCTCTATGCGACGCTCAGGATGGACGCGGCGGCTCGTGGAACGCCGATGGCGTGATCCTGTTCCAACCGCGTTTCAGCGAGGCCGTGTACAGGATCGCCGCCGGCGGCGGAAAGCCGGAGCCGGTAACGACGCTGGACGCCTCACGCACGGACGTGGCGCATCGCTGGCCCGTGTTCCTGCCCGATGGCCGTCATTTCCTCTTCTACGTCGTGAGTACCACCAATCCGTCGACGAGCGAGTACAGCGGCATCTACGTCGGCTCGCTCGACGGCGAGGCGCCCAGGATGGTGCTCAAGGGCGAGTCGCGTGCCGAGTACGCCCGGGGCTACCTCCTGTACAAGATCGGGATGAACCTGATGGCGCAGCACTTCGATCCGGAGACCGCGAGGGTGCAAGGCGACCCGTTGCCGGTGGCCGGTCAGGTTGCCGGCGGCGCCTACTCGTGGGGTGGCGCGCACTTCGGGGTTTCCCGGACAGGGACGCTCGTCTATCTCAGCGAGGCGGGACAGGGCGAGACCGATCTGACCATCGTGGATCGCGAGGGAAAGAAGCTCGATACGATCGGGGCGCGCAACATCCACTGGGACCCGCGTCTGTCGCACGATGGCCGCCGGCTCGTGGCGGGGATCGGGCGCGACGCCGCCGATCTGTGGATCGAGGATCTGGAGCGCAACACGGAGACCCGTTTCACCTTCGATCCGGCCGATGACGCCTCGGCTGTCTGGTCCCCCGATGACAGCCGGGTCGCCTTCAGATCGAGCCGTCGCGGCCAGTCGGAGATGTACCTGCGTGATTCCGGAGGTGCCGGAGACGACGAGATGCTCCTGGACCCCAAGACCCAGATCACGGTGACCGACTGGTCGCACGACGGCAACACCATTGTCTTCACCAGCCTCAGCGCCGAGACCGGATTCGACATCTGGACCTACTCGCTGGCCGACAAGCAGGCGCACCCGTGGCTGGTGGCGCCACTGGATCAGGGCGACGGACGCCTGTCGCCCAATGGACGCTGGATCGCCTACACGTCGTCCGAGTCGGGCCGTATGGAAGTGTTCATCCAGGCCTTCCCGCAGGGCAGCGGCGGCCGCTGGCAGGTCTCCACCTCGGGCGGGTTCTTTCCGGTCTGGCGAGACGACGGCAAGGAGCTGTTCTACGTCAGCGCGGACGGTGACATGATGGCCGTCGAGGTCGCGACGGAGTCGGGCCTCCGCCTCGGCACGCCCCGGGCCCTGTTCAAGATTCGAGACCAAGTCCGCGTTCGGCGGCGTTTACGACGTCTTCCCGGGCGGCCAGCGATTCATCGTCAACGCCACGGAGACCAGGAAGAGCCAGGCCGCCACCGTCGTCCTGAACTGGGTGTCGAATCTGCCCTGAGCGCTCGCTCCGGTCCACCCGGTGATTATTTATTTGCAGCCATCCCATTAGCGGCATGCAATCAGGATGGTTTCTGTTGCCGGCTTGGAGGGAGGTGCCCATGAACATCAAGTCCCTCGTCCTGATCGCCGCGGTCGCGCTCACCGCCGGAACGATCGTCGCGCGACCGGCGGACGAGCCCGCTGCCACCCGGCCGAAACTGAAGCTCAGCGTTTCCACCCATCACGGCTTTCTCCCGATGCAGGTCACGTTGAAGGGGGATCTTACCGATGTGGATCCGGACGCCTGGGCGCGATGTCTCGTGCGTGTGGAATGGAAGTACAGAACGCCCGCCGGCTTCGACCTCTCCTCTCTCGACGAGTTGCCCTGCCTCGACGAGGAGAGTGCCGCCACGATCCCGGCTTCCTTCGAGAAGACGCTGCGCCCGAAGGAGCCCGGCACCTACAGCTACCGGATCATCCTCGAGCCGCGCGACGGGCGCCGTATCGCCGGGATGACGCAGGAGGTACGCGTCTTCCGCAGCCCGCTGGAGCTTCGCGTGACCGGCGATCACGCCGAATGAGATGACCGGCCCCGGCGGGCCGGTATCTCCCGCTCCGTCGGCGTTCCGGCTCTTCTGGCGCCGACCGCGCCCAGACCGCGGTTTCTCCCGCGGTGATGGATCTCGCCTTCGTCCGGCCGCTCGTGGATATCACCGGTTGACATTCGCGCCGCGGGCATTAGCTTGACCTCCCACAGGGGCTCACCCCGCTGGAGCCCCCGCTCTGGATCTTCAATGATCCGGACCCGCTCCCCGCCGGGTCCTCGGGCACAATCAGCACAAGAGACAGGAGGAGGGAGGACTCTTGAGACGGCGAGGCATCCTCGCGACGACACTCGCGATTGCCCTGTTTCCTGCCATCGTGTCCCCTGGAACGGAGGCAGCGGGGCACGGGACAGCCCGGCTTACCTTCCATCAGTACGGGGTCGAGGTCGACGAGATCAGCGCCGCCGATCCGTTCCAGATCCGGGGGGAAGGGTTCCGCCCTTCTGTTCCGGTATCGATCTGCTTCTCCGGTAATGCCTGTCTCATGGCCGAGGCCGACCCGACCGGCGTCTTCGTGCAGAACCGCCCCGGCATGCCGGCGGGCACCTACATGGTGACGGCCCACCAGCCGCGCAGCCGGAAGCTCGAGACCTGGCTGCTCAAGACTGCCGGCAAGGTGACCATCACGAACTGAGCTCGCGCCTCCTCCCCCTCCCCCCTCGACGAGGCGCGATTGAGAAGGAGGAGGGCCGTCGCCGGCCCTCCTCCTTCCTTTTGTTTCACGTCCACGCCGCGCCCCGGGCGCAGCACGGTTTGACAGCGGCCGGTCCATCCTCTATTGATGATATATGAGACTGTCCGATCCGGTCGTGCCACATGGCACGGTCTCCCGCCCCGCGTAACTGCAGACAAAATCCCATGGAGGGCCTCCGATGAGAAGAGTCGTGGTCGCCCTGTGTCTCCTGTCGCTCGGATTCGCGGTATCGCCTGTTCTCGCTCAAGGCAATCATCTGAAGATCTTCGGTGGTGCCTCGTACGTCGCGCCGCTCAGCGAGGAGGACGTGACCATTGCCTCCGTCCGGGACTCCGTCGAGGCCTCGGACGAACTGGGCTGGACGCTCGGCCTGGAGTTCCGGTTCACCGATCATTTCGGGCTCGAGCTCGACTACGTCAACGTCACGAACGACGTCGATTTCGCGGGGTCGAAGCTCGGCGAGGTGGATTTCTCGCCCCTGAGCGCCACCTTTGATATCCACCTGGTTCACACGAAGGTTGTCGATTTCTATCTCGGGCCCACCGCGACCTACGTCCAGTGGGGCGACGTCAAGATCGATCCGGGCGCCTCGCCGGTGGTGTCGAAGCTCGACACCGACAACAACCTCGCGTGGGGGGCTTCCGTCGGACTGGACATCGGGCTGGGGGATCACTGGGCTGTCACGGGCGGCGTCCGATGGATCAACACCGACCTGGAGCTGGCCGACTCGAGCACGAGTATCGGCGTCGACCCTCTGATGAGCCGGCTGGGGCTGGCTCTGCGGTTCTGACCGCCGGGGAGGGAGGGCGGGGCGGGCTACGAAGTCTCGCCCTTCCAACCCGGCCCGCGGACGACACGCCCGGGAGTCGCTCCGGTGTGCTCGCCATCACGGATGACCGCCACACCATTGACGAACACGTGTCGGACGCCCGTGGCGAACTGGTGAGGCTGAGCGTAGGTGGCATGGTCGGCGACGGTGCCCGGATCGAACACCACGAGATCCGCGTAGTAGCCTGTCTGCAGCGCGCCGCGATCCTTCAGCCCCAGCGTGCCGGCCGGAAGCGACGTGAGCTTGCGGATCGCCTCCTCGAGCGGCATCAGCTTCTCGTCACGCGTGTAGTGTCCGAGCACCCGGGCGAACGTGCCATAGGCACGCGGGTGCGGCATGAACTGCAGGAAGAGCCCCTCGGGGGCCTGCGAGGCCTCGTCCGAGCCGAAGCTGACCCACCGGAGCGCCACCTTCCGACGCACGTTCTCCTCGGACATGAGGAAGTACACCGTGCCGACGCGGCTGCCATCCTCCACCACGAGGTCCATCGCCGTCTCAGCCGGCGGGGTGCCGCGCTCGGCCGCCACCTCGGCCAGCGTCTTTCCCGACAGGGGACGCAGGGCGGGGTTGCGGAACGACACGAGGAGCATGCGGTCGGGCCCCGCCTCGTGGAACAGGTTTTCCCAGTCGCCGATCGAGGCGTTCATCTCGCCCGCGACACGACGCCGCGTGTCAGGATCCTCGAGCCGGTCCATCCAGGCGTCCAGCCCGCCTTCCTGCACCCACGGGGGCATCGCCGCATCGAGGCCTGTGGCGGCCGCCTCGTACGGGTAGATGTCGGCGGTAATCCTGAGGCCCTCGGCCCTTGCCGCCTCGATCCGGGCGATTGCCTCGTCGAGCTTGCCGTGATTGGACCGGCCCGCGGCCTTGAAGTGGTAGATCTCGGCCGCGGCTCCCGATTCACGCGCGATACGGATCAGCTCGTCGATCGACTCGAGCAGACGGCTACCCTCGCTCCTGATGTGGGAGATGTAGATGCCGCCGTACGCGGCGGCCACCTTGCTCAGCTCGATCAGCTCATCGGTGCCGGCATAGAAGGCAGGTGCGTAAATGAGCGAGGAGCCGACGCCGAGAGCTCCTTGCTCCATCGCCTGCCTCGCCAGGGACCGCATCGATTCCATCTCGGCTTGCGTCGGAGGACGATCCTCGAACCCGATCTCGTGGACGCGCAGCGTCGTGGCGCCGACGAACGAGGCGACGTTCGTCGACACGCCGCGCCGCACGAGAGTCTCCAGGTAGCCCGACAGCGTGGTCCAGTCGAGCGGATAATCGTATTCGGGAGGAAGCTGCTCCGTGAGCAGCTTGCGGACGCGGTCGTTCACGGGGCCGTAGGAGACACCCTCACCGAACACCTCGAGCGTCACCCCCTGGCGCAGCTCGCTCTGGGAGCGCCCGTCCATCATCAACGAATCGCAGGACCAGCTCAGCATGTTGATGAAGCCGGGCGCCACGGCGAGCCCGCTCGCATCCACCTCGAGATCGGCGGTGGCGTCGCCCAGATCGCCGATCGCCGCGATCCGGTCGCCCGTGACGGCGATGTCACCTGTCACGGGCGGGCTCCCCCTTCCGTCGTAGAGCGTGCCCCCCCGCAGGATCGCATCGTATCGCGTGGCGGGTGCCGGGCCGTTGCAGCCCGCAGACACGGCGGCGATGGTGATGAGGAGCACGATGGGGAGTCTCGTCAGGTGATGCCTCCACCGGTTCCGGGATCTCATGGCGCCGGCAAGCATACCAGAATCGTATTCGGCGCAAAGCCGGCATGTGGCACGCGGCATGCATCGATTATGACCGATGCACGACCGCGCTGGAAACCCCCGCCGCGTGCGGTTCCATGCAGCGTCGGGTCCCCGGGGCGGCCGGGAAGCTGACGGATTTCGCGCAGCCGTGCGCGGGAGTTCGCACCCGCCCACGAGCGCGAGGAGGTCGCCGCATGAGCCTCTGCCCCGTGACGTACGTCCCCGTCTTCGCGAGACCTTCGACCGAAGCCGGGGCTCCAGAATTCAAACGACCCCGCCGAAAACCGTGAGGAGCACCCCATGGCCATGCCCACCGTACCGGAAACAGCCCAGGAGACAATGGAGATCACGTTCGACGGGCGCTCCGTCCGCCTGCCCGTCGTGCGCGGCACCGAGAAGGAAGCGGCGATCGACATCGGCCGGCTCCGGCCTTCCCTCAAGCTGATCACGCTGGACACGGGTTTCGCCAATACCGGCTCATGCCAGAGCGCGGTCACCTTCATCGACGGTGAGGCGGGCATTCTCAGGTACCGGGGCTACCCGATCGAGGAGCTCGCCCGCAAGAGTAGCTACCTCGAAGTGGCCTGGCTGCTGATCCATGGCGAGCTGCCCACCGTGCAGCAGCTCGCGCAGTTCAACGATGAGGTGACACGTCACACGATGCTGCATGAGAACTTCAACCGTTTCTTCGAGGCGCTTCCCAAGGACGCGCACCCGATGCCGGTCTGCGCCGCCGCGGTCGGCGCTCTCGCCACCTTCTACCAGCAGGCCGAATCGGAGGAGAGCATCCAGGCGGCCATCATCCGGCTGCTGGCCAAGATGCCGACCATCGCCGCCTATTCGTACAAGCATTCCCTCGGCCAGCCGTTCATCTACCCGCGCAACGACATGGACTACACCTCGAACTTCCTGCGGATGATGTTCGCCACGCCCTGCGAAGAGTACGACGTCGACCCGGTCGTGGCCCGCGCGCTCGACCTGCTGCTCATCCTGCACGCCGATCACGAGCAGAACTGCTCCACCAGCACGGTGAGGCTCGTCGGAAGCTCCAAGGCGAACCTGTTCGCGAGCATCTCCGCCGGTATCAGTGCGCTGTGGGGACCGCTGCATGGTGGCGCCAACCAGCAGGTGATCGAGATGCTCGAGCAGATCGCGGTGCAGGAAGGCAGCGCCGATCGCTTCCTGGAGAAGGCCAAGGACCGCAATGACACGACCCGGCTCATGGGATTCGGGCACAGGGTCTACAAGAACTTCGACCCTCGCGCCACGATCCTGAAGGAGACCTGCGGCGAGGTCACTCGCAAGCTCGGGATCTCCAGCCGACTGCTCGAGATCGCAATGAGGCTGGAGGAGCTGGCGCTCAACGACGACTACTTCGTCAGCCGGAAGCTTTACCCGAACGTGGACTTCTACTCGGGCGTGATCTACAAGGCGATCGGAATCCCCGAGAACATGTTCACCGTGATGTTCGCCATGGGGAGGCTGTCCGGGTGGATCGCTCAGTGGCTCGAGATGCGCCGCGATCCGGCGTTCCGCATCGGGCGCCCGCGCCAGGTCTACACCGGCGCGACCGAGCGGCACTTCATCCCGATCGAGAAGAGGGGCTGAACAGACGCCGGCGCCGCGCGGCCGGGAGATGGAGCGGCGCGGCGCCGGCCATGAAGACGCTGCAAGAGTCGGGGCACGGCCCCGAGGAGGTGCCCGATGGAGAAGGATCTCTCGCGCGCGCTCGAACGGTTTGCGGCAAAGCCCGCCGAGGACCTCAGACGGCGCGTGCGGCCCGCGGAAGCTCCCGAGTGGCGGGGCACCGGACTTTGTCCGGAGGCCCAGGCCGACGGCGTCCCCTGCCCGGGGCCGTCCTGCTCGTGCGACAGCTGCCAGCAGGCGGGTGGAAAGACTCAGAAGTAGATGACGGTCCGGCCCGTCAGCACGGTCCCCTCGACGTCGACCACGACGTCCGCACTCTGCCCGGCGGAGCCCCTCACCCGGAAGGTGTATCGGCCGTTTCCCTCGTCCACGATCCCCCCGTCCAGCGTCGCGGGCAGCAGCGCCGACACGTCCACGCTCAGATCCAACCCGCAACCGAGATCCGTGCCGTCACGGTCGACGGGGCGGATCGTCACCGTGGCGACACGCATGCCCGCGCCGGCGGCGGGAGGCAGATCGACCGCCACCTGCGTGTGCGACGGGTCGACCGGGGCGTCGATCGGGTCACCATCGTCGAAGCCGAGACGGACTGCGCCGCTCGTCCGGTTCGCGTGGGCCGAGATCCTGGCATCGAGTCCGCCCGCGTGGTCGATCACGTAGAACCAGGCCTTCCCGTCGCCGAGGGTTCCCGGATCGTCGTCGAACGGTGAGGAGTCGATCAGCGACCGCGGTGGCACCGACCGTACGAGCGCGGGATCCTCGGATCGACGCACCATGAATGTCCGGCAGAGAGGCTCGCTGGCGCCCAGAAGCACGGACACGGTGGAATCGTCGACGTTGGCCACCGTCAGATCACCGCGAAGATCCCCGTTCAGGTCCCGCATCGCCAGGGCGGTCGCTCCGCCACCGGCCGCGGTCGCCTGCTCCGCCCCGAAGCCGCCGTTCCCGTCGCCCGGCAGCACCAGGACGGCCGCACCGTGCGTGGAGGCCACCGCGATGTCGGCCACGCAGTCGCCGTTGAAATCGCCCGTGGCGAGCCCCGCCGGCGCGCCGCTCGCCGGGAAGGAGCCCGCGGAAACGAGAAAGCCGTTGCCCGTACCGTCCAGGATCGAGATGGTGTCGTCGCCAGCGTTGCTGACGACGGCATCCGGAACGCCGTCGCCCTGGACATCCATGAGCACCACGGCCTGCGGATCGCGGCCCACCGGGTACGTAGCGGCGAGGGAGAAGCCGCCCGCACCATCGCCGAGATACAGCGAGAGACTCCGGCCGGTGTTGTTCAGTACCACGATGTCGGCGACGCCGTCCGCATCGAGATCTCCCAGCGCGGCGCCGATCGGATGCTTTCCTGTTGCCAGGACCGGGCCGGCGACGAAACCGTCCGTCGTGCCGTACATGATGCGAAGCTCGTCGCTCACGCTGTTCAGCACGACGAGATCCGGGCGTTTGTCGGCATCGAGATCTGCGACGCCCAGCCATGAGGGGTGTTGCGGCCCGACGGTGTATCGCAAGGCGGCCGCAAATCCGCCGGCACCGTCGCCGACCAGAACGGAGACGTCGTTGTCCAGCTCATCGGCCACCAGGAGATCCAGATCGCCGTCCCTGTCGAGGTCGACGGCGTTGATGGAGAGCGGACGGCGCCCCACGGCATGAGACACTGCAGCACCGAATGCACCTCCGCCGCCTCCCAGCCGGACGGTCACGGTCGAGGCTGCGTAGTCCGCCGTGGCCAGATCGCTCACCCCGTCGCCGTTGAGATCGGCCAGCACCAGGCTCTTGGGCGCCGCGCCGGCCGGAAGCGTCGACACGGCGGTGAGCAGACCGGCGGCGTGGGCGGGCACTGCCGCGAGCATCAGAGCGACGATGCTTGCAGCAGCATGTATCATCCGGTTGCCTCTGTCGGTCATCTCGATGCTCCCCATGGGCCGCCGCCCGGCGCACAATATATATGCTTATTTTGCAGTACGCAAATGTAAGAATCGAATAATACATATATACATTGTGCGCCGCATCGAATAGCCTCCCGGTAATCGGAACCGCCAACCGCCCGCCAGCCGGCCTTGATATGATGCTGGCGCGGACCGGCGTCGCGGACGTAAACTTGACAGCGTAACGGACCGGTTCCTACATTGGGGGTCGCCGTCGATCTCCTTGCAGAAACAAGATTTCCACCGTTTCACCCGTCACCAAGGGAGTCATCCCGGATGGCCTCGTTCGGCGAGGAGCTCAAGAGAGAGCGTGAGCTTCGCGATATTTCCCTCAAGGAGATCTCCGAGGCGACGAAAATCAGCATCCGTTTCCTCGAGGCACTCGAGCAGAACAACTTCGACATCCTCCCCGGTGGCATCTTCAACCGCGGGTTCATCCGGGCGTACGCCCGGTTCATCGGCATCGACGGCGAGGAGATGGTCAACGCCTATCTCCACGAGGTTGCGCTGAAGGAAGCGCGCCAGTCACAGCGCGCGGCCGGCGGGGGCGCCGCGCGGCCCGTTCCCTCACGCTCTGCCGGACCGGCACCCGAGGCCCGCCCGACGGCCAGGCCCGAACGGCGATCGGCCCCCCGGCCCACGCCGCCGTCGGCTCTCTCAGGACTCGAGGGACGGACCTCGCTCGTCCTGTGGATCATGGCGGCCATCGCGTTCGTCATAGGAGCGGTGGTGATCGTCATGAGCCTGATGGGGAGCGGCCGTGTATCCGCAGGCGCGGGCGAACCGGCCGCTTCGACGCCGGGCGTCCCGTCGACGGCGACGAACGCTCCCCTGCCTCCCGAGCCGCTCGTCGCGGGACTCGGGGAGAAACAGGAGCCCGATCCGTTCGCGGACACCGGACCCCGACCGGCCGTTCCGCCGGACTCGGGGACCGGAGGCTCGGAGCCTCCCGCAACAGGCCAGACGACGGCGAGGACGCCGGACGAAACGGCTCCGGCCTCGCCCGACGCGGAGAAGCCCCGGGAAGAGACACAGGACGCCGCCGCCGAGGAATCGGATTCCGCCGATCCGCCGGTACCGCGTCACAGGGTGCGTGTGCTCGCCACCGAGACCACTGTCGTGACGATCCGCTGCGCTGACCAGGTCGTGCTCGACCAGGAGCTGTGGCCCGGGCAGACACGCACCTTCACTTGCGAGGAGCCGGTCCTTCTCGCCGCCGACAACGGCGGCGCCGTGCAGTACTCGATCGATGGCGGGCCGTCCGCTCTGCTCGGCGGCCTCGGAGAGAAGATAGAAGGGCTCGTCGTCGCTCCGCCTCCGGAGCCGACGACACCCGCGGGGCCCGGGGGTCCGCGTGCCGGAAACTGAGCCGGCCGGAAAGGCCAACCCGCTCCTCTCGGCGCTGCTCGGCTCCACCGCACCACGCGCGCTGAAGCTGTCGGCGGCGCGCGGTGTCCTGCCTCTGATGCGCGCCGACCTGGTGCGCGTCCTCGTGCTGCTCGCACGGGACGGTGACGACGAAGTGCGCCAGGCCGCCGGGGAGCAGATCGCCGCCCTCCCCGTCGAGGAGACGGTGGCTCTGCTCTCCGACCCGTCCGCCGGCGAGGACGTCCTCCATTTCTTCGCCCGTGCCTCCGCGAGCGCTCCCGATCTGCGCGATGCCGTCATCGGCAACCCCGCGACTCCGGCCGATGCGCTGCGGGACATCGCGCCCACCATGAGCACGGCTCAGATCGATCTGATGCTGCTCAACCTGAACAGACTGATCGAAACTCCGGATCTGATCGATCTGCTCGCGAAGAGTCCCTCGCTGACACCTCTTCAGCGGAGCCGACTGGGGGAGATTAGGAAGCACTTTCTCGAGGTGCCCGAGCCCGCACCTGCTCCATCCGGGGCTGCGGCATCCGCATCGGCCGAGGACACACAGCCCGTCGTGGTCGCCCCTGCCGCTCCGGCCGGCATCACCGAGCCACCGGCCGCTCCGGCCGGGGAGCAGACCGCCGGCGAGCCGGGCACCGAGGAGGAGCAGCCGGAAGCCGCGCTGATCGAGAACGCCAATCAGAAGATCCTGCGGCTCAACACGGCGGAGAAGGTCCAGCTCGCGCTGAAGGGAACCCGCGAGGAGCGCACGATCCTCATCAAGGATTCGAGCAAGCTGGTCCAGATGGCGGTTCTGGAGAGCCCGAAGGTCACGGACAGCGAGATCGAGACCATCGCGAAGATGCGCGGCGTCACCGAGGAGGTGCTCAGGTGCATCGCCGGCAGCCGTGACTGGATGAAGAACTACGTCATCGTCCACGCCCTGGCGACGAACCCCAAGACCCCCGTGGGCATCGCCATGAACCTGGTCGCCCGCCTGAACAACCGGGACCTCAAGCTCGTAGCCGGCGACAAGAACGTGGCCGAGTTGATCCGCCGGCAGGCGCGCAAGGTGTCCGACGGAAGGAACCAGGGCAAGCGCCGCTGAAGCTTTACAGGGCATCGCGGGCGGGGTATCCTGTGTGCCCCGCGGAGACTGGGAAACCGATGAAGATCGTCTACAAGGGCATCACCGACGTCGGGCGCAAGCGCGAAGCCAACGAGGACAGCTTCGCCGTCGTCCCGGAGGACAGCCTGTTCGTCGTGGCCGACGGCATGGGGGGCCACGCGGCGGGCGAGGTCGCTTCGCGCCTGGCCGTCACGGCGATCTCGGACTTCATCGCCTCCACGCGGCGCGACACCGAGATCACCTGGCCGTTCGAATACGACATGTCGATGTCGATCGAAGGCAACCGGCTCCGCACCGCCATCCGTCTCGCCAACCAGCGCATCCTCGACACGATCAGCCACAAGAAGGATCTCGAGGGCATGGGCACGACTCTCGTCGGCGCCATGGTGAGCGAGGGGAAGGCATGCGTCGGCCATGTCGGAGACAGTCGCGCCTATCTCATCCACAAGGGCGAGATCAGCCAGATCACCAGCGATCACTCCTGGGTCAACGAGCAGGTCAAGCTCGGCTTTCTGACCCGCAACGACGCCAGCCGCCACCCGTTCCGCAACGTGGTGACCCGGGCGCTCGGCAGCAAGGAGGACGTCGTGGTGGATCTGGCGGAGCAACCCCTCGAGACGGGCGATTACCTCGTCCTCTGCTCCGACGGGCTCAACAGCATGCTCGAGGACGAGGAGATCTCGTCGATCGTGATGGAGAACGACGACGACATCGACGCGGCGGCACGCGCGCTCGTGGCCCGGGCCAACGAGAAGGGCGGAGAGGACAACGTCACCGTCATCCTGATCAAGGTGGATGGCGAGTCATAAGTCTTTCCCCTCGAATTATTTGCGTTGATCACTCCTTGACGCTCCCGCAAACCCTGCATATAATTTCTCCACTTCCCGTACCGTCCGTTGAGGGGAACAGCCTCTATGAGTGTGCCGAACGACCGCCGGCCTCGACATTCCGCTCTGGCCGGGGCGATCCGCCTGCTGCTGCTCGGTCCGGCTTGCCTCACGGTCGTGTACGCCTCGCCGCCCGACCCCTCCGCTGCGATCGAGAGAACGCGGAAAGACCCGATGACGCTGTCCGGGATGTCCCGCATATGGACCCGGGCCACGCCGCAGCTTCCAGCGCGGGCCGGGGCCGGAGCCCCCGCCATGTCGCGCATGGACGCGCTGGGGGCGCTGACCGGTGGAAGCCCCGCGGGGCTGGACTGGTGCGCGACACCGCTCATGCTCGCACTCCACCAACGCGCCGGCGAGCTGAACCAGCCGACCCGCCTCCTGCTGGACCGTGTGACGCGCCGCAGGACCTCCTCGCCGGAGAGAACGCTGACCAGCCCGGACGGCGAGTTCCTCCTGCATTACTGGACCGGGGCCGAGTCGGTCGATTGGGTGGACCCGACCGATCTCGACCTCGATGGGGCGCCGGACGGCGTCGAGAGAATCGCGTCCGAGCTGACCGACGTTCTCGCCGATGTCACGCACACCCTGGACTGGCCCCCGGCGCCGCTGCCCGCCGCCACCGGAGCGGCCAACCATCCGGTGGATGTCTACCTGGCCGGCCTGGGCGGCCCGTCCGGCCCGCCCGGGGCGACCAATGGGTTCACGCTGCCGGCCCCGTTCGGCGGTGACGCGGAGGCGAGCGACGCCGTCATATTCCTCGACACCGGGCTCGCCGACCCGGGCGCCGTGTCCCGGCCGGAGGTGGCGCACCAGGTGGCTCACATGGTGCAGATGAGGGAATCCTCGCGCGAGGCACCCTGGTGGCACGAGAGCAGCGCCCTGTGGCTGGAGGCGCGTCTCGCCCACGACGAGGCGGCGCTCGCCGCCCGCGAGGCCGGGGCTCCATCGGATCGTTCCGAGGGTATCGCCACCGACACGCTGGCGCCCGGGCTCGAGGGGTTCCTCTGGCCGCACTATCTGATCCAGAGCACGGGCGGCGACCCGGCCCTGCTGCGCCGACTCTGGGAGGAGATGGCCGCGATCCCGGGCGACAACACGCTGGATGCGATGGACCGGGTGCTCTCCTGGCGCCTGTCGACATCGCTGGCCGAGGAGGTCCGGGTCTTCGATGTCTGGAACCTCTTCCTGGGCCAGGCCGATGACGGTCATCACTATCGTTTCGGCTCACTGCTGCCTACACCGCAGGGTGACGGTTCGTACGAGTTCTTCCCGGTGCGTGGCGCGTCGCTCTCCGGCCCGATCGCCCCGCTCGGTGCCGCCGTGGTCCGGCTCCTGGGCGATGGCAGCTCCGGCGGCTTGAGGGTGAGATTCGCCGGAGGCTCCGAGGGAGCCTGGGACGTGGCCCTGCTGGTCTACGGCGTGTCCGACCCCGACGACGTCCGCTTCGTGCCGCTCGAGGTCGACGGCTCGGGCCGCGCCGAGATCGCTCTGCCCTGGAGCCGTCTCGCGGCCATCGACGTCCTGGTACAGAACCTCACGACCCGCGCGGGCGCGAAGCCCGAGGACTGGTCCTTCGCAATCGACTACGACCCCGTGGTGCCGTTCGACCTGCTGGGCTTCGGAGCGTCCGATTCGGGACGGGGCGCGGTGCTGTCCTGGTCGACCGACAGCGAGGAGCGGCTGGCCGGGTGGAACGTCTACCGGAGCACGGCCCCGCTCGGGCCCTTCTCCCGTATCAACCGCTATCTCGTGCCCGGCGCCGGGACCACCACCAGCCCCATGAGCTATCTCTTCGTCGACGGGTCGGCCGAGCCGGGCGGCAAGTACTACTACTACCTCGAGGGGGTCACCTTCGAAGGCTTCTCCGAGAGCTCTCACCCGGCGGGCGTCCGTATGGGCGCTCCCCTCCCCTCCAGGTCATCGCGATAGCTCGAGGTGTCCGGTACGGGAACTTCCGCGTCCGGTTGGGGTCACCTGCTTCGAGAACCGGGCAGGGGGCCGCGAGACCCCGCCCCAGGAGGGCTCAGCCGCTTGGTCTTCCCCGAGGCATCGGCCACCGTTCGACAGGACGAGGCGTCCGACGCCGCGGACCTGATCGAACGGTACGGCGATTTGGTCTACCGGCTCTCGGTGCGCCTGACGGGTGATCGTGAGGAAGCCCGCGACCTCGCCCAGGACGCCTGCATCCGCATCATCAAGGGGGCCGCATCGTTCCGGGGTGAGGCCTCGCTGAAGACCTGGGTGTGCCGGGTGGTGGTCAACTGCCACCGGAACAGGCAGAGATGGTGGCGGCGGCTCAAGCGAGGCAGGACCATCTCGATCGAGGAGCCGATTGGGGCGCCGTCCGGAGAGCGTGAGGTGCCGCTCGGCGAGACACTGGCCGATCCCGCCCCGGGTGTCGAGCGACTTGCCGCGGGCGCCGAGACGCGCCGTCGCCTCGAGACCGAGCTGGGTCGGCTGCCGACCGAGCAGCGGGCGGCGATCGTGATGCGGGAGGTCGAAGGGATGAGCTATGCCGAGATCGCCCTCGCGCAGGGCGTGGCCGAGGGGACCGTTAAATCACGCATCGCCCGGGCGCGTGAGGCGCTGCGGTCCGCCCTGGCGGATTTGTCTCCACGAGGAGTCGAGTCATGACGCACGAGGACTATCGCGGCCGGATCGGGGCCCTGCTGGACGGTGAGCTGGGCGCGGACGACACCGTCCGTGTCGAGCAGCATCTGGCAGGGTGCGCGTCCTGCCGCGTGGTGCGCGACGAGCTTGCGGCGCTGTCGCGCGCGATGCGCGACCTGCCCCGTGATACGATGCCGGCCGATCTGCGCGCCTCCATCATGCGGCGCGCCCGCTCCGCGGACGCCGCGCCGGGCGCCTCCACATGGTTCCGGCGGCCCTGGGTGCTCGCCTCGACCGCCTCGGCCGCGATGCTGCTCGCCGTCGTGGTGATCGCCTGGCGGTCCGGGGAAACCGGGATGATCACGCCGGGCGTTCCCCCGCCCACAGCATCCATTCCATCACCCGCTTCGGGCGGCCAGACCGGTCGAACCGGGGAGGCGAACCTGCCGACCCCGCTGCCGGCCACGGAGGGGGCGGAGGCGGAAGAGGCGGCCGGAGCCGAGGACAACGCCCCACCTGCGCAGGCATCCCCCGTGCGGGCACCGAAGGAGGAGCTGTCGGCACCGTCCCGCGAGCGGGCGGCCCCGATCCATCCTTCGGCGCCGCCCGTCGCTCCCGAGAGCCGGGATGCCGCCGGCGAGCCTGAGAAGGGACAGACACCGTACGCCGACGCGGCGAAGCTCGCCGCCGGCAGCGTGAGACAGGACAAGCCCTCGGGGCCGGGCTACTACACCATGACGATGACGAGGACCCGGGACGGCGGGCTCGGTCTGGGCCCGCTCCGGCCGGAGCGCACCTCCACAGCCGCGCCAGGCACCGGCGACTCGATGAAGGATGACCCATCGGTCCGCCGGCTCGTGAGGAACGCTCCTGCAGCCCCTGCCGCAGATGCCGTCGGCTCCCTGCAGAAAGAGGCCGTGCGGTACGACGGGCCGTCCGTGACATTGAGCTTTCTGCTGGGCATCGACGACTCCGGGGTCGTGGTCTCGGCGGATCCGGTCGGCGCACGACTCGTGCCTGTGGCCACGATGCGTGCGATTACCGCGCTGCTGGTCGGCTCCACGATGCAGCCACACATGCCCGACGATCCGCAACGCGTGGCGATTCAGGTCACCCTGCCCGCGGCGCCCTGAGCGGCCCTTTTTGACGGGGGAGCCGGGGCTCGTCTATACTCGCCCCCCGATCATGCCGACATCACCCCAGCCCGCCGTTCGTGCCGCGCTGCTTGCGAGGATAAGGCAGCTCTACGGAGCCGATCCGCCTGCCCTGGCTCTGGAGTTTCCACCGCGCCTCGAGCTCGGGGATCTCGCCTGCCCGATCGCATTCGACCTCGCCCGCAGGCTCAAGCGCAACCCGCGCCAGATCGCCGCCGAGATCATCGACCAGATGCCCCGGGTCGGCGGTGTGGCGCGTTTCGAGATCGCCGGCGGAGGGTACATCAACGTCTTCTACGATCGCGCGAGCCTCCCCGGAGCGCTCCTTCAGGATCTGCGCGCGCCTCGCGGCGCGGGAGAAGATGGCGAGAAGGTGATCGTCGAGCACACCAACATCAATCCGAACAAGGCGGCCCACATCGGCCACCTGCGCAACGCGGTGCTCGGCGACACGCTTGTGAGGCTCCTGCGACGCGCCGGTCACCGGGTCGAGGTGCAGAACTACATAGACGACACGGGCGTGCAGGTGGCCGACCTCGTGGTCGGGTTCATTCATCTGCGGAGGCTCACCACGCCCGAGGGGATCGAGCGGGCCGTCACGGCCGCCGCCTCCGATCCCGATGACATCCGGTTCGACTACTACTGCTGGGATCTCTACTCCGAGGTCACCGAGTACTACGAACAGGACAGGGAGCGGCTCGCGCAGCGCGCCTCGACGCTCAGGATCATGGAGGATGGCGAGGGAACGGAGGCCGAGCTGGGACGCTATCTGGCGCTCCGGATCGTCCGCTGCCACCTTCGCACCATGGCGCGTCTCGGCGTCACGTACGATCTGCTGCCCTGGGAGAGCCACATCATCGGGCTCCGGTTCTGGGCCCGCGCCTTCGAGCTGCTCAAGTCGTCGGGCGCCATCCACCTCGTCGGAGAAGGAGACCGCGAGGGATGCTGGGTCATGGAGCTGCCCTCGCAGGGCGAAGGCGCACCGGAGGAGGCGAAGATCATCGTACGCTCCAACGGGACCGTGACCTATGTGGGCAAGGACATCGCATATCAGCTCTGGAAGTTCGGCCTGCTCGGCTCCGACTTCCAGTACCGCCCCTTCGAGGACGGTGGACCGTGGACCACGTGCATCGAGGGTGGCGTCGAGAATCACCCGGCGTTCGGCGGCGCGGAACGCGTCTACAACGTGATCGATGTCCGCCAATCCTATCTGCAGCGGGTGGTCCAGCAGGGGCTTCGGGCGCTCGGGCACGAGGAAGCCGCGGCCCGCTCGCACCACTTCGACTACGAAATGGTGGCCCTCTCGCCCGCCTGCGCGAAGGCGCTCGGCCTGCCTGTCTCGGCCGAGGAGGAAGGGCGCTCCCACATCGAGATGTCGGGCAGACGCGGCTACGGCGTGAAGGCCGATGACCTGATCGACGCGCTGATCGAGGCGGCCCGTCGCGAAGTGAGCAAGCGTGGCCCCGAACCCGGAGTCGACACCGATGAGATCGCGAGCAAGGTGGCCATCGGCGCGCTCCGCTATTTCATGATCAAGTACACCCGCAACAAGGTAATCGCGTTCGACCTCGACGAGGTGCTCAGCTTCGAGGGGGAGACGGGCCCTTACCTGCTCTACTCCGTGGTTCGGGCGCGCAACATCTTCAACAAGATGACATCCCGCGAGGGCTTCGACCCATCACGCATCCAGGAGATCGCGTCGAGCGTGGACTTCTCGTTCCTGGAGTCGGGACCCATAGACGACCACTGGGAGCTGTTGAGCCTTTTGTCCCGGTTCGACGCCGAGGTGAGCCAGGCGATCCGATCGCTCGAGCCGTCCGCAGTGTCGCACTATGCCTTCTCGCTCGCGCAGAAGTTCAACCACTTCTACCACCAGTTCCCCGTGATGAACGAGGCCGATCCGAATCTCAAGGCCGCCCGCACGGTCCTGACCTGGCTGTTCATCGAGTACCAGACGATCGCCCTCGACCTCATGGGAATCGATATCCCGCCGCGGATGTAGTCCCCGCTTGACAGGGCGGAGAGCATCCGCAACACTGTCACTTCCTGTCCGGCCCCCCGTTCCGGCCGGGCCCGAGCGAGGTCATGCGCCCCATGGAATCAGGCAGCCCCCTGCGGGTTCTCGTCATCGGACCCGATCCTTCCCGTCTGTCCCTTGCGGCCCGCCGGCTCGAGGCGATGGGCTTCGAATGCTCCACCGCCCTCGGTTCCTCCGAGTCCCTCCGCGGGGCCGCATTCTCCGAGCACGACGCGATCGTGGCGATCGAGATCGGGGGGAGCTGGCAGCCGGTGCGGGCCCTGCTCGAGCGCGATACCGCCACGCTGCCGGTCGCAGCGTCCCTCGACCACGGCCTTTCGGGGCCGCCGGTGCTGGTGATCGCCGAGGGAGTGAGCCCGCGCGAGCGTGCCGACGCCTTGCACTCGCCGACGTCCGGTGTCTGGGACTGGGTCGACTCCGACGTCCCCGATCGGGAGATCCTCGCCCGGCTGAGACGTCTGGCGGCCATCCGGAGGATGTCGGCCGCTATCGACGATCTGTCCAGGAGGTGTGCCGGGCTGGAGACGGTCGACCGCCTCACCGGCCTGCCGAACCACAGCGTGTTCCATGAAGTCCTCACCCGCGAGTTCCGGCGCGCCGAGCGTTACGGCTCGCCGCTCTCGCTCGTCCTCCTCGACATCGATCGTTTCCGCTCGCTCAACGAGAGCTACGGGCACCACTGGGGTGATCGGCTTCTGCAGCAGATCGCGCGCGACCTGCGCTCCATGGTCCGCGAGGTGGATCTCGCCGCCCGGTACGGCGGCGAGGAGTTCGCCCTGCTGCTCCCCGAGACGGGTGTGGAGGCGGCGCTCAAGGTGGCCTCGCGCGCCCGGACTCTGGTCGAGACGATGATCGATCGGGCCGGCGAGACGCTTTCCGCACCTTCCGATCCGCAGCCTGCGCGCGTCACCGCAAGCCTCGGTGTGGCCACGTTCCCGGAAGAAGGAGCCGCGACCCAGGGTCTGCTGCTCTCCGCCGCCGAAGCGGCCCTGCGGCGAGCCAAGGACGAGGGGCGCAACCGCGTCACGGCTCACCGGCCGGAAGCCTACCGCGCCGCTCGGGAACAGGAGTCCGCGCCGGCCCCGGACCGGACGATCAAGGGCAAGGGATGGTCCGGATGAAGCTCGGCGACCTCCTGCGGCGAGCCTCGCTGGCGATGCTGGCGTTCTGCGCCCTCGGGACGACGGCGTCCGCAGCCACGGCCGACAGCCGCGCGGGGGGCGTGGACATCATGCCGTTCGACGAAGTCCAGATCGGCATGAAGGGGGTGGGCAGGACGGTCTTCAAGGGGACTCAGGTCGAGGAGTTCTCCGTGGAGATCATCGCCCGGATGAACAACATCCTGCCGAAACGGAACCTCCTGCTGGCGAGGCTCGACGGGGGCCCGCTGCGCGACACCGGCATCCTGGAGGGTATGAGCGGGAGCCCCGTGTACATCGATGGCCGGCTCGTGGGCGCCGTGGCTTACTCGTGGGGGTTCGCCAAAGAGCCGATCTGCGGCATCACGCCGATCGAGGAGATGCTCGGCGTGCTCGAGCGGGACATGGAGCTGCCCGAAGGGACCAGCGCGGCGCTGACCCTGTCGCCGGAGCGCCGCGGCGAGCCCGCGCCCGTCTCGCTGCTGGCCTGGCCGGACCGCATGGTGGAGTTCCTTCGCTCGCACCCGGCGCTTGCCTCCCCCCTGCCCCGACCGCTTTCGGGAACGCTGCGCCCCATGCGGCCCACGCTCGCATTCTCCGGGTTCCAGCCCGACGTGGCGCGGGCCTGGTTCCCGCTGTTCGAGGCGATGTCGATGCGCCCTGTGATCGCAGGGATGCCGGCCGCCGCGGCGGCGGGAACGAAGGCCTCCGAAGCTCCCTTCATCGCGGGATCGGCCTTCGGCGTGACCCTGGTGCGCGGAGACCTCGACGTGACCGCGGTCGGAACGGTGACATACGCCGAGGGGAACGCCGTGCTCGGCTTCGGCCACCCGATGCTCGGCATGGGAGCCACCGCGATGCCGATGACAAGCGCCTACGTTTACGGCAACTTCCCCAGCCTGGATTCCTCATTCAAGCTGGCCGGGCCGCTGGAGGAGGTCGGCGCGATCACGCAGGACCGCTTCCCCGGCGTGGCGGGGATGAAGGGGGAGCACGTGAAGATGGTCCCGGTGCGCGTGGAGATGCGGCGCAGCGACGGCGAGACCAGTTCCTTCAGATTCGACATCGTTCCCGACCCGCTTCTCACGCCGGGGCTGCTGCATGTCTCCCTGCTGAGCCTGCTCTCCTCGGAGGAAAAGAACGTCGGCGACATCACCCTGAGAATACGTCAGGGCTCCCGGATACAGATCAGCGACGACCTGGACGTCAAGCTCGACAACCTGTTCTCCGGCGAGCAGTCGGTGCTCTACACGTCGGGCACCGTCGCCTACATGACCTACCTGCTTCTGAACAACGAGGAACGTCCGGCGCAGATACAGGGGATCAACCTGCTGCTCGACTACGAGGACAACCGCCGCACCGCCCGCATCGACAAGATCTGGCTCGAGCGATACACCGCGCGGCCCGGCGAGACGCTGCCGCTCCACGTGAGCGTCGTGCCCTACCGCAGCACGCCGCTCACGGTCGACATCCCCCTCAAGATCCCGAAGGAGGCCCCCGAGGGAAAGGTGCTGCTGCAGGTTGGTGACAGCCTGACGCTGAGCCGCATGGAGGCGGTGGGCGGAACGCCCTATTTCGTGCCCCGCGGGCTCGACCACCTCGTCTGGCTGCTCAACCACATCCGTGCGAACCAGAAGGTCTACGCCACCGTCATCATGCCCGACAACGGCGCTCTCATCGCGGGGCAGCGTCTGCCGAACCTCCCGCCCTCGGTGGCATCCGTCCTGCTGCAGCCGAGCGCGGGCCAGATCGGCCCCGCGCGCGTCCCCTTCCGCGCCCTGCTCGAGGCGAGCGCCGAGACGTCGAGCGCCGTGCGCGGCTATCAACGGGCCATTCTGGAGATCCGGAAATGACGCGCCTTCCGCGCCCGGTTCCCGCGGCCTTCCTCGCGGCGACGATCCTGCTCGTGCATGGCGCCGTGCTCGCCTCCTCACCGATCACGTGGGAATACCCGGCGCGCGAGCATCGCACCGGCGCCGCGGCGGACGAGGGCGTGCCGGCCGGCCCGGGCGAGCGCGAGTCGGTAGACGGGATCTCCCGGGCCGGAGATGGACGTCTCAGCCTCTCGGTTCCCATGCGGGAGGTGTTCCCCGCCTCCTCGACGCTGGCCGCCCCCCCGCTGCTGTGGGCGGCGGGGCTCGACGCCGGGGGGAACCTCTACCTCGGCACCGGCAACAGCGGCGAAGTGCTGCAGATCGACCGGAAGGGATTGGCGACGCCGCTGTTCGACTCCGACGACCTCGGCGTGCGCGCCGTGGCGGTCACCCCCTCCGGCGAACTCTACATCGCCACATTCCCTGAAGGCGCTGTCTTCCGTCTGCGTCCCGGCGAGGAGCCGGAGCCCTGGTTCGCCCCCGAGGAGCGGTATCTGTGGGCGCTCGCGGCCGACCCCTCGGGCCGGCTGTTCGTGGCCACCGGTGAGCGTGGGATCATCTACCAGGTGAAGGGCAAGGCGGACGGCGACGTGTTCTTCGACAGCGACGAGTCTCATATCATGTCGCTGGCCTTCGATCGCGACGGGAGTCTGATCGCGGGAACCGATCCTGACGGGCTCGTCTACCGGATCTCGCCCCGGGGAAAGCCGGAGGTGCTGCTCGACACGGATCTGCGGGAGATCCCCGCCCTCGTCGTCACCCCTGACGGCGTGATCTATGCGGCGGCTCTCGGCGAGGAGCCGAGGCGGCCGCAGCGCAAGCCCGGCGAGAAGAGCGACCTGACGATTGAGGTGACGCCCGCTCCCGACGGCAACGTGCTCGAGGAGCAGGCCGACCTGTCCCGCAAGATCACGATCGACCTCGGGGAGCTGCTCCCCTCCCTGTCGAAGCAGAGCGAGGGGATCGCAGGGCGGATTTACCGGATCGCTCCCGGTCAGCCGCCGGAGCTGGTGTGGAAGTCGAACACGCAGCGCGTGTACTCGCTTGCCTGGGCGGTCGGGCGCGGTCTGTTCTTCGGCACGGGCGGCACCGGAGGCGACGAGGCGCGCATCTACCACCTCGAGGAGGACGGTGCCGCCACCACGCTGTACCGCCTCGCCGAGCGGCAGGTGACGTCGCTTCTGGCCCACCCCGACGGGAGGCTCTACGCCTGCACGAGCAATCCGGGCCGGGTCTACGTTCTCGACACCGGCACCGTCTCTGCCGGCACCTACATGGCGCCGGTGTACGACGCGGGCCGCGCTGCGACGTGGGGCACGCTGAGCTGGGAGGCGTCCATCCCGCCCGGCACCCGGATCGAGATCGCCACCCGTTCGGGCAACCGCCCGGCCCCCGACGAGAGCTGGAGCGGCTGGTCCGAGCCGGCCGCGACGAGCGAGGGCTCCGCCATCCAGAGCCCCCCGGGACGCTACCTGCAGTGGAAGGCCGAGCTGAGCCGCATCAAGACCGACGAGGTCCCCGTGCTGGAGCATGTCCGCCTCACCGCGCTGCCCGAAAACCGCACACCGGTGATCGATGGCCTCGTCGTGATGGAACCGAAGAAGGGCTACGTCAAGCCGGGCCCGCATGCCGGGGCGACCCCACCGGCCACCGGGGCGTCCGCCGTGAAACCGGCCGGTGACGATCCCCCCGGCGCCGAGGACAAAGACAGGACGTTGCCGCCGCCCGGCACGCGCTGGGTGGTCTGGATGGCCGGAGATCCGGACGGCGACGACCTGACGCGGTCGATTTCGCTCCGGCGCGCCGACGAACCGTCCTTCCGTCCGATCGCCACGGACATTCCCGCGGAGCCCTACGCGCTTGCCGACGCGGATCTCGCCGAAGGGAGATACCTTCTCCGGCTCGAGGTGGACGACTCCCCCACCAACGGCCCGCGACGGATGCTCGACGCCACCCTCATATCGGACACCTTTCTCGTCGACCACACCGCCCCGCGTCTGACGATCCTTCCCTCGACCGCGGCCGCTCCGGCGGGACGTCTCGTGGCCAGAGTCGAGGCTGCCGACCCGATTGGTATCGTGGCGCGCGGCGAGTACTCCACCTCGGGGTCATCGGGTCCGTGGAAGCCACTTCCCTGTGAGGACGGCATCTGCGATACTTCGATGGAGAGGTTTCTCGTGGATGTCCCCGCAGGGCCCGCCTCCGCGCGGCTGAGCGTGCGCGTGAGCGACGCCGCCGGCAACTCGGCGACGATTGAGGTCCCTCCCGCCTCTCGATAGGAGGGCCCCGAAGACGAGCCACGCCCTGCTTCATCGTCGTCTGGTGATCGCCGCCCTCGTTTTGACGCTGATGGCGACGGCAGGCACCGCCTGCGGCAACGCACCGGATTCCGTGGCGCCTGCCGGCGCCTCAACCACCGCCGACGACGGTGACTGGCTGGTCTTCGGTGACACCGCCGAGCCCTCCACTCTCAACTGCGCGCGGGTCACCGAACGGTCGGCCGTGCAGGTCTGCCGGCTCGTCTGCGACTCGTTGATTGACTTCGATGCCGATTTCCACTTCGTCCCACGTCTCGCCCGGTCCTGGGAGTTCTCGCCGGACGGGCTGAAGCTGACGTTCCACCTGCGACGCGGTGTCACCTGGCATGACGGTGCCCCGTTCTCCGCCGCCGACGTGCTGTACACCCTCGACCTCGCGCTCCGGATCGACCCGAGCGGCGAGCGATACCGTCTCTACTACGGGCCCGTGACCTCGGTGGCCGCTCCGGATGATCACACCGTCACGATTGCGTACGCCGAGCCGTTCGCCGGCGCGCTGCCAGGCTTCCGCGAGACCCTCATCATGCCGGAGCATCTCCCGTTCGACCCGGCCGGCGCCTCCCCGCTCGACACCGCGCCCGTGGGCACCGGCCCGTTCCGATTCGTGCGCTGGGACCCGCAGCAGGAGATTGTGCTCGAGGCGAACACCGGTTATTTCGGGGGACGCCCCCACCTCGACGGGTACATTCAGCGCATCGTCCCCAGCGTGGAGGCGCTCCGGGCGGCGGTGGAGCGGGAGGTGGTCGACGTTGCCGGCCTGACGACCGACTGGGTCGCCGAGCACCCGGTGCCCGATGGCCGTTTCCCTTTCCGGGTCGTGTCGTATCCCGGCAGCAGCATGGAGATGATCTACTGGAACATCGATGAGCCGCGGGGTCTGTTCCGGGACGCGCGCGTCCGGCGGGCGATGACCCTGCTGCTCGATCGCAGGGGGTACGTCGATCGGATCCACCACGGGCTGTACCGGGTCGCGACCACCCTGATCGATCCGACGCTCTGGGGAGGCGATCCGGGCCTCGAGCCGTACCCATTCGATCCAAACGCCGCGGCACGGCTGCTCGACGAGGCGGGCGTCGTCGACCGCGACGGTGACGGCGTGAGAGACACGCCCGACGGCCCGATGTCGTTCACCCTTCTCTACGCCAGCATCAATCCGAACCATCGCGAACTGGCCTCGATGCTGGAGCGCGCCGCGGCCGGCGTCGGCGTGCAGGTCCGGATCCAGGGGCTGGAATGGTCGGTGATGCGGCCCCGCATCCGGGAGCACCGCTTCGAGGCGGCCATCTACCGCTGGTCGCTGGAGCCCCTGCCCGACCCCTTCGCCTATTTCCATTCCTCCCGGATCGAGTCCGGGTTCAATTTCGGTGGATACCGCAGCGCCGCGTTCGATCGGATTTCCGAGGAGGCGCGTCACACGCTCGACCCGGCGCTCGCCGCCGACCAGTTGACACGGCTCCAGCGGATCCTGCACGAGGATCAGCCCTGCACCTTCGTCGCCATCCCCGGGTCCGTCGTGGCGATCCACAGGAGGTTTCACACGCCGGAGATCACCGCCGCGGGGCTGTGGAACTGGTATCCGTCGCTATCCGCATGGTGGGTTCCGGCCGCGGAGCGGAAATACCCCTGACGCGAGGAGACCCGATGGCCGGATACCTGGCGCGCCGCCTCCTTCTTTCGCTGCTCACGCTCCTGCTCGTCACCATGGCGGTCTACGCCGCGATCCGGTTGGCGCCTGGCGAGCCGGAGCGTGGCGACGACAAGGCCGGCCGTGCCGGGATGGAGGCCTGGCTCGAGCGCTGCCACGCCCGCGATCCGATCCCGATAGGCTACACCCGTTGGCTGGCCGATCTCGGGCGACTTGATCTGGGTGTCTCCCTGGCGGTCCAGCCCGGCCGGCCGGTCTCGGCGCTCGTCGCGGATGCCGTCCCGTACACCCTCCTGCTCGGCTCGATCGCCTTCGCTCTCACACTCGGGCTGGCTCTGCCTCTGGGGATCCTGGCGGCGTGGCGTCCGGGCTCGCTGCCGGCCCGTGGGGGTACGGGGCTCGTGTACCTGGTTCATGCCCTTCCGGCCTTCTGGATCGCACTGGTGCTGCAGCAGGTGGTGGCGGCGCGGTGGGGGCTGCTGCCGGTGCTCGGACCCGGTCCGGCTCCGGCACTCGCCGCCGCACCGTACTGGGTCCTCCCCTCGCTCTCGATCGCGCTCGGCTCCCTCGGGTTCGTCATCCGTTTCTGCCGCAACAACATCCTCGAGGCGATGGCCGAGCCCTATGTTCTCGCCGCCCGCGCGAGAGGCGCCGGCGATCGCCGGGTGCTCCTGGGGCACGCGCTCATGAACACCGTGGTTCCCCTGATCTCCCTCGCCGGGCTGATGCTGCCGGGGGTGGTCAGCGGCAGCGTGCTGATCGAGTCGATCTTCGCCCTGCCCGGTATGGGGCGCCTCTTCTTCGTCGCCGCCAGCCGTCGCGACTATCCGGTGGTGATGGCGGTGGCCCTGCTGACGGCGGCGGCGACCCTGCTGGCGCAGCTGCTGGCGGATCTGCTGTACCGCGCCGCCGACCCCCGTGTCCACTCGGGTGACGCCCTCGGTGACGAAGCATGAGCCGCCGGGCGCGCGCGGGGACGGCGCTGCTGTTGCTGCTGGGGTTCATCGCCCTGGCCGCGCCCTTTCTCGCCGGCGAGGCTCCCTTGCTCGTGATGTCCGCCGGCGGAATCCGCTTGCCCGCATTGAAGGCGGCTCTGCGGCCACTCGCGGCCGGCGGTCCCGTCTCCCCGCTTCCGACCGACCACGAGGGCGCCCTCGTGGTCCTGCCCCCGGTACCCCATGGCCCGCTCAGTATCGATCTCGAGCGGAGGCTTGCGCCGCCCGGGCGCACCCACTGGCTCGGGACCGACGAGCTCGGGCGCGACGTGCTCGCGAGGATCGTGCACGGCACGCGCCCGTCCCTGCTGGTGGCGCTCATCGCCACGGCAACGTCGCTCCTGCTGGGGATCCCGATTCGGGGCCGCCGCGGGCTACGGTGGCCGCCGGATTGACCTCGTCCTCGCGCGGCTCATCGAAGCCTCGCTCAGCTTCCCCTCGCTGGTACTGCTTCTTCTGCTCTCGGCGATGGCGCTGTCGGCGGGTGGAGGTACCGGCACCGCAGCGCCTGAGACGGGTCTGCGCTCGCTGCTCGTGGTGGGAGGCGCGGTGGGGCTCGCGCGTTGGGGGATTATCGCCCGCTACATGCGCGGCGAGGTGCTCCGGCTCGCCGGGACGGACCTGGCGCTCTCGGCAAGGGCGGCAGGCGCCGGGCCGTTTCGCATCCTGGGCCGGCACCTGGTGCCCGCCGGCATCGGGCCCGTCGCCGTCTCGGCGGCGTTCGGAGCGGGAGCGGCGGTCGTGGCCGAGGCGTCCCTGTCGTTTCTCGGGATGGGAGTTCAGCCGCCCGCTCCGACCTGGGGGCAGATGATTGCCTCGGCGGCGGATCACACCCGGGCGTGGTGGATGATGCTCTTTCCGGGCTTGATGGTCGCGGTCACGGTGGCCGCGTTCAATCTGGTGGGCGAGGGCCTCAAACGGAGCCGGCCGGTCTGATCACCGTCGCTTGAGCGTCACGAGCGGGCTCAGGCTTCCGGTTCGATACCCTTCGAGATCAAGCGTCACGTACCGGAACCCGATCTCCCGGAACCGTTCCGCGAGCCGGCGCCTCAACTCCGGCTCCACGAGCCGTGGAAGATCCTCAGGGGCGCATTCGATCCGGGCGACCTCCCCGTGCGCACGGACGCGGACCTGCCGGAACCCCCGATCAAGAAGCCAGTCCTCCCCGAGCTCCACGCGCGCAAGGGTTGCGGCGTCGATCGGCGTGCCGTGCGGAACCCGCGAGGAGAGACACGCCGAGGCTGGCCTGTCCCAGGTGCGCAGCCCGAGCCGCCGGCTCAGGGCCCGGACATCCTCCTTCGAGAATCCGGCCTCGAGAAGAGGCGCGCGCGCGCCCGCCTCCCGGGCGGCGTCCATCCCGGGACGGAAGTCGCCCAGATCGTCGGTGATGGCGCCGTAGGCCACCGCCGTGCGGCCGGTCTCGCGCGCGGTGCGCCAGAGGATGTCGAACAGCTCCTTCTTGCAGAAGAAGCACCGCCGATCGCCGTTGGCTCGGTACGACGGGTCGTCGAACTCGTTCGACTCGATCAGGATGTGACGCGCGCCGATCTCCCGGGCGAGATCGATCGCCCCGCGTCGTTCCCGCTCGGGCAGCGAGGCGGAGATCGTGGTCACCGCGAGGGCGCCTTCTCCCAGGGCGTCCACCGCCGTCTTCAGCAGCAGCGCGCTGTCCGCCCCACCCGAGAAACCGATCACCATCGGGCCGATCTCACGCAGGATGCGATCCAGCTCGCGCTGACGCTGCTCCAGCAGGGCGGCTCCGGCGGCCCCGTCACGGCGGGTCAGGGTCGTCAATCCGTTCCCTCGGGCGGCGCCAGCGAGGCGCTGCCGGTGGTCATGGCCGCCGCCGTGAACAGCTTGACGAAGTCGATGAGCAGGAAGGGCGCCACCCCCAGCATGAAGGCGGCGGAGAGATCACCGCCGAGGAACAGGGTCATCCGGGTCAGGCCGAGCAGGTAGATCGCCGCCAGGGCGGCCGTCATGGCCAGCGCGGTACGAGGGAATGAATCACGCCGGCCGCGCAGCAGCCACGAGCACAGGGCCGCCCCCACCGGGAATCCGACCAGATAGCCGCCCGTCGGGCCGAGCAGGTAGACCAGCCCCGATCCGCTGCCGGCGAACACGGGAGCTCCGGCCACTCCGGCCAGCAGGAACAGCGTCATGCTGGTCGCGGCCGCCAGGGGCGGAAGGAAGGCCCCGGCCATCAGGACGAACACGACCTGAAGTGTGAGCGGCACCGGGTTGCCGGGAATCGGGATGCGGACATGCCCCCCGACGGCCACCAGCACCGCGAACAGCACGACCCATGCGGCGCGCCGGATGAACGGCCAGGACGTCGCGCGCGGCAGTGCCACGGAACTCGTCTTCATGCGGGTTCTCCTTTCTCGTGTCTCAGGCTAAACTCCGCGCCGGGCGCTGTCAAATACCCGCCCCGGGGCTCACCAGAGGTGCGGCTGCCCCTCGCCGCCGGGCTGCTCGCGTTCCAGATGCCGGCAGGCGAGCCGGGTGATCCGCCGGCCTCTCGGCGTGCGGTCGAGAAATCCGATCTGCAGCAGATAGGGCTCATAGATCTCCTCGATCGTGTCCCGTTCCTCACCCAGAGCGGCGGCGATCGTGTTGATTCCCACGGGGCCCCCCTCGAACTTCTCGAGGATCAGTAGCAGCATCCGCCGGTCGGTCTCGTCCAGGCCGTAACGATCCACGCGCAGGCGCTCGAGCGAGTCCTGTGCCAGTTGGTGCGTCACGCACGCGGCCCCTGCCACCTCGACGAAATCGCGCACACGCCTCAGCAGACGGTTGGCGATGCGCGGCGTTCCGCGGGAGCGGCGGGCGATCTCGGCGGCCCCTTCCGGATCGGCGGCGATCTGCAGCAACCCCGCGGACCTCTCCACGATCGCCTGCAGGTCCTTCTCGTCGTAGAAATCGAGGTGATGGGTGATGCCGAACCGATCACGCAGCGGTGCCGTGAGCAGACCGATGCGGGTCGAGGCACCCACGAGGGTGAACCGCGGCAGGTCCAGACGGATGGAGCGTGCCGACGGCCCCTGCCCGATGATGATGTCGAGCTTGAAGTCTTCCATCGCCGGATAGAGCACCTCCTCGAGCTGAGGCGACAGCCGGTGGATCTCGTCGATGAACAGGACGTCGCCATGCTCGAGATTCGTGAGCAGGGCTGCCAGGTCGCCGGCCTTCTCGATCAGGGGGCCCGACGTGGCCTTCAACGCGGCTGACTGCTCCGACGCGATGATGTGCGCGAGGGTGGTCTTGCCCAGACCGGGCGGACCGTACAGCAGCACATGGTCGAGCGGTTCCTTGCGAAGACGGGCGGCCTCCAGAAAGACGCCCAGGTTCTCCTTGACCTCGTGCTGACCGATATACTCCGCCAGCGTCCGCGGGCGAAGCGTCACGTCGAAGGGGAGATCATCGGCCACGCTCTCCGGCCTGGTCAGGGCGTCCGCCCCGGCCGGCTCCGGTGTCCGTTTCCTGTCGCCTGTGCCACCCATGTCGGTCTTCCTCGTCAACCCGCCCTCCGGATCACGACGCGATGTACTTCAGCGATCTCCTGAGAAGATCCTGCAGCGAAGCCTGCGAAGGCGCCTCGTCGGCATCCGCGGCACGACGCACGGCGTCCTCCGCCTGCGTCTGCCGGTATCCCAGGTTCACCAGGGCCGAGACGACGTCGCCCTGCACGGAGCCCCGCGCCGGGGGCCGGTCGCGCCCCGGGGTGCCGGACTTCAGCAGACGCACCCGATCGCGCATCTCGAGCACCACCCGATCGGCCGTCTTGGGTCCCACACCCGGGATCCCGCGCAGCCGACCGGCATCACCTCCGGCGATCGCCTCCATCAGCTCACCGGCCGGAAGCCCGGAGAGGATCGCCAGGGCCAGACGCGGACCGATCCCCGAGATCTCGATCAGCCGCTCGAACAACTGCTGCTCTTCGCGTGTGGCGAAGCCGAACAGGGACAGCGCGTCCTCCCGGACGTGCGTGTGTACTCGCAGGGTGACCTCGTCGCCTTCCGCCGGAAGTGTGTAGAACGTGGACAGCGGTATCAGCAGCCGATAGCCCACGCCGGCCGTGTCGACCAGCACCTGGTGCGGCTCCTTCTCGACGATGCGACCGGTAAGCCTTGCGATCATTCGCTGTCCCCGGTTCTGACGGGGGCTGTGTCCCCGACCCCCGTCGCGGGAGGCATCCCGCGCCGGGCCGGGCAATTATAGCGCTAGCGGCTCCCCTTCCGTTCGATATCCTCGCGCAGCCGCACCGCGTCCGGCTGGTTCGGGTCGAGGGAGAGCGACCGTTCGATGTACGATCGCGCGTCGTCGCTGGCACCGTTGAGGAAACATGCGTAGGCGATGGCATTGTACAGATGGCGCGCCTGGTCGGGCTGAACGAACGCCTCCCCCGCGGCGTAGATCCTGCGCGCGTCATCGAGCCGTCCGAGCTTCCCGTCGGCGACGATCAGATTCACCACCAGCTCGAAGCTGTTCGGCTGGATCGCGTAGGCCTTCTGCAGGAGCGGCAGGCCTTCCGCGGGCCGGTCGTCGCGTACGAGTATCGAACCGAGGTTTGTCAGGGTCATCAGATCGTCGGGGGATCGTTCCAGGGCGCGCGAGAGGATTTCCCGCGCCTCCGGGCGCCGTCCCTGCAGCTCGCGCGTCAAGGCCAGCCAGTTCGCAGCCCGCGCGGCCACGCGCGGCTCGTCGACATCCTGGCTCTTCTCCAGGATGGAGGCCAGCTCCTCGAGGTGCCCCCCTTTCATGAGCTTGTACACCCCCTCGAGCGCGATCTGCACCGACGGGTCGAGCGCCAGCGCGGCGCGGTACTCCTCGAGGGCGGCGCGGCCGTCCCCCGTCGATTCGTGCAGCATCCCGACCGCCGTCAGCCGGAAGGCCTCGCGACGCCCTTCGTAGTGCAGCAGTCCGAGGAAGTGCAGGCCGTCGGGCTGCTTGTCCGCGTTGGCGTAGACGGTCGCGATCCGGGTGAGGAGCGCGGGCTGGGGGTCGTCCGCCACGAGGATGCTCTGCTCGAGGAACGGGATGGCGTCAGCGGGCCTGCCGCGCAGCACCGCGACGCGGGCAAGACCGAGATACGGCTCGTCGAACCGGGGAGCCAGCTCGCGCGCCTTCCGGAACTCTTCGGCGGCGTGGTCGAGGTCGTGCTTCTGGAGCAACAGATAGCCCGCGTTGACATGGTACGTGGCGTTGACCTCCCCGGCCGCAGGCACCGGGGCGTTGCCCGACTGGACGTAGCCGAGCGCGGTGAGCTTGGCGATCATCTCCTGGTCCTCGGGCGAGGCGGCGCCCATGCCGCCCGTCTGCAGCGGCTCGCCCAGCATGTCATAGCTGGCGACGTCCACGGCCGGCGGCACAGGAGCTTCCCCGTTGCGGAAGATCTCCGTGGCGGGCTTGCCGGGCATGTCGTCCCCGGGCGGAAGGCCCATCAGGGCCAGCAGTGTCGGCGTCACGTCCAGCAGCCCGATCGGCTCCTCGATCCTGCCGGGACGGATCGGAGGGCCGGCCACGAGGAAGACGCCCTCCATCGTGTGCCACCTCGCGGGCTTGCCGTTGAGGTCGGGCGAAACGTCCACCGGCCGCTCGGCTCCGTTGGCGAAACCGTGGTCGGAGACCACCATGATGACCGCATCCTCCCCCGCTGCCTGGATCAGGTCGCCGAGCAGCCGATCCTGGTAGGCGTAGAAGTTCGGCACCGCCTTCTCGAAAGCGTGCCTCATTGCGGGGTCCGTCCGGGCGGTCATCGCCATCGGGGGTGGGAGATACTGTGCAAACCTGTGATTCACCTCGTCGATCCCCTCGAAGTAGATCATCGAGAGACGCGGGTGCCGGCTGCGAATGAGATTGAGGGCGATGTCGTGATAGGTGCGGGTCGCGGCGATCACCTTGATGAGATGGGTCACGCGGTCGGAGTATCCCTCGGCCGTCTGCAGCTCGCGGCGGGCGCGCTCGTACCGGTCCCGGGAGACCCCCACGATACCGCTCAGTTCCTCGTAGGAAATGTCGTCGGGCGGAACTTCCAGGGGCGCGATCTCCTGCCCGGCCGTCTCCGGGTAGACGTTGCCCCAGCCGCTCCGCAGCGGAAGGTCGAACAGAGAGTAGGCCACCCGATCGGAGACCATCACTCCCGACACCCGCTCGGCGGGCCATGTTGCCCACCAGCCGACGGTGACGGTGGAGAGCTGCAGGTCGCTGGCGATGTTCCACAGGGCCTTGACCTTGCGGAAGAGCCGCGAGATAGGCACGTTCTCACTGGTCGCGGGATCCTTGACCAGAAAGTCGATGATGCCGTGCTCCTCGGGCGGCCGGCCCGTCGCGATGGTGGTCCAGAGAATCGGCGAGAGGGTCGGAGTCATCGACTTCAGCCGCGCCCACGCTCCCCGGTCGCGCAGCGCCTTGAGCACCGGCATCTTCCCCGCCGCCATCAGCGGATCCATCATGTCCCAGTCTGCGGCGTCCAGGCCGATCACCAGGATCGGCCAGGGGGAGCCCCTGTAGGCATTGGAGAGCGGGTTGTCGGAGGAGGGAGCCCGCGGTGTGCCCAGGACCAGACTGCCGTTCACCACGCCGATGCGCGAAAGCCGCGGAGCGTCGGCGGAGGGACCGGGCGTCGAAGCATGTTCCCCTTGAGCCCGGCCGGTCGCCTCCCCGATGAGAGCGCCCACCGCCTCTTCGAGGCTGCCGCCCCGTGAGAGGATCTCTGCGAGATGTCCCAGCGCAGCCGGCTCCGCCGTGCGGAAGTCGGCCTCGACGGAGAACGGAACGGCTTGCGCCGCGCCTTCCGGCGTGACGCGTCTGAAGCTCCCTTCGTACCGGTGCGGCCCTGCCGGCAGCCGGATGATCGTCGCGAACGGAGAATGCAGATGCAGCCCCTGGCCGAGGATGACCGGGGGTGTGCCGGTCCCAGCGCTCACGAGGCCTATCTGATTCGGGTCCGACGCGGGAGACCGACGCGTAGAGGGCCAGACCGGACAGAGCCAGAAGGACGGCTGCCCCGCCCGCAACGAGCGTCCTTCTCACGCGAGCTCCAACCGTTTCAGGCTGGCGTGGGAGTGGGCATGGCAGATGGCCACCGCGAGGGCATCGGAGACATCGTATGGCCCGGCCAGCTCCGTGGCGCGGAGGAGCCGGAGGACCATCGCGCGGACCTGATCCTTGGCCGCATGGCCGTGCCCCGTCAGCGCCTTCTTGACCTGCAGTGCCGTGTACTCGTGGACCGGCAGCGAGGCCCTGGCCAGCTCGAGCATGAGGGCGCCCCGTACATGGCCGAGGATCAGCGCCGAGCGGACGTTCACGTGCTGGAAGATGTTCTCGACGCAGACTTCGTCGGGAGCGTGCTCCTCGATGACACCGCGGATGCCATTCGCCGCGGCGAGCAGCCGCCGCGGCAACGACCCGGCCGAAGCGAGTCGCAGCGCACCGGCGGCCACGAGAGTGAAACGGCCTCGCTGATGGGTCACGACACCATAACCGGTAACCGTGGAGCCCGGGTCGATTCCGAGAATCTTCACATCGGATCCCTCGGGCCGGACGTGTGTCCGTTCATCCGAACCCGCCCCTAGGAGGCCTCCATGTCGCTTTCATCGATGTCGAAGTTGGCCCAGACGTGCTGCACGTCGTCGTGGTCCTCGAGCGCCTCGACCAGGTTTAGAACCTTCCGGGCCGTGGATCCCTCGGCCCTGACCGTGTTGGTCGGTGTCATGGCCAGTTCAGCGGCGGAGATTGGCACGTTGCGCTTCCTGAGAGCTTCCTTCACATCCTCGAAGCTCTCGGGCGACGTGTAGATTTCGTGATTGTCTCCGTCCTCCTTGAGGTCCTCGGCTCCCGCCTCGAGAACCAGCTCGAGCAGCTGGTCCTCGGGCATCGCCGAGCCCTCGACCACGATGTATCCCTTCTTTTCGAACATCCAGGCAACGGCGTTGCTCGCGGCCAGGTTCCCGCCGTGTTTGCCGAAGATGTGACGAATCTCCGGCAGCGTCCGGTTCTTGTTGTCCGTGACCGTCTCGACGATGACGGCCACCCCCCCGGGGCCGTATCCCTCGTAGGTGACCTCCTCGAGAGTGACCCCCTCGAGCTCACCGGTCCCCTTCTTGATGGCTCGGGTGATGTTGTCAGCCGGCATGTTGGAGTCTTTTGCGGCGCTGACGGCCGCCCTCAGCCTGGCATTACCGTTCGGATCCCCGCCGCCGGTTCGGGCGGCAATGGTGATCTCACGGATGAGGCGGGTGAACATCCGGCCCCGCTTGGCGTCGAGGGCCGCCTTCTTGTGCTTGATCGTGCTCCATTTCGAATGTTCCGGACATGGCTCGGCTCCGCGTCAGGCAGGTTCATGAACTCGTCGAAAATCTTACCACAGGCCCGAAAGCGCCTCCACGCTTGCGGCCAGCCTGGTCGCGGCGGGGCGGCGGGCGATCTCGGTACAAAAAGAAGGCCCGCCTGTCCGGGCGCGAACCCGAACGGCGGGCCTCCTGGATGATCCCGGCGACGACCTACTCTTCCACACAGTTGCCCGTGCAGTACCATCGGCGCTGGAGGGCTTAACTTCCGTGTTCGGAATGGGAACGGGTGTTGCCCCTCCGCTAGAGTCACCGGGAAACCTTGAAACCTCTCTCCTCAGAACGGTATCGGGCGGGCCCGATACGGTCTCGAATCAGAAATGCCACCTCATGCCGATCGCGACCGAGAATGCCGTGAGGTCGATCTTGCCACCCTGGACGACTGCGAATCCACTCGGAATCGTCTGGCCCGACCCGCTTGCAGCAAGCGGCTTGCGGTAACATTGGTCGATGATGCCGTCCTTGTCGAAATCACCCACGGCGGGGCACAGTACGCCACTCGTCTGCCCCTGTGGGTCGACACGCTGGGTCGGTGGGAGCGTTCCGGTCTGGGTCTTGGTCGGATCGCAATTGATTGCATAGGTGCCAGGAACGGCCACGTTCGCGTTCGCCTCGGAACAGAGCGGATTGGGCGCCTCGGGCGCATTCGCAAAAATCTTCAGGCTCCCGTCGGGCCGGAAGAGCTGACGGGGCCAGGTGATGAAATCCACCTGCTCCTGTCCGCCGAGGCTGATGTTCACCTGCTGATCGGCAAAAGTGTAGCGCGCGTCGACGACCATGCTCCAACGGTCGTTGAAGAAGTACTCGGCGCCTCCAACCAGGTGCCACTCGAAGGCATCGTCGACCTCCACACTCGCCGGCCACACCATCGGAATTCGTCCGTCCTCCTTGTAACCGGCGTACTGGACGGGTGTGATGTCCTTTCCGTACTGATTGCCGACGGCCCTCACCCTCAGGCTTGCCAGGGTGTTGTTCAGAGTGGTCACGTCATCCGAGATATTCATGTCGACGAAAATCATCCCGATGCCCGCGCCGACGTATGGATTGAGCGGGCTGTCCTTGCGGAACCTCACGATAGCGGTCAGCGAAACGGGTATCTCGGTGATCTCTCCGGCCTGCGTCGGGATCGTCGCGTCCTTGTCGAACGCGGTCGACAGGTTGAAGGGATTGCTTACGTCGGTGTTTATCGGGTAGGTCTCGCGCAGGTAGACATCGATCGGTCCGACATTTCCTTTGAAGTAGCTCGCGTCGAGCTGGAGGGAGAGCCAGCTCGTCAGGCCGTACCCCGCCGTGCCTTCCAGCCTGAATGTCTCTTCGATGGTGGATTCGCGTGCGAGCTGGTCATCGGGCCTGGGATCGCAGAAGGGATTCGACGCGGGATAGAACGAGCCGCTGCCCCTCGCGTCACAGCCCTGGAGCTCGTTGGGGTCCCCCGTGAAGGGGATCCCGTCGTCCCCGAAGTTCGTCGTGAATATGATCGCAGCGTTGCTGCGGATGCTGTCCGTGGTGGAGAGATAGGAGAGATTGCCGCCGAAATACCACTTGCCCTTGAGATCCTCGGCAGTGGCGGAAGTCGTGAAGGCTGCTCCGATGAACGCCGCCACGAGAAGGAAGACAACCGGTCCAGGCCTCAGCCCTCTCATAACTCCCCCCAAGATTCTCACGTTCCCCCCCGCCGTACGGTCGAGCCCCATAGCCCGGGTGAAAACAAACCCATGGCATTAGACCACCAGCCGACGCCGTTGGTTTACAACCCACCAACGACATCCGCGTCTGAACGCGAGCGGGCTTGCTCTCCGGGTGCCGGCACACTGCACCGGAGGGGTTCGATCTTGACGTTATCCGTCATTGCATCGGGGATCAGCGACCTCTTCGCTGGGTTATGACTGTGGTCAAGCCGCACGACCGATTAGTACCGGTAAGCTGAACAGGTTGCCCTGCTTACACTCCCGGCCTATCAACCTCGTAGTCTCCGAGGGGTCTTCAGTCCGACCCGAAGGTCGGAGGGGATACCTCATCTCGAGGGAGGCTTCGCGCTTATATGCCTTCAGCGCTTATCCCTTCCGAACATGGCTACCCAGCTATGCTCCTGGCGGAACAGCTGGTACACCAGAGGTTCGTCCGTCCCGGTCCTCTCGTACTAAGGACGGATCCTCTCAAGTATCCTACGCCCACACCAGATAGGGACCGAACTGTCTCGCGACGTTCTAAACCCAGCTCACGTACCGCTTTAATCGGCGAACAGCCGAACCCTTGGGACCTACTTCAGCCCCAGGATGCGATGAGCCGACATCGAGGTGCCAAACCACGTCGTCGATGTGAACTCTTGGACGTGATCAGCCTGTTATCCCCGGCGTACCTTTTATCCGTTGAGCGACGGCCCTTCCATACAGAACCGCCGGATCACTAAGCCCTGCTTTCGCACCTGCTCGACTTGTGGGTCTCGCAGTCAAGCTCCCTTATGCCTTTACGCTCTACGGCTGATTTCCAAACAGCCTGAGGGAACCTTTGGGCGCCTCCGTTACATTTTGGGAGGCGACCGCCCCAGTCAAACTACCCGCCTAACGCTGTCCCCGAACCGGGTAACGGCCCTGGGTTAGAACTTCGGCACTATCAGGGTGGTATCTCACCGTTGGCTCCACGAAGGCTGACGCCCTCGCTTCAAAGCCTCCCACCTATCCTGCACAGACAGAACCAAAATTCAGCGCTAAGGTGTAGTAAAGGTGCACGGGGTCTTTCCGTCTAGGTGCGGGTAACCGGCATCTTCACCGGTGCTACAGATTCGCTGAGCCTCTCGTTGAGACAGCGGCCAGATCGTTACGCCATTCGTGCAGGTCGGAACTTACCCGACAAGGAATTTCGCTACCTTAGGACCGTTATAGTTACGGCCGCCGTTTACCGGGGCTTCAATTCAGGGCTTCTCCTTGCGGATGACCCCTCCTTTTAACCTTCCGGCACCGGGCAGGCGTCAGTCCCTATACGTCGTTTTTGTGACTTTGCAGAGACCTGTGTTTTTAGTAAACAGTCGCCTGGCCCCATTCACTGCGACCCCTTCGGGCTCCGGACGCAGGTCCTTCACCCTGGTGGGGTACCCCTTCTCCCGAAGTTACGGGGCTAATTTGCCGAGTTCCTTAACGAGAGTTCTCTCAAGCGCCTTGGGATATTCTCCCTGTCTACCTGTGTCGGTTTGCGGTACGGGCACCCGAAGCACTAGCTAGAGGTTTTTCTTGGCGGCATGGAATCAACAAGTTGGGCCGACCGAAGCCAGCTTCCCTGACTACCCTCGAGGTTGATGACCTCCCGGATTTGCCTGGGAGATCCCCCTATAGCAGCCACCCGACGCTTCCGACCGTCGGTATGCCTATCCTTCCGCGTTACCCCATTGCTTAAAACGCACTCCAGGCGGTGCAGGAATATTAACCTGACTGCCCTTTCGCCTACGCCTTTCGGCCTCGGCTTAGGTCCCGACTTACCCTGAGAGGATTGACCTTGCTCAGGAAACCTTAGACTTTCGGCGGGAGGGGTTCTCGCCCTCCTTATCGCTACTTGTGCCGGCAGGGTCTCTTCCATGACCCTGGACCAGTCCTCGCGGTCTGGCTTGTATCTGACATGGAATGCTCCCCTACCACCCATGGATCGAATCCATGGATCCGCAGCTTCGGTAACAGGCTTGAGCCCCGTTGAATTATCGGCACGGAATCGCTCGACCAGTGAGCTGTTACGCTTTCTTTAAAGGATGGCTGCTTCTAAGCCAACCTCCTGGCTGTCAGAGCAATTCCACATCCTTTGCCACTTAGCCTGTATTTGGGGACCTTAGCTGGCGGTCTGGGCTGTTTCCCTTTCGACGACGAAGCTTATCCCCCGCCGTCTGACTCCCACACTGGTGGTTAGCGGCATTCGAAGTTTGGTTGGATTCAGTAACCCGGTAAGGCCCCTAGTCCATCCAGTTCTCTACCACCGCTAACGATCATGTGAGGCTAGCCCTAAAGCTATTTCGGGGAGAACGAGCAATAACTGGGTTTGATTAGCCTTTCACCCCTACGCCCAGCTCATCCAAGCTGTTTTCAACCAACATTGGTTCGGGCCTCCACGCACTGTTACGTGCGTTTCACCCTGGCCAGGCGTAGATCACCCAGCTTCGCGTCTAATCCCAGCAACTAGTCGCCCTATTCGGACTCGCTTTCGCTTCGGCTCGCTTAACGCTTAACCTTGCTGCTGAGATTAACTAGCCGGCTCATTATGCAAAAGGCACGCGGTCGGGCATTGCCGTCCATTGCTGGGCGGCCATAGCCCTTCCACTGCTTGTAGACATACGGTTTCAGGTGCTATTTCACTCCCCTAAAAGGGGTGCTTTTCACCTTTCCCTCACGGTACTGGTTCACTATCGGTCGCAGGAGAGTATTTAGCCTTGGGAGATGGTCCTCCCGGATTCCCACAGGGTTCCACGTGTCCCGTGGTACTTGGGAAACGGCCAGGAGCCTGATCAGCTTTCGTCTACGGGGCTGTTACCCTGTATCGCCGACCTTTCCAGATCGTTTGACTAGCCGCCAGGTTTGTAACTCCTTGGCCCTTCCGTAACAGAGCCAGGCCGTTCCCGCTACCCCCCTGACGCAACGCTTACGGGCTTGACACGTCAGAGGTTTGGGCTGTTCCCTGTTCGCTCGCCGCTACTGGGGGAATCGCATTTGCTTTCTCTTCCTGGGGGTACTGAGATGGTTCACTTCCCCCCGTTGCCCTCTCGCTTCCTATTTGATTCGGAAGCGGATTCCCGGACGTTACTCCGGGCTGGTTACCCTATTCGGAGATCCCCGGATCATAGCTTGCGTGCAGCTCCCCGAGGCTTATCGCAGCTTGCTGCGTCCTTCATCGCCTTCCTGCGCCAAGGCATCCACCGTACGCCCTTAGTAGCTTGACCTACAGTCAGAACTCAGCGAAGTCGTTCGCTTTACCCCTATGCTCGCGATGTCAAAGATCGAACCCTTCGGCGACGCCTCCTGGGAGGCATCTATCCGGAGCTCACCTGCCGAAGCAGGGCCCGGAATCTCGTCGTTCCGTTCGATCAAGAGAACACTGGACCTGGTGGAGATAAGCGGGTTCGAACCGCTGACCCCCTGGTTGCAAACAGGCGCTCTCCCAGCTGAGCTAATTCCCCGAGACTCGTTCAGCTCGTTGTGGTGGGCCTAGGTAGACTCGAACTACCGACCTCACGCTTATCAGGCGTGCGCTCTAACCAGCTGAGCTATAGGCCCATCGGATTCTGGAATCCCGCTCCGGGCGTCCTGATGTCCAGCCGCCCGGGGCACAAGGCCTGGCCCCTCTGGCAGAGCCGGCAAAGAGCCAAACCGAGGCCGCTGCTGATTGCCCGGGTTGTTCTCTCAAAACTAAATAGGCGTGCCTGCGTCTGTGACCGTAATCGACCTAGGATGATCGTGTACCCGCTGACCCGACAGGCTCGAGAGCCGGTCGCGCCCCGGGCCGCGATGCTCCTTAGAAAGGAGGTGATCCAGCCACAGGTTCTCCTACAGCTACCTTGTTACGACTTCACCCCAATCATCGGCCACACCGTCAGCGCCTGCCTCCCTTGCGGGTTAGCACAGCGATTTCGAGTGCAACCGACTTTCGTGATGTGACGGGCGGTGTGTACAAGGCCCGGGAACGTATTCACCGCGGCATGCTGATCCGCGATTACTAGCGATTCCAACTTCATGCAGTCGAGTTGCAGACTGCAATCCGAACTGAGGACGGTTTTATGGGATTGGCTCCCCCTCGCGGGTTCGCAGCCCTTTGTACCGCCCATTGTAGCACGTGTGTAGCCCTGGACATAAAGGCCATGATGACTTGACGTCATCCCCACCTTCCTCCCCGTTTTCCGCCGGCAGTCCCCTTAGAGTTCCCGGCATGACCCGATGGCAACTAAGGGCAAGGGTTGCGCTCGTTGCGGGACTTAACCCAACATCTCACGACACGAGCTGACGACAGCCATGCAGCACCTCTGCAGACGTCCCGAAGAAAGAGCCTGTTTCCAGACTTGCCATCTGCAGTTCAAACCCAGGTAAGGTTCTTCGCGTTGCGTCGAATTAAACCACATGCTCCACCGCTTGTGCGGGCCCCCGTCAATTCCTTTGAGTTTCAGCCTTGCGACCGTACTCCCCAGGCGGGGCACTTAATGCGTTAGCTTCGGCACTGCAGGGGTCGATACCCGCAACACCAAGTGCCCATCGTTTACAGCTAGGACTACCAGGGTATCTAATCCTGTTTGCTCCCCTAGCTTTCGCGCCTCAGCGTCAGTACCGGTCCAGGAAGCCGCCTTCGCCACCGGTGTTCCTCCCAATATCTACGCATTTCACCGCTACACTGGGAATTCCGCTTCCCTCTCCCGGCCTCTAGTCCGACAGTATCCGGCGCAGTTCCTTGGTTAAGCCGAGGGATTTCACACAGGACTTGCTCAGACCGCCTACGCGCCCTTTACGCCCAGTAATTCCGAACAACGCTGGCCCCCTCCGTATTACCGCGGCTGCTGGCACGGAGTTAGCCGGGGCTTCCTCCAGGGGTACAGTCAAGGCGCCTGCTATTGACAAAGCACCATTTCGTCCCCCTCGACAGGAGTTTACGACCCGAAGGCCTTCATCCTCCACGCGGCGTCGCTGCGTCAGGCTTTCGCCCATTGCGCAATATTCCTCACTGCTGCCTCCCGTAGGAGTCTGGACCGTGTCTCAGTTCCAGTGTGGCCGGTCACCCTCTCAGGCCGGCTACCCATCGTCGCCTTGGTAGGCCGTTACCCTACCAACTAGCTAATGGGACGCGGGCCCCTCCTTAAGCGACAACTTGCATGCAGAGGTCATCTTTGATCCCACCTCCCGAAGGAGAAAGGATGTTATGCGGTATTAGCCCCGCTTTCGCGAGGTTATTCCCCACTCAAGGGCAGATTACCCACGCGTTACTCACCCGTGCGCCACTCTACTCGGGGAGTTGCCCCCCCTTTCGCGTTCGACTTGCATGTGTTAGGCACGCCGCCAGCGTTCGCTCTGAGCCAGGATCAAACTCTCCAGTTTGAACTCGGAGAATCTTCCTAACTCTACTGACTTGTGATTGTTCTTCTGGTCACAGGGCAGGCACGCACTATTTAGTTTTCAAAGAACAGTACTCGGGAAGGGCGATACTTTAGATGCCGCCGATACGGGTGTCAAGTGCTATTTGGAGATCTCGGAACCCTTTCAGACTCCGCCACTTCCACACCCGCCGAGCGTTGATCGCCGCTCCGGCCTCACCTATAATCGCTAGGTTCTCCGAGGAATCGAGGCATTCTAGCACGTCCGCCTTCTGGAGAAAACAGATGTTTTCGAACCCGGCCCACTTCGCCCGCTGCCGCGTCTACCGCGCCACAAAACCCCCGGCCAGCAAGGGTTTGAGGAGAGTGCTGCCGTTTGCCGCAGCCGCCGTCCTGGCGCTCGGGGCGACGGCCGGCGGTCCGGCACACGCACAGAACGCTTCCACCGATCCCGCCTCCCCGGCGCAGCAGCTGGATGCCGAGCTGGCGCAGGCACGCAACCTCGCCGCCGTCGGCCGTGTCGAGGCCGCGGCTGCCGTCTACCGTCGCATCATCCAGGCGGAGCCGAAATCCTTCGACGCGCATTTCGAGCTCGGGCAGATCCTGATCTCCATGCGCAGACCCGACGAGGCACGCAAGTATCTCGCCGTCGCATCGGAGTTGAGGCCCGATCTCGCGGCGCCGCACACACGCCTTGCCCAGCTGTCGCTCATGCAGAACGATCTGCCTGCTGCGCGCCAGGAACTGCTCCTCGCGAAGTCGATCACTCCGGACGATCCCTCCACACGCTACAACCTCGGACGGATCTACGAGAACGAGGGCGACGCCGAGCAGGCGCTCGGGGAGTATCTCGCCTTCCTGCGACTTGATCCCGAGGACTCGCGCGCCAACAACATCCGCGCCCGTGTCGCCCTGTACTACGAGAACACGGACAAGCTCGACGAGGCGATCGAGTACTACACGGACCTGGTCGCGCACGATCCGGATCGCATCGCCGCCCACGTCTCTCTCGCCGGGATCTATTATCGACGCGCGATGTACGACAAGGCGCTGCCCGAGTACGAGACGGTGCTGAAACTCGACCCGTCACAGGCCTCGGCACACGCGAACCTCGGCTACATCTACCGGATCAAGGGGAACGTACCGGAAGCGATCGACCATTACAGCCAGGCCGTGAAGCTCGACGCGAGCGACGTGCAGAGCCGGTTCTTTCTCGGCACGCTGTACGCCGACGAAGGCAAGGAGGACGAGGCGCTCGCGCAGTTTCTCGAAGTGGTGAAGCTCGAACCCGAGCACCCTCTCGTCCACTATGCTCTTGGCAAGATCTACGCCAAGCGCGGTGACCGCGAGGCGGCCCAGCGCGAGTTCGATCTCCATCGCAAAATCCAGACGGCCGAGCGTGAGAAAGGCAGGACCGTGACCACGATGGAGAATAACTGAGTGGGATTCGTGAGACGTGGCGTCCTGCTTTCTCTCCTCGTGATGGCCTCGATGACGGGCGGCGCTCCCTCGGCGGAGCCCCCGGCCGAGCACAGGCTCCGGTTCGTGAACAGGTCCAGGGAAGCGGGCATCGTGATGCCCACCACCAACGGCGATCTCTCACGCGACTGGATCATCGACACGCTCGGCAGCGGCGCGGCGATGCTCGACTACGATGGCGACGGAGATCTCGACATCTATGTCGCCAACGGTTCGATGATCGAGGGGATCGAGCCGGGCAAGGAGCCGCTCCCCTATCTCTACCGCAACGAAGGGAACGGGAAATTCAGCGAGGTGGCCTCCGCCGCGGGGGTCGCCGCCGCGTTCTGGGGTTTCGGGGCCACGGCCGCCGACTACGACAACGACGGCGATCCCGATCTGTACGTCACTGCCTGGGGCTCCAACCATCTGTATCGCAACAACGGCGACGGAACATTCGCCGACGTGGGCCACGAGGCGGGGGTCGATGACGACCGCTACGGCGCCAGCACCGCTTTCTTGGATTACGACCACGACGGCCTGCTCGATCTGTACGTCGTCAACTACGTCACCTTCGACCCGACCAAGATCCCGCGGCGTGGCGACCCGAACTCTCCCTGCACCTTCCGCGGCCTGACGGTGATGTGCGGGCCACACGGTCTCCCGGGCGCGGTGGACGTCCTGTATCACAACAACGGCGACGGGACCTTCACCGATGTCTCCCGGCAGGCCGGGATCCTCGCCGATGGCGGCTGGTTCGGGCTCGGCGTGGCCACGGCCGACATCGACGGCGACGGATGGACCGACATCCTGGTGGCCAACGACTCGACGCCGAACCAGTACTACCGCAATCTGCACGACGGAACCTTCGTCGACGACGGCGTGATGAACGGCTTCGCCTACAGCAACGACGGCCGGGAGCAGGCCGGGATGGGCGTCGAGGTGGCGGACATCGACCAGGACGGCGATTCTCGACATCTTCGTGACGAACTTCAGCCACGACTACTGCACGCTCAACATCAACGACGGCACGGGATTTCTCGAGGACGTCTCGGTGCGTGTCGGGCTCGTCGAGCCCACGGTGAGATTTCTCGGCTGGGGCACCGCGCTGTTCGATGCGGAAAACGACGGCGACATCGACATCTTCATCGGCAACGGCCACGTCTACCCGCAGGTCGAGGAGGCCGATATCGGCACGTCCTACATGCAGCGCAAGCAGCTGTTCGAGAACAAGGGCAACCTCACCTTCCAGGAGGTGCAGCCCGATGGAGGGGCGCTCGAGGAGCCCGGGCTGTCCCGGGGACTCGCGGCGGGAGACATCGACGGAGACGGCGACATCGACCTGTTCCTGACGAACAACAACGGGGTGCCGGATCTGATCGTGAACGAGTCCACATCCGGGTCCTGGCTCGGGGTGCGCCTGATAGGCACCGCCAGCAACCGGGAAGGACTCGGGGCCAGGGTGATCGTGAAAGCGGGCGGCAGGAAGTGGATGGCGGAGAGGCATGGCGGCGGGTCGTTCCTCTCCAGCGGCGACCCCACGGTCCATTTCGGGCTGGGCACCGTGCAGCAGGTCGACGAGGTGGAGATCCGGTGGCCCTCCGGCGTAACGCAGACTCTCTCCTCACCGGGCATCAACAAGGTCGTCACCGCGCTCGAGCCGCCCGGCTCGCAGCCTCCCCCGGTGACGCCCAAGTCGGCATCAGGAAAGAACAATCCTTCTTGATTTCGCCGGCGCGCAGGTGCTATTCTCCTGACGGATTTGCCTGGTGAGTGGGCGAGTTCTCAGCCCACTCTTTTTGTTTACAGCCTTCGCGGAGATCGCCATGTCGTTGACACTTCAGGGCATCGAGGCGAAGGTCCGCGAACTGGCCAACGGCACGGTGGACCGGGCCGGGTACGATCTGGTCGATCTCGAGTACCGCCGGGAGCCGGGGGGCTGGACGCTCCGCCTGTACATCGACAAGGATGGGGGCGTCACCCTGGAAGACTGCCAGAGAGTCAGCCACGAGATCGGGACGCTGCTCGAAGTCGAGGACCCGATCCCCCATCGGTTCAATCTCGAAGTCTCATCGCCGGGGCTGGATCGCCCGCTGAAATCCGCGACGGATTTCCGTGCGTCGGTCGGCAAGCTCGTGCGTGCCTCGGTGTGCGAGCCGATCGAGGGGCGGCGTAACTTCCGGGGCCGTCTCGTCGCAGTCGACGGCACGGACGACGCGCCCGTCCTGAGGATCGAGGACGAGGCCGGTGAGGTGCACGGCATAGACGCCTCCCGGCTCGATCGGGCCCGGCTCGTTTTCGAATGGCCCGAGAAGAACCCGAAGAGACCAACGAAGAAGAAACCCAGGTCGGGAAGGAACTGATGAACAGCGAACTCTTTCACGCCATCGAACAGATCGGCCGCGAGAAGGGCATCGACGTCGAAATCGTCATCGACGCCGTCAAGGACGCCGTCATCGCCGCCTCCAAGAAGCACTTCCATACTCGTGAAGAGCTGGGCGCCGAGTTCAACCGCGAGCGCGGCACGTACGACGTCTTCGCGCTCAAGAAGGTGGTCGAGCAGGTGGAGGATCCCGATCTCGAGATCACGCTCGCCGAGGCGCGCAAATACAACCCGCTCGCCGAGCTCGAGTCCATCCTGCGCCTGCCGAAGCCGCGTGTGGATCTGGGCCGGATTGCCGCCCAGGCCGCAAAGCAGGTGATCTACCAGAAGGTGCGTGAGGCGGAGCGGGACAACGTCTTCAAGGAATACAACGACCGGGTGGGAGAGGTCGTCAACGGCATCGTGAAGCGGTTCGAGCGCGGCGACATCATTCTGGATCTCGGCAAGACCGAGGCGATCCTGCCGCGGCGCGAGCAGTCGCGGGCGGAGCATTACAACCAGAGCGACCGGATCCGCGCCGTGATCGTCAACGTCGACAAGTCAGCGAAGGGCCCGCAGATCACCGTCTCCCGCACCGACACGCGTCTGTTGATGAAGCTGTTCGAGATGGAGGTGCCGGAAATCTACGACGGCACCGTGATCATCGAGAGCATCGCGCGCGACCCGGGCGACCGCGCCAAGGTGGCCGTCCGCTCGAAGGAGAAGGACGTCGATCCGGTCGGCGCCTGCGTGGGCATCAAGGGCTCGCGCGTCCAGGCGATCATCCGTGAGCTGCGCGGCGAGAAGATCGACATCGTGCAGTGGTCCGACGAGCCGAGCCTCTTCGTCGGCAACGCCCTCAACCCGGCCAAGATCGGCCGTGTGAGCGTGGTCGACGAGGCCAACCGCAGGCTGGAGATCACGGTCGAGGACAGCCAGCTGTCCCAGGCCATCGGCAAGAAGGGGCAGAACGTCCGGCTCGCGTCCCAGCTCGTCGGCTGGAGCATCGACATCAAGAGCGAATCGGAGAAGAAGCGCGAGATCGAGGACGAGATGGCCCGCGTGCAGCGCGGGACGCGCGAAATGAAAGCGCTGCCCGGTGTCGGTGAGAAGACGATCCAGCGTCTGCTCGACATGGGCTTCCGGTCCCTCGAGGAACTCGTCGAGGCGGGGGCGGAGACGCTCTGCAACGTCGAGGGCGTGGGCGAAAAGACGGCGCAGAAGATCGTCGAGGCCTCCCACGAGGGGATCGCACGGCGCAAGGAGATGGAGGCGGAGCAGGCGCGGATTGCCGAGGAAGAGCGGATCGCGGAGGAAGCGCGGCTCGCAGAGGAGGCCCGTCTCGCGGAGGAGGCGCGTGCCGAGGAGGAGGCCCGTGCCGAGGAGGAGGCGCGGCTCGCCGAGGAAGCGCCGGAGACTGAGACCACCCAGGAAGCGGAGCCGGCCGGGGAAGACGCCGGGACGGAGGTCGTGGCCACGGTCCCGATCGACACGCCCGAGGACGAGGCCGGTTCGCCCCCGGGGAAGAGTTCACCCGCGAGGGCGTCACCGACGAGACGATCGACGAGAACGCCGAATTGTTGGCCGCTCGAGAGCTGCCGCCGGAGGAGGAGGTGCCGGCGGGAGATGTGACGCCGGCAGAGGAATCGGGCGAGAAACGGTAGTCGAGACGCAAGGGAGAGGAGCTTTATGGCGAAGATCAGGGTTCACGAGCTGGCCAAACGCATGGGCCTGCCCACCAAGGAGGTCGTCGAGCGACTCCGGGCTCAGGGTGTTGAGGTGCGCTCGAACCTGAGCTCCGTCGACGAATCGGCGGAGAAGCTGGTCGCCTCGGCGGGCGGCGCGCCCGCGGCGGCTCCGAAGCCCTCGGCGAAGCCGGAAGCGCCCGCAGCCAGAAAGTCAGCGGCTCCGGCGGCGAAGAAGACAGCCCCTCCTGCGGCGGCCGCGCGGCCGGCGGCGAAGACCGAGGCTCCTGCCGCCCGGAAGACGCCGGCGCCCCAGCCCGTCCGGCCGGCCCCGCCCCGCCCGGCTCCACGCCAGGCTCCGCCCCCACGGCCCGTGGCGCAACAGCGTCCCGCGCCGCCCCGAGGCAATCGTCCGGCGGCCGCGCCCGCCAAGCCGGCGCCCCCGGTGCCGTCCGGTCCGCCGCGCGCGATCTCGATCACCGAGGGTGTGACGGTGCGCGAGCTTGCCGAGAAGATGAACGTGAAGGCCAACGACATCCTCAAGCAGCTCCTGATGCGCGGGGTCATGACCAACGTCAACCGGCCGATCGATCCGGAGGCGGCCAAGGAAGTCGCGAAGCTGTTCGGGTGCGAGGCGACCGTCGTGTCGTTCGAGGAGAACGCCGTCATCGAGGAGCGCGAGGCGCAGAAAGGCTCGGAGGCCGTCACCCGCCCGCCCGTCGTCACCGTCATGGGCCACGTCGATCACGGCAAGACCTCGCTGCTCGACGCCATACGTGAGACGCGCGTCGTCGACCGGGAGCACGGTGGTATCACGCAGCACATCGGCGCATACTCGGTGAACTACAAGGGACGCAGCGTCACCTTCCTGGACACGCCGGGCCATGAGGCCTTCACCCTCATGCGGGCGCGCGGTGCGAAGGTCACCGATATCGTCATCCTCGTGGTGGCGGCGGACGACGGTGTGATGCCCCAGACGATCGAGGCAATCGACCACGCCCGTGCGGCGGGTGTGCCGATCATCGTCGCTCTGAACAAGATGGACAAGCCCGAGGCGAAGCCGGATGTCGTGAAGAAGCAGCTTTCCGACCGCGGTCTGCTCGTCGAAGACTGGGGCGGCGACACCGTCTGCGTCGCCATGTCGGCCAAGAAACGCGAGGGGATCGGCGATCTGCTGGAGATGATCCTGCTCGTCACCGAGATGCAGGACCTCAAGGCCGATCCGACCTTCCCGGCCTCCGGCACGGTGCTCGAGGCGCGGCTCGACCGCAGCCGCGGGCCGGTCGCCACAGTGCTGGTCCAGAACGGCACGCTGCGCGTCTCCGACGCCTTCATTGCCGGCGCGGTCAGCGGCAAGGTGCGCGCGATGCTCGACGACGCGGGCGCCCGTGTCGACGAGGCGCCGCCGTCCACCCCGGTCGAGGTGCTCGGCCTGCAGCAGGTGCCGCAGGCGGGCGATCTGTTCAAGGTCGTCACCGAGGCCTGGAAGGCCCGGCAGATCGGGGCGTTCCGCCAGCAGAAGATCCGCGAGGACTCCCTCTCGAAATCATCGCGTCTCACGCTGGATCACCTCTTCCAGAAGATCCAGGAAGGCTCGGTCAAGGAGCTCAGCCTGATCGTCAAGGCCGACGTGCAGGGGTCGGTGGAGGCGCTCAAGCAGATGCTCAACGACATCTCGTCACCGAAGGTCAAGATCCGCGTGGTTCACGCCTCGACGGGAGCGATCACCGAGTCCGATATCCTGCTCGCCGCGGCCACAAATGCCATCGTCATCGGGTTCAACGTGCGGCCCGAGCGCAAGGCGGCCGAGCTCGGCGAGAAGGAGCAGGTCGATGTCCGCCTGCACACCGTCGTCTACAACGTCACGAACGAGATCAAGGCGGCCATGACCGGCATGCTCGAGCCGACATTCAAGGAGGTTTCCGTCGGCAGGGCCGAAGTGCGCGACACCTTCAAGGTGCCGAAGTTCGGCATCGTGGCCGGCTGCATGGTCACCGAGGGCAAGATCGTCCGCAACACGGATTTGCGGCTGCTCAGGGACAACGTCGTGATTTACACCGGGAAGGCGGCCTCGCTGAGGCGCTTCAAGGACGACGTGGGCGAGGTGAAGTCCGGCTACGAGTGTGGCATCGCGCTCGAGAAGTTCAACGACATCAAGCCGGGTGACGTCATCGAGGCGTTCAAGGTCGAGAAGGTCGTCAGCAAGGAGTTGTACGCCTGACCCCGATGGTCGTCGGCATCTGCACCGTGGAGATCCATCTCCCCTACTGCCATTCCCTCAAGGAGAAGCGGCGGGTCCTGCAGAGTCTGATGACCCGCCTGCGCGGTCGGCACAACATCTCCTTCGCTGAGGTCGACTCGCAGGATCTCTGGCAGCGCGCCGTCCTGGGGATCACCGCGGTGGCGAGCGCCCGACGGCCCATCGAGGGGATGTTCGAGGCGATTCTCGGCGAGATCGAGTCACGCATCCCGGGCGAGATCACCGCTCGCGAGATCGAGTTCATCTGAGACCCAGCCATGACCAGCACCCGCCAGGAGAAGGTGGCCGACCTCGTCCAGGCCGAGATAGCGAGACTGCTCCGGGCGGAGGTGCGTGACACCCGCCTCGGATTCGTCACGGTCACCGGCGTCGAGATGAGCAGCGACCTGAAGTACGCGCGGGTCTTCGTGTCCTCGATGTCTCAGGGAGAGGCTCGGGAGGCCACCCTGGCCGCCCTGCACTCCGCTCGGGGATTCATCCGCTCGCGGCTCGCCCGGATCCTTCGGCTGCGCCACACGCCGGGAGATCACCTTCGCGCTCGACACCTCCATCGAATACGGCGCCCGCATCGACGAGCTCATCGAACGGACGCACGCCGAGCGGCCGGACGACGAAGCCCGGCCGGGGACCGACACACCCGGCGAGGATAGCTCCGGCAAGGAGGGGTCTTGACTGCGGCGGAGGGGCTTCTCGTCGTGGACAAGCCGGCCGGACCGACCTCGCACGATGTCGTGGCCACCGTCAGACGATTCGTCCGGGGCTCGCGCGTTGGTCATACCGGGACCCTGGATCCTTTCGCCACCGGGGTCCTCCCCGTATGCATCGGGCGCGCCACGCGGCTAGCCCGCTTCCTCACCGCCACGATCAAGCGGTACGACGGCTGCATCAGGCTCGGGGTGACAACGGACACGTACGACCGGGAAGGCCGGGTCGTTTCGGAGAGGCCGGCAGACGGTGTCGACGCTGCGGCCGTCAGGCGCGCCGCCGCCCGGTTCGTGGGAGACCACATGCAGACCCCGCCCGCCTACTCCGCGCGCAAACACAAGGGGCGTCCGCTCCACAGGCTGGCCCGTGCGGGCATCGAGGTGGTGCGGGTCCCCACCCCCGTCTCGATCTTCCGCCTGGAGATCCTCTCCGTGGAGGGCCCGCTGGTCCGCTTCGAGGTCGAGACATCTCCGGGCACGTATATCCGGTCCCTGGCGTACGATCTCGGCGAGGCACTCGGGTGCGGGGCCCACTTGACCGAGCTGCGGCGTGTGGCTTCCGGCGGGCTCCGGCTGTCCGACGCCCACGGCCTCGAGGAGATCGAGGAGCGAGGGCGCTCCGGTGGGCTGCAGTCGCTCCTGATTGGCCTTCGCGACATCGATCTCGGGCTCCCGACGGTCGTTGCGACGGACGAGGGGCGTGAGGCCATGCGGACGGGGCGGCCGCTCCCGCCGGCCCTCCTGGCCGGAGAGAGCCTGCCCGCCCCGCGGCCCGCCGGCGAGGCCACCCCTGTGCGGGTCCAGGACGACGCCGGGGAGTTGCTGGGCGTGGCGGCCCTCTCGAGCGGCCCCGACGGTGGGCCGATCCTGCGCCCGGATGTCGTGCTCCTGGCCTGACGGGAGAGTCCCCCGGGGACGCACAAGGGTCTTTACACGGGCCGGGAGAGGATGCTAAGCTTCGGCCCTACCTGAATTCACTTCCCATCACCGAGATCAGGGAAGGCAACATCAACAGGGAGGTCCGGGTCTTGGCCCTGACGAAGGAAGCAAAAACAGAGATCATCGAGTCTTATCGCGTTCATCCCACCGACACCGGTTCGCCCGAGGTCCAGATCGCCATCCTCTCGAGCCGGATCGGGTACCTGACGGACCACTTCAAGACCCACAAGAAGGACCATCACTCGCGACGCGGCCTTCTGAAGCTTGTCGGCAAACGCCGCCGGCTTCTGGACTACATCAAGTCCAACGATGTCGAACGATACAGGGAGGTCCTGCAGAGGCTCGGCATCAGAAAATAGGCGTTCCGGTCCGCCTTCCGGCGGGACGGATGGAGCCAGAATCTAAGGGTTATACTTGCAGTTCTTTATTGACAATCCCTATCAGACGGCTTTTCCCCACCCTTAGCTCCCAGCTTCCTCCCCCTCCCGGACGACCGGCACGCCTCCAACGCTGTTCGATTCAACAACGAAAGAACGGAGGTTTGTTGTGCATCTCGTACGCGACGTGGAAATCTCGGGGCGGAAGCTCACCATCGAGACAGGAAAGATCGCCAAGCAGGCGGGCGGAGCCGTTACCGTCAGGTACGGCGACACCGTGGTTCTCGTCACCGCATGCGCCGACCGGAGGCCGAAGACCGAAATCGACTTCGTGCCGCTGACGGTGGACTATCGCGAAAACACTTACGCCGGTGGCAAGATCCCTGGCGGGTTCTTCAAGCGCGAGGGACGTCCGAACGAGAAGGAGATCCTGACGTCCCGGATGATCGATCGTCCGATCCGGCCGCTCTTCCCCGAGGGCTGGAACTGCGAGACCCAGATCATCGCCCTGGTCCTCTCCTACGACCAGGAGAACGACCCGGACACGCTCGCGGTCATCGGCGCCTCGGCCGCGCTCACGCTGTCCGACATCCCCTTCCCCATGCCGATCGCCGCCGTCCGCGTCGGCATCATCAACGACCAGATCGTCGTCAATCCCACCGAGAAGGATCTCGCATCCAGCAAGCTGGATCTGGTGGTGGCGTCCGGTGAGTCCGACGTCGTCATGGTGGAGGCCGGTGCCCAGGAGGTGAGCGAGGACCAGATCCTCGAGGCGATCCGGGCCGGCCAGGAGGCGTGCCGCAAGATCGTGGCCATCCAGCAGGAGATGTGCCGGGAGCTCGGCATCGTCCGGCGCACGTTCGAGAGGAAGGAACACCCCGAGGAGATGGTGCGGCAGATCGAGGAAACCGTCCGCGGCCCGCTCATCGAGGCGATGTCGATCAAGGACAAGATCGAGAGCTACAAGGCGGTGGCCCGCGTCAAGGAGATCCTCCTCGAGGGCATCCCGCCGGAGAACCTGGATCAGATCCGCCAGACGAAGCAGATCTTCGAGAGCGTGCTGGAGCGAACGGCACGCCAGGAGATCCTCAAGCAGCGCAAGCGGTTCGACAGCCGTCGGTTCGACGAGATCCGCAAGATCACCTGCGAGGTGGGCATCCTGCCCCGCACGCATGGCTCGGCGCTGTTCACCCGCGGCGAGACCCAGGCGCTGGTGACCGTGACCCTCGGGACTTCGGCCGACGCGCAGAAGCTGGACTGGCTCGAGGGCGAGTCACAGAAGCGCTTCATGCTGCACTACAACTTCCCGCCGTTCTCGGTCGGCGAGGTGAAGTTCCTCCGGGGGCCGGGCCGGCGCGAGATCGGCCACGGAGCGCTCGCCGAGCGAGCGCTCAAGGTGATGGTTCCCGAGGTGGAGGACTTCCCCTACACCCTGCGGCTCGTCTCCGACATCATGGAGTCCAACGGATCCTCGTCGATGGCCTCCATCTGCGGGGGAACACTGGGCCTGATGGACGCCGGGGTCCCGATGAAGGCCCCGATCGCGGGCATCGCGATGGGCCTCATGAAAGAGGGCGACGACTACGCGATCCTGTCCGATATCGCCGGAGTCGAGGACCACTACGGCGACATGGACTTCAAAGTGGCCGGCAGCCGCAACGGGATCACCGCCATCCAGATGGACATCAAGGTGAAGGGGCTCTCCGAGGAGATCATGCGCCAGGCCCTGCAGCAGGCGCGTGAAGGCCGCATGTTCATCCTCGACCGGATGCTCGAGACAATTTCCTCCGCCCGCGACACGATCTCGACGTTCGCGCCCCGCATGCTCACCGTGATGATCCCGAAGGACAAGATTCGAGAGGTGATCGGCCCGGGCGGCAAGATGATCCGCTCGATCGTCGAGCGCACGGGCGCCAAGATCGACATCAACGACGACGGTCGCGTCGAGATCGCCTCGATCGACGAGTCCTCCGCCCAGATGGCCATGGAGATCATCACCGAGCTGACCACCGAGGCGGAAGTCGGCAAGTCGTACATGGGCAAGGTCAAGAGAATCGTCAACTTCGGCGCGTTCGTCGAGATCCTGCCCGGCCTCGAGGGGCTCATGCACGTCTCGGAGATCGCGCCCTATCGCGTCAACGACCCGCACGATGAGCTCAACGAAGGCGACGAGATCATGGTGAAGGTCATCGACATCGACGGCGACCGCGTCCGGTTGAGCCGCAGGGCGCTGCTCGCCGAGCAGGAAGGCAACGGGGGCGAGGGCGCCGGCGCGGGCGAAGGGAAACCGGCCCACGCGCATTCGGGCGCTCCGAGACAGGGGTCGGGGCCTCGCCGCGAGGGAGGTCACGACCGCGGAGGCCGCGATCGCGGCGGGCGGCCGCCGCGACGTCGCCGGTAGGTAGAGGAACCAGTAGCGAAGAGTCCTGAGAGCCTGGGCCTCTGGCAATCAGAGGTTCAGGCTCTTGACCTTGTTGTTCAGCGTGTTGCGGTGTATCCGCAGCTTGCGCGCGGCGACCGAGCGATTGCCGCTGGTCTCCTTCAGTGCCACGGCTATGTATTTTCTCTCGAACTCCCGAAGCGCCTGTTGCAGTCCGACATCCCCTCTCAGCAACTCAGCCATCAGCTTCTCGAGTGCGCCGCTCACACCATCTCGCCTTTCTTCACGGGCGTGTCCCACGTCCATGAGTGAAATGATCTGTCCGAAGAACGCCTCGCCGGGAACCCTGTGATGTTGGAGAGCGGTCATATTATCACCAGTCGGGAACCGGTCAAGAAAATTTTTTCCCGGAACGTGACATGATCAACGAAAAAACACGCCGCACTCTTCTCGCTGCGGCACGTCGCGCGGTGGAGGCCGCGCTGGCGCGCGCGATACCTCCCGAATCGGTGGGCGATGATGAGATGCTGCAGGTTCCTCGCGGAGTCTTCGTCAGCGTGCACGTGGACAGCGACCTGAGAGGATGCATCGGTGTCGTGTCCCCCGTCCTGCCGCTACTCGACACGGTCATGAGCTGCGCCGTCTCGGCCGCGACCGGGGACACGCGTTTCCCTCCGTTACAGCCCACCGAGCTGCGTCACGCCGTATTCGAGATCTCCGTCCTGACGCCTCCGGTCGCGGTGAGGCACCACGAGGAGATTGTGCTCGGGGAACACGGCCTGATCCTCGCGTACGAGGGGCGCACAGGGCTGCTGCTGCCCCAGGTCGCCACGAGCCACGGCATGACGAAGGAGCAGTTCCTCGACGCGGTCTGCCTCAAGGCGGGTCTGGCGGCGGGGACATGGAGGCTGAAGGGCGTTCGATTGCAGCGGTTTACGGCGGAAGTGTTCGGGGAAGCGCCCGCCGCCCCGTGACGGTGCACGGGACGGCGGGGGTGGTTCGGATTGAAGGCTACCGCATCGCAACCCGGTCGCCGAGGGCGATCTCCCTGGCGGAGGTGATGATCTTTCCGGTCGCCGTATGCTCCTGCGTCCTCAGGACCACGAGTTGCCCGAGGATCACCTGCGCGAACTCCGTCGGGTCCATGTTTCCCTTCGCTCGCTTGGTCTCGGCGCGCTGCTGCTGACCCGCGATGTAGCTCTCGGTCGAGCTGAAATCGACGGCACCGCCCCACTCGCGGAAGATGGTCAGCACGTCGCCCGGCCTCACGCCGCTCTCCGCCCCGAGGTCGATGTTGACCACATCGCCGGAACCGAGGTTGTCCCGGTCGGGGTTCACCTCGACGATGTAACCGGCGGTGGAGGTGTCGAGCTGCACGCCGTACCTGCGGAACGCGACGGGCGTCGTGAGCGGGATCGGCATCTCCTGGAAGGGCACCAGCTTCATGCCGACCTCCACCGAGTCGCATGCCATCGTGATCTGCGCGGTGGCGGTGGCCTCCTGAAGCGCGATGACCTTCAGCCGTCCCACCATCTTCACGCCTTCCCCCACGTTCTCGTCGAAGATCGGATGCGGGACGACGCCCTCGTAAGAGATGATGGTGAACTCCTCACCGGGGGACAGGCTCGAGTTCAGCCCCTGGTTCAGGAACACGATGTCGCCCGTGCCCAGGATGGTGCGGGATCCGTCCTCCCGCTCGCGGATCTCGAGCGCGGGCGGCTCGAACACGTCGACGATGTAGCTCGAGCAGTACACATCCGTCTCCTCCGCCACGGGCTCGAGCTCGGGAGCGGCCGCCTCCATCGACGCCGGGGGCGTTGCCGGCTCCGTCTGCCCTTCCTCGGCCTCGGGCTCGGCCGGCACGGGGGGCTCGAGCATCTCGATTGCCGGCTCGGGACCCGCCTCGCCGATCACCGTGGGCTTGCCCGGAATCAGGAGCGGATCGCCGGGATAGATCCAGTGGGAGTCGGTGATGTACTGGTTGACGTCCCATATCTGGGGCCACAGGTAGGGGTCATCGAGATTGGTCGCCGACAGATCCCACAGCGTGTCGCCGGGGACGATGATGTGGACGTTGGAGCCTTGCGGGAACGACTCCACCGAAGGAGGCTCGTAGGGGGTCCAGTGATCGCCCACGAACCTGCCTGTGGTCGGCGGGTGGGTCGATTCGGCGGGATGATCCGCCTTCGCCTGCTGCGTCTGCTCGGTGTTCCCCTGCTGCGCCTGATCGGACTGGGCGCCGGCGGGAGCCGCCCACAGGAGCATCGCGAACGCGGCCAGCGCGAGGCCCGTCAGGAAACGGGAGTGTTCATGCTTCAGCATCTGAATGCCTCCTGGGCGGCACACTGCGGTGGGGCCCATCCTCTCACCCGTGTGCGTCATAAATCCTTATTTCGCTTCAACTTGTCGTGCCTCCCGGGCGTGCGATGACACCCGGGCCTGACGACGGGGCCGAAATATATGGGGTCGGCGGGGCCGAGGCAAGCCGGGGTCAGGCCCCGGAAGAGGCCTGCGGGAAGGGACTTTCCTTGTCGGCTCTACCTGGCGGCCTTGAGATGCGCTATCTGCTGACGTGCGACCGTGGCGGCCTCCGTGCCGGGGTACGCTTCGGACACGGTGCGGAAGCTGTCGAGGGCCTGGTCGCGCTGCTCGAGGGCAAGCCGCGAAAAACCGATCTTGAGAAATGCGTACGGCACCTGATCGCCGAACGGGAACTGGTCGATCACCTTGCGATACTCGGCGATCGCCTCCTCGTACCGCCCCATCTGGAAGTAGCACTCCCCGATGCCGAACTGCGCGTCGTCGGCGAGCGCATCGCCAGGGCTTCCGGCCACCACCTCGCGGAAGCTCATCAGGGCGGACTCGGGATGGCGTGCATCGAGGCTGGCCTTCCCGGCATCCATCAGGCTGGCCGGCGTCGGACCGGTGGCGCCCGCGTGCGGCGCCCCCTGGCCGACGGAAGCCCCGGAGCCCGGCAGCACGGACCCGGCAGCGTAGGACGCAGCGTCGGTGATCGGCTCCGAGTAGACGACAGGCGGGACGGCAGAGGCCGTGTCGGGGATCTCGCGCGCGACGGGCGCGGGTGCCGCCGGCGCCGGATTGGCGCTCCTCGCGGGCCCCTGCTCTTGCCGCATCTGCAGCCTCACCCGCGCTTCGGTGAGCTCCTTGCGCAGCTCGAAGTTCTCCTGCTGCACCCGGCCGATCTTCCGTTCGAGGTCGTCGACCGAGCGACGGGTCGCGCATCCGCCGGAGATGACGACGAGTGCGCCCAGAGGCAGGCAGAGCATCACTGCGAGGTGCTTCATCGCCACGCATCATAGCCGGAGCGTTCCATCACGTCAACGGCCCGCTCTCCTGCACCGCGGCCCGGAGACGATCAACGCTCGAAGAAACTCAGGCTGGCCCGCCCGTAGCTGGCCGTCCGGGTGCAGCGGAGCGTGGCGGGCAGCGACAGTGCGTTTCCCTTTTCGTGCTCCAGCACCAGGATCGCTCCGGGCGCGAGCAGCTTGCTGCCGCCGAGGAGCCGCAGGCAGCGGTCGTGCTCGCCGCCGGCGTACGGCGGGTCGGCGAACAGGATCCCGCAGGCTGCCTCCCGTCTCTCGAGACGGCCGATGACGCGAGCGAGGTCTCCTGCCTCCACATGCGCCGCCCCCTCCGCGAGCGGCACGCGCTCCAGGTTGCGACGCAGCAGATCCAGCGCCGCAGGGTCGCTTTCCACGAAGATGACCGTCCTCGCGCCGCGGCTGAGCGCCTCGATGCCCACGGCACCGGTTCCCGCATACGCGTCGAGCACGGTCGCGCCGACGACTCGATCCCCCAGGATGTCGAACAGCGCCTCGCGCACCCGCTCGGAGGTGGGACGAGTGGTCCTGCCGACGGGCGCGAGCAGCCTGCGGCCCCGCCACGCCCCCCCGATGACACGCAGCCGCCCCTTCAGCATCGATCCTCCGGATCGGCCCGCGCCGGACGGCAGGAGGAAATAACCCGAAAACGCCCACCTGGCGCGTTGATTCGGCGGATCCCCTCTGCTAGAATGGGCCGTCTGGCCCGTACCGCCCGTTCAGTATCCCATCTTCGGGGGCAGCGCTCCACAAAGGGACATCCCGTGCGTCACGATCCCGCCCCCCGTGTCCGGGTCTGCCGAAAGGACCCCGAATGAGTGTCAGGAGGACCGAGAGCAAGGTGAGCCTTCCGCTCGACAAGGCGCGATGGCAGCCCTCCCTGCTCGCCGGCCAGATCGTCCTCGTCTCATCCCGCAGCAGCCGGGGCGAGCCTCACGTGGCACGGAAGAACTGGATCTCCATGGCCGCATCCGATCCGCCGATGCTGGGCCTGGGATGCCGGCTCTCTCACCGCACGGCGATCAACATCCTCGAGACACGCGAGTTCGTGGTCAACATCCCGGACGAGACGCTGGCTCCCCGCCTCTGGGAGGCGGGCGACGCGGTCAACTCCGAAGAGCAGGTCGTCGCGGCGCCCGCCTGGGGGCTGGTGCCGTCCGAGCGGGTCGGCGCGCCGCGCATCCAGGAGTGCCGGGGCCACATCGAGTGCGTGCTCGACGCGACCCGGCGTCTCTCCGACGAGGAGCTCTTCCTGTTCGCGCGGATCGTCTCGGTTTCCCTCGATGAAGCGCTCGTGCGAGGCCCCGCGGCGGAGCGTTACCGGCAGCTCGGCATGCTCTTCTACCTCGAGGAGGACCTGTTCGGCGTGATCGAGACGGCGAGGAAGCTCGACAGGTGAGGGAGTTCATCCGGCTCTTCACGATGTGGCGCCACACGCGTCTCGTCGTGATGACCTCCGTCATCGCCGCGATCCACGCCGCGGCCCTCATTCCATTCAAGGCGATTCAGATCCTTCCCGGCGTCACCGACGTACGGCCGGCCATGGCGCTGCCCGTGGTTTTCTCCATCCTCTTCGGTCCGGCGGCGGCCTGGGGCACCGCCCTCGGCAACACGATTGGGGACCTGTTCGGGAGCCTCGGGCCGGGAACCCTCTTCGGCTTCCTCGGCAACCTCCTGTACGGGTATGTCCCCCACCGGGTCTGGTCGGCCTGGCGCGACTCGGGCCCGAGCGTCCGCTCCGGCGGCGACTGGGCCTGCTACCTGCTCGGGCTGACGGGCGCCTCGGCGTGCTGCGCCCTGTACATCGGCTGGGGAATCCATCTCCTGGGGCTCTTCCCGTTCGGGGCGACGGCAGGGATAATCCTGCTGAACAATCTGCTGGTTGGAACCGTGCTCGGCTGGCCCTTTCTGCTGGCCGTCTACCCGCGCGTGGCGAGGATGAACCTGCTTTACGCCGACCTGGCCGGGCTGCCTCCCGCCCGGCCGGGACGCAGGCTCCTGCCCCGGGCCGCCTCGATCCTCCTGACCGCGCTCGCTCTATCCGGGATCGCCGCCGGATATCTCGCGTGGAGCACGGGCGCCACTGACTCGAGCATCACCCGGACGGTCACGCCCTTCGTGCTGGCCGTGGCGGTCGTCGTACCGCTGATCTGAGCGCGGGTCAGTTCCCGGAGGAGTCCATGTTGTAGAGGAATCGCGCCGAGATCCCCTCCGACTCCTTGGGGAAGTCGGCCGGAAGGGGCGGCAGCGGGCTCGACGCCTCGAGCGCCACCGTCGCGCAGGTGTCGAATGCCGGCGTACCGGACGGCGCATCGATCCGGATGTCGCTGACGGTGCCGTCGCGATGGATGGTGAAGTGCACCGTTACCATCCCCTTGAGACCCGCCCAGGCCGCGGGCGGCCATCCCTGCGTCCAGTTGGTCCAGATAACCCAGTAGATCTTGCGCGCGTAGGGTCCCCAGTCGTACCCCGGCGTATCGAAGGACAGCCCGCCGAACGGCCCGCTGACGGCGCCGACGGGGTTGTTGAAGCGAAGGGGATCGCCACCCGACATCCCCACCGACATCCTGCCGAGTGTCTCCTTGAGGGATCCCCTGGGCCGGGGGCCGGGTTCGGAGCCGGGACGCGGCTGCGCCGGGGTCGGGGGAACGTAGAACGAATCCGTCGAGGCGGTGCGATTCTCCTCGACCGCCCCCTCGTCGCCGTCGTCCGCGTCGTTCTCGGCGGTCGCCTCGCCGTGTTCCTCGGGGGGGCCCTGCTCGGCGGCGGGTGGCGATGACGGTACGGGGGGGTTGGGGGCGGCGGGCTTGTCCACGGGCGGGGCGACGAACCTGTTCGGCGAGTTGCCTATCGAGTAGGGCTGGTCGTTTTCCGGCGGCGGAGCGGATTCGGGCCGCGGGTCGGAAGTGACCTTGTCCCCCTTGTCGCCGAGCTGGAAGGTGGCCTCGTTCTGATCCGGCTCCTGGACGAACGTCATCGCGATCGGCTCGTTCGGATCGATGGGACGCGGCTCGTGCGCTGACGGCGTGAAGACACCCGGGAACAGCAGCACCACGATGATGATGCAGGCGTGAAGCAGGAGGCTCGACAGCACGGCCTCGCGTGTCGTGAACGAGGTGGTCTCGGACATCCTGGTCTCGCGCGCCGGTAAGGGTTCGGTGTCAGATCCTGGAGGCCAGGGTGTGGAACCTGCCTCTCAGAGCCGTCATGTCGATTGCGTCGGAGACCCGGGGATGCACCCTGTTGGTCAGCAACACGTGAACCCGGGGACGCCCCGGGTCGATCCACACCGACGTTCCGGTAAAGCCGTTGTGGCCGAAAGCGTCCGGCGGGAGGTCGGGGCCGGCGGCGGTCCCGCCCCGCGAGGCGATTCTGAAGGCCATCGTTCGCGCCTCGTTCAGGCCGGGTGTCTGATCCTCCTGCGCCAGTCCGATGGAGCCGGTGTCGAGCAGTCCCTTCGTCGGGTGGATCGCTTCGCCCAGGTACTCCGCCGCGACGAGCGCGGTCTCGCATGCCGTGGAGAACAGGCCCGCATTGCCCGCCACGCCACCGAGCACGTAGGCGTTCTGGTCGTGCACTTCCCCGCGGATCACACCCTCTCGAAAGCCCCCGTACGACGCTGAGGAGGGGCCCGCCAGCCTTCGCTCATATTGGCACGAATCCTCGGTGGCCGCCACCCGATCGAGCCAGGCAGCGGGCGGACGGAAGGCCGTGCTCTGCAGCCCCAGCGGGTCGAAGATCGTCCGTCCGGCGAGCCGATCCAGCTCCTCCGTGGCGCAGCGCCGCAGAATCTCGCCGAGCATGAGATACCCGGCGCACGAGTACTCGACACGCGTCCCGGGGGCGAAATCCGGAGGACGTTCCCGTATCTGCTCCAGGTACTCCCCCATGGTGCGTCCCTTCAGGTAGAAGGGCACCCAGGCCGGCATTCCCGCCGTGTGGGTCAGCAGATGACGCAGCCTGATGTCTCGCTTGTCGAGCCGGTCCACCTCGGGCAGAAAGCGGCCGATCCGGTCGTCGAGCCCCAATCCGAGGTCGCGGCGCAGGGACAGGCAGAGAAAGGCCGTCACGAGCGGCTTGGTGAGCGAGGCGAGATCGTAGATCGTGTCGGGCCTGGCTTCGACCGGCTCGGGCACAACGACCGCGCGTCCCACGGCGCCCTCGGAGATGAAGCCCTCGGGGCCGAGAACGGCCCAGGAGGCTCCCGGGATCTCACCGGACGCGACACGCTCCTCGAGCCATGTGCCGATCGGGTCGGTCACTTCGTCTCCCGCGCCGCCTGATCGATGCATGCCACCACCGTGAGGGCGACCTCGAGCGCCGCGAGACCGGCCTCGCCGGGCACCGGATAGGAGGCCCCGCCGGCGACGGCGCCCGCAAAGGCCTCCAGCTCGCGCCGCAGGGGCTCGTCCTGCGGGATGTCCGCCTGTTCGTGCACGATCCGGGGCCGCTCCACGTCCTCGCGGCGCTCCAGCCGGTAGTGCTCGAGCGAGCGCTCGGCGCAGTCGCACGAGAGGTAGCTGTCGCGCTGGAACACGCGGATCTTCCGCGTGCGCGCCGCGCTGATGCGGCTGGCGGTGAGGTTGGCCACACAGCCCGAATCGAAGACGATCCGCGCGTTGGCGATGTCGACCCGCGGGGTGAGGGCTGCCACGCCGATCGCATCCACCGAGCGCACCGGGCTGCGGACCATGTCGAGCACGATGTCGATGTCATGGATCATCAGATCCAGCACGACGTCGATGTCCAGGCTGCGCGGCGCGAACGATCCGAGTCGATGGGACTCGATGAATCGGGGCTCGCGGGCCCGGGCCGTGAGTGCCGCGACGGCCGGGTTGAACCGCTCGGTGTGCCCCACACCGAGCAGGGCCCCACCGCGGCGGGCCTCCTCGATCAGAGCCTGTGCGTCCTCGAGCGCCGGCGCGATCGGCTTCTCGACGAGCGACGCGACGCCCTGCCTGAGAAAGAACCCCGCCACCTCACGGTGGACCTCGGTCGGCACCGCGACGGAGACCAGGTCGACACGCCCTTCGAGCACCCGGTAGTCATCGAGCGCCTCGACCCGGTGGCGCTGTGCAACCTCACTGGGCGCGTGCCGGGTCGGCATCGGCCACTCCCACGAGCTGGCAGCCCGGCAGGCCTGCGTAAATCCGTGCGTGATGCTGGCCCAGGTGGCCCACGCCCACGACCGCCGTCCGCAACGGCTTTCCGGGCGACTGCCTGCCCGTCGTGGTCATTTGACGATGCCGCGGGTCGAGGTGCGGATGAAATCGACGAGATAGCGGCATTCCTCGTACTGCGACAGCTCTCTGTCGATCCTCTCGGCGGCCTGACCGGTGTTGAGCTTCGACTGGAACAGGAGCCGGTAGGCCTTCTTGAGCGCGAGGATCGACTCCACGGGGATGCCGCGCCTCTCGAGGCCGATGGTGTTGATGCCGAACGCCGCGGCGCGGTTGCCGACCGTCTTGACGAACGGCAGTGCGTCCTGTGTCACGACGCTGTAGCCGCCGATGAAGCCGTGGCGGCCGATGCGGCAGAACTGGTGAACGCCCGAGAAGGCGCCCACGTTGGCGAAGTCCTCGACCGTGACGTGGCCCGCCAGGGTGGCGCCGTTGCCGAAGATCGTGTGGCTGCCCACGTGGCAGTCATGCGCCACGTGGGTGTAGGCCATGAAGAAATTGTCGTCGCCGATCGTGGTCACACCGCCACCGCCGGCCGTGCCGCGGTTGACGGTCACGAACTCGCGAAACGTGTTGCCGACGCCGATTTCCAGCCGTGTCGGCTCACCCTTGTACTTGAGATCCTGCGGGTCGGTCCCTATCGATGCGAATGCGGAGATCCGGCACCCGGAGCCGACCCGTGTCTCACCGGCAAGCACCGCGTGCGCGCCCACCCGGCATCCCGCACCGAGCACCACCGCTTCGCCGATCACGGCGTAGGGCCCCACGTCCACTCCCTCGCCGAGACTCGCTCCGGCGGAGACGATGGCCGTGGGATGGATCGCGCCGGGCACGATCAGCTTCCTCCGGTGGGCATCGTCGTCATCGCGGAGAGGATTTCCGCCTCGGCCACCATCTGCCCGTCCACGAACGCCTCGCCCCACATGCGGCAGACCTGCGACTTGAGACGCAGGACCTTCAGCTCGTAGCGGACCTGGTCACCGGGCACCACCGGCTTGCGGAACCGGCACTTGTCGATCCCGGTGAAGTAGATCAGCTTGTCATCGCGATCCGGGATCGACGAGAGCAGCAGCGCAGCGCCCACCTGGGCCATCCCCTCCACGATCAGCACCCCCGGCATGATGGGGACGCCGGGGAAGTGTCCGACGAAGAACGGCTCGTTGACGCTCACGTTCTTGATGCCGACCGCCCGCGTGTTCTTCTCCATCTCGATGATCCTGTCGACGAGCAGAAACGGGTAGCGATGCGGGAGGATCCTGAGGATCTCTCTCATCTCCAGCACGTGTCAGACCTCCTTGTCGTCCCGGCCCTCACGCCGGGGTCCCGGTGCTTCCGGTGCGCCGCCACGGCCGCTCTTCTCCAGGCGCATGAGGCGTCGCCGCAGCTGAGGCAGCCGTTCGAACACCGCGACCGCCCTCTTCCAGATCCCCGCGTCGATGGCCGGATGGCCGACCACGAACGCTCCGGCGGGCAGGTCGTGGGTGACGGCCGACTTGGCGCCGACGACGGCGCCGTCACCGATCCGGATGTGCCCCACCGCTCCCGACTGCCCGGCGAAAACCACGCGACTGCCGAGACGCGTGCTGCCGCTGATGCCGACCTGGGCAACCAGGATGCTGTGCTCCCCCACCTGGACGTTGTGGCCGATCTGCACCAGGTTGTCGATCTTGGTTCCCCGGCCGATCAGGGTGCTGCCAAACGTGGCACGGTCGATCGTGACGTTGGCTCCGATTTCCACGTCATCCTCGATAACGACGTTGCCCACCTGGGGGATCTTGCGATGACGATCGGCCTCGCGGGCGAAGCCGAAGCCGTCGCTTCCTATCACGGCACCGGCATGGATGATGACGTCATCGCCGATCACGCATCGGTCGTACAGGGTCACGTTCGGATGCACCGTGCACCGCGCGCCGATCTCCACCCCCGTTCCGACAACGACTCCGGACATCACCACGGTCTGCGCCCCGAGCCGGCACCCCTCTCCTATTACGGCGCCCGACATCACCGTCACGCCATCTCCCAGCATGCAGTTCGATCCGACCCGCGCCTCGGGGCTCACTCCGGGAGCCGGCCGGACGGCCGGATGGAAAGATCTCGAGCGCCGCGGCCAGGGCGAGGTACGGATCCTCCACGACCAGCAGCGTCCTCCCGCCGAGGTCGACGCCTGGCGCCGCAATCACCGCCCCCGCCCGCGTCTCCCGCGCCTCGGGCAGGTACTTCGGGCTGGCCAGAAAGCTCAGCTCGTCGGGGCCGGCGCCGGCCAGAGGCGCAACATCGCGCAGGAGCAGGTCCGGCGCCCCTTCGAGCCGCGCGCCCAGCCTGGACGCCAGCTCCGCCGTGGTATGGCCCCGTACTCCCATCCCTTTCTCCGGCGCCCCCTCAGGGCGCCTGCGAACCGGCGGTATTGCCCTGTGTGGCCTCGTTGAAGCGCTTCAGCATATCATCGGTGATGTCCACAGCAGGCGCCGCGTAGTAGACGGTGTTGAGCTCGAAGATCACCGTGTACCCCTTCTCCGCCCCGTACTTGCTCACCACGTCCCGGAAGATGCCGGACAGCCGGGCCTGCGCGCGGTTGGCCGCATCCTGGAACTCCGCGGTGGCGTCGTCGTTGAGACGCTCGTACTCGACCCGTTTCCGCTTCAGGTCCCGCGCTATCTGGTCGCGCTTCTCCTCGCTGAGGCTGAGCTGCGCGTTGAGCAGCTGATCCTGCAGCGCCTTGATCTCCTTCTCCTTGGCCTCGATCGAGGCCGCCTTGGCGTTGCGCAGCTTCTCGAGATCCGCCTTCAGATGCTTGCCTTCCTCGCTCTCGTTGAGCACGCGATCCTGGTTCACGACTCCCACCCGCAGGGGAGCGGTCTGGGCTCTTGCCCCCGTGACCCCCACGAGAATCCCCATGATCGCGAGTACCAGCCAGCGCCGTCGCTTTTGTGTCACTTCCCGCCACTCCTTTCGTTTTGACCGGGTTCGGGAGGATCCCGGGCCCCTTCTGGGTCAGGTCTCCGCCCTTTGGTTGTCCTGTCGGCCCGATTGTAGCGCGTCCGGGCCGTCTAGAAGGTCGTGCCGATCGAAAAGAGGAACTGCCGGGTGTCCTCGTTGCCGCGGAGATTGAACACCCGGCCGTATATCAGCCGCAAGGGCGCGCCGAAGACCGGCAGAAAGAACCTGAGCTCCACCCCCGCGTCGCCGCGCATTTCGGAGAAGTTGATCGGCTCCCATTCGGCAAACGCGTTGCCCATGTCGAAGTAGGTGACGAAGTCGATCGGCTGGCTCAGGGGCACCACGTATTCCATGTTGAACAGCACCTTGCGTGTGCCGCCCACCACGTCGCTCGGATACGCGAGCAACTGCCGATTGTGGTGCAGCCCGCGAGGGGCGTTCGGACAATCGGACGGGTTCTCCACGGCCTCGGCGGTCGCGCTGAACTCGCAGATGTACCCCGAAGGGCCGACCGAGCGCGTCTGATAGTTGCGCAGGCTCCGCTCTCCGCCCAGGAAATACCGCACGTAGGTGGGGATTTCCTCGCCGCCCAGGGCATGCAGGAACCCGACCTCGCCGTGCACCGCCAGGAAGGTCGACTTGAACATCGGGATGAAGTACAGCACCTCCGCCTGGGGCTTCAGGAAGGACGTCTGACCGCCCAGCGCCCCGCCGGCATACTCCGCCGAGACGAAGAACTGGAATCCGCGGGTCGGACGGTAGAAGTTGTTCCTGGTATCGAAGCTGTAGAAAGGGCGGACGCTGTTGATGGTGGTGGTCGTCGTGCGGCCGGCGAGTGGATCGTAGTCGGTCGTCTGGTGTACGAATGTCAGGCTGAGCGTGTTGAAGTTCTTGAACCGCCGACCGAACGTGAGGCTGCCGCCGTCGGAGCTCGTCGTGAAGTCGGAGTACTGCGTGTCCGTCCGGAACAGCGAGACACCCGCCGTGATCGGCTTGCCGAGCAGGTACGGCTCCGTGAAGCTGATCGTGTAGCGGTTGGCGATCGAGCCGATCTGCGTGTTGATCCCCACCACGTCGCCGCGGCCGAGGAAGTTGCGTGTCTGGTACGAGGTCGCGAAGAACCCGCCGTCGAGGCCGGAATAACCGCCCCCCACCTGCAGCTCGCTGCGCCGGGGCTCCGTCCCGGAGATCTTCACCCGGAGCCGGTCCTCGCCCTCCATCGGCGTGATCTGGGGCTCTCCACTGAGCTGGAAGTAACCGAGCTGGGTGATCCGGCGCAGCCCCAGCCTGAACTTGTTCAGGTCGAACAGGTCCCCCTCGCCGACCGGCATCTCCCGTCTCAGCACGAAGTCCCGGGTCGTCAGGTTTCCCGAGAACTCCATGCGACCGAGGTAGTACTGCTTGTCCTCGTTCACCTTCACCGTGAGATCGGCCGTGCTGTCGGGATGCCGGTCGATCAGCCGGTTGGTCGAGATGTAGAAATACCCCTTGGCGCCGTAGGTGGCGTCGATCAGCGCGAGCCCGGCCTTGATACGCGCCTCGCTGAGGATGTCCCCCTTCTTGAGGGGAATCAGCTTCACCAGCTCCGGCTCCGTGAACACGGTGTTGCCCGTGACCGAAATGTCGCCGACGCGGTACTGCTGCCCTTCGTTGACGTGCTGCTCGATGCTCACCCACTTGCGCGACTTGCCGGGCTTCTCGGACTTCTTCTCCTCGACGACGGTCACCGTGGCGGCGGGCAGATCCACGTCGATGTACCCCGCGTTGCCGTACAGGGTCTCGATGTCGCGCAGGTCGGTATCGTACTTGAGAGGGTGATAGACGTCCTTGCTCTTGATCCGGGTGAACCAGCCGTGCTCCTTGGTGTTCTTCATCGCCTTCTTGAGCTTCCGCTCCTTGAAGACGGTATTGCCGACGAAATGGATCGACTTGATGCGGGTCTTGGCGCCCTCCTCGATCTTGAAGGAGACCTCCATGTTGCCGTTGCCGGTCTCCTTGGTCTCGGCGTGAACCTCGGCGTCGAGATATCCCTTCTGGTTCAGGAGGCCTTTGATCGCCTCCTCGGCCTTCTTGAGGACGGTATAGTCGACCGGCTCCCCGATGGCGATCTGGCAGTTGCGCGCCTTGAGGGCATCCTCGATCTGCGTTTCTCCGGCGACCTTGCTCTCGTCGTACTTGAGCGAGTTGACGACCGGCTTCTCGCGCACGTGGATGATGACCGCCTTGCCCCCATCGACGTCGCGAGCCTCGATCGACAGGTCGTCGAACAGCCCGCGCGCCCAGATCTTCTTGAACTCCTTCTTCAGAAGATCCTCGTCGAAGGTGTCCCCCACCTTGATGGTCATCAGGTGGAGGACCGCCTCCTCGGAGATCCGCTGGTTTCCGTCGACGACGATCCTGACGATCTTCTCGCCGTCGCGCGCGAGGACCGGCCGGCCGACGGAGAGCAGGCAGAGGCATGCCGCGAGGGCGAAAGCCGTAAGGGCACACGGGCCGCGACGGCGGGCACCTGGCATCCCGTTGAAGGGCAAAGCGTCCTCAGGTTGCGAGATTGAATTCGGGAGCTTCCCGGAAGGCGAGCCGATCCCCCTCCTGGAAGACCTCCACGCGTCCCGTGCCGGGGAACTTACCCTGAATCAGGTCCTCGGAGAGCGCATCCTCGATATAGCGCTGGATCGCCCGCCGCAGCGGCCGGGCGCCGTAGGACCTCTCCCCGGAAGTGGCCTTGAGCAGCCATTGGTAGGCCTCCTCGGTGAGCGAGAGTTCGAGGCTGCGCCCCTTCAGGGTGTCGTTCAGCCGCCGGATCATCAGGCGGCAGATCTGCAGCAGATCGTTGTCGTCGAGCGGGTCGAAGATGATGATCTCGTCGATCCGGTTGAGGAACTCCGGGCTGAGGGTCCTCCGGACATCCTGCATCACCATGTCGCGGTTCCGGGTGTTCTCCTTCAGGTCGCCCTTGGTGAGGAAGCCGGGGGTCCTGTCCGCGTCGATCGCGCTCGAGCCGATGTTCGAGGTCATGATGACGAGGGTGTTCTTGAAGTCGACCGAATCGCCGTAGGCATCGGTGAGCTGCCCGTCCTCGAACACCTGCAGGAGGATGTTGAGCACGTCGGGATGGGCTTTCTCGATCTCGTCGAGCAGGATGACGCTGTAGGGCTTGCGTTTGATCCTCTCGGTGAGCTGCCCTCCCTCCTCGTGCCCGACGTACCCGGGAGGCGAGCCGATCATCTTGGCGATCGCGTGCTTCTCCATGTACTCGGACATGTCGAACCGGACCAGAGCGGTCTCGTTGCCGAACAGGAATGCCGCCAGCGTCCGGGCGACCTCGGTCTTTCCCACGCCGGTCGGCCCCAGAAAGATGAACGACCCCATCGGTCGCATCGGGCTCTTGAGGCCCGCGCGGGAGCGCCTGATGGCCCGCGCCAGTGCGGAGATGGCGGAGTGCTGCCCCACGATCCGCTCGTGGAGGAACTCCTCCATCTTCATCAGCTTCTCCATCTCCTCCTTCTCGACAGTGGACAGCGGGATGCCGGTCCACCGCGAGATGACGTCCTCGATGTCCTCCTTGACCACCTCGAGGATCATCTGCCCCTCGTCCTCGGCCTTGCGCCGCAGGTCCTCGAACTCCCGGCGCAGCGTCATCTCCTCGTCGTGATGACGCACCGCCTTCTCGAAGTCCTTCCTGGCCAGGGCGCGCTTCATGCTCCGGGTGGCCTCCTTGAGGCGCGCCTCGACCTGCTTGACCTCCTGGTAAGAGGTCCGCTTCTTCAGCTTGACCCGGGCCCCGGCCTCATCGATTACGTCGATCGCCTTGTCGGGAAGGAACCGATCGGTGATGTACCGGTTCGAGAGATACACCGAGCTCAGGAGCGCCTCGTCAGTGAACCGGACCTGGTGGAACCGCTCGTACCGGTCCTTGATGCCGCGCAGGATGTCGATCGTCTCGTTCTCGGTGGGCGGGATGATCTTGATCGCCTGGAACCGGCGGACCAGAGCCCGGTCCTTCTCGATGTACTTGTGATAGTCGCGCGGCGTCGTGGCGCCGATGCACTGAACCTCGCCCCGTGAAAGGGCCGGCTTGAGGATGTTGGCCGCGTCGAGCGACCCCTCGGCCGAGCCGGCTCCGATCAGCGAGTGAATCTCGTCGATGAAGATGATGATGTCGTCCGAGCCGGTCAGCTCGCCGATGATCCCCTTGAGCCGCTCCTCGAACTGGCCCCGGTACTTGGTGCCGGCCACGATCAGCGACAGATCGAGCGCCAGGATCCGCTTGTCCACGAGCGACGGGGGCACGTTCCCTTCCGCTATTCTCTGTGCGAGCCCCTCGACGATAGCGGTCTTGCCCACGCCGGGCTCGCCGAGAAGGACGGGGTTGTTCTTCCGGCGGCGCGACAGGATCTGGACCACCCGCTCGAGCTCCGCCTCGCGCCCGATGAGCGGGTCGAACATCCCGCTCTCGGCCATCGCGGACAGATCCTGGGAAAACTCGTTGAGGAACGGCGTCTCGCGCTTCTTCTTCGGGACGCCGCGCTTCTTCAGCAGCGCGACCGTGTCCTCGCGCACCGCGTACAGCTCCATCCCCTTTTCCTGCAGGACCCGGGCGGCGGCCGAGTGCTCGACCCGGAGCAGGCCGAGCAGGATGTGCTCGGTGCCGACGTACGAGTGAAGCAGTCGGTTCGCCTCCTCCTCGGCGTAGGTCAGAGCCTTCTTGGTCTCCTCGCTGAAGGGGATCTCCACCGATGTGGACAGCTTCTCACGCGAGGGGCCGATTTCCTCCAGCTCCGCCCTCAGCATGTCGACCGCGATGTTGGAGCGCTGGAACAGCTCCCGGGTGATCTCCTCGCCTTCCTTGAGGAGGCCCAGCAGCAGATGCTCCGTCCCTATCACACGGCTCCCCATCTGGCTGGCCTCGTACCTCGCCAGAAAGAGAACCCGCTTCGCCTTCTCGGTGAATTTCTCGAACATCGGGTCAACCCCTCACGCTATGCCCCGGGCCGGACTCCCGGGACGCCGGCCTTCGCCACCTATTCTAGCCTCACGGGCTCGCCATTTCCTGCCTCGGCTCGCCCGTCCCCCTGGCCGGGGCCAGGACCCCGTCCCTCAGCAGCAGAATCCGGTCGCACTGGCGCGCCAGCCTCTCGTTGTGCGTCGCGATGACGACTGCGAGCGCGCGGGCCCGCACCACGTCCTTCATCACCTCGAAGACCCGATCGGCGGTGCCCGGATCGAGGTTGCCGGTGGGCTCGTCGGCCAGCAGAAGCGCACCGGCTGTCATGATAGCCCGCGCGATGGCCACCCGCTGCTGCTCGCCGCCCGAGAGCTGTGCCGGCAGGTGATCGAGCCGCTCGCCGACACGGAGATCCCGAAGCAGCCTGATGGAGCGCTCCCGTGCGGCGGACGGGCTCTGGCGTCCGATCAGCCCTGCGATCATGACGTTCTCCACGGCCGTGAACTCCGGGAGCAGGTTGTGGAACTGGAAGACGAACCCGATGTTCTCGTTCCTGAACCGCGCCAGAGCGTCGGGGGGCCTGTCGAGCACCGTCTCACCGTCGAAAAGGTACGAGCCGCCGTCCGGACGGTCAAGAGCCCCGAGCAGGTGGAGCAGGGTACTCTTGCCCACACCTGACTCCCCGACCACCGCCACCATCTCGCCGCGGGAGACATCGAGGTCCAGACCCCGGAGCACCTCCAGCACCTTTCCCCCGGTGCGGTAGGCGCGTGTCAGCCCGCGCACGCGGACCAGGTCACTCATACCGGAGCGCCTCCACCGGATCCAGGCGCGAGGCCTTCCATGCCGGATAGATCGTGGCCAGGAATGAGACCACCAGGGCGGTGAGCGCCACCAGGGTGAAGTCGACGGGACGCACCCTGAACGGGACGTACGGGATGAAATAGACGTCGGCCGGCAGCGGGATCAGCCGGTACGTGTCCAGTATCCAGGACGCTCCGAGGCCTATGGCACACCCGACCACCGTGCCGACCAGACCGATCATGACGCCCTGCGCCATGAAGATCGTCATGATGCCACGCGAGTTGGCCCCCATGGAGACGAGCGTGCCGATGTCCCTCACTTTCTCCATCACCATCAGGATGAGCGTCGAAACGATGTTCAGGGCCGCCACCAGGACGATCAGACCGATCACCAGGAACGTCAGCAGCTTCTCCGTCCGCAGGGCCGCGAAGAACGTCCGGTTCATCTCGATCATGTCGGTCACCGGAAAGCCCTCACCCGCCGCATGGGCGACCGCATCGCGGACCGCGTCGATGTGGTCCACGTCGGCGATACGGACCTCCACAACCGTGGCCACGTCGCCCAGGCCGAAGAGGCTGCGTGCCCCGTCGAATCGAGAGATACGCCCATCCCGCGTCGTAGTCGTAGAAACCCGAATCGACGATGCCGACCACCTCGAACGACTTGCGCCTCGGTTCGAGGCTCCAGGGCGACATCCGCATTCGAGGGACGATGGCCCGGACACGGTCGCCGACCGTGACGCCGAGGGTACGGGCGAGATCCTTGCCCAGCGCGATGCCGGCCAGCTCGTCCTTCCCGCGCGCGGACAGCGCCTTCAGACTCCCGCTCGTGAACCGCGAGCCGACCTCGGTGACCCGGCTCTCGAGCTCCGGGTCCACCCCTTTGAGGAACACGGCCGTGCCCGAGGGGTTCGCTTCCGAGACGATGAGCCCTTTCTCGAACACCACCGGAGCCGTGGCCAGAACGCCGTCCACGCCGCGGATCCGCTCCTCGACCTGCGCGTAATCCGGCATCCCGTCCTCGCCCGGCGGGCCGAACACCGTGATGTGCGCATTGGCGCCCAGGATCCGCTCCCTGATGTCCTGGTGAATCCCGGTGGCCAGGGAGAGCCCGATGATCAGCGCGGCGACGCCCACCGCCACACCCACCACGGAGATCGTCGTGATGATGGTGATGAAGGTCTGCTTGCGGCGGGTCGACAGGTACCGGACGGCGAGCATGAGCTCGTACCGGCGCATCAGAAGGCTCACTGCGCCATCCTACGGGCCGCCTTCCCGGCCGTCGCCCGAGTCTTCCGAGCGCTTCGGCTGCCTGCGGGTCGCCGCCCAGGACCCGGCGCGGGCCTGGCCGTTGGCCAAATCGTAGTTCTCCCAGGTGCCGCGCAGCGCCCGGCCGTCCGGCGAGAGGAACGCCGTGAGGTCCATCGACCGGCCGAGCCGCGCGTCGATACGGTGGAGCAGGAGCTTGCGATCGACGAGCGTCCCCTCCAGGCTGCCCTGGAACGGGCCGTCGAGCACGTACTGTCCCGTGACGATCGTGCCCGACTGGAACAGTGCGAAGACGCCGCGGTCTCCCCCCGGAAGCATCGTGATGTCCCACACACCGGTCACCGAGTCCTTCTGTGCGGGAAGGCTGTCCTGCAGCGAGACGATCTTCTGCCACAGAAGCGTAATCCGCTCGCGTGCGCCCCGGATCTCCTCGCGCAGCCGCCGACCCTCGTCCTCCCTCGCCTTCTCCGTGCTCTCCGCCTCGAGAAGCTCCTTCTCCTTCTGATCGATCTCATCTTCGATTCGGGCCAGGTTGGGCCGGTCCCCGTCCGCTGCCGACCTGTCCTCACCCTCCTCGCGCTCGCCGCCCGCCTGAAGCAGCCCGCGGTACTGCTCGAACAGGCCGTCCAGCTCCGTGTAGAGCCTGTCGACACGCTCCCTCGCCACGGTACGATCCTGCTGGCTCGCTGCGTGCCGGTCGACGAGGCGATCCAGCATCCGACCGTCCACCTCGAGCTGCGTCTGGAGGCTGAACAGGGCCACCACCGCATCCTCCGACCGGACGAGGTCCTGCGGCCAGCCGACCCCGACGGCGGCGAGCGCCACGAGAAACCCTGTGACCGCCGGCCGGACCAGCCGGCAGCGGGTGGCCGTTCCCGGGCCGCTCATCGGCTCCCCTCACGTCTCAGCTCGATGACACGCTCCATGATGCGGACGGCGTTCAGCGCGGCTCCTCCCTTGAGGTTGTCGCAGAAGATCCAGAGGCTGACCCGCTCCGGGAGGAGGGGATCGGCCCGCAGGCCGTTGACGGCGACCGTGTCCTGCCCGGCGAGGTCAACGGGTGAGAACGAGTCGGGGTCGTCCACCATGCGGATCGCAGCGTCGCCGGCGAGCCCCTCGTGAAGCTCCTCCCTGCGGACGGGTCGCTCGAATGTTACCGTCAGGGCGTGCGCGTGGCCGTGGAAGATCGCGACGTACACCGAGGAAGTCATGACGGCGGAAGGCTCCATCCCCAGCAGTGCGGCGATCTCCGTGCGAGGCGCTGCGCCGGGAATGCCATCCGGCCCCCCTTCCGTCACGTCCTGCGCCGGAAGCGCGTTGAAGGCGATCTGCCGGCCGAACGTGTCCTTCGGCACACTGGCGAAGTTGAGCAGTCCGAGGGTCTGATCGTATAGCTCCTGGATCCCCGGCTCACCCCGATCGGCCGCGGGCAGAAGGGAGAACGCGTCGATGCGCCGGATCGCGCCATGCCGTGCCAGGGCGTGGCACACGGTCGCGACATTGTGCGACACGGGGTGCGGCGATGCGATGAGCGGCGCGGGCCTGCCCCCCTCTTTCGCGGCGACCTCGCCGGGATTGATGTCCATGTGGATCAGCGGGACGCCCGGCCGCCCCGACGAGGCACCGGAGACATCCACGGCGACGAACCCGCGTCGTGCCGGCCAGTCGAGATACGGCAGGGTCTGCGCCCTCGTGCCGCACAGGAGCGCCACGTCCAGCCCGGCTGCGAGCTCCTCGTCGGGCCGTGCCACCAGAAGCGCCTCTCCGTCGAACTCCGCGATCGTTCCTTCGCCCTGGTCGTCGTACAGCTTCAGATCCACCACCGGGAGAGCCCGGCCCTCGAGGATGGCCCGCATCTCCCGCGCCTGAAGCGACGTCGATCCGAAGAGCCCGACGCGCGAGCCGACGGCCACTTCGGAATCCCTCGTGTCAGACACCCTTGCCTCCCGTGTCGCCGTGGGCGGCGAGCCGCTCCATCCGTGCCTCGGGATCCTCGTGCCGGCCCGACCGGAAACGCGGCAGGATGCCCGACACAAGATACCCGAACCCGGCCAGCATCAGCATGATCTGGGGGTTGAGCGCCACGAGCGCCAGCACCGCCGCCGGCACCAGCAGCCACTTGTAGGAGCGGCGGCTCTTCAGGTCCAGGTCCTTGAAGGAACGGTATCTGACCCGGCTCACCATGAGCAGGGACACGAGCAGCACCAGCACCAGCAGCATGATCCCCATCAGAGGATCGCCCGTGGCCTCGGGTGGCTCCGGATGGGAGTAGACGGTCGTGGCGATGATGCAGGCCGCGGCCGGTATCGGCAGGCCGACGAAGAACCGGCGGTCGTGCACGGTGCGCTGCAGGTTGAAACGGGCCAGCCGCAGTGCCCCGCACATGACGAACAGGAACGAGACGGTCCAGCCGACGCGTCCGAAGGTCGACAGCGACCAGGAGAAGGCCAGCACCGCCGGCGCGACACCGAATGAAACGACGTCCGCGAGCGAGTCGAGCTGCAGTCCGAACTCGGAGGCCGTGCCGGTGAACCGGGCGACCCGGCCGTCGAGCCCGTCGAGCAGAGCCGCGATCAGTATGAGCAGGGCGGCCCATTCATACTCGCCCGTCGTGGAGCGCACGATCGACACGTAGCCGCAGAAGATGTTACCCACCGTGAAGAGGCTCGGCAGGAGGTACATCCCCCTCCGGGCCCGCCGCGGGGGCCGCTCGGAGGGGTCTGAGAACCTGTCGAATACCGGTCCGTGCCGCACTCTCATTGACCCGCCTCACCATCGGCGAAGACGGCCATCACCGACGTGCCGCCGCGCACCCGGTCGCCGAGCCGCACCTTCAGATCCGCTGCAAGCGGAAGGTAGAGGTCCACGCGCGAGCCGAACGTGATGAATCCGATCTTCTCTCCCCGGGCCACGGTGTCCCCCGGGCGCTTCCAGCACCGGATCCGCCGCGCGATCAGCCCGGCGATCTGCTTGACCGCCATCGGGCCGCGGTCGGTCTCCAGCGCGATGAAGTTCTGCTCGTTGAGCTCGCTCGCCTTCTCCCTGAAAGCGGGCAGGAACTGACCCGGAGTGTAGCGGATATCCGCCACACGCCCCGCCACGGGGGCCCTGTTCACGTGGACGTTGAACACCGAGAGGAAAATCGACACGCAGGTCAGGCCTTCATGCTCCCCCTGCCCTGGCTCGATACCCACCACCCGGCCGTCCGCCGGTGAGAGGATCAGATCCGGGCTGGCCGGGATCGCGCGCCGGGGGTCGCGGAAGAAGGAGGCGACCGCGAGCGTGAGCACGGCGGCGAACACCGCCGCTGCGGGAGGCGCCAGGACGGCGAGCAGCACCGTGAGCAACAGGCCCCCGGTCAGGTAGGGCCAGACGTCTTTGACCACTCTCAGCCCCCGACTGACCGGAACGGCCGGAAACGACCGGTCAGCTCCCGGTACTTCCGGCCGGGTTGTTCGTGAACTCCCTGGCGATCTCTGCCATCCGATCCTTCAGGGCCAGCTTGTGTTTCTTCAGGGTGATCGCCTCGACCTTCTCCTCGTCGCTGAGGATGTGCCGGGCGTTGAGCCTCTCCAGCCGCTCGTCGCAGCCGCGATGCTTCTCGAACAAACGCCGGTATTCGTCGTTTTCCCTCATCAGGCGCTCACTGACGATATCAAGAGAGATGGGCATCAGTCATCTCCGTCGCAAAACCGGGCTTTTCAGGGGAAAAGGGGCGGGCGAGGTGAACCAGCCGTCGCATGCGCGCATCATATCACCCCATTTCCGGCCCTTTCAAGGTCGCGCGCATGACCAGGGCGTCCTCCTTCGTGTCGGAGTAATACCCCTTGCGGCGCGTGATCGTCGCGAAGCCATGACTCTCGTAGAGGTGGATCGCCGCCTCGTTCGAGGGTCTCACCTCGAGGTAGGCGAAGCGGCAGCCAGCCGATCGGCCGTCGCGCAATGCACGACGCAGCATCAGCCGGCCCAGGCCACGACCGCGGCGCGCAAAGAGCACGGCGACGTTGTTGATGAGCAGCTCCTCGCCGATCACCCAGTAGCAGATGTAGCCGTCCACACTCTCGCCCCCGGCGGGCCTCGCGACGAGGCAGCGGGCCACGGGGTTGCGGATCTCCTCACGGAAAGCCCCGGCCGGCCACGGGCTGTTGAACGCCTCGTTCTCGATTTCAACGACGGCGCTCACGTCGGCATCGCGCATCGGATGGAGCTTCCAGCGGCTCATCGGCGCCGGCCTCCCGTCATCCCCTGAAGTGGATCTCCGCGTCGGACAGCCGCAGGTAGTTGGGCGTGGGTGGGGGCAGCCCCCCGAGGCCCGTGCGTCGGGCCCGATCGATCGCGCGCCTCGCCAGCGCGGAGCCGATGGGCGGCGTGCGCCGCAGAAGCACGGCATCGAGGGGCAGATGCGGCCGCATCAGGTCGCGATAGGCCTCGAATCCGTCCCCGCACACGATGCAGCCCCCCGGCACCCCGGCGAGCGCCTCCGCGGGCTCGACGGCCGCCTCGGGCCGCAGCGCCTGAGGTCCGTCCCCTGAGTCCCGGTAGAGCCCACGATACACCTCCCCGCGCCCCGCGTTGAGCAGCGCGAGAACGGCCCGAGGACCCGATCCGCACGCCTCGGCGGCGCAGGCGAAGGCGATCGTCTCCAGAGTGGAGAAACCGGTGACGGGCCGCGACAGCGCGAGGGCCAGCCCTTTCGCAGTCGCCATCCCGATCCGCAGGCCCGTGAAGGAACCCGGCCCGCAGGCCACCGCGAGCAGGTCCACCCCGCTCCAGGTCACACCCGAGGCCGCCATCACCGCCTCGATCGCGCACAGCAGCCGCTCGGAATGGGTCTGGCCGCTCGATACCGTCAGATCGGCGCTCAGACACCCGTCGTCGGCCAGACCGACACTGCCGGCGGACGTGGATGTATCGATGGCGAGAGCGAGCATGAAGAGTTCTCCGCGTCGGTCAGGCGTCCGCGGCAGCGGTCTCGCGGATGAAACGGGTGAGCTCCGGCGGAAGACTTCGCCGGCCGAAACGGAACCGCACCCCGGCGTCGTACACCTTCCGCTTGCGCGGGGCGCTGCGCTCCTCGAGCCGGACGACTTCGCCCGTCAGGTCCAGCTCCGCCTCGCCGGAGAACCGCACCCGGATCTGGAGGCTCTGTCCGAGCCTCAACGGGCGGGCCGACTCGATCAGCATCCCGCCCTCACTGATGTTGAGGGCGCGACAGGAAGCGGGCCGCAAGGCACCGTCGTCCATCAGCCGCACCCGGATGCCCCGGGCCTCGATGTCGATCCTTCGTGCACGACGCTTTTCCCGGTAGTAGATCGACACCAGGTTCCGGCCGGCGCGCTTGGCTCGGTAGAGCGCCTCGTCGGCCCGTGCGAGCAGGCCCCGCGGCCCGTCAGCGTCCTCGGGAAAGGAGGACACCCCGCCGCTCACGGTTACGCGAATCTCCTTCCCGTTGATCGTCTTGCGTTTGAAAAAGCGCTCGAGCTCGCTGCGTATCCTCTCGGCCACGACATACGCGCTCATCCGACGCGTCTCGGGCAGGATGATGCCGAACTCCTCCCCGCCGTACCGGGCGGCGATGTCGATGTCGCGCACCCGCTGGATCAGGAGCCGGCCCACGTCCTTGAGGACGGCGTCCCCCGCCGGGTGTCCGTGCTCGTCGTTGATGGTCTTGAAATCGTCGATGTCGAGCAGGACGAGGGAGGCGGCCTGCCCGTACCGGCGGCACCTGTTGATCTCTCTCGTGAGACAGCCGTCGAAGTGGCCGCGATTGAACAGCCCGGTCAGATGGTCGGTAATCGCCGAGCGCTCGGTCTGCTCGAAATCGGAGAACTCGATGATCTTGGGGTTCGACAGGCGCGGGTCGACGTTCAGCAGGTAGTCGAATAGCGCCACGCGCGGGCCGACGTCGCGTCCGAGCCGCCGCTGGAGGGTGGCGCGGTGGACCTGGTATCCCGACCAGACCTGCCGGGCCACCTCGTTGGAGTAGGTCAGATGCGTCAGCAGCCGGAGCAGCTCGGCGTGAACGGGATTGCCGGTCTCCGAGAAGATCGTGTCGAGCCGACCCAGGACGGTCTCACCCCTGCCCATGGGCCCGTCGAGCAGGCGAAGGAGCCTCTCCGTGTTTTTGGCCGTCCCCTTACCCGCTGGCATCCGCACCTCGTCCCGGCGCGCATTATACGGGCGCTCCGCATGTCAAATCAAAGGATTTCGGCCCGATCGACCGGCGCGGCCGCGAGAATAAACACCCGGCTCCGAAACCTCCGCCCCCCTACAAACGTTATTAGGGAGTCGGGTGTCCAATCGGAAGGCGCACCGGTCCGGAGGGGACCGGGCCGATGCGGGGGGCAGCGGATGGGACGCAGCACAGGGGCTCTCGCCAGAAAGTGCCCGTCTGGGGCAGGAAAGACACGGTCCGCAGCGGCCGCACCGCTCACCGACGAGCAGATCGTGCGTCGGGTCCTCCAGGGACACGGCTCCGAATTCGAGTCGCTCGTCCGGCGCCACCAGGGAGCCATCTACAACTTCCTGCTCCGGATGGTGCACGACCCGGACGAGGCAATGGATCTCAGCCAGGAAGTGTTCATGAAGGTCTTCTGCTCGCTCGAGAGGTTCGACCCCCGCTTCCGGTTCACGACCTGGATGTACCGGATAGCCAGCAACGCGGCCATCGATCTGATCCGCAAGCGCCGGGTCGGCTCGACGCTCTCGCTCGACGCTCCCGCCGGCGACGAGGAAAGGGGCCCGAGGGAAGTGCCGGCGAACGGCCCCCTGCCGGACGAGTTTCTCGAGGCGCTCGAGACCCGCGAGCAGCTCGAGGAGGCTCTCGGCCGGCTGCCGGCCGATTACCGCCAGGTGCTGCTGCTGAGGCACCAGGGGGAGCGCCGCTACGATGAGATCGCCCGTATCACGGGGCTGCCGCTCGGAACGGTCAAGAACCGGATCTTCCGGGCCCGCGAGGTGCTGAGAAAGGCGGTCGAGCCATGCTGAAGTGCGTCGAGGTCAGGCCGATGCTCTCCTTCTTCATCGAGAAGGAGACCGACCCGTCCGACACGCTCGAGACCCGCCGGCATCTGGACTCGTGCGGGCCCTGCCGCGCCCGGGCCGAAGGCATCGAGGCGGTCATGGGCCGCTGTTCGGCGCTCGAGGAGAAGACACCGCCCCGCGACATCGCCTCGTCGGTCATGGAGCGGCTCCGGCAGTTCCGGGACAGCGCTCTCGCAGACGGCACCCTGAATCGGGCCGCCCGGTGGACGGGGCTCGCGCTCCTTCTCGGCGGCGGCCTGGCCGGAGCCTCCCGGCCCGAGACCCCGATCCTCGGGACACTGGGGCGCCCCCTCTCATTCCTCGTCAGCCTCTTCACCGGCTCGGACGCCGACCCCGTCGGCGCGCTGCTCGAGAGCGCCCTCCCCATGGCGAGCCGGCTGCTGCACGGGGGCGTGGGCACCGACCTTTCGGGGTCGGCGGGGATTGACGTCTCGGTGACCCTGCAGATCCTCTCCACTGCCCTCGTCATGGGCCTCGTGCTGGCGATCCCGGTCGCCGTCGTCACCATATGGATGCTCCACAGCAGCTCCACGGGACACGGCGGACCCCGCTCCTGACCCCCTCCCGAAAGCGACGAAGTCCCCGAAGATCGTAACTTTGACAACCACCGGATGCTGGCTTATATTCGAGGCGTGTAGGGAGCCCGACGCCGGGAAGCGTTGACATACAAGTAATTAGGCCCGGCTCCGCGGCGGCGGGCGAACGCAGGGCTCATGGAGGTTCCCGCATGTCCTCAGGATCCGAGATCATCTCCCTCGTCGGCCAGATGCAGGACCTCAAAGCGTTCCGGGACCAGCACTGGGAGGGGTCTTTTGAGGAATACCTGGACATCGTGCGCCAGCAATCCGAGACCACCCGGTCGGCGTTCCAGCGGATCTACGACATGATCCTCTCCAAGGGATGGTACGAGTACTACGACAACAAGAAGAGGATCATCCACTACAACTTCTTCGATGATGTGGACGGCGACGGCCGCGACGCGATTTACGGCCTCGATATCCCTATCATGAAGCTCGTCAACGCCTTCAAGTCGGCCGCCCAGCGGTATGGCACCGAGAAGCGCGTGTTGCTGCTGCACGGCCCCGTCGGCAGTTCCAAGTCGACCATCGTGCGGCTCCTGAAGAAAGGGATCGAGCAGTACTCCCGCACAACCGAGGGGGCGCTGTATACCTTCTCCTGGGTGATGGGAGCCGAGTACCAGGGGCGGCGCAGCGCCAAGGCCGAGGACGAAATCCCCTGCCCGATGCACGAGGAACCGCTGCATCTGGTCCCGGAGGATCTGCGGCCGCGCGTGCTGGAGCACCTCAACAAGGGACGCCCCGAGAACAAGCGCACGCGTATCGAGGGAGACCTCTGTCCGGCCTGCCGCCAGTATTACCGCGAGCTGAACATCCGTTACCGAGGCGACTGGACCAAGATCGTGTCCCACGTCAAAGTCTTCCGAGCCATCCTCTCCGAGAAGGATCGGGTCGGCATCGGCACCTTCCAGCCGAAGGACGAGAAGAACCAGGATTCCACCGAGCTGACGGGCGACATCAACTACCGCAAGATTGCGGAATTCGGATCCGACTCCGACCCGCGGGCATTCAACTTCGACGGCGAGTTCAACATCGCGAACCGGGGGCTGATCGAGTTCATCGAGGTCCTCAAGCTCGACGTGGCGTTCCTGTACGATCTGCTGGGCGCCTCGCAGGAGCACAAGATCAAGCCGAAGAAATTCGCCCAGACCGACATCGACGAGGTGATCATCGGTCACACCAACGAGCCCGAGTACCGCAAGCTCCAGAACAACGAGTTCATGGAGGCGCTCAGGGATCGGACCGTGAAGATCGACATCCCCTACATCACGCGGCTTTCCGAAGAGTGCAAGATTTACGAGAAGGACTACAACCCCAACAAAATCAAGGGCAAGCACATCGCCCCTCACACACTCGAGATGGCGGCCATGTGGGCGGTCCTCACCCGCATCGAGGAGCCGAAGAAAGCCGACCTGACACTGCTGCAGAAGCTCAAGCTCTACAACGGCAAGACGCTCCCCGGCTTCACCGAGGACAACGTCAAGGAGCTTCGCAAGGAGACGGCGCGCGAGGGGATGGACGGGATCTCCCCACGATACATCCAGGACAAGATCTCCAACGCCCTGGTCTCCGACGCCGGCGAGGGCTGCATCAACCCCTTTATGGTGCTCAACGAGCTCGAGGGCGGCCTCAAGCACCACTCGCTCATCACAAACGACGACCAGCGCAAGCGGTACAAGGACCTGCTGGCCGTCGTGAAGCAGGAGTACGAGGATATCGCCAAGAACGAGGTGCAACGCGCCATATCCGCGGACGAGGAGGCCATCTCCCGGCTGTGCGCGAACTACGTCGACAACATCAAGGCGTACACCCAGAAGGAAAAGGTGCGCAACAAGTACACCGGGCAGATGGAGGATCCCGACGAGCGGCTGATGCGGTCGATCGAGGAGAAGATCGATATCCCCGAGAACCGCAAGGATGATTTCCGAAGGGAGATCATGAACTACATCGGCGCTCTCGCGGTCGAGGGAAAGACCTTCAACTACCGGACCAACGAGAGGCTGCACAAGGCGCTGGAGCTCAAACTGTTCGAGGACCAGAAAGATTCGATCAAGCTCACCTCGCTGGTCTCCAGTGTGGTCGACAAGGACACCCAGGAGAAGATCGACGTGGTCAAGAGCCGCCTCGTCAAGGATTACAATTACTGCGATGTCTGCTCGTCGGATGTGCTCAACTACGTAGCAAGCATCTTCGCGCGCGGCGACGCCAAGCGATAGGATACGGATCATGTCTCACGCCCCGTCTCCCCGGCGGCCCGCCACAGGGAGACGGGGCGTTGCTGTCTGAGGAAACCCGATGCCCCGCATCGAGCAGGACCACAGCCGCTTCAAGCAGATCGTCCGCGGCAAGATAAAGGACAACCTCCGCAAGTACATCACGCGCGGCGAGCTGATCGGGCGGAAGGGCCGCGATCTGATCAGCATTCCTCTCCCCCAGATCGATCTCCCCCGCTTCGTGTTCGACCCGCGCCAGAAAGGGGGCGTCGGTCAGGGCGAGGGGGACGTCGGCACGGTGATCGGCGTCGGAGAGGACGAGGAGGGATCCGGGCAGGCGGGAGACGCCCCGGGCCAGCACGTCCTGGAGGTCGACATCTCGCTCGAGGAGCTGGCCGAGATCCTGGGCGAGGAGCTCGAGCTGCCCGACATCCAGAACAAGGGCAAGAAGAACATCATCACCGAGAAGGAGCGGTACACCGGCATCGCGATGTCGGGCCCCGAGAGTCTCAGACACTTCAAGCGCACGTACCGTGAGGCCCTCAAGCGTCAGATCGCCTCGGGCACGTACAGCCCCCTCAACCCCACCATCGTTCCGATCCGGAAGGACAAGCGGTACCGCTCGTGGCGCGTCACCCGCCAGCCCGAGACCAACGCCGTGATCATCTACATGATGGACGTCTCCGGATCGATGGGCGAGGAGCAGAAGGAGATCGTCCGAATCGAGTCGTTCTGGATCGACACGTGGCTGCGGAGCCAGTACCAGGGGATCGAGGTGCGATATGTCGTGCACGACGCCGAGGCACGCGAGGTCGACCAGGAGACGTTCTACCATACCCGTGAGAGTGGCGGAACGGTCATCTCGTCCGCCTACAAGCTGTGCGATGCCCTCATGACCAGGCACTTCCCGGCCGATGAATGGAACATCTACCTGTTCCACTTCTCGGACGGCGACAACTGGTCGCAGGGCGACACCGAGGAGTGCTTCACGATTCTCCGGGAGAGCCTTCTGCCCCGCTGCAACCAGTTCTGCTACGGCCAGGTCGAGAGCCCCTACGGCACCGGGCAGTTCCTGTCGGATCTGACCGGCGCGTTCGACGGAGAGGAAAAGCTCACGGTGTCCCAGATCGAGGGCAAGGAGGCGATCTATGCCTCCATCAAGGAATTTCTGGGCAAGGGGCGCTGAGATGAGCCTGCCTCCGGTCCTCGAGACCCTCAGACGCGAGATACGAGGCTACGCGCGCGAGTACGGCCTGGACTTCTTCGAAGTGTTCTTCGAGGTGCTCTCCTACGAGCAGATGAACGAGGTGGCAGCGTACGGAGGATATCCGACACGCTACCCGCACTGGCGGTTCGGCATGGAGTACGAGCATCTCAAGAAATCATACTCGTACGGCCTGTCCAAGATCTACGAGATGGTGATCAACAACGACCCCTGCACCGCCTATCTGCTCGAGAGCAACGCGATGGTGGACCAGAAGATCGTCATGGCGCACGTGTACGGGCACAGCGACTTCTTCAAGAACAATGTCTGGTTCTCAAAGACCAACAGGAAGATGCTCGACGAGATGGCGAACCACGCCACCAGGGTGCGCCGCTACATGGAGAAGTACGGCGTGGAGGTGGTCGAGGACTTCATCGACATCTGCCTCTCGATCGAGTCTCTCATCGACCCGCACTCCCAGTTCATCGAGCGGCAGCGCACACGCGATGTCAGACCCGGCGAGGACGAGGACGAGAAACAGGTGGTCCGGCGCATGCGCAGCAAGGACTACATGATGAACTTCATCAACCCCCCCGACTTCCTGGAGGCGCAGCGTCTGCGCCTGGAGGAGGATCGGCAGCGATCACACCACGTGCCCGAGGAGCCGGTGCGCGATGTCATGAAGTTCCTGATCGACTTCGCGCCCCTGCAGTCGTGGCAGCGCGAGGTCCTGTCGATTGTCCGGGAGGAGGCCTACTACTTCGCGCCCCAGGGCCAGACCAAGATCATGAACGAAGGCTGGGCCAGCTACTGGCACACCAAGATCCTCACCGAGAAGGCGCTCACGGACGCCGAGGTGGTCGACTATGCGGACCATCACTCGGGGACGGTGGCCACCCATCCGGGGCGCCTCAACCCGTACAAGCTGGGTCTCGAGCTCTTCAAAGATATCGAGGAGCGCTGGAACAAGGGGCGGTTCGGCAAGGAGTACGAGGAGTGCGACGACCTGCGCGAGAAGCGTGACTGGGACCTCCATCTGGGCCTGGGCCGACAGAAGATCTTCGAGGTGAGAAAGTTCCACAATGACGTCACGTTCATCGACAGCTTCCTGACGCCCGAGTTCTGCAGCCAGAATCGCATGTTCACGTACGGCTACGACAAGAAGGCCGGCACCTACCAGATCACGGCCAGGGACTTCCAGAAGATCAAGGCACAGCTCCTGTTCGGCCTCACGAACCACGGCCAGCCGTTCATCTACGTGACCGACGCCAACCACGCCAACCGCGGTGAGCTGTTCCTCGAGCATCGTCACGAGGGCCTGGATCTCAAGCAGGACTGGGCGCGTGAGACGCTTCGGAATCTCCAGAAGATCTCGGTCGCGCCCCGTGCACCTCAAGACCGTGCTCGAGGAAAAGCCGAAGATCCTCTCGTTCGACGGCGAGGAGTTCGGCGAGCAGGACGACGCCGAGGACGCGGCCGTCGCCTGACACCGCGGGTTCGGCCGGTTGACACACTCTCCCGCCGGGCCGGATAATGCGCCCCTCGGACTGGAATTCCCCTCCCATTCCCGCTGTTTTACGCTTCCGGAGGAGAGGATGAGCACGCTTTTCGGCGGCACCGATCCCGCTCACCCTTCACGCCCTCTGCGCTCGCCCGAGGATCTCCTGTCGGTCTTCCGGGCGGGTGAGAAGCCGCGGGAACGGTTCGGCATCGGTATCGAATACGAGCGTCTGCCGGTCGAGCGGGAGACGGGCCTCGCCGTGCCGTACGCCCGCCCCGAGGGGAAGGAAGGCCGGAGGGGGCGCGCGCGGGCGACGGTCGAGGGCTTCCTCGAGTCTATGGCCGCGTCGCACGGATGGGAGCCCGCCCGCGAGAACGGCCGGATCATCGCGTTGCGCCGCGGCGAGACGATGCTCACCATCGAGCCGGGCGCCCAGGTCGAGCTGTCGGGCCGGGTGCATACCGCGCTCGATACCGCGCGCGAGGAGCTTCTCGGATTCGTCCGTGAGGCCGACGAAGCGGCCGCCATGATGGGGTTCGCCTTTCTGCCCCTCGGCCGCCACCCGTTCAGCCACGAGACGGAGATAGCCTGGGTTCCCAAGGCACGGTACCGGATCATGGCCCCGTATCTCGCGCGCCGCGGCCATCTCGCCCACACGATGATGAAGGCCACCGCGGGCTGTCAGATCAACCTCGACTATGCCGGCGAGGACGACGCCATGGAGAAGCTGCGCGTATCGATGGGGCTGACCTCCCTGGTCACCGCGATGTGCGCCAACTCTCCCCTGTCGCGCGGTCAGCGGAACGGTTTCGCCAGCCAGCGGTCGCACGTCTGGCTGCACACGGATCCGGATCGCTGCGGCCTGCTCGAGTTCGCCCTCCGTGAGGACTCCGCGTATGCGGACTACATGGAATACGCGCTCGACGTCCCGATGCTGTTCGTGGTGCGCGACGGACGCTGGGTCGCAATGACCGACCGGACCTTCCGCTCGTACATGAACGGGCACAGCTCGGGGCTCACGCCGACGATGGGCGACTGGGAGCTGCACCTGACGACTCTGTTCCCCGAGTGCCGGATCAAGTCATGGCTGGAGGTGCGCGGCTCGGACAGCGCGCAGCCCGACCTCATCCTGGCGCAGGCCGCTCTCTGGAAGGGCATCCTGTACGATGGCGCCGCTCGTCGTCGCGCGTGGGAGCTGGTCCGCCGGCACGAATTCCCGCAGAGGCTCGCCTTCCATCACGACGTCTCCCGGTACGGCCTCGACGCACGCCTGGGGGGCACTCCAGCCATCGACCTGGCCGCGGAGCTGCTCGCGGCGGCGGCCGGGGGCCTGCCGCCTGGCGAGGCGGGGCATCTCGATCCCCTGTGTCGCATCGTGGAGCAGGATAGGAGCTGCCCTGCCGTCGACATCGTGCGGCGCTGGCACGGCGAATGGAACCATGACCCCCGCCGTCTCGTCGCCGCGCTCGCCCCGGACCCCACCCACCGCTCCGTCTGAGGTATCATCGCCCGGATGCGACCCGGTTTCGTCCCTCCCGCCTCCGAACGGGCCCCCGAGAGGTCAGCCTCGGTGCGTCGTGTCCTCTGGATCACCCTCGGCCTGAACTTCGCCGTGGCCTTCGCCAAGCTCGGTGTCGGCGGATCGACCCACACCCTCAGCATGATCGCCGACGGCTACCACTCGCTGCTCGACGGCGGCGGCAACATCCTCGGGCTGGTGGCGCTGCTCATGGCGCATCGCCCGCCGGACGAGGAGCATCACTACGGTCATCGGAAGTTCGAGGTCGTGGCCTCCATCGGCATCTCCTTGATGCTGTTCGTCGCCGCGGTGGAGATCCTCCTCAGCGCCTGGGGCCGGCTCAGTGGCGGCTCCGAGCCGGGCACATTCAGCGCCGTCTCGGTGACGGTCATGATCGTCACGATGGCGATCAATATCGGTGTGAGCCGGTACGAGGCGCGGAAGGGCCGCCAGCTCCACAGCCCGTTTCTCGTGGCCGACTCGCGTCACACGGCAAGCGACGTGTACGCCTCCGCCTCGGTCCTGCTGGCCCTCGCCGGACTGAAGCTCGGTATTGCCTGGATCGATCCTCTGGCCGCCATACTGATCGGTGTCGCGATCGTGCGCGCGGGCTACACGATCCTGTCGTGGAGCCTGGGGGTCCTCGCCGATCGGGCGCTGCTTCCGGCCCCGGCGATCGCGGCGATCGCTGCCGAGTTCCCCGAGGTGCGCTCCTGCCGGAAGGTGCGCACGCGCGGCTTCGCCGACTCGGTCTTCGTGGATCTCACGGTCCGGTTCGAGCCGACGCTGAGCCTGAGAGAGGCCCACGCTGTGTGCGACCGGGTCGAGGAGAGGCTTCGCCGCGAGTACCCCGAGATCGACGACATCGTCGTGCACATGGAGCCGGACGAGGACATGACGTCCCAGGAGCGTTGACTCCGGCTGGAGAACGGCGATACGATGGGCGACCTGGAGGCGGGATGGATCACACCACGGGCGCGGCATTCGGCGAGGTGCGGTCGTTTCTGCTCGATCTCGGCGGGATCGTGCATGACGGAGATCGCAGCCCCGACACCGTGCTGGCGGTCAAGAACCGGCTGGCGCGGCTGATCGAGGCGCGGCCGTCGCTTCCCCCGGGCGTCACGGAATCGCACGGCGACGGCTACGCCCGCCACCTGCTCTACGGCGACCCGCACGACCGGTTCGAGGTGATCGTCATGGCCTGGGGGCCGGGCCAGTCCACCCCGATCCACGACCACGCGGGGATCTGGTGCGTGGAAGGGGTGTTCCACGGCGTGATCGACGTCACCCGCTACGACCTGACGTCGCTCGAGGGCGAAACCGCGCGACTCGCGCCGTCCGAAGTGATCCACGCCGGTCTCGGTCAGTGCGGAGCCCTGATCCCACCGGTGGAGTACCACCGCATCGCCAATCCCGCCCGGGAGGTTGCTGTCAGCATCCACGTGTACGGCGGCCGGATGCACAGCTGCCGCATTTTCCGTCCGCGGGACGGCGACACCTACGACGTCGAGATCAAGCCGCTCGACTACACCACGCGCCAGCACGCGCTGAGCGTCTCTTAGACCGGATCGCGCATCTCCCTGCCGCTTCGCCGATCAGCGATCGGGATCCCAGGGCCCCGGCCCCGGCCGGTTCCTCATGAAATTGAGTGTGACCCTCACGAGGACCAGCAGGTAGAGCAGCGCGATCGCCGCGGCGGAGAGCGTGTCGAGACCATGGCTGTCCCCGGGCCGCATGAGCACGAAGAGGAGCATCCCGACGAACGGGATGCCGAAGAGAGCCCACATCCCCACCAGCACGATCGGGCGGATCCGGGCGCTGGCGGTCCTGCGGAAGAGCCACCCCTCCGCGAATATCGCCTTGAAGGGATCGAGGGTGGTAAAACGCCCCACGGGCGCGCCGCAACGAACGCAGAAATCGATGCCGGGGACGTTCGCTTCGCCGCAGCTCGGGCAGACCATCTCGGGAGCGGGCTCGCGCTGCGCTTGCATGCCACATCATACACACAATCAGGCGATCCGGCCGCTGCAGGCCGGATTTGCCTCGCGGTGCCGCTTCCACTATCATGGGTTCCGCGCTCGCGAGGCGCCTGACCCCGCATCCGAAACGGGCCGGCACCCGGCCCCCGATAAGGACCCCCAAACATGAAAAGGCTGCCGTTCCTGCTGTTCGTCGTTGTCGCCCTCCAGGGCATCGCCTGCGGCGCCCCCGCGGATCAATCCACGGCGGCCACCGCCGAGGATGCCGCCGCCCAGCCCGCCGGGCAGGATCCGGCCGAGGCCGCAACGGCGCCGCCGGCCGATACCGGGACGGCCCAGCCGGCGGAGGCAGGTCGCGGTCCCGTCATGGCCCGGGTCAACGGAGTCCCGATCTACAAGGGTGACTACGACATGGCCCTCGCATCCTTCATGAGGAGCAACAATCTCGGTCCCAACCTGTCGCCGGAGCAGCAGGATGAGGTCCACAAGGTCGTCCTCGACGGCCTGATCGGCAGCGAGCTGCTCTATCAGAAGGCCAAGTCGATCCCAATCGAGGTGCCCCAGGAGGAGATCGACAACGTCGTCAACCAGACCCGTTCGCGCATGGGCGAGGAAGCGTTCGCGGCCGAGATGAAGAACCGCGGAATGACCGAGGCCGACATCACGAACCAGGCCCGCCAGAACATCATGGTCCAGAAGCTCATCCAGGACACAATCCTCGGCCCGCTGACGGTGAGCGAGGACGAAATCAAGAAGTTCTACGACGAGCACACCGACGAAATGCAGCGCCCGGAGGGAGTGGAGGCGAGCCATATCCTGGTTCGCTCCAAGGCGAGCGACACCGACGAGCAGAAGGCCCAGGCAAAGGCCCGGATCGATGCCGCGGCGAAGCGCGCCAAGGCGGGAGAGGACTTCGCGGCGCTCGCGAAGGAATACTCCGAGGATTCGTCGGCGTCGAACGGCGGCGCCCTCGGGGTGATCACGCGGGGCCAGACGGTGCCTGCGTTCGAGAACGCCGCGTTCTCCCTCGCGGTGGGTGAGGTGAGCGATGTCATCCAGACCCAGTTCGGCTACCACCTGATCAAGGTGACAGGGCAAGAAGGAAGCCGGCATGATGCCCCTGTCCGAGGCTCACGACCAGATCGCGGAATACCTCAAGCAGACGAAGTCGCGTGATGCTATCGAGACGATGGTGACGAACCTCCGATCGGCGGCGAAGGTCGAGATCCTGTAGGCGGTCGTTGGGTCGTCAGTCCAGCTCGGTCGGAATCGAATCCTCGCCGTTCGCGCAGGAACTCCTCGATCTCCGTCTCGTCGGCGCCCTCGATCGCATCGCGGGTCATGAACGCCTCGACTTCGTCGACGGCCCCGGCGGCGGGCGCCTCGGCCCGGGGGGCCGGACGTGCAGCGGCCTCTTCCTGCTTCCGGGCGGCTGCGCGCGCCGCCTCCCGCTCGGCGGCGAGCCTGGCCTGCTCCGCGGCGGCTTCCCTCGACTTGCGTTCCGCCGCCTCGGCCACCAGTGCGGCGAACCGGTCGACGAACAACGGCTCACCGATCGGATCGAGACTCTCGCTGAGCTTGCGGTAGACGTCCATCCTCGCTCCTAGGCCTGCCCGGCCTGCTCCTGCTGGAACATCCGCAGCGCCTCACGCGCCCCCTCGTTGGTGGGGATCGGCCGCGACAGCCTTCTTCCACGCCTCCACGGCGTCGGTGTACTTCCCCATCTTGTAGCAGGCATTGCCCATGTTCGTCCAGGCGATCGACGAATCCTCGCCGGTCAGGGCCGAGCGGCTGAACATCTCGACCGCCTTTTCGAATTTCATACCTTGATGCAAGAGGAACCCGAGATTGTTCATCGCTTCCGCCATGGCCGGCTCGAGCTCGAGCGCCTTGCTGAAGCAGGCCTCCGCCTCCGCATCGCGTCCCTGCCGGCTGAGCGCCAGGCCCAGATTGTTGCTCGCCTCGGCGAAATCCGGCTTCAGCTCGAGCGCCGACCGGAAGGCCGCCTCGGCTGCCTCGAGCGCGCCGCTGTAATAGAGGGACACGCCGCGCGAGTTGAGGGCCATCGCTTCCTCGCCACGCCGGCGCGCCTCGTCCTCCCGCCTCCGGCCGGCCTCCTGCGCCAGCGAGGCCGAGATCTCCTCCTGTGCCTCGCGCAAGGCTGTCAGATGCGATGCGAGCTTCTCGATGCTCCCGGACAACGGAGCAAACCGGTCGGCCACGACGCCGAGCCTCTTGCCAATCGAGGTCAGCGACTCGTCGACCTCCTGCAGCCAGGCGGGGCGAGCGTCACGCGCCTGCTCGAACGATCGCTGCAGCCCGGCTATCGCCTCGTCCACCCGCGCCACGCGCCCCTCTACCGAGGTGGTGACCGACAGCACGGCCTCGTTGAGCGTCTCGATCCGTCCACCGAGCTCGTGCCCCGTGGCCTTGAGCGGCTCCTCGAGAGCAGCCACACCTTCCAGGAGCTTTAATCCGGTGTCCCTGCCCGGATGCGTTGATCCGCTCCACAGCTTCAAGGATCGCGTCGGTCGCCCGGGGATCCGGCGCAGCCTGCCGGATCGCCTCGAGGATCGCGTCGGTCGCCCGGGGATCCGGCGCCGCCTGCCGGATCGCCTCGAGGATCGCATCGGTCGCCCGGGGATCCGGCGCCGCTTCCCGGATCGCCTCGAGGATCGCATCGGACGCCCGGGGATCCGGCGCCGCTTCCCGGATCGCCGCGAGGATCGCATCGGACGCCCGGGGATCCGGCGCAGCCTGCCGGATCGCCTCCAGGATCGCATCCGTCGCCCGGGGATCCGGCGCCGCTTCCCGGATCGCCGCGAGGACCGGCTCGAGCGCTCCGGGGTCCAGCGTCAGCTTCGGCGGAGCAAACAACGGATCACCCGCGGGAGCCCCCGCTTCCGCTCCCTCCTCATGCTGCGCGCTCATCGCCGCCTTCGCCCGCCCGATGATCACCAGCCCCGAGGCCCGCAGTCCGCAGTCGGTGATCTCCTCGGCCCAGAAGCTGCAGGATCCCTCGATGCACTCGTGATGGTTCCAGGTGACATTGCCTTGCTCGTCCTGGCTTGCGTTGGACAGAATCGGGCAGATCATCGCGTTCCTCCAGCGGCGCCGCCTCGGGCCTCCTCGCTTCCACCGGCTCGCAGCGTCGGTTTGATTGCATCGAATCGGATCGGGGTCACGGCCACGAGCGTCTCCGCTCGGCCCATCAGCTCCCGACAGACCAGCCGGTCGTGAAGCTCGGCAAAAGACATTCTGGCAGCCGGTGTATCGATCAACGCGCCCAGGCATGCCGCAGCCTCGGCCGGCCGGCCGCACAGCCTCAGCACCCAGGCCTTCAACGGCGAGGGCTCGAGTCGCTCCGCCCGCTCACGCAGGGCGATCAGAATCGCCCTCGAGCAGCGCCGCGCGCAGCTCACGCTCCTGCATCGGGCTTCCCCCGATATCCCGCACCGACGCGCTCGACCGTAGAGCGTCCCGATGCAGGGAGGCCAGGAAGGCGTTCCTGTCCGGCGCGGCCTCGAGAGCGCGCGCCAGGAGACGCTCCGACCCGGCAGCGTCCCCGGCGTCCGTCGCCACCCGGCGCCGAGCGAGAATCAGGTCGAGATCGTCGCGGCTCTCATTCGATTCGAGCGCGTCGTCCAGCACCTGCGCCGCCTCCGCTGGATTTCCTTCCAGACGGCAGGCTTCGGCCAGCACCAGGGCGGCCTCCTTCGTTCCCGGGCGGCGTTTCAGCAGCTCGCGCGCCACCGGGGCCGCAGCGCCCGCCGTGGCGGGATCGAGCCGCAGGGCATCGGTGAGGTCCCGCGCCGCGGACTCCAGGCTCTGCGTCGCCAGATGGCACCGCGCGCGCGCGACACGCACCGACCCATCCGCCGGCAGTGCCAGCGCGATCTGGTTGAGCTCGGAGCACACTTCCGCGGCAAGCTCCGCCGCCGCGTCCAGGGCCGCTTCCGCTGCCGCCACGGCCACCGACGTTTCTCCCAGGTGCCGCGCGGCCTGCGCGCGAAGCAGATGAATCCGGCCACGGACCGCACCCTGGGCCTTTGCGGGCTCGAGCGCGGCCAGCCGCGACAGTGCATCCCGGCCCCCCGAGCCGCCCATGCGCACGGCCGCCAGATACGCCTCGGCGGCGGGAAGCCATCGCTCCTGCCTCTCGTACATCGTGCCGCGGGCAACCTGGACCTCGGCCTGATCGGGGAATGCCAGAACCACCTCGCCGAGCGCAGCGCGAACCGACTCGGCGAGCCCCGCCCTCCAGGTCGTGTGCCTTCAGCAGGGAGGTGCAGGCCCGGGTCACCCACCGCTTGACCATACAGGCGCGGGCGAGCTCGAAGTGCGCCCGGCCGCAGTCGGGATGGCGCGCCACAATCCCCTCGAGCCTGGTGAGTATCTCGTCCGTCAGCTCCCTGTCCTTGCCCACCTGGGCTCCGAGACGCTCCGCCGCCGCGACCGGCTCGCCCGTGCCGAGCAAGAGCTGCGCGTATGCAAACTCCACGGCCGGTGCGCCGGGATGCTGGCGCGAGCACCGCTCGAGATCCGCAAGCACCTGCGGCGCCAGCTCGGCGCGGATCGACCAGGCGGTCATCAGCTCGTTCACCCCCTCGCTGACCTCGCCCGCCTGCACGAGCAGCCGGCCGAGGGCAAGGTGAGCGGTCTCCAGTCCCATGTCGAGCTGGATGATCCGCCGCAGCCGTTCGATCGACTCGGCCCCGAGGGCCGGGTCTCGCCGGGGAGCCGACGCGAACGCCTTGGTGGCCTCTCCCGATTTGCCCGCGGCGGCGAGCGCATCGCCGAAGATGAGCATGAGCGGCCCGCTCTCCGGGTCCTGGCGTCCGGTCAGTCCGGCGCGCGCGATCTGCATGGCCCGCTCCGGGTGCCCTTCGAGCAGATCAGATCTCCGCGAGCGCGGCGGACAGTCCGACGTTGCGTTGATCGGCGCGCAACGCGGACGTGAGCCTGGAGATCAGGCGCGCTGCGATGTCCGACGGCAGCGAGGCGGTGCCGCGCAGCACCTCGAGGGCGGTTGCCTGGTCGCCCGCTTCGAGAAGCGCCTCCGCCAGAACCGCGCGGTCCTCGCCACTCTCCAGCCGGGCGCTGCGCCCGAAGCTCCGGATCGCCTCCTTCGCCACGGACGCGGCGTCGGGGCAAGCGCTGGCGGCCCTGCGGATGAGCGCGATCGCCTCCCGGAAGCGCCCGGCGCGCGCGGCCGCCTCCCCCAGCGCGAACGATACCTGGGGCTGGCTGATCCACGGATAGGCGCGCGAGCCGAGCGTCGACACGACCGAGGCGTACGCCCCGGCCGAGGCACCGCCGCAAAGCACGAGCATGTGCAGCGCCGTGGTGTCGGGAGCCGTGTCGGCCAACAGCAGATCCTGCAGGAAGGTCCAGCCACCGGCCGGATCATCGAGGACGATCGAGGCCTCGGCTGCGGCGAGCTTGAGCCCCTTCTCCTGAGGGGACGCGATCAACATCTGCTTGAGCGTCTCGAGGACGGTGCGCGCCTCCTCACGACCCTGCCGCAGCCGACGTCTCAGGAAAGGTGCGGCGCCCGCGGCGTCGCCCGCCTCGACCGCCACTTCCTCGAGCATCGACTGGACCGCCGTGTTGTCAGGATCCGCCACGAGCACCGACTGAAGCCGGGCAGCGATCGAGGGCGCCGCCCCCGGGTCCACGCGACGGAGCTGGCCGAAGAATCTCGATGCTCCGGTCGACGTGCCCCGCCTTGAGGTGATGCTCCGCCAGGATCTGATACGGACGCGCCTCCTCGGGGAACGCCTCGACGATCCTCTCGAGTGCTTCTATCCCGCGCTGGCCCGCGTCGTTGCCGAGCGCCGCGGCCACCGCCGTGACCGCCCGCTGCGCCTTGCCCTGCGCCACCGAGACACGGGCGAGCATGAGCTGGGTGTCGACGCTCTCCTTGCCGGATGCCGCCAGATCCTCGAGCAGCTTCTCGATGCCGGCAAGCTGTTGGCCTTCGTCGATGAGACGGCCACACAGCTCGAGCGCCTCATCCAGCGCTCCGGCAGCGAGGTGCACCTTCACCTTGGCCCAGAGCAGAGCGGGATCCTCCGGCGACGCCTCGAGGAACCGGTCCAGGGCGGCCGCCACCTCGACGGCGCAGCGCGGATCCACCTCGAGCGCCTTGAGGAACTCCTCGAGCGCCTCGTCCTTGCGGCCAATCTCCTCCAGCGTCTCCGCATGGATGAGTCGAAGTGGTGTCAGCTTGTAGTTGCGCCCCACCAGCGACTTGAGACGCTCGTCTACGAGACCGATCTCGGACGGCAGCGCCGAGATGATTTTGCGGTAGCTGTCGACCGCCTTCTGCCAATCGCCCAGCGCCTCGTACCCGGCGGCGGCGAGATACAGCGTCCCGACGGCCGAGCGGGGCACCGCGGTCCCCTTCTCCAGAAAACGGTTGAGGTTGCTCAGCCGCGCCGCCAGCGAGGCCTCCAGCTCTTTCCTGTCGAGGTGCTCGAAGCAGTCGACCGCGGCGGGGATGTTCCTGCGCGCGGCGTGCCCTTCCGCGAGCGCCTCGTACAGCGGCTGGATGTCGGCGTACTGCGTGCGCGCCCAGCCGATGTACTCCTCGACACGACCGGTGTGGTTGGCGGACGCTTTCAGGAGGGCCCGCAGGGCATCGGCGGCCTCGCGCACGCGGCCGCTGGCCAGGCACATCGTGGCCATCTCCGTGCGAAGCTCCGGATCCTCGCCGAGTCGGGCGACGCCGTCCTTGAGGACGGCGATCGCCTGATCGGGCCGCCCCTTGGAGGCGACCTTGCGTGCCCTCAGGATGACCCGGTCCGGGCTGCTCTCTCCGAACAGATCCTTGATGTCCCTGGCGCTGATCATGCTCGTGCCCCTCGACCCGCACGCCCCGTGACAGGCGGACCGGGCGAATATTGTGTGCGTTGATACGCAGATCAAGCGCTGGCAGGCTGGATCAGGAGGACTCGCCCCGCTCGGGGACCAGGCCGTACGCCTTGAGCTTCCGGTGCAGGTGGGACCGCTCGAGACCGAGGGCCTCGGCGGTGCGGCTCACATTGTAGCCGCACTGAGCGAGCTTTCGGGCGATGAACATCCTCTCGAATCGCTCCCTCCCCTCCTTGAGGGTCGGGCTCTCGGCCAGGTCGGCGAAGGTGCCGCCATCCGGGGCGGAATCCGCAGTGCTGGCGGCCTCTCCGGCCACCTCGGGAGGCAGGTCGGTCTTTTCTATCCGCTCGCCCGGCACCATGATCACCAGCCGTTCGATGATGTTGCGCAGCTCGCGGACGTTGCCTGGCCAGTCGTACGAGCTCATCGCCTCCATCGCCTCGCCGGAAAGCCTTGCGGGGGGCTTGCCGTAGCCGACCGCCATTTCCCCGAGGAAATGACTTGCCAGGAGTGGAATATCCTGCCTTCGCTCGCGCAGAGGGGGCACCATCAGTGGGATGACGTTGAGCCGGAAATAGAGGTCCTCCCGGAAGCCCCCCCTCCGGATCTCCTCCGTGAAATCCTTGTTCGTGGCCGCGATGACCCGGACGTCCACTTCGTGGGAGCTCGCCCCCCCGACCCTCTCGAACGACTGCTCCTGCAGCACCCGCAGCACCTTCGACTGGGTTCTGAGGCTCATGTCGCCGATTTCGTCGAGGAACAGCGTCCCCTGATCGGCCAGCTCGAATTTCCCCTTCTTGTTCTCCACCGCCCCGGTGAAGGAACCCTTCACGTGGCCGAACAACTCGCTCTCGATCAGCTCCTCCGGGATTGCTGCGCAGTTCATCTCCACGAACGGCTCCTCGGCGCGCAGGCTCAGGCCGTGGACCATGCGGGCCACCAGCTCTTTTCCTGTTCCGTTCTCGCCGAAGATCAGGACACGGCCGTTGGTCGGCGCGGCGACCCGGATCTGCTCGCGCAGCTTCACGATCGAGGGCGAGTCGCCGATGATCTCGCGCGGGCCACGCGCCCGCAGGACGTCACGCAGCTGTCTGTTGCGCTGCTCGAGACGCCGCTGCTTGAGGGCGTTGCGCACCGTGAGGGTGATCTTCTCGATGCTGAGGGGTTTCTCCACGAAGTCGAACGCCCCCAGCTTGGTCGCCTTCACCGCCGCGTCGATGCTCGCGTGCCCGGAGATCATCAGGACCGGCACGTCCATCCCCGCCGCGCGGATCTCCTCGAGGATCCCGAGGCCGTCCTTTCCGGGGAGCCACACGTCCAGCAGCACCAGGTGGAACCCCCCGGCGCGCAGCCGCTCCAGCCCCTTCTCCCCCGTATCGGCGGTCTCGACGACGTATCCCTCGTCGGCCAGCACCCGGGTGAGCGACGCGCGTATACCCGCCTCGTCGTCGACCAGAAGGATCCGTTCGGCGGCCATCTGCCTTCTCCTCATCCCCTCAGGCCGCGGGCAGCTCGATGATGAACCGCGTGCCCCGCGGCCGGTTGTCCTCGACCCGGATGTAACCGTGGTGGTCCGAGATGATCCTGTTGACGATCGCCAGACCGAGTCCCGTGCCACGTTTCTTCGTGGAGAAGTATGGCAGGAACAGCTTGTCCTTGTCCTCCGGCGGGATCCCGGGCCCATCATCCGCCACGTCCACGCGCATCATCTGCATGCGTGCCACGTACTCGGTGCCGATCACGATCTTCCCCCGGCGGCCCATCGCCTCCAGAGCGTTGTCGATCAGGTTGACGAAGACACGGCGCATCTGCTCCTTGTCGAGCTTCAGATTGGGCAGACCGGGATCGTAGTGCCGGTTGAACTCGACCCCCTGGTGCGTTGTCTGGTACAGATCGACCGCCGACTCGATGATCTCGCGGAGATCCGCCGGCTCCGGGCTGGCCGCCGGCAGCCGCGCGAACCCCGAGAACTCGTTGACCAGCGCCTTCAGCGTCTTGACCTCCTGGACGATCGTCGAAGCGCCCTCCTCCACCACCGGCCCGAGCTCCGTCGACCCCTCGCGCCACTTCTTCAGCATCCGCTGGGCGGAGAGCTGGATCGGAGTGAGCGGGTTCTTGATCTCGTGGGCCATCCGGCGGGCCACCTCGCGCCACGCCGCCACCCGCTGGGCCTTGATGAGCGAGGTGATGTCCTCGACGACGATCAGCAGCCCGAGCCCGACACCGGGCCCGAGCTCGAGGGGCGAGAACGTGACCGACAGGGACAGCGGCGCCCCGGCGATGCTGACATGGAATTCGCGTGTGAGGCTGGCACCCTGGCTGCCCAGCAGCCGCGGGATGATCGCCGACAGCTCCGCGAGCGTCTCGCGCGACAGCAGCTCCTGGTACGTGAGACCCCGCACATCCTGCGCCCGCTCGATCCTCAGGATCCGGCGCGCCGCGCGATTGATGGTCGTGACACGCCCCTGTTCGTCGAGCGAGATGACACCCGTGGGAATGCTCTCGAGCACCGCCTCGATATACCGGCGCCGCTCCTCCACCTCCTGGTTGCGCTCCTGCAGCTCCTGGTTGGAGTGCTCGATCGTCTCGCGGCTCCCCTTCAGCTCGCGTGTCATGCTGTTGAACGAGTCGACGAGGATCCCGATCTCGTCGCCTGCATCCAGCTGGATCTGGTAGTCGAGATTCCCCGAGGAGACCTCGCGCGTCCCTTCGGCAAGCATCTGGATCGGCACGGTGATGCCGCGGGCGAGATAGAAGCCGACCCAGGTGGCCGAGACCAGGATGATGAGCGTGATCAGACCGAACCCGAGGTAGTAGACCCGCTTGATGTTTCCCTTCTGCAGGCGGAGCTGCCGGTAGTTGTCGACATTGCCGGTGATCTGGGCCGTGAGTGCGGACGCGTCGCGCGGCACGAACGAGCCGGCCACCACCACCCCGGTCACCTCGTGCCCGCCGGGCGAATACAGCGGCACGCCCGCCCGGACGAGCTGCCCCGAGCCGAGCGGGTCCTGCCAGGAGAACCCGCCCCCTTCGAACGCGTCCTCGAGCACCTCGTCGGGGATCGACCGCAGATCGTTGACCGGAATCCGCGGGTTGGCGACCGTGATCGGCTCGCCGCGCGACAGGTATACCGAGACGATGTCGAGATGACGCACCCGGATCGCCTCCTCCATCGCGTTCAGCAGCGCGGGCCGGCCGGCGGCCACCGCGCCGCTGCGGGCCAGCTCGTCGGCGATATCGTTCGCGAACCGCTGATCGCGCCGCTTGTGGTCGTCGTAGTAGGCGTCGACGATCGAGCGCGCCTCGTCGCTGATCCGTTCCACCGGCGTGGAGAACCACCGCTCCACCGATCGTTCGATGATGCTCACGGCCGCAGCGAACAGCAGGATCGAGGGGATCAGGCACAGCCCGAGGAACGTGAACACCAGCTTGGTGCGGAACCGCGAGCCCAGGATGTTCCTGTGCCGTTCCACGAGCAGCTTGATCAGGTTGCGGAACAGGATCACCAGCAGGCTCAGGATCAGGATGAGGTTGAGGATCCCGAGGAACGAGAAGAGGATGGTGTTGGTGACGTACTGCCAGGAGAACTCGTCGGTCTTCTGAAGGAGCGTGTAGACGGCGGTCAGGACGACCACCAGGGCGAAGATGGCGAACGGGATCAGCCGATCGGTCTTGACCCGCCTTTCACCGGCCACGGTCCGTCCCCTCTGCCGGCAGGTTCACCCTCAGCTTCTCCCAACCCGTGTCGACGTTCCACGGGATGAAGAACAGGATGAACTTCTTCCGGAGCCTCGACTTCACCCGGACGTACAGGGCATCGTCGAGGGGCCCGTCCAGGAGGGTCGGGTCGGCGAGGCGGACGCGTTCGAGATGGGTCATCCATCGCATCATGTCGGCTTCATTGACGGCGACGGCGCTCTCCGCCACCTCGTCGTTCACCCGTTTCGACAGGCGATACTGGTGGGTCAGCGTGTCGTAGGTGACGGTGGTGGCGATCGTCTTGCGGGCGAGGGTCTTGTCGAACCAGAGAGGCCTGCGGCGGGCCAGCTCGAGGTAGTAGGTGAAGGTGACCGGCAATCCTGTGGCGATCTCCTCGCGTGTCTCGTCGCTGAAGGCGCCGTCCAGGGAAAACGAGAGGAACAGGTCGTGCTCGGTGGCATCGGCGCTCAGGGAGGCGACGGACGCCCCGCCCGACATCAGCGCAGGCGACGCGAGCGGCCCCGCGGCAGGAACCAGCGCCGTCAGGAGGAACCAGACGACAGCCCGACGCAAGCCCACCCCCTCGATTGTACGCATCCTGAACTTTCCGCTCGCGCGGGCGATTCCACGCGGTGGATCGGATCGGTCCCGGGATGACCGCCCCGGATCGACGCATTCTAGCAAAGGGGACGCCGCGGGTGCATCCCTTTGCTGCAAGAGATTCGGATTGAAGGAGTTAGTAGGACGCGACGGCCGCTTCGGCCACGGCGGCGGGGCGGCGCTGCCCCTCGGCCCGTGCGGGCTCGACGAGGGTCCAGGCGTCCCGCTCGGCGATGAGCTGCCTGAGGAGCCGGGAGTGCATCTCGTGGCCGGCCTTGAAGGCCACCACGTGACCGAGCAGCGGGTGGCCCAGCAGCGCCAGATCACCGATCAGGTCCAGCGCCTTGTGACGGACGAACTCGTCGGAGAACCGCAGCTTGTTCAGGGGACCGGCGTCCCCGACGACGACCGCATTGGCCAGAGAGCCGCCGAGCGCCAGTCCTCGCTTCCTCAGGACCTGAACGTCCCTCAGCAGGCAGAAGGTGCGCGCCGAGGCCAGCTCGTCCACGAAGACGCGCCGGCTCACCGTGCGTGCGAAGGTCTGCCGGCCGATAGCCGGATGGGAGAAATCGATCGTGTAGGTGATCCGGAACCGGTCGGCAGGATAGACGGTGACCTCACGATCGCCGTCGACCACGCTTATCGGCCGCTTCAGGGAGATCGCGCGGCGTGGTGCCGGCAGCGGCCGGATCCCCGCCTCCTTGAGCAGATAGACGAAGGGGGCCGCGCTGCCGTCCATGATCGGCACTTCGTCGCCCGAGAGACGCACCACCGCGTTGTCGATACCCAGGCCACGCATCGCGGCCATCAGGTGCTCGACCGTGGAGATGCTGAATCCCTCGCCCGAGAGGGTCGTGGCGTGATCCGCGCGCGAGATCCGGGCGGTGTGGGAGTCGTGGCCCTCGCCCGCACCGGGCGCGAGAGGATCGAGCTGCAGCCAGGCGCCATCCAGATCGGTGCGCACGAAGCGGATGCCCGTGTCCGCCGCACCCGGCTGGATCTGCATCCGGATCCGGCGGCCGGTGTGCAGGCCCACGCCGATGACGTCGATCGTCTGCTGCAGGGTTCGCTGTCTCATGCTCTCCCGGACTCCCCTTTCCCCGACACGTATACGCATCCGGGACTGGGTTAAAGCAGGTTCCATGCCAACCCCCCCGTCGGGGCCCGCCTCGTAACATCAGGGTGGCAAACAGGTTCCGAGGATCCCCCGACACCCGGATCGGAAAGAACATCCGTTTGTGGCCATTTGGACACAACAAGTGTGTCTATTCTGCAACAGTTGATTCCCCATCGGGCCGTGCTAACATGCGCGCCCGGCAGGCTGCGGTCCTTCATGAAAGGAACGCCATGCGACGCGAAGGCGACAAGCCGCCCGACAACGCCCGGACTCGTGCGAAGCGATCGGCGCCCGGGCCGTCGCGGCTGCGGTTCCAGCTCGACCAGGCCGAGACCCGCGCCCGCTCCGGCGACCTGAAGGGAGCCCTGCGCTGCTGGCAGAGGGCCCTCGAGCTGCTCACCGACCCGGAGCAGCAGGCAAAGCTGCTCAAGACGATCGGCGACGCACAGGCCGACCTCGGCGATGCCGAGGAAGCGGTGGCGGCTCTCAGCCGCGCCGTGAGGCTGTCCCCTTCCTTCGCCGAAGCCTGGCTGAGCCTCGGCATGGTGCGCGAGCGCGCGGGAGATCTCGACGCGGCCGCCGCATGCTACGGGAGGGCCACCGATCTCGACCCCGAGCACACCGTCGCCTGGAACAACCTCGGTGTCGCCTACGACCTGCTGGGAAAGCACGAGGAGGCGCTCGACTGCTTCGCGCGCGTCGCCGAAGACGAGCCGGGCTCAGGACGCATCTGGTTCAACCGGGGCAACGCCTGCGTCGGGCTGGGCGACTTCGAGGCCGCCGTGGCCGCCTACAAGATGGCGCTGCGCTGGTCGAGCGACGACCCGCGTATCTGGTTCAACCTGGCGCATTCCTTCTCGCGCCGCGGGGATCACGATGCGGCACTGGGCGCCTATCGTGAGGCGCTGCGGCGCGACCCCGACGACGCGGCCACCTGGTACAACATCGGCAATGTCTATCTCGACCAGCTCAGGTTTCCTCCCGCCATCGCCTGCTTCCAGCAGGCGCTCACGCTGCGGCCGGACGAGTTCGACTCGTGGAACAACCTCGGCACCTGCTGGGCGCACCAGGGAGACGACGAGGAGGCGATCCGGTGCTTCTCCCGCGCGGTGGAAATCCGCCCCTCGGAGGCCTCCTCGTGGAACAATCTCGGCAGCTCATGGTCGCGCCGGGGCAACCAGGAGCGGGCCGTGGCCTGCTTCAAGGAGGCGATCCGGATCGAGGAGGAGCAGGCGGCCTTCTACCTCAACCGGGCGCTCGCCTACGCCCGGCTCGGCTCCCCCGACGAGACGTTCGCCGACCTGGACCGTGCGCTGTCGCTCAACCCCCTGCTCGGCGACCTGCTCACCACCCTCACCCCCCTGCAGGAGTTGTCCGAGGACCCCCGATTCCAGGAGCTGCTCGACCGCTACCCCGCGCCTTGACCCTGCCGCATCGCGGCACCATGATTCGCCCCGCGCCCTGATGCGCCGTTGGGAGGATCCGGTGTCTTCGAGCCATCGCACGGACCCAGACACGATTCAGCAGCGGCTCCGGTCGTATCTCGACGAACGGATGAACGACCTGACACGCGGGCTGAGCGAGCTCATGGTCCGGACGCCCGCCCCGCCGGATCAAGGCTCCGTGGTTCGTTTCATGCGGCATGCCGAGCGATCCACCGAGCAGCTCGCCATCCTCGAGCGGCTGGTGGAGGAGGCCGCGGGGACCGGGTCCCGGACGATCCTCTTCGTGGTCAAGGGGGGCGCCCTGCGCGGCTGGGCCGCCCGCGGGATGCCCGGCCCGTTCCAGGTCAAATCGGTGAGCCTGCCGGTCACGCCCGACGACCTGATCGGACGTGCCGTGGAGTCGGCGACGCCCGTCGTGGAGTCACCCGGCGAGCGGCCTGGAAACGCCGCGCTCGCGACCGCACTCGGCTCCGACATGCCGACGTCGATGCTGGCCGCGCCGCTATGGGTCAAGGACCGCGTGGTCGCCCTGCTGTACGTGGATACCGTGGCCGACGGCCCCTGGCAGCCGGAGTCCGCCCTGCTCATGGCCTCGGTCGCCGCCCTCAGCCTCGAGGCGCTGCCCTACCGGACCCGCTATCACAGGCCGGAGCTTGTCTCGCCCGCGGGCGAATCACCGGAGCCGATCGACGAGAAAACATCCCCTGACCCGGAGCCGGAGCCCGCCGGGGAACCATCCGTGCCCTTACCGCCACTACCCGCCGCCACGATGTCCGTCGGCGGCGAGCCGCAGTCGATCGAGCCCGACCCGGATCCCGCCGACGCGCCCGACCCGGAGGAACAACGCCTTCACGAAGAGGCCAGACGATTCGCCGCACTGCTCGCCTCCGAGATTGTCCTGTATAATGAGAAACAGCTCGAGGAGGGACGCCGCAACAAGGACCTCTACGAGCGCCTCAAGGACGACATCGATCGGAGCTATCGCATGTTCGAGCAGCGCGTGTCCTCGAAGATCAGCGGCGCGAGCAGGTACTTCAAGGAAGAGATCGTGCGCGCGCTGGCCAAGGGAGACGAGAGCGCCATCCGTCTCCCGTGGGACTGACCCGCAGGTTTCAGGCCGACCTCTGGATCATCGGGCTCAGCGCCATCTGGGGCTGCACGTTCGTCGTCATCAAGCAGGCGCTCGCCGACATCTCCCCGATGCTGTTCATCGCGGTCCGGTTTTCCATCGCGGCCGCACTGCTGTACTTCCTGCTACCCCGTGCCACGCCGGCCGGTGAGCCGGGCCCTCCCCGCTCCGCCCTGACCGGAGGCCTCGTCATCGGGTGCCTGCTGTTCGCCGGATTCGTCTTCCAGACCATCGGCATGCAGTACACCACGCCCGCCCGTTCGGCCTTCATCACCGGCATGTACGTCATTTTCACGCCGCTGCTGTCGATGGCGCTGAGGATACGCCGGCCCTCGATCGACTCTTTCGTGGGCGCCGGCCTGGCGTTCGTGGGGCTGTATCTGCTCACCAGCCCCGGCGGCGCGGCCGGGGGATTCGGGCTGGGCGAGTTCCTGACAGTGTTCTGCGCCATCGCGTTCTCAGGGCACCTGCTGGCGGTGGATCACTACACACGCCGTCACGACAAGCGGACGCTGGCCTTCCTGCAGGTGGCCGTCGTGGCGGCGCTGGCGATCGCCCCGGCGGCGTTGCTCGAGACCACGCGGTTCAACCCCACGCCGCGTCTGTACGTGGCGCTGGGAGTGACCGCGCTCCTGGCCACGGCGCTGGCGTTTCTGATCCTCAACGTGGTGCAGTCCTGGACCACCCCCACGCGGGCGGCGATCATCTTCGCCGCCGAACCGGTGTTCGCGGCTCTGACCTCGTGGCTGGTGGAGGGGGAAATCCTCTCGGGCCCGTCGCTGGCGGGCGCGGCGCTGATCCTGGCGGGGATGCTCACCGCGGAGCTGGGGCCGTTCCGGAGGATGCGCGCCGAGGCGGTATCGTGAAAGATCGCGACCAGGTTCGCCGGCCGCCGAGAAACCCTTCCGCAACGATGTCGCGGGCAAAGCCGCGGCAGAAGAAGGCCATCCCGGTTCCTCCTAGGACCCGCCCCCCGGGCGGCCGTCGCGCTTCGTTTTGAGGGTCTGCTCCCGGCGGCGGTGTGCCAGCTCGCGCATGTCGATCACCTGATCGCGCTCGTCGACGATCTCCTGGCCGAGGATCTCCTCGAGCACGTCCTCGAGCGTCACCACGCCGGCGAGCCCACCGAACTCGTCGACGACCACGAAGAGATGCTGCCGCCGCTCGAGGAACATCCGCAGCAGCCGATCCAGCGTCAGGATCTCCAGCACGAAATGCACCGGCTTCATCAGGTCGCTGATCTTCTTCTCCCAGCGGTCCTCGGCGATGGCGGCCAGAACGTCGCCCCGGTGAACGATCCCGATGATGTCCTCGGAGTCCTTGTCGTATACCGGGATCCGGCTGTGTGCCCAGCCGGCCGCCTCGTGGCGCAGGTCGAGGATCGACTGCTGGCCATTGAGCGCGAACACCACGGTGCGCGGCGTCATGATGCTCGCCACCGTTCTGGACTCGAGCTGCAGGATGTTGGTGATCGCCTGCGCCTCGTCCGCCTCCAGCGTGCCGCTCTGCAGCCCCATCCGCACCAGCATCATGAACTCGTCGTCAGTGACCGCATGGTCCAGCCGCCCGCGCGACATCAGACGCGTGGCGAACCGCGACAGCCAGACCATCGGCGCCATGACCTTGACCAGCAGATCCAGCGGCCGTGCGATGACCGGCGCCAGCGCGCGCCGGTAGAGCAGCCCGGCGGTCTTCGGGATCACTTCGGAGAAGACCAGGATGACCAGCGTGAAGACGGCCGAGAAGTAGACGAGTGAACCGTGACCGAAGACGCGCGCCGCCGCCGCACCAGCGATCGTCGCACCGGCCGTATTGGCAATCGTGTTGAGCGAGAGGATCGCCGCGATGGGCCGGTCGACATGACGACGCAGCCGCTGCAGGATCAGACCCGACGCCCGCCCGGACTGGGCGAGCGATTCGACGTAGCTGAGAGGTACCGAATAGAGCACCGCCTCGAACAGGGAGCACATCGCGGAGATCAGCACGGCCAGCCCGACGGCGATGGTCAGTTCGATCATGACGATCTCCTGGAAGCTCCTCCCCTCTCGAAAATCTCCTTGGCGATGATGAGCCGCTGGATCTGCGACGTCCCCTCGTAGATCTGGAACACCTTGGCGTCACGCATCAGCTTCTCCACCGGGTACTCGGTGCTGAACCCGTAGCCCCCGAACACCTGCACCGCGTCGAGCGCCGTCTTCATCGCCATGTCGGCGGCGAACGCCTTGGCCATGGCCGCCTGGCGCGTATTGCGCTCCGAACGGTCGATGGTGCAGGCGCACTGCCAGACCAGCAGCCGCGCCGCCTCGATGTTCATCGCCATCTCGGCGATCATGAACGAGACGGCCTGGTGCGCCGCGATCGGCACCCCGAACGAGGTACGTTCCTGGGCGTACCGCATCGCGTGCTCCATGGCCGAGCGGGCGAGCCCCACGGCGGCGGCCGAGACGATCGGCCGCGTGTGGTCGAAGGCCGACATCGCGATCTTGAACCCGTCGCCCTCCTTGCCCAGGCGGTTGCCCGCCGGCACCTTCACGTCGGTGAAGGTGATTGCACGGGTATCGGAGGCGTGCTGTCCCATGTTCCATTCCTTCTTGCCCACCTCGATGCCGGGGCTCTGCCGGTCCACGATGAAGGCCGACATACCACGCTGCTTCTTTTCGGGATCGGTATACGCGAGCACGAAGTACCAGTCGGCCACCGAGGCGTTGGTGATCCACATCTTGGCGCCGTTGAGGACGTACTCGTCGCCTGTCCTGCGTGCCAGTGTCTTGATCCCGGCCACGTCGGAGCCCGCGTCCGGCTCGGTGACGCAGTAGGCGGCGAACTTGAACTCCTCGATCATCGGCGTGAGGTAGCGCCGCTTCTGCTCCTCGTCCCCGGCCACGATCACCGGCGCCTCGGCCAGGGTGTTCGCCTCCATCGCGGTGCCGATGCCCGTGCAGCCGGCCGCCACCTCCTCGGCGATCAGACACCCCTCGAAGACGCCGAGCCCGGCGCCGCCGAACGCCTCGGGGATATGGGTGTTCATCAGGCCCAGCTCCCAGGCCTTCCGGCAGACCTCGCGGGGGAACTCGCCTGTCTTGTCGTGATGGGCGGCCACCGGGACAATCTCCTGCTGCGCGAACTCGCGCGCCAGCTCCTGGATCTGGCGCTGCTCCTCGCTCAGGGTGAAATCGGGCATGGTCCTTCTCTCCTTTGTTGTCAGAGTGGGACGCTCGGCTCAGGCCGGATGGAACAGTTCGGGGCGGAAGGCGGGCAGTGCCACCGCGTAGCAGACCAGCGGTTCACCCCCGACATTCTCCAGCCTCCACCGCGCCTTGCGCGGGACATACACGGCGTGCCCGGCGGCCACCGTTTCGACCTTGCCGTCGATCGAGGCGCGCCCCTCGCCCGACAGCACGATCACCACCTCGGTGTAGTCGTTCGTCTCCTCGACGCCGCGGCATCCCGCGGGCAGCATCAGCCACGCGATGCTGACGTCGTCGTGACCGTCCCCCGCGCCGAAGATCTCGCAGATACGGCGTCCGGCGTCGTCGGTGAAGGTCTTCTTCGGATTGAGCCTGTATGCGGGCACGTAATCCTCGTTTGGTATTCGATGCTGCCGGCGGCGTGCCGGAGCGGTATGATTCTACATCAGAGGGACATGATGGGGTCACGAACCGGGCGGGCAGGGCAGCGGATTCTGATCCTGGCGCTGGCGGGCGTCTGCGCCCTGCCTCTGCTGCGCGGCATCCTGGCGCCCTACGTCACGAGGGCCGACAACAACACCGCCGCGTTCGCCCAGCCGGCGCGCAACTACCTGCGTCACGGACTGCTCGCCACGAAGCTGGGGCTGACCTACAACACCGGAGAGCCGTCCGGCGCGCGATTCGCCTACAACACGCACCATCCTCCGCTCGCCTCCCTCGCCACGGCGGCCGTCTTCGTGTTGACCGGCGTGTCCGACTGGGCGGCGCGTGTCTATCCCGCGCTCTGCTCGATCGGCTCCGCGCTGCTGCTGTACCTGATCTGGCGGCGTCACCGCGGGTGGGCGCCCGCCGCCGCGGCGGCACTGACGATGGCGGCGCTGCCCGCCTTCGGACATTTCGGCAAGATGCTCGGCGAGGAGGCGCCGACACTGTTCTTCGCTCTGCTCACGATCGAGGCCTACCAGCGATGGAAGGATGCGGACGCACCGGGCAAACGATGGCTGTACGTGATCCCCTATGCGGCGGGATGTCTGTCCGGATGGGCCGCCTTCTACGCCGGCCCGCTGCTCATCGCCGACGCCGCCGTGACGCTCCGTTCCCGTCCCGCCATGCGGCGCCGCGCGTTCGTCTCCCTCGCCGGCACGGCCCTGGTGTCCTTCGCGCTGATCCTCGCACACGTTTGGCTGCTCACCGGATCGATCGAGGCATTGATCGATGCCGCGAGCAACCGCGCCCTGGGACCGGAGCAGGAGACGGCAGCGCATGGGACCGGGGGTCTTGCGGTCTGGCTTGAGCGCGAGGCCGGGTATTTCCAGCGGTTGTACGGTACGCCCGCCCTGTTTCTTCTTGGGGGGGGAATCGCCGCCGGGGCCACGAGTCTGGCGCGCCGCAGGGCGCGCGCGCCCGCGGTCATGACGGTGGCCGTACTGACGGGTGTCGGCCTCGCCCATCCTCTGGTCTTTCCCTGGGCGGCCTATTTCCATGACTGGCTCCTGTTTCACCTGCTGCCGATCCTCGGTGTCGCCGGAGCCGAAGGGCTGTTCCTCCTGGCCGCGCTCGGCTCGGGCGGGCTCCGGTGGTCGGGCGCCCCCCGTCCGGCGGCGGCTGTCGCCGGTACGGCGATGGTCCTCGGGGGAATGACGGCCCACACGATCCTGTCCGTGCAGCAGGCCGGGCGCCTGCAGGAGGAGTCGCCCTGTTACGCCTGGCCGCTCGTGGGGCGTGTCGCGGCCGGCGTGACCGATGGCGGCGCGAACCTGATGGCGAACTTCCCTGTCCTGGATGCACCGCTGAGGTTCTATGCGGATCGCCCCTCCTCGACGGTGCGCACCATCGAGGCGTACGAGCAGCTCTTCCCCCTGCGGCGCTACGAGCTCTACATCAGGGATCGTCACATCCCGATCGCCTCCGAGCTCGAACGGATACTCGACAGGCTCCCCTGTCTCACGCTGGCCACTTTCGACATTTGCGCGCTGTCGCCCGGCTCCACCACCGCCGCTGCGGTCGAGGCGAGCGCGGCCGGTCGCGAACCGCGCCACCAGGTCCAGGCGGCGATCGACGCCCGGTTCGACACGGTCCTTCATCTGACCGGGCACGAGGTGGACGGGCCCGCAACCCGTCCTGCACCGCGACCGTTCACGGCGCGCTTCCTCGGGATGGCCGATCAAAGGTACCTGAAGAGCCGCCTCGTACGAGTGGCCTCCGACTGGGTGGTGAGCCGCCCGCCGCCATCCGTCTGGCACATCACCACCGCGATGACGATCGAACCGCCGGATGACGCGATCAGGGTCCTTCCCGAAGTGGCGCTGCCCGCTCAACGCCGACACTCGCTCGGGCCGGACACCGGACCGGGCCTCGTGACGGTCGAGGAAACGTTCTTCCTGCCCGACGACGCGCCCGGAAGCTGGATCCACCTGCGATGGGCGGTCGACGCGGGCGGGGCCACGGTGCGCCCCGTGCTGCCCGGGCCACCGCAGCCGCTGCTCAAGGTGGTCGTGTCGGACCCGATCGTGCTATTCGGGAAAATGCCCCCCACTGGCGTGAAGAAGCCCGGCCCAAAGCTTTCTATTTCAAGAGTTTGCAACCGTTCCGGTATGGCCGACCCCGCTACCCGGGAAAAGGTGCGGTAGGGGCGGGTAGTCCGGGATACCTTCACACCAGTGGGGGGCATTTTCCGTCTATACTCGGCGCCTCGGCCGGAACACTCCATGAAAGGGAACCTCCCGATGAGGATCCTCGATCCGCATCTCTACCTCGGCACCTCGTCCTGGTCGAGCAGGGACTGGGAGGGGGTCTTCTACCCCGAAGGGACCGCGCCTGCACAGTATCTGTCGCACTACGGCACCCGGTTCCGCAGCGTCGAGGTGGACGCCACGTTCTACAACACGCCGTCGGCGGCAACGGTGGCGAAGTGGCACGCGGTCCTGCCCGAGGGGTTCCTGATGGCCGCGAAGGTCCCTCGGGTCATCACGCACGACAAGGTGATGGTCGACTGCGGGGCGGAGCTCTCGGCCTTCGTCTCGGTGATGGAGGAGCTCGGCGACCGGCTCGGCCCCTTGCTGCTGCAGTTTCCGTACTTCAACAAGGCGTCGGGGATGACGGTCGCGGTCTTCGTCGAGCGCCTCAGGGCGTTTCTCCCCTCCCTGCCGAGCGGCATCCGATTCGCCCTCGAGATCCGCAACCGGACGTGGCTCGCGCCGCGGCTGCTCGACGTGCTGCGCGATCACGGGGTGGCGCTCGCGCTGATCGATCACCCCTGGATGCCGCGAGTCGAACAGCTGCTCGAGGCGATCGACCCGGTAACGGCCGGTTTCGCTTACGTACGATGGCTCGGAGACCGGCGGGGGATCGAGGAGCGCACGACCCGGTGGGACCGGGTGATCGAGGATCGGACGCGCGAGATGCGGGCCTGGGTGCCGGCGGTGCGTCGGCTTCTCGGCCGGCGGATCGATCTGTTCGGTTATTTCAACAACCACTATGCGGGCCATGCACCGGGCTCGATCGCTCTGTTCGAGTCCGTCTGGGACGAGACGGAGTCCGGCCCGCCTACGGCAGGATGAGGCTGGCGCGCATCACGGTGATCGCCTCGCCGGTGATGGTGATGGAGACGACCTGTTCGGCGTCGCGCCGTACCTCCACCGCCACCCGTCCGGGTCGGCCCATCGTGTCGCCCTGCTCTGCGATGTACCGCTCAGGCCCCCCCGCGCTTGCCTGCTCGAGCAGCCCGTGAGCCGCGAGCCAGGCCGCCACCGGACCCTGGGCCGAGCCGGTGACCGGGTCTTCGTCGATCCCCCAGGCCGGCGCGAACATCCTCAGATGCACGCGGGAAGCGGGTTCGATCGTCTCGGTGGTCAGCACGATCACGCTCTTCAGGCCCGTGGCGTCAGCCAGAGCGCGCAGGGCGTTCCCGTCGGGCCGCAGGCGGCGCACCTTCTCAAGACCTGCCACCGGCACGAGCGCCCACTCGCCGGTTCTCATCGGAGGCGGGATCCGGACGAGCGCCGCATCGTCCAGGCCGAGTGCCGCGTCGAGACCGCACGTGGCCAGGTCCAGGGGCGCGAGGTCGGGAACCGGCAGCCCGAGGCTCACCCTCGGATGTCCCTGAGGGCCGCGCCGCGCCTCGACCGGCAGCACGCCGCGCTGGCACTCCAGTCGATAGGTCCCCGGCGCGAGACGCCCTTCCTCCAGCGCCGCATGAAAAGTGGCCACGGTGGCGTGTCCACAGAGAATCGACCTCGCAGGCCGGACTGAACCACCGCAAGCGCAGGTCGGCCGAGGCATCCGACGGCCGCAGCAGGAAGGCGGTCTCCGAGAGGTTCATCTCCCGGGCGATCCCGAGCATCGCGGACTCGTCGAGCCCTTCCGCATCGAGCACCACGCCGGCCGGGTTGCCGGCGAATGCGCGGCGCGTGAAGGCGTCGACCTGCAGGACGGACACCTCGCGGCTCATGATCCCGTCTTCATGTCCCGCTCCGCATCGGCCTCGGAGACGACCGCACCGCCGGCCTCGCCGTCCTCCGGCTTCCTGTGGATCCCGACCTTCTCCTTCAACGTCTTGAGGATCCATCGCGCGCGCCGGCTGTGCGGGCTCAGCACGGCGAGACCCGCGAAGATCATCAGCCAGCCCTGCAGGATAGGGAGGAACAGCCCCGCGATTCCGAGCAGCACCAGGCTCACGCCGAAGGAGATGGTGAGCATCTTCCACGCCAGGCTGAGCCTGGGATGGCGCTTCTTCTCCGGGCCCTCGGGAATGCTCTCCGGCAGCTTCAAGGCGTGAACCCCGAGAGCGCCTCCTCGTGGAGGACGGCGGTGAAGATCACCCGCGCGTCGCCGGAGAGCGTCGCCTCGAGCGTCCCGTCAGCCTCTTCCGACAGCGTCACCTGGCTGACCAGCCCGGCCCGGGACCGGCATGTGAGGGGCGAGCGGCCCCGGCCGCCCTGCACCGCCGCGATCGCCGATGCGATACAGCCCGTGCCGCTCGACAGGGTCTCCGCTTCCACGCCGCGCTCATAGCAGCGTATGTCGATCGTGCTCTCGTCACGGATCGTGATGAAGTCGACGTTCACCCCGTCGGGCGCGAAGTCGGGGTGGTTTCTCAGCCGCGGTGCAACGCCCAGGAAGGCGTCGCGGCTCATGCCGTGCGCGTCGAGGGTCTCGACCACCAGATGCGGCACGCCGGCGGTCACCAGCGTGGCGTCGATGATCCGGGAAACCTCGTCGAGCGTGCCGGCGAGCTCCACGGCACGTCGTTCCACCGCAGGGCGTCCGAGCGGCAGCCGGAACCAGGGTCGATCCTCCGCCACGCCGGCCGGCAGCACGCCGACGTCGGCCTCGATGGTCATCGCGTCGGGAGGGGCGAACCGTTTCAGTGCCGCCAGCCGCGCCACGCATCGCACCCCGTTGCCGCACAACCGCGCGCGCCCCCCGTCGGCGTTGTAATAGACCATCCGCACGCTCGCCCGAATCCGAGGGCTCGAGGACGATCACCCCGTCGCCTCCCACCGAAAGAGCACGGGCGCACGCATGCCGGATCAGGTCGGGCGTCACCGCCACGGCGTCGGCCCCCGTGGCGCTGATATTGTCGATGACGAGGAAGTCGTTACCCCCGGCCGACATCTTCGTGAACTTGATCGGTGGCGGGCTCACTCGTGCTTCTCCAGGGTTTCGATCGTCGGGACCGAGAAGTTGCTCTCGTTGGGAGGCGTGGCGAGATCCCGGGCGGTGACCGCGTAACTATACCGCACGCCCGGCACGGCGTCGGGGTCGGTGAAGCTGGTCGTGGTGAGGTCCTTCGTCGTCACCAGCCGCCACGCCGCCTCCGGCCCTTCCGCCCGATACACGCGATACCCCCTGAGATCGGCCTCGCGGTTGGGGCGCCAGAAGAGCCGGATGACCCCCTGCTCGGTCACGGCGGCCAGCCCCTGCGGTGGCGCGGGCGGGAACAGATCCACACGTGTCGCCGGCACGACCGCACCATCGGCGCTCTCGCATCCGGCCGCCGCTCCGGTCGCGCGGACGAAGTACCGGTACGGCTTTCCCTCGACCGCCTCCGTGTCGAGGTACCGGCCGGCATCGAGAGGTGCCGGGACCAGCGGTCTGTCGGGTGTCGGGGCTCCCCGGTCCTGGCGATAGACGTTGAACTTTGCGGTCACCCCGGCGCGCGCGACCCATCGCAGCAGAATCCCCTCCTCCACCACGCTCGCGCTGGTGTCGAGCGGCGCGGGCGGGGGATTCCGCAGACGACGAAGGTGGCGATATCCGACGGCTCGGACCTGCGGTTCTTAGGCTCGGTCACGACGACGACGAACGACAGGTGGCGGCCCGTCAGCCCGGGCGCCTCCGCCGGCAGCTCGAGCCCCTCCCTGAGCCGCTCCATGCTCAGACCGACGTCGAGACGACCCTCCGCGGCGTAGGCCGGCCACTCGGAGGCCGGAATCGACCAGACGACCGCCGGGTGGGCCACGATCTCCTCGGCTCGCGCCGGCACCGGCTCACGTGCCGTCATGGAGATCTCGATTTCCGCGTCCGGGCCCAGGGTGGTCTCGTCGGTGCGCGACCCGGGCCGGGGAAACGACAACAGGATCCGCCCTCCCACCTGCTTCACACCCACCTTCGCGACCCTGGTCGGAGCCAGCCGCACCGGCGGCAGCGGCGGACCCTTCTTTCCACAGCCCGCCGCGGCCGCGACCAGCGGAAGCGCCAGGCAGCACACGACCGCCACGGCCGGGGCGCGCGGGAACGTGCGGGTCCGGATAAGAGAGGAAGGCATCGATGGTTCAGAGGATGTAGCGGCTCAGGTCCTGGTCCCCCACGATATCGGCCAGCCTCGAGTTGACGTACGCCGCGTCGATCACCTGACGCCGGCCGGCCAGGTCGGCCCCTTCGAACAGGATCTCGTCGAGCACCTTCTCCATCAGGGTGTGAAGCCGCCGTGCGCCGATGTTCTCGGTGCGCTCGTTCACCGTCACCGCGAAGTCGGCGATCGCCTTGATGCCGTCGGGCGTGAAGACCAGCTCGACACCCTCCGCCTGCATCAAAGCCACGTACTGCTTGACGAGCGCGCTCTCCGGCTCGGTCAGGATCCGCTCGAAGTCGCCCGCGCCGAGAGAATCGAGCTCGACCCGGATCGGGAACCGTCCCTGCAGCTCCGGCATCAGATCGGAGGGCTTCGTCATGTGGAAGGCGCCCGAGGCGATGAAGAGCACGTGATCCGTCCGCACCATCCCGTATTTGGTGCTCACCGTGGTCCCCTCGATGATCGGAAGCAGATCGCGCTGCACCCCCTCCCGCGACACGTCGGGGCCGCTCTGCCCGCCGCCGTGCCCGGCGACCTTGTCGATCTCGTCGAGGAAGACGATCCCCGACTGCTCCACCCTCGTGATGGCGTCGCGCGTCACGTTGTCCATGTCGATCAGCTTGTCCTCCTCTTCCTTCAGGAGGTGCTCGCGCGCCTCGCGGATCGACATCCTGCGCCGGCGTGTCTGGCCGCCGAACATGCCGGGCATCATCTCCTTCAGGTTGAAGTTGATCTCCTCCATGCCCTGCTGGCTGAAGATCTGGAAGGGCATCGAACGCGGCCCGGCCTGCACCTCCAGCTCGATAACGCGATCATCGAGCGCGCCGGTGGCGAGCTGCTTTCTCAGCACCTCTCGCGTATGCGCGTAACGCTCGCCGGGCTCCTCGCTACCGGGAGGCTCCGAAGGCGGGGCGGGCGGTGCGGCGTGCCTATCCGGCAGCAGCAGCCCGAGAAGCCGCTCCTCGACGTTGGCGGCCGCACGCGCCCTGACTTCCGCGACGCGCTCGAGCCGCACCAGGTCGATTGAGATCTCGGTGAGGTCCCGGACCATCGATTCCACATCGCGGCCCACGTAGCCGACCTCGGTGAACTTGGTGGCTTCGACCTTGATGAAGGGCGAGCGGGCCAGCCGGGACAGGCGGCGGGCTATCTCTGTCTTGCCCACGCCGGTCGGGCCGATCATGATGATGTTCTTGGGCGCGATCTCCTCGGCCATCTGCGGGGGCAGCATCAGGCGCCGCAGCCTGTTGCGCAGCGCGATCGCCACGGCGCGCTTGGCCCGCCCCTGCCCGACGATGTAACGGTCGAGCTCGGCGACGATCTCTCGGGGGAGAGCTCCTCCGCGCCGGGCGATCGGCCCGGCACCGCCGGCCGGCCGGGCACGGCCTCCAGCTCGTCGGTATCGCCGGGCATGTAGTACACCATCAGAGCTCCTCGACGACGATCGCGTCGTTCGTGTAGATGTCGATCCCCGAGGCGATCGTGAGCGCCTCGCGGGCGATCTCGGCCGCGGAGAGGCTGCTGTGCGCGGCCATGGCGCGCGCGGCGGCGAGGGCACAGGCCCCCCCGGAGCCAATCGCGATCAGGCCGTCGTCGGGCTCGATCAGATCCCCCGTGCCCGAGAGCAGGAACGTCCTGCGGGCGTCCGCCACGATCAGCAGCGCCTCGAGACGCCGCAGCGCCCGGTCGGTGCGCCATTCCTTGACCAGCTCCACGGCGGCGCGATCCAGATTGCCGTGAAACTCCTCCAGCTTCGCCTCGAACCGGGTCAGCAGGGCGAAACCGTCGGCCGCCGAGCCGGCGAAGCCGGCGATCACCGTGTCCTTGTGCAGCCGCCGGATCTTGCGCGCGCCGCGCTTCATCACGGTGTTGTTGAGCGTCACCTGCCCGTCGCCGGCGAGAGCGACGCGGTCCTTGTGGCGGACGCAGACGATGGTGGTGCGATGGAAGACCGGGAAGCGGCGCACGCGGGAACCTCCGTGGACAGCGGAGTGTAGCACACGCCCCGCGGCATCAGCCGAGCCGGACGAGGTCGAAGACGCGGCTGTCACGCGTGTCGAGGCACCGCAGCATGCTGATCTCGATCAGTCCGAGCGGGCCGGTGGAGGCAAGACTGTAGTAGTAGAGGTACCGACCGTCCGGCGACCAGAAAGGCCGGTTCAGCGCGCGGCCGGCTGGACGCGCGAACCGCCGCACCTCGCGCCCCTCAGGCGTCAGCAGAACCATGTCCCACATCTCGTCACGGTAATCCACCACGGCGATCCGGCGCCCGTCCGGCGAGACCGCCGGGAAGGCGCCGGGGCCGATCCGCTCGATCGATCCAGCGCGCCCCGTCCCGTCCTCCAACGTCATGCGCGCTGCGAGGCCGCGCCCCGACTCGTCTGCGGGGTCCTCGAGCCCCAGCGCGATCGCGCGGCCGTCGGGAAACCACGAGATACCGCCCACCCGGGAGAACCGCCATTCTCCGAGGTCGTAGGCGTGCAGCGGCGTGCCGGCCTTGTCGAACAGTACGACCCGATCCGGGGTCCCGGTGCGGCTCATCCCCAGGGCGATCCGCTCCCCATCGGCCGACCAGGCCAGCGCGGCCACGTCGAACGCTTCGTATCGACCCGAGACGCCCGGAGGCGCGATCTTCTCCAGACGTACCTGTCTCCATCCGGTCACGGAGCCGCCTGAGAGCGTGAGGATGTTGACCGAAAATCCCGCCCCGAGGAGTCGCGCACGTCGAGACCGGTGAGGCCGGCGAACAGCAGCCGCGTCCCGTCGGGCGAAAGCGACGGCTGGAAGAGAGCGCCGCCTTCCCCCAGGTCGGAGGCCTCCAGCACCCGTCGCTCGCCGGAGGCATCGCCCCGCGCCAGGTACAGACCGTCGTCCTTTGCGTAGGCGAGATTCGACCGGCGAAGGAGCTCCCGTCCCTCGGGGTCGTCCACACCGAGACGCAGGTACCGCCCGAGGCAGCCGGCCGCCAGGAGGGACAGTCCGAAACCGATGGCGAGTGCGACCCGACGGCGCCTCATGCGCGTCTCAGGCGGATCCGCGCGTCGACCGCCATCGAGGGCTCGCCCGGTACGGTGACGATGAAAGGGTTGATGTCCAGCGAGTCGATCTCCTCGCGCTCGATGACGAGCTGGCTCAGCCGCAGCAGCATCCGCTCGAGCGAAGCGATGTCCACCGATGCCTCGCCGCGCACCCCGCTCAGGAGCGGGTACCCCTTGATGGACCGGATCATCTCGGCGGCGTCCTGGTCGGTGATCGGCAGGACCTTGAACGCCACGTCCTTGAGGACCTCCACGTAGATCCCCCCGAGACCGAACATGCCGACAGGGCCGAACTGAGGGTCGTGGAAGGCGCCGAGGATGACCTCCTTGCCTCCCTTGATCATCTTCTGTGCGATGATGGAGGCCTGCGGGTCGATCCGCCTCAGCGCCTTGTTCAGCTCGGTAAAGGCCGCGCCCGCTTCGTCCCCGTTGCGCAGATCGAGCCGCACCGCCTTCTGCTCCGTCTTGTGCACGATGCCCGGCGAGTCGGCCTTCAGGACGATCGGATAGCCCGCCTCGAGACCGAACGCGATCGCCTCGGCGGGCGAGACCACCCGGCGGCATGGCGTGAAGGGGATACCGTACGCCTCGAGAAGGTCCTTCGCTTCCAGGATCCCCAGCGCATCGCGCCCGGCGCCCGCCGCGGCGGCGGTGATCAGGGCGGCCCGGCTCCCCTCGACCTCGAACGTGACCCGCTCGCCCTCCTCCCGCGACAGGATGCCGCGGTACCGGACGGCGGCGGCCAGCCCCTCGGCCGCCAGCTCGGGGAACCGGTAGACCGGGATCCCGTTTCCCTCCAGCTCGCGTATCCCCTCTTCCCAGCCGACCTTGCCCATGAAGCAGGTGACGATCGGCTTGGGCCGGCCGGCGTAGGCCGTGGCCGAGGAGACGATCGCGCGCGCCACCGCGTGCGCGTCGATCATGATCGGCGAGACGAAGATCACCAGCAGCGCATCGATGGTGTCGTCTTCGAGGGCTATCCGGACGGCCGGCTCGTACCTCTCCGGCCCGGCGCTGGCGATCAAGTCGATCGGGTTCGCGGGCGTCCCCTCCGGAGGCAGCACCTTTCGCAGGGCGTCGAGCGATGCCGGCGAGAGCTGCGGCAGCGCCAGCCCCAGGTTCTCGCAGGCGTCGGCGGCGAGTATCCCCGGACCGCCGGCGTTGGTCACGATGCCGATGCGCCCTCCCGCCGGGATCGGCTGCTTCGACAGCGTCTGCGCGTAGACGAACATCTCCTCGATCGTGGCGGCGCGGATGACGCCGCATTGCCCGAGCAGGCTCTCCACGGCCACGTCCAGCCCCGCCATCGACCCGGTGTGCGTGCTCGCCGCCCGGGCGCCCGAGGTGGTGCGTCCCGCCTTGACTGCGAGGATCGGCTTCTTGCGCGTGATGCGCCGGGCGATCTGCGTGAACTTGTCCGGGTTGCCGAACGACTCGAGGTACATGAGGATGATCGACACGCTCGGGTCATCCTCCCAGTACTCCAGCAGGTCGTTGCCCGAGATGTCGGCCTTGTTCCCGGTGCTGGCGAACATCGAGATGCCGAGGTTGAGATCGCGTGCGTTCGCCAGGATCGCTTCGCCGAGGGCGCCGCTCTGGGAGATGAACCCGATCTTGCCGGTGGCATCGCCCGCCAGCGGCACCGCCTTGGCGAAGGTGGCGTTGAGACGGACATCGGGGTCGGTGTTCACCACCCCCATGCAGTTCGGCCCCACCAGCCGCATCCCGTAACCGCGAATCTTCTCGACGAGCTCCAGCTCGCGCTGCACGCCCTCGCCGCCCACCTCCTTGAATCCGGCCGTGATGACGACCGCTCCCTTGACCCCCTTGCGACCGCACTGGTCCACCACACCGGCCACGTGCTGCCGCGGCACCACGATCACGGCGAGATCGATCGGGTCGGGGATCGAGACCACGTCCGGGTAGCTCTTGAGAGAGTGCACCGTCGTCGCCTTCGGGTTGACCGGGAAGACCGTGCCATTGAACTCGTACTCGATGATGTTGTGGAGGATCTCGCGGCCGATGGAGGTGCGATCCCGCGAGGCGCCGATGACGGCGACCGAACGGGGCCGGAAAATCGCGTCCAGACTGCCGTGACCGGGATTCTGCGACATGGAGAAGGCATGTTAGCCAAGGCGGACGGGCGAGTCAAAAGACGGCTCGGTCGTTGAAGCAGGGTTGCGCCGGCCCCTACACTACAGGGCATGTTTCCCGAAGGACAACCCGAAACCGTCGCCGGTCTCGGCCGCCTGCTGCTCGTCGCCGGGCTGCTGCTCGCGGCCGCCGGGGCCGCGCTCCTGCTCTCGGACGGCCGCCTGCCCCGTGGTTGGCGCTTGCCCGGCGATGTCCTCATCCGGAGACCCGGGTTCACCCTGTATCTCCCGCTCGGGACCTGCCTTTTCTGCAGCCTCGTTCTTACCGGACTCCTCTGGCTGATCTCCCTCCTGAGACGGTAGCTTCGCGGATCGCGCGTTGACGATCGCCGCCCTCCCCCGTACTATTTTTCCTGTCATGCGGTTCCGCCATGTTGCGGGATCGGAACCTGGAGGTCGGATTGGACCCGCGCGTCCTCATGCTCGCGCTCGCGATCATGGCCACCACCCTGGCCGTCCGGCGGCTGCTCCGGGACCGGCAGGCCGCGGCCGGTGCCAGGGACGCCGCGTGGACGCCTCCCGCGTCGTCGGTGTACCGCAGGAACCCCGCCGCGCTGGAGCAGCACGACAGCGGCGAGCTGATCGTCAGCCTGCCCGGGCAGGTGGAGGGGCTGGGCCTGAACGCCGTCGCGGCGCGTTGCTGGGCGTTGATGGATGGAACGGCGAGCCTCGGGACCATCGCGAAACTGGTGGCGGCGGAAAACGACGTCGACCCGGGCTCGGTCCTCGCCGAGGTGCGCGGGCTGGCCGTGCGGCTGGAGAAGGTGCTCTACGCGCTGCCGGCGCATGCCTGGTCGGTGATCCACACCCACGGCAACGATTTGTTCGCCGGCGCCTCGGACGAGGGGGTCGTCGAGCTGAGACGCGAGCCCGGGTTGATCATCCACGTCGCCGAGGGAGCTGTCGATGGCGCTTTGACATCGCTGAGGTTGAAATCGCGCTTCAGGCTCCCGCGCCGCGCCGTCACCGCCTTCTCGCGTCACGTGGAACGCGAGGCTCCGTTGCGCGACGCGCACGCCGCGTTCGACACAGGATGGGCGCACAGTGCCGCGGGCAGGCTGGGTGCGGCGGAAGAGGCGTTCCGGCGCGCCGCGGCGATCGCTCCCGGGTGGGCCAACCCCCATTACCAGCTCGGTTACGTTCATCTGCGCGCCCGACGATACGACGCCGCGCTCGAGGAGTTCACAATCACCGAAAGGGAGGCGCCCGGCTTCTACATGGTGCGCGAGTACCTCGACCTGGCGCGGAAGCTCTCCGAGGGGCGTTTGAGCTTCGAGGCGTTTCACCTCTTCGAGCGGGCCGCCCGCGCCGAGCCGGGCGATCCGGATCACGTCATCCAGCTCTGCCGTCGGGCGCTCGACCTCTCTCCCGATTTCCCTTCGGCGCGTCTCGTCCTCGGGCGCGCCTACGCGCGCAAGAAGGACTACGAGAGCGCCCTGTCCGAGCTGCGCCGAGCCATCCACGACGACCCGGACCGGGCAACCCTCTGCAACGCCCTGTGCGCCCGGGGTGCGATCTTCCTCGAACGGGGGATGTCCCACGAGGCGGTGCGGGAGTTCGAGCAGGTGATTCAGCTCGATGGCAGCGAGTCAGCCACGCGGACGGCCATGGCTCACCTTGCTTCGGACACATCCGTGCATTAAGATTTGCCCGGTCATGAAGGAACACCCCCTATCCGAGCTGCTCGAATCGCTGACCGAGCGTAACTTCACCAAGGTCGGGCTCCGGGAACGCGAGATCCCCCATTACGTGGCCGGCGTCCTGGCCGATTTCACCCACACCGATCGCCTCTACAAGATCCGCGACTCGCGGGGCCGCCGGCTCGAGGACGTCGGCGAGATGCTCCTGGAGAGCGACATCCGGCACCATGCGCGGTCGCTCGACCGGGAGCGCAGCGTGAGGAAGCACATCGGCGACTTCACCCTCTTCTTCACCGGGATGTTCCCCGAGCACATCAAGTCGCGCCGCAACTGGTGGCGCCTCGACCGGTGGCTCGACTGGATCGAGACCGGCAAGGAATCCTACCGGATGGTCGGTAACTTCGACGTCGGCCCGCACGCGCAGGAGGCCGAGCTGTATCGTCGCCTGGCCGATCACTTCGACTTCATGGTCGTCGGGCTCAACTTCGTCCGCGACGACCTGGTCCGACTGCAGGAATCGCGCTACCACATCACGCGCAGCATCCTCGAGGAATAGTCCGCCCTTCCCCCCCCGTCCGTCACCGCACTGTTAGAATGGCCGGATGGAGGTCTACCTCTCGCTCGACATCGGCGGCACCAAGATCGCCGCCTCGGCGATGACAGCGGCCGGCGATCTGCTCCGCAAGAAGCGCGCCCCCACCCTGGCCGCCGAGGGCCCCGAGCGCGTGGTGGAGCGCACGCTGCGGATCTGCCGGGATGCGATGGAAGGGTTCGGGTTGCCGGTGTGCGCCGGCATCAGCATCGCCGGTCCGCTGGATCCGGTCGCCGGCCTCGTGGATTGCCCGCCCAACCTGCCCGGATGGGACCGCGTGCCGCTGAGGGCCCTGGTGGCCGGGGGGCTCGGCATCGACGAGACACAGGTCCGTATCGAGAACGACGCCAACGCCTGCGCCCTCGCGGAGCTGTTGTTCGGGGCTGCCCGTGGGCACCCCCACGCCGTGTTCCTGACCATGAGCACCGGCATCGGCGGCGGCCTGATCCTCGACGGGCGCCTGTACCGGGGGGCGGCCTTCAACGCCGGCGAGATCGGCCATCAGATTGTCGTCCCGGACGGTCCCCGTTGCGGCTGCGGCAACCGCGGATGCCTCGAGGCGGTCGCCTCGGGAAGCGGCATCGCGGCCCGCCTGGGCGAGCGGTTCGACGAGATGCCCGAGGCCCTGCGTGCCGCGGCCGGGGCGCCGGACCGTGTCACCGCCCGCCACCTGGTCGAGGCGGCGCGTGCGGGGGACGCCTGGGCGGCCGCGTTCCTGCGCGAGACAGCCCTTCTGCTCGCGCGGGGCATCGCCAACGTCGTCTTCATCCTGAACCCGGGAGTCGTCATCCTGGGCACGCTCGGCTACCAGGCGGGCGACCTGCTGCTCGAGCCGGTCAGGGCCGAGGTCCGCAGGCTCTGCTGGCCCGTCCTGACGGACGGCCTCACCATCGTGGCCTCGCCGCTCGGCGAGCGGCTCGAGGAGCTGTCGGGCCTCGCCGTGGCGCTGGAACCCGAGAATCCCGACAATCGATCACGCGGCGCCGGCGGTTGCCCACCCCCCCTTCCGTCACCATAATTCAACACGCCGGGATCCGAGGGTCGTCGCCCTTCAGAGGCATGGTGTGCCGCACCGCGGGCCGGGTGAGGCGCGCGGATCACGGGGGTTCACGGCCCGAAACGGGAGGACGGAGGCACGATGCTTCGGATCGGCACCGCCGGATGGTCGTATCCCGACTGGGAGGGTGTCGTCTATCCGAAAGGGGCCGCCGGATCGCGTCAGGCGCTCTCGATCGTGTCGGGTATGTTCGACACCATCGAGATCAACGTCACCTTCTACCGCCCGCCCACGCTGCGCATGACCCGGAGCTGGGTGGCGCGGGTGTCTGACAAGCCGCGGTTCCGGTTCACCGCGAAGCTGTGGCAGGGATTCACCCACCGGCGTGATGTTTCCCATGCCCGGGAGGAACGCGCCTTCAAGGACGGGATCGCTCCGCTCGTCGAAGCCGGACGACTCGGGGCGCTGTTGATCCAGTTCCCTCATTCGTTCTCGCGCAACCGCGGGTCCGCCGCCTATCTGCAATCGCTTCTCGACCGGTTCGCGGACTACCCGCTCGCCGTCGAGCTGCGGCACGCATCGTGGCTCGACGAGGAGCCGCTCCGCATGCTCGACGCGCGCGGCGCCGGCTTCTGCAACGTGGATCAGCCCGCCTCGCGGACCTCGATCGGACCGTCGAGCATCATGACCGGGCGCATCGGCTACGTGCGACTGCACGGACGAAACGCCGAGGCCTGGTTCCGCAAGGACGCGGGCCGCGATCAGCGCTACGACTATCTTTACAGCCACGAGGAGATCGCCGAATGGGTCGGCCGGATCCGCCAGCTCCAGCGCAAGGCCGGCGGCGACGCGGACGTCTTCATCATCGCCAACAACCACTATCGCGGCAAGGCGCCGGCCAACGCGCTCGAGCTTCTGCACGCGATCGAGGGCCGCCCGGTGAGAGCCGAGGAGAGCCTCATCCGCGCCTATCCCCGTCTCGACGCCATCGCGGTCAGGACGGGCCGCACCGGGATGCTTCCGCTATGAAGGATCTTCTCCGCGAGGCGCGGCGGATGGCGCGCGCCGGCGACTACTCGCGCGCGGGGGACCTGTGCGACATGGCGGGACATCCGCTCGACGCCATCGCCTACTACCTCGAGGGGAAACACTACCTGCTGGCCGGCAACCTCGCGGCCCGCATCGGAGAGTACGCCCAGGCGGCCGGCTATTTCAGCAGCGGCGGCGACGCGCCCCAGGCGGCGGAGATGTACATGCGCGCGGGGCTCAAGAAGAAGGCCGCCATGATGTACGAGCGGGCCGGTCTGTATGTCAAGGCGGCCGAGATCGAGGAGCGGATGGGCAACCACCAGGCCGCTGCCGCCTACTACGAGATGGGCGGCCAGTACGAGAAGGCCGCCTACATGTTCGCCCAGGCGGGAGACAACGCCAAGGCGGCCTCCCTGTACGAGCGCCTGATGCGGCCCGAGCCGGGCAACGCGCTCGACACAGGCCCGCTGGCGTTCGACGACGGGCAGCGACGGGTCGCGAAATACGCCCGGTTCGCCGGGATCCTCTACCTGAAAGCCGGCCAGTTCGTGAAAGCGGCGCCGTTTCTCGAGGAGGCGGAACTGTTCGACCAGGCCGTGCAGGCGTATCGCAAGGCGGGCCGCAACGACCAGGCCGCGGCCCTGCTCATCCGCCAGGAGAACTACGCCGAAGCGCTGAGGCTCGTGGAGGAGGAGCCGGGCACCACAATCGAGCCCCGCATGCTCGGCGACCTGTACCTGCGCTCCGGCCGTTTCGAGAAGGCGGCCGAGGTGTTCCTGACGCAGGGGCTGGCGTTCAGGGCCGCGGAGTGCTTCGAGAGCGGAGGCGATCTCGGCAGGGCCGCGGATCTCTTCGCCGCGGAAGGCGAGTTCATCCGGGCGGCCGATCTCTACTCGGGCGTGGGGCGGCATCGCGAGGCGGCCGGCGCCTACGAACGGGCCCGCGAGTATCTCAATGCCGCGAAGGCGTACGAGAAGGCCCGCTTTCCCGCCGAGGCCGCGCGGACCTTCGTGGCCGCGGGCCGCCCGCTCGAAGCGGCACGCATTCACCTGTCACGGAAGGACACGAGCCAGGCGATCCGGATCCTCCAGCAGGTCCAGCGCTCCGACCCCGACTTCGGCCGCGCCTCGTTCTCGCTCGGCACGCTCTTCTTCGAGCAGGGGCTGTACGCCCCGGCGGTCGACAAGTTCGAGACCGCGCTCAAGCTGACCGCCGACGAGAAGGACAAGACCAAGACGCTGTACCACCTCGCGCTCACCTACGAGCAGATGGGCCGGATCGAGGAGGCGTGCCGGCTGTACGAGAAGGTCCTGTCGATCGACTACCACCATGAGGACGTCGCCGACCGGGTGAAGCTGCTGGCGCAGCAGGTCGGGCACACCACCACGGGCGTGACCCAGAAGCAGGTGCTCGGGGACTCCCTTCGTCCGAGCCAGCCGACCCCGCAGGGAATCGCGGCCAATATCTCCGGCCGTCTGGAGGTGACCCGCAAGCTCGGCCAGGGGCGCTACGCTCTCGTGCTCGAGGCGTACGATCGGGTGCTGCAGCGGAAGGTGGCGGCGAAACGCTACCCGCCCGCCTCGTCCTCGGCCCCCGACATGATCAACCGGTTCCTGCGTGAGGCGCAGCGGACGTCAGAGCTGAACCACCCGAATCTGGTCAACGTCTACGGTATCGGCGAGGATCGCGAGGGACGCTACATCATCGAGGAGCTGGTCGACGGACGGACGCTCAGGGAGATGCTCGACGAGAAGATCCGCCTCGAGCCGGCGCGGGTGATGGAGTTCGCGACACAGGTCTGCGACCTGCTCTCCCACGCCCACCGCAAGGGGATCATCCACCGCGATCTGCGCCCCGAGAACGTCTTCGTCTGCCCGCACGACCAGGTCAAGATCTCGGACTTCGGACTGAAGGCGCGCATGAGCGACCCCTCGGCCACCGAGGGGCGCGCCATCTGCTACGCCTCCCCCGAGGCGCTCAAATCGGAGCGGGTGGACGAGCGCTCGGACATCTACGCGGTGGGGATCCTGCTGTACGAGATGCTTCTCGGCGAGCCTCCGTTCCCGGCCGACACCGCCGCGTTCGACCATCTCAACGTCGCCCCGCCGTTCCCCACCAAGGTGGATCGGCTCCTGCCGGGGTTCCTGCGCAAGATCATCGAGCGGTGCCTCGAGAAGGACAAGACGCGCCGCTACCGATCGATTTCACAGGTGCTCGACGAGCTGAAGGCCTCGGCCATCGTGCCCGGCGTCATCATCGCCGACCGGTACGAGATCGTGCGGGAGATCGGCATCGGCGGGATGGGGCGGATCTACCAGGCGCTGGATCGCGATCTCGACGAGCCGGTCGCCCTGAAGGTCCTGCGGGCGGGCGATGCCGAAGGGCGCCAGGTGGAACGGTTCCTGCGCGAGATCAAGACGACGCGGCGCATCTCCCATCCCAACGTCGTCAAGGTCTACGACCTGGGCACCTGGAAGGAGCACAAGTACATCACCATGGAGTACATCGACGGGCTGAACCTCGAGCAATGGGTGCGTCTGAGGGTGAAGCTCGACGTGCCCCAGGCGGTCCGGCTCATGGTGGACGTGGCGCACGGCATCGAATCGGCGCACGCGCTCGGGATCATCCACCGTGACATCAAGCCGCAGAACATTCTGCTCAAGGACGGCGTCACCCCGAAGATCCTCGACTTCGGAATCGCGCGCGCGTCCCAGGGCGTGGACATGACGACCGCCGGCTTCGTGATGGGATCGCCAAAGTACATGTCGCCCGAGCAGGTCCAGGATCTGGAGCTCGACGCCCGGACCGACGTTTACTCGCTCGGCGTGGTCATGTACTTCGTATTCACGGGGCGCGAGCCGTTCGTGGGCGACACACCGAGCGTGATCGCCTACAAACATCTCGGCGAGCAGCCGCGGCCGCCCCGCGACATCGCTCCCGATCTCCCGGTCTGGCTCAACGACCTGATCCTGAAGGCGCTCGCCAAGGACCGCGAGCAGCGATTCGCCACGATGCGCGAGCTGGCCACCGCGCTGGAGGCGGGCCTGGCCGGGGCGGTGGCGGCCGCGGGCCGCCAGTCTAGTCCAGGGTGAAGCCGATCTTCACCGTCACCTGCCAGTGAGCGATCTTTCCGTCCTCGAGATGGGCCCGCGTGTCGGTCACCTCGAGCCACCTCATGTTCCTGAGCGTCTTGCCGGCGCGGGCAACCGCGTTCCGGATTGCGTCATCGATCGACGTCTTGGAAGAACCGGTCAGTTCCGTCATCTTGTAGACATGGTCGCTCATGAACCCTCCGTTTTCGGCTGATGATCCCGTCGGGGCAGCATACCATCCCGCGGCGGGCGATCACTTCGCGAAGGAAGCCTCGATGAGATCGGCCACGAGCCCCTCGAGCGCCCCCTCAATCTCCTCTCCCGGTGCGCCGCGCTGAGGCGAGCGCACGGGACGACAGGGTCCCTCGGTTCCCCCACGCCTGAACGGGCCGACCAGCATCACCTCGCCGCGGTCCTTGCACACCACGACGGCCACGTGCCGGCCGCGCCGGAGCCTGAACTGAAAGGCTCGCACGCTCTTGTCGTCAGGCTCCACCGGACCCAGGTCGATCAGATCCAGGTGGGGTGCGCCGCGCTCGCGTGTCACGCGGCGGAAGACATCGATCGCTCCGGCCACATCGGCGTGCAACCGGTCGGCCATCCCGCGTGCGGCCCGGCGCGCCTCGGTGCGCTCCGCTTCCCTGCCGGCGATCGCGGCGGCGAGGCTGGCAATCCGCCCGGTCTTCACGACGGCTCCGGATCCTCGGGCGGGGTTTCGTCCAGCACCTCCTCCGCCCTGGTGGCCTGACGGCTCCCGGGAAATTCGGCGACCAGCTTGTGCAGGTACAGCGCTCCCTCGTCCTGGCGTTCCAGCGCGATGAGCGACCGGCCCAGGGTGAGGTACACATCGGCCTTGCGTGAGTAGGCCGGATACTCGTCGAGAATGTCCTTGAGCCGTGCCACGGCGCCCCGGTAGTCCTTCCGTTTGAAGTAGAAGTAACCGATCCGGTAATCGTGCTCCGCGAGCAGCTCGCGCGCCTCATCGGCCTTGTGCGCCGCAGGGAGGACGAATTCACTGTTGGGGTACGCCGACGACACCTTCAGGAGCTCCGAGAGCGCCTTGCGGGTCTGCGCCTGGTCGCGGTCGGGGTTCGCCGCCTGCCTCAGATAGCACAGGCCGAGCTGGTACTGCGCGTAGTCGGCGCGCTCGTGGTTCGGGTAGAACGTGAGGAAGTTCGTGTACCGGCTCTGCGCCTCGGCGAGATTCAGCAGACCACCGTCGTAGAAGAAGGAGTCGGCGAGTGCGAGGTGGACGTTGGCGATCATCGCCGGGGTGGAGCCCTCCCGGCTCAGCGCCGCCTGCAGGGTGTCGCGGGCCTTGGCGTATTTCTTCTTCCGGTACTGTTTCATGCCGAGGTCGTACACCTGCTGCGCGCTCATCCCGGCGAACGGGTCCTTCTTCTTGTGGGTGGCCCGCCCGCCGCATCCGGCCGTGACCAGGAGAAGGGCGAGGATCGCCACGCAGGCCGCGGGTCGCAGCTTCGAATCACCCATCGACGACGCCCGCCTCGTCCGTGAAGAGCGCCACGACCCTCTGCGGCATCCGGCAGGGAACGCCGCGGCGATCGGTGGCCGCGTGACGCGTGCTGCCGGTGGCGAGCAGCCGCCCGTCGGAAGGCCGGACCACCTCGTACGCGAACCGCGCCCGCACACGGCTCACCTCGCTGACACGCGTGCGGATGGTGAGCACCTCGTCGTACCGGGCGGGGCTGAGGTACCGGCAGGAGGCTTCGATGACGGGCATCATCACACCCTCCTTCTCCAGATCCGCGTAGGTGCAGCCGTTGTCCCGCATCAGCTCCGTCCGCCCCATCTCGAACCACACGAGGAAGTGGCTGTGGTGCACGACACCCATCTGATCCGTCTCGGGATACCTGACCCGCAGGGTCACCTCACCCGTCAGCATGGCCGCCTCGACACCGTCATGTTCACGAGCCGGGCAGACGGGCGATGAGGCCGGCGGCGGCTCCCCTCGCGTCGTCCCCGCCGAACACGGAGCTGCCGGCGACGATGATATCCGCGCCGGCCGCGGCGAGGTCGGCGATGTTGTCGGCCGTAACGCCGCCGTCCACCTCGATCTGGGTGGCGAGGCCGGCGGCGGCGATTCGCTCCTTGAGCGCCCGAATCTTGCCCATGACACGCGGGATGAACGCCTGGCCGCCCCAGCCCGGGTTGACCGACATGAGAAGCACGTAATCGGCGACCGGCAGAATCTCCTCGAGCGTCTCGAGAGACGTGGCCGGATTGAGAACGACGCCCGCCTGTCTTCCCTTCGCCTGGATCGATGTGACCGTGCGATGAAGGTGCCGGCACGCCTCGACGTGGACGGAGATCATGTCGGCGCCCGCCGATACGAAGTCGTCGATGAATGCGTCGGCGTTCTCGATCATCAGATGGGCATCGAGCGTCAGAGCGGTGGCGCGCCGGATCGAGCGGATCACCGGCGGGCCGATGGTGATGTTCGGCACGAAGTGGCCGTCCATCACGTCGAGGTGCAGCATGCGTGCTCCGGCTGTCTCGACGTCGTGGATCTGATCGGCAAGCCGGCTGAAGTCCGCCGAGAGGATCGAGGGTGCCAGCACGGCCACGGCGCGTCTCCCTTGTGCGTTGTGCCCCCGAGGGGGCTTCCCTACTCTCCCAGAACCAGGCTGATGATGTCCTGCCGGCCAATCCGGTAGCCGGCTTTCGGGTACTGGCGCACCACGAGCCCCCGTGCGGCCCGTCCCGCCGGCTCCCGTCTCACCGCTCCGAGCCTGAGGCCGGCACGGTCGGCGAACGCGCGCACCTGCGCGAGGCTGTGGTCGGTGAGGTCGGGCATGACATAGCTGCTCGTGGCGGGCCCGAGGCTCACCAGCATGTCGACGGCCCCCTCGCCCCTCGGCCCCGGCCCCTGGGGGACATCGGCCTTCGAGTCGTCCGTGGGAAGCGGGTCCTGTGCGAGGACGGTGTCGGCCGGCGCGTCGGTTGCGTGTGTGAAGGTGGCTCGGCCCGCCGGTATGCCCGAGTGCTGAAGGGTGATCTTCGCCGTACGCAGCGTCTGACCACGTACCTCGGGTATCGGCACCTCCAGAGGGCCGAGGCTGATGGTCACACGCACCTTGCGGTCCTTCTTTATCGTTGCACCCGCCGGCGGATCCTGCGACTGCACGCGTCCCTTCTCGATCCGGTCGTCGTAACGCTCCGAGGCGGTCTCGAGATACAGCTCGGACCTGCCCAGGGCCTCACGCGCCTCCTCGACCGGCATGTTCACGATATCGGGAACCTCGACCTCGCGGCCGAAGAAAACGGTCCGGACCGTCATGTAGAAGCTGGCGCCGAAGCTCAGACCGAAGATGAGCAGCAACGCCGATATCCAGCCGGCCCGAACGAGAAGCCGGATGGTCCGTGTTGGCTGCTTCGGGCTGGTGGAAGTCTCGAGCGCGGACGTGACGTAACTCCTTGTAAATCCGGCGCGAAGCGTATCACAGCCGAAGCAGGAGCGGCAACCCGGGCCGCCTGCGGCGCCGCTGAAGCTCAGCCCGCGATACGCGGCTCCACGATCCGTTCGGCCGCGGCGCGAGGCGTGATCCCCTCGCGCTTCGAGAGACCGTAGACGGCGGAGGCGTTGGCGCGCACCGTGGCGACGATCCTGCCGACCGCCCGCGGCAGACGCAGCGTGCCGAGCGGACGGCTGACCTCGTCGAGTTCCTCCGCGCAGGCCACGATGCCGCCACAGTTGGTGAGATAGTCGACGCTGCACAGCACGCCGCGTTCGTGCAGGTGCTGCTCGGCCTCCGCCGACAGCGGCTTGTTGGCCGCCTCCAGGACGAACCGCGTCCGCATCCGGCGAGCCAGATTGAGGTCCACGGTGTCCGTGCGCGCCGCCGGAACCAGCACATCGGCCTCGAATCTCGAACAGCCGTTTGAGCGACTCCGCCCCGCTCAGGACCGTCACTCCCGGTTGGGTGGTCTCGATGATCGAGCGGCCCCGCGCTCGAGCCTGCATCAGCGCGTCCACGTCGAGCCCTCCGGGGTGGTGCACGACCCCGCCATAGTCGCGCGCCGGATCGGGAAGATCGCTCGCGGCCACCACGAGGGCACCTTCGTGGCTCACCATCCGGCCGATGCCGGCGCCGACGTTGCCGAACCCCTCGATACCGAGCCTCAGTCCCTTCATGCCGGTGGCGCCCGGCAGATGCCCCCCCTCAATCGCCATCGCGAGAATCCGCCACGCAGCCGAGCGACGTGAGGCCGAGCGCGTCGATCGGGATACCCCCCTTGTCAGCTGGCCGTCCGATCGACCGGCCGGCGACCTCGAAGATGAGCTGCATGTCCTGCTCGTCCGTGAACATGTCGGGGCCGGGAGTGTATGCGGGCACGTGCTCGAGCAGCCCGGCGTACCAGGTCATCAGCTCGCGGCGCTCGGGCGAGCCCTTGGGGAACCGGGCCGGGTCCGCCGCGAGGGCCGATTTGCCGCCGCCGTACTCCAGCGAGGCGCCCGCGTTCTTGTAGGTCATCGCACGCGCCAGATCGAGCACCTCCTCGACCGAGGCATCGGGGACCATTCGGAGCCCGCCCATGGCCGGGCCGCGGGTCGTGTTGTGCACGACCACGATCGCCGACACTTCCCAGCCTGCATGGGTCGCCACCATGATCGTCTCGGGGCCGAACCGGTCGGCGAGGCCCCGGTACTCGTCCGTGACGAAACGGATCGTCGTCGGATGATTCATCGCAACTCGCTCCTCACTCAGTTGATTCTCTATCCTGCGGGAGACCCGGACCGGTTGGCCCGGATGTGCCGGACGGCGCGGTCGAGCCGCGCCAGGACATCGGAACGCCCCATCACCGCCATGACGGCGAAGATGCCCGGGCTGACGCTCGAGCCCGTGAGGGCAAGCCGCGCGGGGTGGATCAACGCCCCGGCCTTGACCCCGAACCGTTCCGCCAGACCGCGCAGCGCGGCCTCGAGACCGGCCTCGTCGAACGGTTCGAGATCGCGCAATACGTCGGCGAGCGCCTCGAGACGATCCGCCGCTTCGTCGGCCCCGAAATGCTTCACCTCGGCCTCGGGATCGTAGTCGAACGAGTCGCTCATGAACGGGAGGGCGGCGCGGGCCACGTCGGGCAGCACGCGGCATCGCGGCTTGACCAGATCGCAGATCGCGGCGAGACGTTCCCGGCGCCCCGGATCGTCCGGCCCGTCCGCCCACAGCCCGGCCCGCTCCAGCCAGGGGCGGGCCATCACGGCGAGATCGCCGCCCGTGAGCCTCCGTATGTATTCTCCGTTCATCCAGGACAGCTTCTCGTGATCGAAGACCGCGCTCCGGGAGCCTACCCCTTCGAAGGAGAACGCCCCGATCATCTCGTCCCTGGTCATGATCTCGCGGTCCCCTCCCGGCGACCAGCCCAGCAGGGCCAGGAAGTTGAACAACGCCTCGGCCAGGTATCCCTCGCGGCGGTACTCGGTGACGGAGACCGCGCCGTGCCGCTTCGACAGCCGCTTCTTGTCCTCGCCGAGGATCAGGGGAAGATGGCCGAAGCCGGGCACTCTCGAGCCGAGTCCTTCGTAAAGCAGGATCTGCTTGGGTGTGTTCGAGATGTGGTCGTCGCCGCGAATGACGTGCGTGATCCGCATGTCGGTGTCGTCCGACACGCACGACAGGTTGTATGTCGGAGAGCCGTCGGTGCGCAGAAGCACGAAATCCTCGATGTCGGCGTTGTCGAACCGCGTCTCGCCGTGCACGAGATCGTGATAGCCGGTCCGGCCGTCGGGCACGCGGAACCGGACGCAGAACGGCTCGCCCGACGCGGCGCGTCCCCGTGAGGTCTCCTGGTCGACCGCCAGGCAACGCCGGTCGTATTTCCACGCGACGTTGCGCTCGGGCGCGGCCTCCCGGCGCCGCGCCAGCTCCTCGGTCGAGCAGAAGCAACGGTACGCCTTGCCCTCCTCGAGGAGGCGCCCGGCCTTTCGAACGTGCTCGTCGCGGAACGTCGACTGCAGAAACGGCCCTTCGTCATGAGTGATACCGAGCCAGGCCAGCCCCTCGAGGATCTCCCGGACCATTTCTTCGGACGATCGCGCCGCGTCGGTGTCCTCGATCCGCAGGATGAAGACGCCTCCCGTGCGCCGGGCGTGCAGCCAGTTGAACAGGGCCGTCCGCGCCCCGCCGACATGGAGAAAGCCGGTGGGGCTCGGGGCGAAACGGACTCGGGGTGTTTCGGCGCTCATGCGGCCTCGGTGTGCAACCGACGGTTTGACAATGGCTTCGATCGAGGGGCGTCATTTTAGCGACACCCGCGCGACAGGTCAACGCGAGCCGGCTCCCGCCCGGTTGCACCGCCCCGGGCGGCGACGTATCGTGCATCATGTGGCACGTACCAAAACCCTGGAGGTGACCGTGAAGAAAGTCCTCATTTTCGCCGTGGCATCCACCGTCCTGCTCTGCCTGCCCTCGGCGCCGCGGGCGGAGATGCGGGAGCGCAGCATGGAGGTCGGCGCGTACCTGACCGGTGCCGACTTCGACAACGAGTCGAACGTCGACAACGAAGTCGGCCTCGGCGGCCGGTTCGCCATCGTCTTCGTCCCTCATCACGAGCTGGAGTTCTCCCTCGATTTCATACGGACCCAGCCGGACTATCCGTCGTACCTGAACGTCGATCTGTCCACGTTCAAGATGGGCTACGTGTTCAACATCATCCCGAACGCGGCGGTCTCCCCCTTCCTGATGGCGGGCGCCGGCTTCCAGAATCTCCAGGTGAGCGAGGACGACTACTACGGCAGCTACGTCCTGACCGACGAGACCAATCCGCTGGCCTACGCCGGCGCCGGCGTCCGTTTCTTCCTCGGCCCCGTGCTCAACATCCGGGTCGAGGGGCAGGTGGTGGCCGTCTACCCGGACGGCGACTCGGTGGACCAGCTCACGGACCATGTCTTCAATCTGGGGGTGGGCTGGGTCTTCGGGGGCCACTAGGGCTCCTGGGGTCTCTCCTGCCGGGCATGTCCTGTGGGGTATACTCGCGCTCCGGGCGCCCCGACGGGTCCCGCAGGAGGGCCACGATGCCGAGGAGGAAGCCGTCAGGCCGCCCCTCACGGGCCGCCGCGGCAAGGCCGCGCGAGCTGAAGGCCGAGCGTCTCCGCTGGACCTGCCGGCTGACGAGGCAGGACATCTCACGGGCCGACAAGGACGCCTCCCTCATCGGGATCATCGGCCAGGACCGGGCCATCAAGGCCCTCAAGCTCGGCATCCGGCTGTACGGGCCGGGCTACAACGTCTTCGTCTGCGGCCTCACAGGAACGGGGCGGGCCACCACGGTCCAGCAGATACTCAACAGGATCAAGGGGTACTGCCCCCTGCCGCCCGACCGCTGCTACGTGCACAACTTCACCAAACCCGACGAGCCGCGCCTGCTCAGTCTCCCGCGAGGGTCCGGAACATCAGCTTCGATCCGACATGGAGCGGTTCGCAAGGAAGATCGAGCCCGATGTGCGCCGCGTCCTGGAAAGCGCGGCGCACTCCCGGAGGCGGGAGCGCGTGGCCGCGAAATACGAGGGCGAGGGGGACCGCCTGATCGAGCGTTTCGAGCGCCGCGCGGAGCGGCAGGGGTTCGCTCTCAAGCGGGTCCGCGAGGGAAACACCAGCCGGCCCGAGCTGTTCCCGATGATCGACGGGCAGGCGGTCGCGATGTCCGAGCTGGAGACGCTGGCCGCCGCGAAGAAGCTCTCGCGCACGAGACATCGTGCCCTTCTGCGCCAGCACGAAGAGCTGCGGCAGAGTCTGGAGGCGACCGCGCGACAGAGCCGCGACCTGCTGGCGAGGATGGAGGCGGCGATCGGCGACCTGGAGCGCAAGGACGTGAGAGGCGTCCTCCAGGAGAGGCTCGACGCCATAGCCGGCCGCCTCAAGGGCGAGGCGGAAGCCACGGTCGGCAGCTTCCTGCGCGAGGCGCTCGACGAAGTGATCGCCCACCTCGATCTGCTCAAGCGGGTCGCTCTCGCCGGCCGCGGGAGGGAGCCTATCCCCGAGGGTGGGGGTACGGTCGAGCCGGACGGGTCCGACGACGGTGCGGATGACCGGGACAGGGCCGCATCACTCCTGGGCCGCCTCGAGGTGAACGTGGTGTTCGACTCCCGCAGACACGGTGACTGTCCCGTCGTCGTGGAGACGCACCCGACCTATCCACGATTGTTCGGCTACTTCGAGAAGTCGATCGACACGTCGGGACACTGGACCTCCGACTTCCGACACGTCCGCGGCGGCAGCCTGCTCGCGGCGGACGGCGGGTACCTGGTGGTCACCGCCGAGGACCTGTTCTCGGAGTCGGAGGTGTGGAAGCAGCTCAAACGCAGCCTGACCAGCCGCTCGCTGGCCATCCTGGAGGAGAGATCCGCGGCCTACATGCCGACCGTCACCCTCAAGCCGCAGCCGATACCGATCGACGTGAAGGTGATCCTGATCGGGCATCGGGACACGTACGAGTCGCTTCTCCAGGAGGAGCCCGATTTCAGGAAGATCTTCAAGGTCTTTGCCGACTTCGATCAGGAGATGGACCTGACTCCCAAGAACCTGAGACAGTACGCCGCTTTCGTCAGGAAGCTCTGCACCGCCGAGTCGCTCGGGGATCCCGACCCCGCGGCCATCGCCGCAGTGGCCGAGCACGGGGCGCGCCGCGCGGGGCGGCAGGGCAAGCTGTCCACCCGCTTCGGCGACATCGCCGATCTGCTCCGCGAGGCGAGCTACTGGAAGAGTCAGGATCGATCGGGCCGCAGGATCCTGGCCCGGCACGTCAGAACGGCGATCCGGGAGTCGCGGGTCCGGCGCAGCCTGCCCGAGGACAAATTGCGGGAGATGATCCGGCAGGAGCAGATATTCATCGACGTCCAGGGAGCCCGCGTCGGCCAGGTGAACGGACTCGTCGTGGAGGAAGCGGGCGGTTACGCGTACGGCCTGCCTGCCCGTATCACCGCGACCGTGTCCCCCGGCACGTCGGGCGTGATCAACATCGAGCGTGAGGCCCGGCTGTCCGGCAGCGCCCACACCAAGGGGATCCTGATCATCGGCGGATTCCTGCGCGAGCGGTTCGGGGCGTCCAGGCCGGTGACGCTGACGGCCAGTCTCGCCTTCGAGCAGTCGTATGTCGGGATCGACGGCGACTCGGCCTCCTCCACGGAGGTGTACGCGTTGCTGTCGGCCCTGTCGGGCATCCCGATCCGCCAGGGGATCGCCGTGACCGGCTCGGTGGACCAGAAGGGCGGCATCCAGCCCGTCGGGGGCATAAACGAGAAGATCGAGGGGTTTTTCAAGGTGTGCGCCGACAGGGGCTTGCGGGGCGATCAGGGAGTGGTCGTGCCCGAGGCCAATGTCGGAGACCTGATGCTCGACGAGGAGGTGGTAGAGGCGGTGCGCCGGCGCCGGTTCCATATCTTCCCCGTGCGAAGGGTGGAGGAGGGGATCGAGACTCTCACGGGCGTCCCCGCCGGGCGGATGGACGCCGAGGGACGCTATGCGGCGGGGACGATCATGGCTCTCGCGGACGAACGGCTCACCCTTTTCAACGAGGCGGTCCGGCTCTACCCCGCGCAGCCACCTCTCTAGCGGGTTTTCACGCCGGCCGCCGTTGGGCGGCCCGGGGTGATGCTAGAATCACCTTCTCGGCGACATCACCGACAGGATGACCATGCCCAGACGACTCTCATGGACCGCGTTCGCCGCGCTGGCTCTGCTGGCAGCGGGCGGGGCACCGCGCGCGCAGGCGTTCACCTCCGGCCGCGTGGTGAAGGCCAGCGCCTACCTCTCCTTCGACCGTGTGCCCCCCGGCTCCGCGTTCCGGCTCGCTGTCGCGGTGGATATCGACGATGGCTGGCACATCAACGCCCACGAGCCGACCTTCGACTACCTGATCCCCACGAAGATCGAGTTCGAGAAGAACGAGGCGTTGTCCGGGATCACGTTCGGCGAGCCGATATACCCGGCGTTCGTGGAAAGAGCGTTTTCGTTCACGGACGGCAAGCCGCTCAAGGTGTATGAAGGCCGCGCCCTGATCGGCGTGGAGGGGTCGGCGGCCCGCGACGCCGCGCCCGGGGCCCGCACGCTGAAGATCACGCTCACGGTTCAGGCGTGCAACGACACTTCCTGCCTGGCGCCCGCGCGCATCCCTGTCGAGCTGAGCCTGCCGATTGCGGCACCCGACGAGCCGATCAACGCGATAAACGAGAAGATCTTCTCGGGTATCCGCTTCAGTGGAGGCGCCTTCCCGGCGCAGCCGCCCCCCGGCGGCGTGAGCGGGGGCGACACCGCCGCCGGCAACACGGTCTCGAGATGGGTGGAGCAGCTCGGATGGGGCGGCGCCCTGGCGCTCATTTTTCTCGGCGGCCTGGCTCTCAACCTGACCCCGTGTGTCTATCCGCTGATCCCGATCACCATGGCCTACTTCGGGGGCCAGGCGGCGGGCAGACCTTCGCGGACCTTCACCCTGGCCTCGCTGTACGTGCTCGGCATGTGCTGCACCTATTCGGCCCTGGGAGTGCTGGCGGCCTCCACCGGCAGCGTCCTCGGATCGGTGCTGCAGAGCCCGCTGGCCCTCATCTTCGTGGCGGTGGTCATGGTGGGGCTCGGGCTGTCCATGTTCGGCCTGTACGACATCCAGGTACCGTCGGCGCTGCGAAGCCGCATCGGCTCGCGCCCCGGCTACGGCGGCGCCCTGTTCATGGGGCTCACCGTCGGCCTGGTGGCGGCGCCCTGCGTCGGCCCCTTCGTGGTCAGCCTGCTGGCCTACGTCGGCCAGGTGGGAAGTCCCCTTCTGGGATTCTGGCTCTTCTTCGTGCTGGCGCTGGGACTCGGCGTCCCGTACCTGCTGCTGGGAGGGTTCACGGGGGCGGCGACCGGCCTGCCGCGGGCCGGCGCCTGGATGGTCTGGGTGAAGAAAGTGTTCGGCTGCATCATGTTCGCCATGGCGTTCTACTTCGTCAACCCGCTCCTGCCGGCCCCCGTGGCTTCGTTCTCGATCCCTGTGGTGCTGTTCGTGTCGGCCGTCTATCTGGGATTCGTGGAAGGGTCGCCGATCCGCTCGACCGGCTTCCGCGCCGCTCGGTTCGCCACGGCCGCGGCCTGTCTCGCGATCGCCGCCGCGCTCGTCATCCCCACGCGCGCCTCGGTCGGCGTCGACTGGCAGCCGTTCAGCGAGGGAGCGCTCGCTGACGCCGGGGCGCAGGGCCGTCCGGCCATCGTCGATTTCACGGCCGACTGGTGCCTCCCCTGCAAGGAGCTCGAGCACTTCACCTTCAGCGACCCCGCGGTGGTGGCCGCCTCGAAGCGTTTCGCCACCCTGAAAGCGGACATCACCAGCCAGGTTTCCGGGCCGGTTCGCGCGCTGCAGCAGAAGTACGACATCATGGGCGCCCCCACCATCGTGTTCTTCGGCGCGGATGGTGCGGAGAGGCGCGATCTCCGGCTGACGGGCTTCGAGAAGCCCGGCCCTTTCCTCGAACGGATGAGCCAGGTCAAATAAGAGGAGACGATGGCTGACCAGGTCAAGGCGACGGGACTCAAGAAAGGCATGTGCGTCCGGATGAACAACGATCTCTACATTGTCATGTCCACGACGCACATCACGCCGGGCAACTGGCGCGGGATGGTGCAGTCGAAGCTGAGAAACCTGCGAAGCGGCAACCAGATGGATCACCGGTTCCGCTCTGAGGACATGGTGGAGCGCGTCTATCTGGACGAGACGGAGATGGAGTACCTGTACCAGGACGGCGACGACTTTCACTTCATGAACACCGAGACCTACGAGCAGGTGCACATCCACCGCGACACGCTCGGCGACGCCGTGAACTATCTGATCCCCAATCTGAAGCTCAAGGTGGAGTTCCACGAGGGCGCCCCGGTCGCGATCGAGATGCCGCTCACCGTCGACATGAAGGTGGTGGACACGGCGCCCGAGATCAAGGGCGCGACCGCCTCGGCGCAGCGCAAGCCCGCCGTCACCGATACCGGTCTCACCGTGCAGGTCCCGTCGTTCATCGGCCCCGGCGAGATGATCCGGGTCTCCACCGAGGACGGCTCTTACCAGGAGCGGGCCAAGTAGCCCCCCCGCTCAGTAGCGGCCCCGGATGAAGTCGTCCAGAATTGCCGCATGATCGAAGGCGATCGGCGCGGGGAGCCGTTGCCGATCGAATATCCGGGCCTCGGCGGCGTCGTCGCCTCCCTCCGGCTCTCCCGACGCCTCGGCCAGAAACACGACCGTGACGTGATGGCCGCGGGTGTCACGCGCGGGATCGGAATAGACATGAAACTGCCGGGTCAGCCTCACCGTCAGCCCCGTCTCCTCCTTCGCCTCCCGCGCGGCGGCGGTCTCGACGGTCTCCCCCCATTCGACATAACCACCCGGCAGCGCCCAGCCCTCGGGCGGGAAGCGCCGGCGGACGAGGACGACCCGGCCCGGGTCGCCCGGCGGCATGATGATGAGGTCGACCGTCAGCAGCGGGGATCGCCTGTCGCTCATGGGGGATCCTTCGAGCTGTGGGGGTGTCGCGCGCTGGCGGAGAGGGGGGGATTCGAACCCCCGAGCCGGTTACCCGGCTAACGCCTTAGCAGGGCGCCCTGATCAGCCACTCCAGCACCTCTCCGCGGCGTCGATCGCTTGCCCTTTCCTTCGAGGACACGGCAGCATAGCAGCCATTCACCGCGCGGGGCAAGGAGCCCGCTTTGCTGGTAGACTGCCGCCCTGCCATGAACGGTCACGATCGCGACGGCGCCGTGGTGATCACGGGAGCCGCGGGGTTCATCGGGGGGCAGGTCGCCGGGCGGTACGCCGCATCCGGCCGGCCGGTCGTGGCGATCGATCTGCCCGGCAGGGCGTTCGACCATCTCCCGCCCGGAGTCCGGCGGGTCGAGGCCGACATCACCGATACGGGCGGTCTGGGCCGTGCTCTCGCCGGAACCCGCCCGGGCACGGTGATCCACTGCGCCGCGATGATGGGGGGCTGGGGCGACGCGCGCGAGTACATGCGTGTCAACGCCGGCGGCACGCGTGCCATGGCCGCCTGGGCGCGCGAAGCCGGGGCCGTCCGTCTCATCTACATCAGCAGCGTGAGCGTCTACGGGATGCCCCCGGTGGAGGGGATCGCCGAGGACTCCCCCTTCCGCCACATCGGGCTGCCGTACGGTGACAGCAAGATGGAGGCGGAGAAGGCGGTGCGCGAGGCGCAGGACGCGGGGCTGCCGGGCACCATCCTGCGCCCCGGCGATGTCTACGGCCCCCGCGCCGGGGAGTGGGTGGTGAAGCTGGTCGATGCGATGCGGTCGGGCCGGATGATCCTGATCGGAGGCGGCCGTGGCCTGATCAACACCACGCACGTGGACAACCTCGCGGACGCGATCGAGGCGGCTGAAGGCGCGCCGGCCGCCGCCGGGCGAGACTACATCGTCACCGACGGGGCGCCGGTCACCTGGAAGACGTATCTCGGTGCGCTGGCGCGGGCCGCGGGTGTGCCGCCGCCGCGGATCTCGCTGCCCGTGGCCGCGGCGTGGCCTCTGGTGCTCGCCCTGGAGGGGGCCGGGCGGCTCATCGGCCGGCGGCCGCCCCTGTCGCGCATGGGATTGCGTCTGCTGACCGCCCGCTGCACCTACAGCATCGACCGGGCGCGGCGGGAGCTGGGATGGGAGCCGCGCGTCGATCTGGCGGCCGGCATGCAGGGCGTGGCCGCCTGGCTGGCCGGCGGGCCTACGGGATCGAGCGGCTGAGCCGCATCCGCGCCAGCCGGAGCTGTTGCGCGGTCAAATCCTCGTCGACGTGCAGGGTGGCGTCCACGACGCGTCCATCACGCACGACCGGCTCGAGCCGGGGGAACACGAACGCCGTGGCGCGCGGGATCCGCAGCCGCTCCGAGCGCTGACGGATGTTGCGCCAGATGCCGGGATCCAGATGGGTCCCGAACCTTTCGAAGATCCGGATCGCGGCGTCGCCGTTTCCGGTGGACTTGATCGTCTGCAGGGTGCGCAGGATCTCCGCAACCCCGTCCCGCGCCTTCTCGACACTGGTCAGATCGACGAAGTAGTCGCCCCGCTCGCGCACGATGCGCACGCCGAAGTCGCGCTCGCCCGACTCCCCGCCCCGCGTCAGGTACTGCAGGATCAGCTCGGCCCCGCGGCGGTGCGCCTCCCGCACCGTCTCCGAAGGGATCGAACGGTACCTGTTCATGTGGCCCTGCAGGTACCCCATGTAGGCGGCCTCCACGACACCGTCACGCGCGCCGGCATCGAAGGCCCCTATCTCGACGAGACGCGGGTCACAGATGTGATACAGCGCCACGAGATCGGAACGGCACTCCTCGAGCGCGGAGTACGCCCGCCCGATGAGGGCGCGCGGATCCGACGCCAGATCCGGCTCGGCCTGGCCCGAGCCGTGCCCGATCACCTCGTGCATGTACACGAGCCACTTGCGACCGTCGTCGAAGTGCCGGCGGATGTTGTCACGGAAACGGGGCAGGTAGAACTCCGCGTACATGTCCTCCTGGATCCGCGGCGAACGGGCCGACTCGATATTGTTCAGCACGATGTTCTTGCTTCCGTGATCACGGCGGAGATCTGCATAGTTGGGCAGATTGTAGGCCGCCGGCGACATCGGCCCCGCGTCGCCCGTCTCGACGATCACGTTGACCACGTTGGCGACCGGCCGCTCGATGCGGGTGCGCTTGTAGCGGTCGGGCCACGGCATCCGCTGCTCGAAGTACGTCGCGCTGTCGGCGAGCCGCCCGATCAGCACCGAATCGGCGACGAAGCTGACGTTCGCCTCGAACTGGCCGATGACCCCGCGCGGATCGTTGTACTGCTCGATGAACCCGTTGAGGTAGTCCACGGTGGTGGAGGAGCGCAGCCAGTGGACCGAGTAGCGACGGAAGGCCTCCTCGTCGCCCGTCGTGTAGTGCTCGATCAGGGACCGCAGCCCATCGCGCTGCTCCTCGCTCTCGGCCTCGGCGGCCGCCCTCTCGAGAAAGAAGACCACCGTCTCGAGGTCGCTCCCATACCGGCCGCCCACCCGGTACACCTGCGGGACCACCCGGCCTTCCTCGTGGGCGAAGCGCACGTTGAGCCGCTCGCGCCACTCCGGCGACAATGCGTCGAGCATCGCCGATGTGAGAAGCGGATCGTACAGATTGACCGCACTCGTGGCCACCACGTCGGCGCCGGCGGCCTCGTTGCTCTGGAGCGGCTCGACCTGCGCATCGAAGATGTGCGGCGCGAGCCGCGTCAGCTTCGCCTCGAGGTCCTCCCCAGGGAGCAGCTTCATGTCGCCTCCCCGGGCTGCGGCGAATCGTGCGGCTTCGGCGAGCGTCGCCGGTGTCATCAGCCGGGGTACAATCTTGGTGTGATTGTCGCCGTCGTACTGCCCGTGGTTGATCCAGAGGTATTTGAGGTACTCGTGGATTCCCGCGCGGATCCCCTCTTCCAGACCTTCGGAGGCGACGTAGGTCGCCTCGAGCAGCTCCTGGATCTCGAGGGCATGGCGGTGGTTCTGGTCGGTGTAGATGCGGTCGCCCGCCACCGCGGCGCGATACAGCCAGTAACTCAGCGTCCGCTGCCCGGCGGTGAGCTGCTCGAACCCGGGCGCGTCCACACCGAGCACAAGATAATCCATCCCGTCCGCGCCGAGACGTTCGAGCTCTCCCACCTTGCGCGACCCGGAGCTACTTGATCCTCTTGATGATGTGGTACCCATAGGGGCTCGTCTTCGGATCGAAGTCCGCGATACCGATTTCGCCCACCTGCAGCTTGAAGCCGACGTCGCCGAACGCGGCCACCATGCGGTTGCGCGGGTACTCTCCTGCGCCGGGCGTGACACCGAGGTTCGCCATCCCGTAGATGCCGGGGGCCTTGTCGTCCGTGTACTTCTGCACCAGCGCGTCGTAGTCCTCTCCCTTGCGCGCCTGCTCCAGCACCTCGTACGCGAGCTTCTTGGCCTCCTCCTGCGTGCGGGTGACGTCCTTGCCGGGGAGCTTTCCCGCAAACGAGATGAGGATGTGCTGGACCACGATGTGCTCGGGCTCCGCGGCGGTCTGCGATTGAGGCGCCTCTCCGGCGGCGAGTGCGAGCCCGCTGCAGGCGGCGGCCAGGACGAAGACGACGGCGATCGATTTCACGGTGACCTCCATGGGATGCGGGTGCTGCCATTGATGACGGGACCACGCATCATGGGCCGTGGATGAGCCCAAGTCAAGCCGGTCTCCCCTGAAGTTGAAAGGCCGGCCGCCCCGATCGCGTCGGGATCCGGCCGGCCTTCCGTAGGGGCCACCCGTGAGGGGGACGTCTGGGGCGACGGTTCCGGGCGACCCTATTCAGAACGGCCCCGCCCGCTTTCTGTGAGGCGGACACGATGCGGCGGATGCGGACGGGGCCGAGATTGAGATTGATGGTCCGGGCTAACATAGGTTCCCGGCGTGTGCCGCGCCAGTCGTGGGTTACAGCCGGCTCAACGAGACTGGGCCGAGAAGCGCGACGGGCGAGAAAAGCCCGACGGCGGCAGGGTGCCCGCCAGGGCGACCCGCTCGAGCCGGTAGACAGGGCCCGCCGGCTCGATGTCGAAGACGGCCGAGAGGCCCGCCACGTCGTAATAGGCGTCGAGCGCGCCGACATAGACGGGACGCCCCGAGCGCGCCCAGGAGCGGGCGGCGGTCGTCTGCCTGCCCGGCACCATCCACGTTACCAGGACGTCGGGGCGGCGCCCCTCGACGATTTGCAGGTAGTTGAGCGGCTCGGCCAGCATGGCGTCGGCCAGCAGGACCGCATCGCGGTCCATCGCCTGGAGCGCGCCCTCAGCGAACCGTCGCGCACCTTCGTCGCCTCTCTTGTCCGGGTCGAGGTAGTAGCGGGCCGAGTCGCGCCCTGGCAGCCGCCTGACCGCACCGACAGCGGGCAGCAGGCCGGCCTCGGCCAGCGCCGGCGCCGCGTGGTAGAAAAGCGGCGGCGCCGCGACGCACAGGATGAATACGAGCGCCACGGCGGCACCGCCGGGTGCGAGTCGGCGCAGTCCGGCGAGAACGGGATCCAGCCCCGGTCCCGCCAGCAGCGCCACGATGAGGTACGACGGCAGGAAGAAGGCGAAGCGGTCCTTCACCTGAAAGTCGAAGGCGAACACCGCGTTGACCCCATAGAGGAGCAGCAGCCCCGCCCGCTCGCCACGCCGCACCCTCCACAGGCCGAGGACGGCACCGGCGAGCAACAGCGGAACGGGGAACTGATAGAGCATGTAGCCGCCGGCGGCGAGCAGGTCGCGGCCGATTGTTTCGTGATGCCACGCCCCGTGCCACAGACGCTCCGCCACCTGAGCGACGGTGGCTCCCTTGGCGCGGGTCATCCGGACCGCGAAGATCGGCATCCACCCCAGCGCGGCGCCCGCGGCGGCCGCGACGCATCCCGGCAGCCGGACGACGCCTGCCCTCCAGCCCCTGCCGATGAACCAGGCATAACCGGGAAGCCAGAGTGCGACCAGGGCATGGTTGCCCGAAGCGAGGCCCCAGATCAGCCCCAGCGCGCCCCAGGCGATCGCGGGCGCCGGCGGGCCGGGTCCCGGCTCCGAGAATGCCATCACGGTGTCCAGCAGGACCAGCGTCACCAGGCTGTTGAGAGCGTAGACCTCGGTGATGACGGCGTGAAACCAGTAAGTGTGGGAGACGGCGAGGGCGAGACACGCGATCCAGGAGGCTTCGGCCGAGGCGCCGAGCCGGCGCATGATCCGGTACGCCGGCCACAGCGCCATCGCCGCGAGGAGCGCGGAGGAGAGATTGCACGCAAGCGCGGGGCTGACGCCGGGCACGTGGCAGAACGGATTCAGCAGCAGCACCCAGAGTGGATGCCCCGCCTCGTCGAAGCGGAGCCACCCGGCCCAGGCCATCCACTGGAACTTGGCGGAGTCACCCCACAACAGACCGGGGGCCAGGGTGAGCAGATAGAACAGCAGCGCGGGGATGACGACGAGGGCGGGGCCGGCGGCGCCGGGAGCCGTGTCGGCCGCCGGCTGGGTGCGGGTCGTCACCGGGCGATTGTATCGCAGGAGGGGGGGATAGGGTGAGTCCGCGCATCACCGGGAACCGACACCGCCGTGACATCGCGTCAATCGGCTCTGGCGATGGCCAGCGTCAGCCAGACGGTGATCCAGAGGCTGACGGCACAAAGGGCAAGCAGCGAGAAGGTGTGCATCAGGGCGGGATCGAACGGGATGAACCTGTCGTACAGGTTCACGAAAACCGTCTTGCCCGCCCCGACATCCACGTGACGCGCCCGATCCACCGCGTAGAACAGGTTGATCGCATACGGGAGCGCGAACCCGGCCACGACCGCCGCGATGGCGCCCGCCAGCGGGAGCGCGAGCAGAACGAACGGCGCCACAATGAGGTAGTACTCCGGATCGCAGTGGTAGAACCACATGAAGACGAACAGCATCATCGTCGTGATCACGCGCAGTTGGGTCAGTTTCTCGCACCGGACCCCCTTCGCCTTCGCAACCGCCAGCGGCAACAGCCCGGCTATCAGGCCGGTTACCATCGACACGCGCTTCGTCGTCTCGAGCGACAGACCCAGCCAGTCACGAATCAAAACCCAGATCGAAGTGCTGTGGATTCCGGCCGGCGTGAACTCGAGCAGCGGCGACGGCTCTTGCTGCATCAGAAGCCGTGCCCCCACGAAACCGTAGATGACGATGATCGGCGCGGCGCCGAGCGCGGCCCTCCTCAGGATCCCCCGCCGGTCGCTGAGGCTCGGTGACAACACCAGCGCCAGCAGCGGGATCAGGAAGTAGACTTTGGCCGTCACCACTCCGATCCCGGACAGGATCGCCGCCGCGTCGAACCTGCCCTTCCACGCCAGGAGCAGCACCCCGGCCAGGCAGATGAGGGAGAGGGGTTCCTCCTGCGCGAACAGCGAGGTCGTGAGCCACCCGACGGGCATCAGTACGTAGGTCAGAGCCAGAATGCGCTGCGTTCGTGTTCGGGGCACCGCCTGCAGGAACAGCGCCCAGATCAACGGCCAGGCCAGCAGCTCGCCCAGAATGGAGAAACACCGGATGGTATAGAAGGAGCTCAGCCCCGTGAACGGCGTGGCCATCAGCCAGGTGACAATCGGCTGCAAGGGGGGGTAATGCGCGTAGCCGTGGCCCTTGCGGGCCATGAGAATCTGGAACGGGTCGTCGAGGAAACCGAGCTGGCGCTTCCAGTCGTCGGTGAAGTGGCGCCCGCCGGTGAGCCACCCCATGGCGAGCATGATGCCGACCCTGACGGCGGCGAGCGCCAGGAGCCACAGCAACCCTTCCCGCCACCGTTTTTTCATCCGTGGGAGTCTAACAGACCTTCCATCGAGGCTTCCAGCAGACGTAAGGGCGTTGGTGGAGGGGAAGCGGATCGAGGACGCTCGGTGCGTTGTTGCGCATGGCGGAGGGAGTGGGATTCGAACCCACGGATCCTTGCGGATCAACGGTTTTCAAGACCGTCGCCTTCAGCCGCTCGGCCATCCCTCCGTCGAGAGGGCAATCTACGCGATCCGATCGAGGCCGTCCATGAAGGGCCGCAGCGCATCGGGGATGACGACACTGCCGTCGGCCTGCTGGTAGTTCTCCAGCACCGCCACCAGGGTACGGCCCACGGCGAGGCCCGACCCGTTGAGCGTGTGGGCCAGCTCGGTCCCCTTCTGCCCGCGGCGCCGGAACCGGATGTCGGCGCGGCGCGCCTGGAACGCCTCGCAGTTCGAGCACGACGAGATCTCGCGGAAGGCTCCGCCCTCCGACGGAAGCCACACCTCGATGTCGTAGGTGCGGGCCGAGGCGGGCCCCATGTCGCCGGTGCACAGGGCCACGACGCGATAATGCAGCCCGAGACGCTTCAGGATCTCCTCGGCGTTGCCGGTCAACCGCTCCAGCTCGTCGTACGAGGACTCGGGCCGGGTGATCGACACCAGCTCGACCTTGTCGAACTGGTGTAGCCGGATCAGCCCCCGCACGTCCTTGCCGTACGAGCCGGCCTCGCTGCGGAAGCACGGTGTGTAGGCCGTATATCGCAGCGGCAGCGACTCCTCGTCCATCACGTCGCCGGCATGGAGGTTCGTGAGAGGCACCTCGGCCGTCGGGATCAGCCAGTAGTCGGTTCCCGCCACCTTGAACAGGTCCGCCTCGAACTTGGGGAGCTGTCCCGTGCCGGTCATGGTCTTCGTGTTGACCATGAACGGAGGCAGGATCTCGCGGTAGCCGTTCTCGCGGGTCTGGATGTCGAGCATGAAGTTGATCAACGCACGCTCGAGCCGCGCGCCCGCACCGGTCATGATGGCGAAGCGTGCCCCGGCGAGCTGTGCCGCCCGCTTGAAGTCGATGATGCCGAGCGCCTCGCCGATCTCCCAGTGGGCGCGCGGGTTGAAGTCGAACGAGGGCTTTTCGCCCCAGGTCCTCACGACCACGTTGTCCGACGCGTCGGCGCCCACCGGCACCGAGTCGTGAGGCAGGTTCGGCAGCCCCATCAGGAAGGCCTCGATGGCGGCCTGGATCTCCTTCAGCCGCCCATCGAACCCCTTGATCTCCTCGGCCAGGCGTTTGCCTTCCCCGATTACATCGGCGGCGTCCTGTCCCGCCTTCTTCAGCCGCGTGATCTCCTCGTTCGCCTTGTTGCGCCGCTGCTTGAGACCCTCGACATCCTTGAGAAGCGCCCGGCGCTCCTCGTCGAGGCGCACGAACGGATCGAGGTCTATACCGGAACGACGGTCGGCGAGCTTGGACCGCACGAGATCGAGATTTTCCCGGACAAAGGACAGATCCAGCATCTTCTGTGTTTCCCTATGGTTAAACCCCGTCGTTCGAGCAGCGAGTCTACGACAGTGCTCCGGTGGTGTCAATGCGCCGGCACCGGCCGGGAGGGACTGTTGGGTTATACTAGGCGGCCCGAAGGAGGTGTGATGAAGATCCGCAAGGCCGTCTTTCCAGCCGCTGGACTCGGCACGCGATTCCTGCCCGCCACCAAGGCGCAGCCTAAGGAAATGCTCCCGCTGGTGGACAAGCCCGTCATCCAGTACGTCATCGAGGAGGCGGTCGCCTCGGGGATCTCCGACATCATCATCGTAACGGGCCGCGGCAAGAACGCCATCGAGGACCATTTCGACATCTCGTTCGAGCTGGAGCACATCCTCCAGCAGCGCGGCGATATCGAAAAGCTCCGGACCCTGAGGAAGATCTCCGACATGATCCGGGTCTCGTACATCCGGCAGAAGGAGGCGCTGGGTCTCGGACACGCCATCCTCACGGCGAAGGAGCTCGTGGGCCACGAACCGTTCGCCGTCTTCCTCGGAGACGACGTGATCGATGCGAAGGTCCCGGCGATGAAGCAGATGATCCGGGCCTTCGACCGGCTATCCAACTCCATCGTCGCACTGGAGGAGGTCGAGCGGAGCCGCACCCAGCATTACGGGGTCATCGCCGGGACACCGGAAGGCGATCGTCTCTACAGACTCAGCAACCTGGTGGAGAAGCCCACGCCTGCGAAGGCCCCGTCCAACCTCGCTATCATCGGACGTTACATCCTGACACCGGAGATCTTCACCCATCTGGAGAAGACGCGGGCCGACCGGCGCGGCGAGATCCAGCTTACCGATGCCCTCAAGTCGCTTCTCGCCGAGCAGCCGATCCACGGGTTCCGGTTCGAGGGCACGCGGTATGACACCGGCAACAAGCTGGGGTTCCTGAAGGCCACGGTGGAATACGCGCTCAGGCGGAAGGACCTCGGCGAGCCTTTCCGGGAGTATCTGCTGTCGCTGGAGCTCGACGGTCGTCCGAAACGCCGCCGGTAGAAGGCGGGATCAGTCTTTCTTGGCCGGGCCCTTGTCCTTGGTCTCGCTTGCGGGCGCCGTGTCGTCCTTCTTCGGCGAGCTGTCCTTCCCCCTGGAATTGGAGGAGCCTCCCCCGCCCGACTTGCCGCCATAGTCGGTCACGTACCACCCCGTCCCCTTGAACTGGATGGCAGGCGCCGAGAGCAGCTTCTGCAGCGGTCCCTTGCACTTGGGGCACTTCGTCCTGGGCGCATCGGAGAATTTCTGGATCACCTCGAACCGGTGATGGCACTTGGTGCACTCGTACTCGTACATCGGCATGACGTTCCTTTCACCCGGCGCAAGACTTGAGGGTGCTTGAAGATAGCGGCGCCCCCGGGGACCTGTCAAGGAAACGGCGCCCGCCGCGTGGTTGAAGGCCCGAGCGGCGCCTCACTATAATGACGGCGCCCCAACACGTTCTGTCTCCTGGAGCCGGACCCTTGGACAAGATCAGGATTCGCGGCGGCCGGCCGCTCGAAGGGACCGTCAGGATCAGCGGCGCGAAGAACGCGGCGCTGCCCGCCCTGGCGGCGGCCCTCCTCACCGACCAGCCGCTCACGCTGCGCAACGTGCCCCGCGTGCGCGACGTGATCACGATGCTGCGCGTGCTGGAGCATCTCGGCGGGCAGGCGTCGGTGACGGCCGAGGGCCCGTGCGTCGTCCGGGTCCCGGGCATCGGGGAGCCCGAAGCGCCCTACGATCTCGTCCGCACGATGCGCGCCTCCGTGCTGGTGCTCGGGCCGCTGCTGGCCCGCACGGGGCGGGCGCGGGTCTCCCTGCCGGGCGGGTGCGCGATCGGCGAGCGCCCGATCAATCTGCATCTCGAGGGGCTGTCGCGGCTAGGGGCCGAGGTCGATCTTGTCCACGGGTACATCACCGCCCGATCCACCCGGCTGCACGGCGCGGACATCACCTTCCCGGGGCGCACGGTCACGGGCACCGAGAACCTGCTGATGGCGGCGAGCCTCGCCGAGGGGCGCACGGTGCTGCGCCATTGCGCGATGGAGCCGGAGGTGATCGATCTGGCCGACCTGCTGGTGCGCATGGGGGCGAAGATCACCGGCGCGGGCACCGACACCATCTCGATCGAGGGGGTCGAAGCTCTCGGCGCGGCCGAGCACTCGATCGTCCCGGACCGGATCGAAGCCGGCACCTATCTCATGGCGGGTGCCATCACCCGCGGGACGGTCCGCGTCACCGCATGCGTTCCGGAGCACCTCGCGACCCTCACCGATCGGCTCTCCCGTGCCGGGGTCCCGATCACAATCGACGGCGACACGATGCAGGTTTCGGGGTGGGAACGCCTTACCGCGCGTGACGTCACCACCTCTCCCTTCCCGGGGTTCGCCACGGATCTGCAGGCGCAGTACATGGCACTGATGACCCAGGCCACCGGAGCGTCGATCATCACCGAGAACATCTTCGAGAACCGGTTCATGCACGCCGGCGAGCTGCGCCGGATGGGGGCGGACATCACTCTGGACGGACATGCCGCGATCGTGCGCGGCCCCACACCGCTGTCGGGTGCGCCGCTGATGGCCACCGATCTGAGGGCCAGTGCGTCGCTGATTCTCGCGGCGCTCGTGGCCGACGACGTCAGCGTCGTGAACCGCGTGTACCACCTCGACCGCGGGTACGAGCGGATCGAGGAGAAGATGCGCGGTCTCGGCGCCGACATCGAGCGGATCCGCTGAGGAGGAGCCGAGGATGACACCGAAAGCCGATTGTCTGTTCTGCCGGATCATCTCCGGCGACGTGCCGTCGAAAAACGTCTACGAGGACGATCGGGTGGTGGCCTTTTCGGACATCAACCCGCAGGCACCCCGCCACATCCTGATCTGCCCGCGCGAGCATCTCGCCACGCTGAACGAAGTGACACCGCAGCACGAAGCGCTGATGGGACGCATCGTGCGGATAGGGGCCGATCTGGCGAAGAAGGCCGGAGACGCCGACGAGGGCTACCGGCTGGTGGCCAACTGCCAGGCGGGCGCCGGGCAGTCGGTCTTCCACATTCACTTTCATCTGCTGGGAGGGCGTGCCTTTCACTGGCCGCCGGGCTGACGCCGATCAGGACCGGCCGCCCATCACCTTCTTGATGCTGCCCAGGCCCCCCCGTATCCATCCCACCGTCTTCGGGGCCTGCGCCTCGTCCTGTGGCTCCTCGTAGTACTGATAGTACGAGTAGTAGTTGTAGTAAGAGCCGGGGCTGTCCTGGATCTTGTTGAGGATCACGCCGAGGATGCGGGCCTTGGCCACCTGCAGCGACTCTTTCACCTGCTCGACCGCCCGCCTCGACACGCCGCCCGATTCGCTCACGATGATCGCCGCGTCGAGCTCCCCCGCCAGCAGCATGGCATCGGCCACGAGCAGGGTGGGCGGGCTGTCGAAGATCACCGAGATCGGCCCGTTCCTTGAGCTGGCGGATGAGGTCCTTCATCACCTGCGAGTGGAGCAGTTCCGCCGGGTTCGGAGGGATGGGACCCGTGGGCAGGATCGTTGAGCCCCGGATGCCCGGCGGGCTTGAGCGCCTCGTCCAGGGTCGCCTCCCCTGCCAGCACCGATGTGAGACCGATGGTGTGCTTTGTCCCCAGGATCCGCTGCACGGTCGGATTGCGCAGATCGGTGTCCACCACGATAACCCGCTTTCCGGCTGCGGCAATGGCGCAGGCCAGGTTGATAAGCGTCGTCGACTTGCCCTCCCCCTTGCGGGCCGAGGTCACGAGCACCGTCCGGAAGGTGCTCTCGATCTCTGCGAACTTGATGTTCGAGTAGATACGCGTGAACGCCTCGGCGACCTGGTTCACGGGCTTGCCGGCCGCGAAGACGACCTGTCTCGGGTCCTTCAGCTTGGCTATCGAGCCAAGATAGGCAAGCTTGAGAGTGTTGGTGACCTCTTCGGGCGTTCGCAGCGTCGTGTCGGCGAACTCGATCAGGAAGCCGGTGCCCAGCGCAAGCATCAGGCTGATCAGGAGCGCCAGGATCGCCGAGGTGAGCTTGCTGATGGAGGGGTTGGCGACGATCGCGCGGTCCACGAGCTGCGCGTTGGCCGGTATCTGCGACGACTTGAAGTCGATCTCCTCGAGCCGGTTGGTCCAGGTATTGTAGCTCTCGCGGGCGGCTTTGGCCCGTGCCTGCAGGTTCTGCAGGGTCACCCGCTTGTCGGGGTAGCTCTTCGAGCTTCTTCTGGACATCGTCGATCTGGCGCGTCCACGACTGGATGGCGGTCTGCAGATTGGCGATGTCACCCTCGGTGGTGGCGAGCTGCTCCTTGAGGGTCAGGAACGCCTCCGGGGTTAGGTTGCTGCCGGTGCGGGCGATCGTGTCCTTGAGCCGGTCCTCGATGTCCCTGATCTGCGCTGAGAGGTTCCTGACGATCGGATGGTCGTCCGTGTACTTGATGCGCGCGGCGCTCAGCTTCTCCTGCAGCGTGCGGTAATCATCGAGCCGCGGGTCGTTGAGGTAGATATCGCCGGTGGACCCGGCCTTCGCCAGATTGAGCAGCTCCTGCTTCTGCGCCTGAGCGATCTCGAGCTTCGTAATCACCTCGCCACGCGACTGTTCGAAGGTGGCGATCTTGTCCCGCAGGGTCTCCATCTCGCTCTCGATATCGACGAACCCCATCTCGCGGCGGAACTTGCCGATGTCCGCATCGGCGTCCTCGAGCTCGCGTTTGGCGGTTTCCTGCCGTGCCAGGGCCGACTGGCGACCCTTCTTCAGCTCGTCCCGCATGACCGTCTTCGTGTCCTCGACAAAGACATCGGCGGCCGCGTTCGCAAGGGAGACGGCCCGGTCGGGATTCTCGCTGCTCGCGTAGATCTTGATGAGGTCGGGCTCCTGGTACTCCGCCTTCAGCGCGGCGCGCACCTCCATCGGGTCGAGAGGCATTCCCTCCTTGAGGAGGTAGTCGGCCACCCTCTGCGCGAAGGGCAGGCCGTTGATCATGTCCTCGTACGTCTCGCCGGAAAGAGTCGCCGCGGGCGCGTCGGTTCCCGGCGCGAAGCTCAGCATCGAGGTTCTGTAATAGATCTGGTTCTTGACGGCGACCTTGGAATGGACCTTGTAGGTCGTGTGGCTGATCGCTATGCCGATGAGCGACAGCGAGAACACGATGACGAACACGACGAGAACTGCCCAGCGCCGTCGCCAGAAGACATCGAGGTAGTGCTGCAGACCTATTTCTTCCGGTTGCATGTCCCTTCCCGGTTCATGTCATTCGCAGGCGCTAAATCTACCACCGGACACCCACCTTGGCAACAAACGCCCCATCTGGCGCGACCTTTCAGGAACTCACCGCGCCCGCAGGCCCTTTCAGGGGGATGTGCCGTGGTTCCCCGTCACCGGCGTCCTTCCGCCCGCGCCCCCCCGTCTGCGACCCGGCATCCCCTGCGGCGATCCACTGGATCCGTGGGAACTCAGGCTCCACCGAGAGCCTCTCGCGGTGCTCCTCGAGATACCACGCGATCCCGTCCTTGACCAGCGCCACCATCGATTCCTTCAGCGGCTCGCATCGCACGATCAGGATTGCCTGCCCGGGCGACGACGGCTCCGCCCGGACGCCGAGAACGCGGACCCGCCGCGAGATCATCGCCGCGATGTCGAGACACATCGACCTGAGCTCCGCCGGCTCGCCGAAGTCCTTTCGGAACCCGGCAATCTCACAGACGAGCGAGATGAAATCCCTGCTCCGCCCGGCTCCCTGCCGGTGATGGCCGCGGCTCCTGCCGGGAAAGCTGTCGCGCCGCCTGGGGGACGACTCCGGCGCCGGCCCTACGGCTGCGCCCGCCTCCAGCCGTTCCTCTAGGAACTGCAGGGTCCGCAGTCCGATCACGCCACCCATGGTCAGCAGCACGAGGAAAAGAAATGCGGTCTGATACGGAAACTGCGCGATGCTGTACGCCGTGAGCGAAAGATAGGCGCAGACGAAGTACAGCACCAGCACCACGTCGCGGTGGTGCAGCCCGATCCGCACCAACCTGTGATGGATGTGCTCGCGATCCGCCTTGAAGGGGTTTGCGCGGCGCTTCGCGCGCCGGAGTACGGCGAACAAGGTGTCGAAGAGCGGCACCCCCAGAACGATGATCGGCAGGAAGAGAACCGTGGCGGCGGTGGCCTTGAGCGAGCCGTAGATACCGACGACAGCAAGAGTGAATCCGATGAACATGCTCCCGGTGTCACCCAGAAACATCTTCGCCGGATAGAAATTGTGACGCAGGAACCCGAGGCATGCGCCTGCGAGAGCGAGCATCGCACCCGCCACGACGACGTTTCCCTGAACGGCCACCGCGAACAGCCCCAGAGCGGCGATACCGCCGATGCCGACCGCGAGTCCGTCCAGACCGTCGATGAGGTTCACCGCGTTGGTGACACCCACGATCCATAGAATCCCGATCGGGATCCCCAGCCACCCCAACTCCCAGGAACTGCCGAGGGGATTGGTGAAGGCGCGCACACCGCCGCCCAGCGCGATCACCACCATCGCGGCCAGCACCTGAACCGCGAACTTGACAGGCGCGCTGAGCCCCCAGGTGTCGTCATACACCCCGAGCGCAAGGATGATGGCTCCGCCCGCCGCCAGCCCGAGGAACGGGCCTGACGAATGGGCCACCAGGTCGGGACGGAGCATCGCCGCCGCAAGGGTGACCACGAAGAAGGACGCCGCGATCGCCAGCCCACCCATCAGCGGAATCGGGATCTCGTGCATCTTCCGTTTGTCCGGCCGGTCCACGATATCGAAACGGAGCGCGAGGGCACGCACCGGCCAGGCGAAAAGATAGGAAAGGAGCGCGGATGCGAAGAACAGCGCCGCGTAGCTCAGCATGAGTGCACGGGTCCCGTATCAGATGTCATTTCGGAGCTTCGGTCGACCTTATATACGGCGAAACCCCTGTCAGGTCAATTATTTCCGATTGGTTAACGAGGCCGCTTCAGCCGACTTCCGACCCCACCGGAACCGTCAGCCAGGCCCAGATCAGCTTAGGGAACTCCGGTCCGACCGTGATCCATCCCTGACGGCTGCTCCACCACCTCTCGGGGTTCATGTAGAGCGATACCGAAGCTGTCACGGTCACCCGGACCGGTATCCCAGCCAGGACGCGCCTGAGGATCAGTTCCGTCCGGCGGCAGTGATATGGCGAGGTCACCACGAGAATCGACGAGTAATTGCCTTCGCGGATGGCCTGCCGGATAGCCAGGGCGTCACCGTACGTGGAATCCGACGGCCGGTGGGGCGCCACCAGGGCCCGTTCCGGCACCCCTCCTTTGCGAAGGCGGCCGAACGCCTCGTCGGGATAGCCTCCCCCGTCGGTCACCAGGATCCGACGGGAAAAGCGAGCCCGCCAGAGATCCAGCGCCGTGGCGAACCTTTCTCCCGAGCCGCCCGCCAGCACGACCATGAGATCCGACCTCGTGGGAGCCTCTCCCGTCGAAAGCCACGCCATCCCGGAGTTGACGACCCAGGCGCCTCCCGCGAGCGCGACGAGCAGCAGTCCACCGACGATCGCTCCCGCCCAGGTCCGTTTCCTATCCATTACACGCCCCTTCTCCCTCAGCCTTAAAAGCCACACCGGTCAGGCCGGGTGCCATTATAGGCTGGCATGCCGCCAACAGCGCGTCCGACAGCACATCCGCCACCCCATCGCATCCGGGCTCTGGCTGGTCAGGGGGCGGAGCGGCCGGTATATTGGCGGCTCACCGGCGGGACGGACGCCCTGGGGGAAGACGGTCTTGACGCTTTCGGTGGTGGTGACCAGCTATCGGCGGCCTGAGCTTCTCAGGCAATGCATCGCCGCGCTCCAGGCACAGACACGACGGCCGGACGAGGTGGTCGTCGTGCTGCGCGACACCGACCGGGAGTCTCGTGACGTCTTCGCCGGGCTCGCCGCCGGGATCGATCTTCCGCTCCGGGCGGCCCTCGTCTCCAGTCCGGGCCCGCTTCCTGCAGTGAACACGGGGATGGACGCCGCGACGGGCGACATCATCTGCATCACGGACGACGACGCCCAGCCGTTTCCCGACTGGCTCGCCCGCATCGAGGCGCGGTTCCTGGAGGATCCCGATGTCGGTGGGGTGGGTGGGCGCGATTACGTCCACATCGGCGGTGTGCGCGCTCCGACACACCCGGTCGACATCGTGGGAAAGATCCAGTGGTTCGGCCGCAGCATCGGCAATCACTCTCAGGACTCGTCGGGATACCGAGAGGTCGACCATCTCAAAGGATGCAACATGTCGTTCCGATCCGCGTGCTGCCTGCGCGCGGACGAGCGTCTCCGCGGCGACGCCTATCAATACGAGATCGGGATCTGCCTCGGGATCAAGGCGCGCGGGAAGAAGATCATGTTTGACCCCGAGATCCGGGTCAACCACTACCTCGGCGCACGGAGTTTTGGCACGGACCGGCTGGGGCTGTCGCCCGAACGGCTTGCCAACAACGGCTACAATCACGTCCTGGTGCGGCGCGGTGCTTTCTCCCCGCTGCGGATGCTGGTCTATCTCCTCTACGCGTTCATCGTCGGCGATCAGACAGCACCCGGCTTCGCCAGGGCGGTGCTTCTCGCGCGCGGCAATCCGGTGAGGGCCATCCGCATCCTGCTTCCGTCGCTGCGGGGCAAGGTCCGGGGCCTGACGGCCGCGCGGGGGGCGCCGGCTGAAAGTCGCCGGCCCACAGGCGTTCGCGCGGCACGGTAACTTGACAACCCGACGGGGCGAACCTAGAATCGGCGTTCATGATCCTCGCCCCATGGCAACGCACAGCGGCTCGGCGGCCGTCGTGCCGGCTGGTCACTCCCAGGGCCCCTGCAGTGCGAGGGCGGTGGTGACGTCCCGTGGTCGCTGGCTGAACATCCTCCTGCTGGTCGTCAGTTCCGGTTTCGCGATTCTCCTCGCCGAGGCGGGACTCCGCATCCTCAATGGTCGTCTGGATCTGCAGAACAACCGCGACCGCTTCCGGGATCTGTTCAGCGGCGCGACGCCCGCCGTGTACGACAGCCGTCTCGGCTGGGTCCCCAGGCCTGGCAGCAGCAGCGCCCATACCTTCTGGAACACGCAGGTGACGATCCGCGACGACGGGACCCGTTCCAACGGCCGCGAGGTCGATGTCCCCGACCAGGGGGAACCGTTGCTCGCCGTGGGAGACTCGTTCACCTACGGCGACGGCGTCTCCGACGGCGACACCTGGCCGGCGATCCTCGAATCGCTGCTTGGGCAGCGCGTGATCAACGGCGGTGTCTTCAACTACGGTGTGGACCAGGCGTATCTCCGCGCCCGCGAACTCATCGAGAGATTCCACCCGCACATCCTGATTTTCAGCTTCATCTCGGATGACGTGCGGCGGGCAACCCTATCCGTCAGGACCGGCGTGGGCAAGCCCTACTTCGACGTCTCCGATGGCACCCTGAAGCTGAGAAACGTCCCTGTGCCGAGGATCTCGCGCGCCGACGCGGGACCCGCCGGCCTCCAACGTCTGCTCGGCTACAGTCTGCTGGCCCACACGATCCTGATGAACCACCGGTTCCGCGGCTGGTACCTGCGCGGAATCTGGGACGAACGCGACAAAAAGGCGCACGACAAGGGGGACGAAGTAGCCTGCCTGATCATCGACGAACTGGGGCACATGGCCCGGACATCCGACCTGCAGGTGTATCTCCTCGCACAATACGGCCGGTGGGAAACCGACGAAACGGTCGCCGTCACCCGGAAGGCTCTCCGGTGTGCGGACCCCTCGGTCATCCACGTCGTCGACCTTCTTCCGTCATTGTCGGCGTTGAAGTCCGCCGACGAGAAGGAATACGCGTCCCTCTATTCCGGACACATGTCCCCCAAAGGCAACCGGTTCGTCGCCCTGAAGCTGCAGGCGGCCATCCAGCGGGCGGAGCAATCCGCCCGGAACCATTCCACGAACCTCGAGTAGAAGCTGAGACGGGATGGCTGACACCGGTCGTCAGGGCCTCACACGGCTGACCTTGCACGCAGGCACCCGCCTGGCGATCATCGTCGGGCTGGGTCATCTGTTCGTCTTCATGCGAACGCTCATCCTGGCCCGTCTCCTCGATCCGCGCGAGTTCGGGCTCATGGGACTCGCGTTCATCGCGATGTCCGCCGCGGAGGTGCTCTCACAGACCGGGTTCAACCGTGCGATCATCCAGATCAACGACAAACCGGAGCCGTACCTGGAGACACTCTGGATCGTGGCGGTAGCACGGGGCCTGCTCATGGCGGCCATCGTCAGCCTGGCGGCTCCGTTCGTCGCGCACTTCTTCTATACGCCGCAGGTTACGTCGATCATCCGGGTCGTGTCACTCCGCTTCATCCTGATCGGGCTCTCCAGCCCCGCCTGGTATCTGCTGGAGCGGAACATGGACATGAAGCGCTACGCACTGCCAAGCCTGATCGGCAGCTTCGTGGACCTGTGCGTGACCGCGTTTCTGGCCTTCCAGTGGCGTTCGGTGTGGGCGATGGTGGTAGGGTATCTTGTCGGGGCTTCGGTCCTTATCCTCATGACGTGGGTCGTCGCCCCCGTCCTCGTACGGCCGCGATTCGATCTCGCCCGGGCGCGTCGCCTGTATGCCTTCGGTAAGCACGTCTTCCGGTACGAGGCGCTCACCTTCGTCATCCAGCAGAGCGACAGAGCGTCGATCGCCCGTCTTGCCGACACGACCAGCCTCGGCCTCTACACCTTCGCCGCCCGGCTCGCGACGATGCCCGCGATGGCACTTCAGATCCTTGCGCTCAAGGTGGTGTTCCCCGCCTTCTCCCGTCTGCAGGATGAGCCGGATCGCGCGCGCGATGCGTTCATCCGGCTGCTGGGGCTGTTGTGTCTGCTCTGCTTTCCGGTGGCGGCCGGAATGGCGGCCGTCGCGCCGGAGATGGTGCCGACCGTCTTCGGCGCGCGCTGGCAGCCGATGATCCCCGCCTTCCAGATCCTCTGCCTGCTCGGGCTCGCGACCGCGATCGAGCAGACGGCCGGCACTGTGGGAAGCGGACTGGGGCGGCCCGATCTGGCAGCGCGCGCGTCGTTCGTCCGGGTGCTGCTGATCGCGGCGGCACTCATCCCGGCTGTGCTGGGCTACGGGATCACCGGCGCCGCGGCCGCGATGACGGCATCGGCGCTCGTCTCGACCCTGTATCTTCTGCACACGCTGGGCCGGCAGATCGGCGCGGCATGGAGCGTCCAGGGACGCGCGTTCTGGATACCCGCGGCGGCTTCGCTCGGCATCCTCGGCGTGGTCTCGCTGATCCGTCAGGCGCTGCCCGTGGCGCGGCCCGTCTTGCTCCTGGCCATGATGGTGCCCGCCGGCGCCGCGGCCTATTCGATCTTCGTATTCGTCGCGGACAGGCTCACCGGCTCCGAAGTAACGGCGTCGGTGCGATCCGTCCTGCGGTCGCGGTAGATCTCCGTGTCGACACCCTCCGATCCGGGGAACACGCGAAGGGGCTCCCTCGTGTACACTGCCGGAATGTCCACCGATCAGGCACCCGGGGCACCGTCATCGAAAGCTGTGAGGAGCGGCAACCGCGTCGCACGGTTCCTCCGCGGTGTGGCGCGGCTGCCCAAGGGGCACGGCATGATCTGGCGCATCTTGGTGCCGCTGTCTCCACCATGGTGGAGGCACATCGTCACCGATGTCCACGGGTTCTATCTGCACCTGGATCTCAGACAGCTCCTCGACTTCGAATATGCTTTGGGAACCTATGATCGCGACGAGCTCGAGTTCATCGTCGGCGCCTGCGAGGACGGGGGACACTTTCTCGACATCGGCGCCAACCAGGGCTTCTACAGCCTGTTCGTGGCCTCCCGCCGGCCCCAGACCCGGATCCTCTCCTTCGAGCCGGACACTTACAGCCTTGAGAAGCTGCGCCGCAACATCGCCGCCAACGGGTTCGAGAACATCACCGTCTGCCCCTATGCCCTCTCCGACACGGAGGAGCGCCGGGTGCTCCACCTGGATCAGGGTCGCAACCGGGGAGCCAGCAGCCTGCTGGCGTCGTCGGCGCCCAACGCACTCGCGGAGAGTCGGGTCGAGGTTCCCTGTGTGACCCTGCTGCAGGCGCTTCGCGAGCACCGGGTCGAGCGCGTCAGCGCGCTCAAGATCGACGTGGAGGGAGCCGAGTACCCCGTGCTGCGCAGCTTCCTCGAGAACGCTCCGGCCGGGCTTTTTCCATCCGCGGTAGTCGTCGAGGCTCTCGGTGACAGGATCGAGCGAGTGGGCGGAAGCCCGATCGAGCTGCTGTTCGATCGCGGCTACCGGATCGTCAACCACAACCGATTCAACTTCATGATGCGCCTGCCGGAGCGCTGATCCTCCCGGCCGGAGCAGCCTCTCTCTCCGAGGCCACCGTGGCGACACCTTCCCGTTCGTCCACGGTTTCACGTACGATCCACCCGATGATGAGCCAGCACAGCGGCCCGGAAACGGTGTCGCGAGGGGCGACCCCGAACACGCTGCTCAGAGCGATTCCGCAGAGCAAACCGAAGCAGATCTGGTAGATGAATCGATCCGCTCTCGTGAGGCAAAGCTGGAGTAGATCCCTGAACAGAAGCACCGCCAGGATCGTGAAGAGGATGCCCGCGAGGATGCCGCTGCCATAGATGATCTCGAAGTAGAATGAGTCTGCCTCGAAACCCTGCCCACCCTCGAACTTGGAGGCAGCAGTCGTGGTCGAGCCCAGTCCGTGGCCGATCGGCCCCAGCGGGAAATCGAAGAGGGCGGCGCGCGTGATGCCCACCCATATCCTGAGGCGTGTCCGGAACGATGATTCCTCCGTCGGATGGGTCACCCCGGACAGCGTGTGCACGACGAAGGGGTTCGAGGAAAACTGCTGGTTGTAGACCCTCCGCGGGTCGTTTCTATAGAAATATGCGTACATCGCCACGACGAGCAGCGACACCACGACACCGCGGGCGATGATCTGCCGCATGCTCGCTCCCCTGAGTACCAGCATCATGACAATGCTGAAGACCAGCGTCAGAAGAGCGCTGCGCGAAGCAGTGAACAGCATCGCCCAGAGCATCAGTATCAGAAGGAGCAGGTAGGATGGATTGTTCCTCCTGCGCCAAAACCACGCGAACGCGAGGAACCCGGTGATCGAGAGGTAGCGCGCGAAATCCACGAGCCCCGAGAAGGTCGACATGACCCTGGCTTCCCTCACGTCACCAAAGGCCTTCAGGAAGTTCTTCGAGCGCATCTCGTATATCTCTACCTCGCTCAACCCGAAGTAGTGCTGGTAGAGGCCGTACACGGCCGTGATTACGCCGATCACCAGGACCATGGTGAGCAGGCGTGGCATGTCTTCACGGTCTATCACCAGGCCGAAGTAGACCCACAGGAGCGGGATGATGAAATAGAGCGCGCCAGCGACACCCACCAGTATGTTCCCCTGCAGGGGGTTGAACACCTGCAGGATGAAAACCCCCATGAGCAGCGTCGCCGCACGCAACACGCCGCTTCGCTGGATGTAGTGCAGCAGCGTCGGGCCGTAGAAGACCATGACACCGACCGCGATGGCGGCGGTCGTCGCGGCCGGAAACAGCAGGATCGGATCGCGCTGCGAGAAGTCCTGATACTCGAGCACCAATCGCCGCACGAGATACATGAACGGGAGAAACGCGGTGAGGATGAAGACGCCGCGGCGCGGCGCAAGCGACACGAGTCCGAGAAACCCGAGAACCACGAGCATGAGCATGCGGAACTCGCCGCGCACGAGCAGCCACATGATCAGGAGCCCGAGCAGGATGCTGCCGACTCCCCAGAGAAGCAGGGCGGACCGGGGATCCATGACCCCCATGCCCGACTTGGGCGCGCGCAGGACGTACGTCGCCTCAGGCGGTTTGTGCGGGGGCGCCGACCCTGGCGTTTCCGGGACTTCGCTCATCTCAGGGCTCCCGCGCCACCCGGCCGGCGCTCGGCACCGGACTCATGCAGCATCCCTTGGTAAATGGAGCATACGGCCGCGGCGTGCCGCTCGATCGTGAAACGGTCCATCACCGACTTCCTGCCGGCTCTCCCCATCGCCGCGCGCACTGCCGTGTCGCCATGCAGCTGCATGATTGCCTCTGACAGCGCGTTCGGGTCGGCTGGCGGCACCAGGAGTCCGAGCTCCGGTCCGGTGATGACTTCCCGCGGCCCCCCCAGGTCGCTCGCGATAACGGGGCGCTCGCACGCCATCGCCTCAATCAGGATCCTGCCGAACGACTCCGGCCGCACCGAGGCCAGCACGACCAGGTCCATGGCATTGTACAGTTCGACAACATCCTCCCTCTGGCCGGCCAATATGATCCGGGCGGTTACCCCCAGTCTCCCCGCCTCGCGCTCCAGGTATTCACGGTGTCCGGCATGGCCGAGCGTTCCGTACATCTCGCCACCGACGATCAGCAGCCTCGCCTCGGGCGCTCGAGCGAGCACGGCGGGCATCGCCCGGATCAGGTGCACGTGCCCCTTCAGGGGCGCGAGCGCTCCGAGCGTGCCGATGACGAAATCTTCCGGCGGTATGCCGAGCCCCTCCCGCGCTGACGACGGTCCGGGAATCGGCCGGAAGACATCCGTGTCGATCCCGTTGTAGACCACTGTCACCCGTCCCCCGGGGCCGATGTCCGACAGAGTGCGGGCCGATGCCTGTGAGTTGGCGATGACACGGCTCGGGATCCACCGGGAGAGGAAGCGCAGGATCGAGCGCAGGAGACCGGGCGCCAGCACGTCCCTGAGGTGCCAGACCACCGGGACCCCTGCAAGCCGCGCCGCCAGACCTCCCCCCAGATGCGCTTTGGTGCCGTTGGTGTGCACCATATCGATCCTTTCCTTCCTGATGAACCGCGCCGTTCGCGCGATCACCGGAGCCAGGAGGAACGGGGCGATCAGGGCCAGGAGCCGGTTCGCGGCCGAGCGCTCCCTGCCGGTCTTCATGACCGCGGCCGGCCACCGGATCGGCGTGACGCGCGCGCCCGCGTCGCGCCCCGCTACCGCCATCGGCCCCTCGCCCGGCAGCACCAGAGACAGCTCGAAGCGGTCCCGTGGCAGGTTGCGGATCAGATCGAGGAGGCTGACCTCGGCGCCGCCGACGGTCACGCTTGGGCACATATAGAGAATTCTCTTCATCGCAACTCCGCTTCGGCCGGGCGCGTGCCGGCCCTTCGCGGTGTCTCGAGCAGCTCTTCGTAGAGACGGACGCAGTCCCGGGTCATCACCTCCCGCGAGAAGAAATCCTCGACACGGCGACGGCCCGCCGCCCCGTAGCGCTCCCTCAGCCCGCGGTCCCCGCCGAGGCCCCTCATCGCCGCGGCGAGCGCCTCCGGATCGCCGGGCGGGACGATGATTCCGGTTTCACCGTCGCGCGTGACGTACGGCACCCCGGAGTCGATGTCCGTGGTGATGACCGGGATCCCGCACGCCTGGGCCTCGAGCTGGACCAGGCCGAACGCCTCGCTGCGGTGCGTAGCGGGCAGCACGAGAAAATCGCTCGCGTGGTAGCACGCGACCTTCTCTTCATGACTCACGCGGCCGAGGAACGTCGCCCGATCCGAGACCCCGAGCTCGCGAGACAGGGACTGGAGCGATTCGCGTGTCGGGCCATCGCCGACCACGATGAGGTTCAGATCCGGAACGAGCGCAAGCGCGCGAAGCAGGACATCCACCCCCTTGTAGTACACCAGGCGCCCGACGAAAAGAGCTGTCCCCGGGCCGTGCTCGCGCCTCAACCCGGCGGCGCGGGCGTCGACGCCCGGTGTGCTTGCGTATTCGGTGAGATCGATGCCATGCGGGATGATGGCACATTTGTCGGCATACCGGCTGATGACGGGAGACGTCTCCATGTACCGTTTCGTGAATGCGATCACCCGATCCGCGCGCTTCATCACCCGATGCAGCACGAACCGGTTGATCCGCCCGAGGAGTTTCTGCCGAACGACGTCGCTGTGATACGTGACGACGAGCCTCGCGCTGCGCGGCGCCGCGAGACAGGCGAGCTCGCCCAGCGGATTCGGGGTGTGCAGATGGATCAGGTCCGCGTCCCGTAGCCGGAGAAACCACAACGGGAAGGTGGGAGCCATCTCCGTGGAGAGCACCCTGCCGAGGGTCGCGACCCTGACGACGCGCACGCCCTCCACGGGTTCATCCACCGTGCGTCGCTCCGTATTGAACACCAGCGCCGTGACCTCGTATCGGCCTGAGAGCGCCGTCACAAGGTCGTGCACGTGGCTCTCGATTCCGCCGTCGACCGGCGGATAGTACTTCCCCACATGCAGAATGCGTGCACGATCGCCGCTCACGCCCTCCGCTCCCCGCGGTAGACCTCGAGGGTGCGCTCGGCTATCCGGCTCCAGTCATAGCGCTCCTTCGCCCGTTTCAGCCCGGCCTCGCGCATGGCGGCACGCAGATCGCGATCCCGGAGCACGGGGGAAAGGGCGTCGGCCAGGGCGGCGGGAACGCCGGCGGTGAAGAAGCGGCCCGCATCACCGACGACTTCCGGGATGGGTGGCGTGGAGGAGGCGACGATCGGCACGCCACGCGCCATCGCTTCCACGAGAACCAGACCGAACCCCTCCTTGAGCGAGGGAAACAGGAAGACATCGGCCTCTGCGTACAACGCGGCCAGGCGCTCCTCCTCCACGAATCCAGCGAACTCGACGGCATCACCCACGCCGCGCCTCGAGGCCAGTGCTTCGATGCTGGCCCGCTCCGGCCCGCGGCCGGCAATCAGGAGACGAAACGCCGTGCCACGCCTCCGGAGCAGCGCGAGAGCCTCCACGAGAGTGGGCAGCCCCTTGCGCGGGATGAGTGGTCCGACATACAGGAGGCGCGCCTCCGATCCCGGAGCGCGTTCGACGGGGTCCCCGCTCGCATGGAACCGATCGGAGACACCGAGGGGAATGACGATGATCTTCGCCGGATCGACGCCATACTCCCGGATCAGGACCCGGCGCGACTCGGAGGAAGCCACGATGACGCCCTGGACGCTGCGGTAGAAGCGCTTCTCCATGGCGAAGTGCATCGGCTGGTGCAGGAAGTCGGTGACGCGTGATGGACGATCGCGATGGGCAAAGAAGGCGAAGACCGACAGCCCGGGCCGTTGGAGAACCGGCGATCCCGGCAGCGGAATGAAGCTCTCGATGACGTCGGATCGGCTCATGACTTCCGACAGGGCCAGGGCGCCGCGGCCGAGGCTTCTCACGTGGCCGTTGAAGAGGTATCCGAGCCGGCTGAACCGGCCCGAGTCCGCGATCCGACGGACGTCGATCCCGTCGTGCATCTCGCGCCCCTCGCCGCCGTTTCGAAACGTCGTTATCACGGTGACCGAGGCCCCGGCGGCCTGAAGGGCCCGGGCCAGTTCGCCAACCTGCCGCTCGATCCCAGGCCAGAAGCCCGGCCGGGGGTGGGGATAGACCATGCTGATCAAGGTCACTGTCATGACAGCGCTTTCGGATCCATCGCCGTCAGGGATTCACCGTGTTCGAGACGATCGTCGCCTGGACGACCGGTGAGATTGTCCTGAGGATCACGTCGATGAATGTCGTGTACTTGCCCAGCGCGTTGCGGGAGACATAGACGATGTCGCCCGGCTGTATCAGCACGTTCTGGCTGAAATCCCCCTCCACCAGCCTCTTGGCGTCGATCACGGCGTACTCGGGATTGGCCAGCCCTCCCCGGATCACCGCGATCTCCTTCTGCTTGGAATATTTGGTGAATCCGCCCGCGCGGGCGATCACCTCGATGATCGGCACCGGCTGCGATACCAGGAGCGCGTCGTTGCGCTCGACCTCGCCGAGCACGTAGACGTAGCGGTGGCCGTTCTCCGGCACGTAGACCAGATCCTGGTCCATGAGCCTCACGTTGGAGTTGAGGTTCCCCCGGACGAGCTGCCGGAAGTCGGTGGCGACGATCTTGTTCGCGCGCATGAGATAGGCCCCGTCGAGATCGGCCTTGTCGGTGACGAGCCCGGCCTTGTACAGGGCGTCGAGCAGGGTGCCCTCCCGACCGCCCAGATAGACCACGCCGGGGTTCTTGACCTCGCCCCCGATGTAGACCTTCTTCTGCGCGAACTGCTTCGCGATCACGGTGACCTCGGGAGACCGGAGATACTGCCCGAGCCGGGTGCTCATCTCCTTTCTTATCTCCTCCACCGTGCGCCCCGCAGCCATCACGTCGCCGATGAAGGCGAACGAGATCATCCCGTCGGGCCGGACCGGCACCTCGACATGCTGCAGATCGGGCTCGCCGTACACCGAGATGTCGAGGGTGTCCTCGACCTCCAGCTGGTAGGGCCCGCCGCGGGGCATCCCCTCACCGTCGGGCGGCCGGATGAGTGCGGTGTTCTCCTCGGGCGGGACCTTGGTGAATGCCGGCGGGATCTCGGTCTGGGCGATGGGCAGCCCGCGTGCGACCCCGTTCACGTGCGAGCCGTGCGTCTTCTCCGCGCAGGCGACAGCCATGACAAGAACGGCGAGGATGAGCGACGCGCCAGTCACGCCGCGGAACGGACTCTTCACCGGCATCTCCTTCATCATGCGAAACAGGAGCCAGCCTCCCGAACGGCCCGCGGGCGGCATCGCCCGTCGGACACACACTCCCTAACCCTCTGTCGGGGCTGAGTTTCGTAAGTATACCGGGAGAACCCGAAAAGACAAGTTACGTCAGGTTTTTACAGATAATGGGATCTTCGGCCGCGTCGGAGGAAGGCCGATCCGCCGCCGGGTGCGGGGCTGGGGACCCGGATGGAGGCACCCGGCGCGACGGGGGAAGGGTCAGTGGTCGGTCTTGAGGATCTTGGGGGAGGCCTTGATGATGAAGACCTCGCTCGTGCCGTCCTCGTTGATCTTCTCGACCCGGTGGAGCACCACCCGCTCGTCGTTCTTGTAGGCGACGATCGAGCTGACCTTGATCGGGTCCGTCGTGCGCGATTTCTTGCCGCTCGTCAGGGGCAACATGTTCCAGCCGCCGACCTTCATTCGCTCCCTCCCGTTCATCCCTGGCCGTCCTTCCGGCCAGAATCGCCGACCCACCCCCAGGGTCGGGCACCGCGTGACGGCTCGGACAACGGTTTCGCCTCACGCACGGCTGAATATTACATCCGCCCCGAGCGCGAGGCAAGGCCGACAATCGCGCGGCAGCGAGAACAGCGGAGAGCCGCGTGCCACGCGGGTTGTCGCGGTCTGAAGCACTCGGGACCTCTGCGGAACAAGCGGATTGTTATGGATCGTCGTGACCGTCCCGTGCCGATGGTATACTGACCGTCGGCCCGCACGAACCCACCTTTCACATTCCACCGGAGGGGCATCATGGCAACCACCCCAGGCGAAACCATCGGCGTGGTCGGAGCCGGGACCATGGGGCACGGTATCGCCCATGTGGCGGCGCGGTCCGGCTTCCAGGTGATTCTGTGCGATGTGTCCGAGGAGCTCGTCGGCAAGGGGCTCCGCGCGATCGACAAGGAGATGCAGCGAGGCGTCGACAAGGGCAGGATGTCGGCGGACGAGAAGGCCTCCGCGCTCAAGCGGATCCGCTCGGCCGCGAGCCTCGACGCGCTGTCCGCCGCCGACCTGGTGGTCGAGGCGGTCATCGAGAAGGAAGATGTCAAGACGAAGCTGTTCGCCGACCTGGACCGGCTCTGCAGGCCTGAGGCGATCCTCGCTACCAACACGTCGTCGATCTCCGATCACCCGCCTTGCTTCGGCGACCGGGAGACCGGATCGAGTCATCGGCATGCACTTCATGAACCCGGTGCCCGTGATGGCTCTGGTGGAGGTGATCCGCGGCCGCAAGACGTCCGATGCCACCACGGCCACCGTGCTCGACATCGCGAAGCGGATGGGAAAGACCAGCGTCGAGGTGAACGACTATCCGGGCTTTGTCTCGAACCGCGTCCTGATGCCGATGATCAACGAGGCCGTGACCGCCCTGATGGAAGGCGTGGCCGCGCCCGAAGCGATCGACACGGTCATGAAGCTCGGGATGAATCACCCGATGGGCCCGCTCGCGCTGGCCGATCTGATCGGTCTGGACACCTGCCTGAACATCCTCGAGGTGCTGCACCACGGTCTGGGCGATCCGCGATACCGGCCCTGCCCGCTGCTGCGCAAGATGGTCGACTCGGGAGATCTCGGGCGCAAGACCGGCCGCGGGTTCTACGACTACACGACGTGACACCGCGGCGGCGCAGGGGGACGGACGCGGGGGGCAACAAGCCCGCCCGGACGGTCGCCCAGGTGGCCGACGAGGTGGCCGGGTCGCGGGTTCTGGGATCGAGCGTCTGCCACCGCGGCTACCAGCCGGGAGTTCCCGCGCGCTGGGGCGAGCTTCCCGCCCCGCCCGCCGGCGCCGGGATCGATCCGGCGGCAACCCTCGAGACGCTCGGGATCCGGCGCCTCTACTCGCACCAGACCGAAGCGCTGGCCGCCGTCGCCGCCGGACGACACGTGCTGACCGTCACGCCGACGGCCAGCGGCAAGAGCCTCATCTACATGCTCCCCACCCTGCAGGCGATCGCCGCGGATCCCGACGCGCGCGCCCTGTACCTGTTCCCGTACAAGGCGCTCGAGCAGGATCAGCTCCAGGCGCTCCGGTCGATGATCGGGGCGGCCGGGCTGGGCGAGCGTGTCAGCGCGGCGATCTACGACGGCGACACCCCCGCGCGCGAGCGCAAGAAGCTGCGGGCGTCTCCGCCGGGAGTGCTGATCACCAACCCCGACATGCTCCACCTGGGTTTCCTCGCGTACCATGATGAGTGGAGGGAGCTGTTCGCCAACCTCGAGTACGTCGTGGTGGACGAGCTGCATGTGTACCGGGGCATCTTCGGGTCGCACTTCCACCATGTGATGCGCCGCCTCGCGCGGGTCTGCCGCCGCCACGGCTCCGATCCCCGTTTCATCGTCTCATCGGCCACCATCGGCAACCCCGCCGAGTTCGCGACCTCCCTGCTCGGCGCCGAGTTCGCCTGCGTCACCGAGTCGGGTGCGCCGCGCGCGGGCCAGCACTTCGTCTTCATCAACCCCGCCGCCGGAAGCCCCTACACCGCCGCGACCTGGCTCCTGGAGCACTGCGTGCGGGCGGGGCTGCGCACGATCGCCTTCACCAAGGCGCGCAAGATCACCGAGCTGCTGGCGTCGTGGGTGGCGGGGACCGCCCCCGACCTGATGCCGCGCATCGCCTCCTACCGGGCCGGATACCTCCCCGCGGAGCGCCGCGCGATCGAGACACGGCTTGCGAGCGGCGAGCTGATGGGCGTCATCTCCACGAGCGCGCTCGAGCACGGGATCGACATCGGCGGGCTCGACGTGTGCATCCTCGTGGGGTACCCGGGCAGCATCACATCCTCCTGGCAGCGTGCGGGACGCGTGGGACGATCGGCCCGCGAGTCACTCGTGGCCCTGGTGGCCCTGCCGGACGCGCTCGATCAGTACTTCATGTCCAATCCCGACCAGTTCTTCGCCCGAGGCTTCGAGCGCGCCTCCGCCGACCCTTCCAACCCGGTCATCGCCTCGCAGCATCTCGTGTGCGCGGGGGCCGAGGTCCCGCTCACCGAGGCCGACCGTGCGTTCTATCCGCCCGAGACCTTCGCCCTGATCGAGCCGCTTGCGCGTTCTGGCGGACTCGTGGCCGACGCGGCCGGGACCTCCTGGTACTCCCTGCGGCGCAATCCCCAGCGCGACGTGAACCTGCGCGCCATCGGAGCCGGGTACACGATCGTCGACGCGGGCACCGAGCGGACGATCGGGACCGTGGACGGCGTGCGCGCCTTTCTCGAATGCCACGAGGGGGCGTTGTACCTGCATCAGGGCCAGCAGTTCGAGGTGCTGGAGCTCGACCGGGATCGCCGGCGGGTGGCGGCGCGGCGCGTCGAACGGGACTACTACACGCAGGTTCTCTCCGAGAAGGAGACCGAGATCCTGGAGGTGCTATCGAGCCGCAGGACGCCGGGGTACCGCGTGAGCCTGGGCCGGCTGAGGGTGACGCAGGAGTTCAAGGAATACGTGCGGCGGCGCATCTCGGACCAGCAGAAGATCTCGAGCCACCCGCTCGACCTGCCGCCCGTGGTCTACGAGACGGTCGGTGTCTGGTGGGAGATCCCCGACGCCGTGCGCGAGGAGGCGGCACGTGAGGGCTTTCACTTCATGGGGAGTATCCATGCCACCGAGCATGCGGCCATCTCCCTCTTCCCCCTTCTCACCATCTGCGACCGCAACGACATCGGCGGCATCTCCTACCCGGCCCACCCGCAGACGGGCGGCTCCGCGGTGTTCATCTACGACGGGTATCCCGGCGGGATCGGGCTCGCGGCGAAGGGGTTCGAGCAAATCGAGGCACTGCTCGAACGGACCCGGTCGCTGCTGGCGTCGTGCGACTGCGAGGACGGGTGCCCGTCGTGCATCCACTCCCCCAAATGCGGCAGCGGCAATCATCCGCTCGACAAGGCGGGCGCGCTGTTCGTGCTCGAGGCGCTCACCTCGGGCCGCATCGGGGCGCAGAACGAGCCGGCGCCTCAGGTGATCGGGCCGCCGCGCGAGCGGCCGGAACGCCCCCACGGCGCCCCGGCGGAACGTCCAACGCCCTCACTGCGGGGCCGGACCCTGTTCTTCGATCTGGAGACCCAGCGCAGCGCCGAAGAGGTGGGAGGATGGAGCCGCATCCAGGACATGGGGCTGGCGCTGGCCGTCGTCTATGACGAGGAGGCGGGAGCCTTCCGCACCTACTTCGAGGCGGATGTCGACCGGCTGATCATCGATCTCATGTCGGCCGACCGGGTCGTCGGCTTCAACGTGAAGCGGTTCGACTACACGGTGCTTCGCGGGTACCGCGATGCGGCTTTCGAGCGGATTCCGACATGCGACATGCTCGAGGAGATCCACCGCCGTCTCGGCTTCCGGATCAAGCTCAACCACCTCGCCGAGGTGACGCTCGGTGAGGGAAAGTCGGCGGACGGCCTCCAGAGCCTGGAGTGGTACCGGCAGGGCCGGCTCGATCTCATCGAGGAATACTGCCGCAAGGACGTCGAGGTGACGCGCAGGCTCTATCATTTCGGCCGTGAGAAAGGATACCTTCTCTACCTCGATCACGGCCAGCGACCCGTCCGGGTGCCCGTGGCATGGTAACGGCGGCGGGCAAGGTTGTTTTCTCTTGACTCGGATCGGGCGCCGTCCTAGCCTAAGGAACCGAACGGGAAGGAGATCGCCGTGGCACGTTTTCGCATGGACGACCTGAAGTCGATCGAGCGCGCGCCGACGTCGCCGGCCACGCTCAGAAGCAAGATATCCGAAGTGATTCTGAACTCCACGCATGCGAAGTGCCGTGTCGACTCGCTCAACCCCGACACGGGAGAGTACCGGATCGTGCTGCAGGGCACGCTCGACCGGGAAGTCACCCACAGCTCCGAGTTCTAGCACCCGGTTCACCTCTTCGAGGGGAGGTCGCCCGCCATGGCTCGATTCAGACTTCAGGACATCAGGAGTGTCGAGCACTCGCCGACGTCTCCCGGAACCCTCAAGAACAAGCTCGGCGAGATGCTGTTCAGCAGCATCAACGCAACCGCCAGGGTCGAGTCGTTCGACCTGGAGACCGGCGAGTACCGGATCGTGCTCCGGGGCACGCTCGACAGAGAGGACTCGCGATTCGACGAGCCGTGAGCTGAACGCCGCGATAGCAGAGGAGGAGGAGGCCCCCTGACGCCACGTTCTCCTTCCGCCACCCCCGACCCGCTGGTCATCCACGGTGTTTCCTTCGGCTCCTTCCCCTGATCGACCGCCTCAACCCGCATTTCGTGGCCGGCCGCGAGCGGCTCAAGGTCGTTCTCGACGTCGACACGGCCTCCATCCGCCCCGGCGTGACGCCCGATTCCCTCTTCGATCGCCTGTGCAATCTCCTGCCGTCCCTCTCCCGCCACCGCTGCGGCGGCGACGAGCCGCTGGACCGCTCCCTGTCCGGCGATGACGCCACCCTGTGCGCCGCCCATCTGCTCGAGCACGTGGTGATCGATCTCCAGCACCGTATCGCCGGGATGCGACCCTGCAGCGGAGTGACCTGCGGCCACGAGAGCCCGCGGCACCGGTACGACATTTTCGTCGAGACGACGGACCGCGCGGTCGGATCGCTGTCGGTGGCGCTCGCCCGCGGGCTCCTGGCCGCGCTGCTCTCCGGCGCTCCACCGGACCCGGTCCATCTCGAGGCGATCGAGCTGGCACGCCACGTGTTTCTGAATCCGTCGATGATGCTCACCCCCTCCTCCGCCGCCCGGGCGGTGGGGGGCAACGGTCCTGCCGCCGCTGCGCTGGCCATCCTGCGCCAGCACGGCTACGTGAGCGAGCAGGAGCACAGCATCAACTTCAGCAACGTTCCCATCTACCGTCTCGCGTCGCGCGAGAGCATGCTCGACTCTTGACTCGGGAAGCGGGACAGTCGTATGATCAGCGCCCAGCTTGCGTCGCCCGTGGCTCGCGGGAGCGCAATCTCCAATCAGGCGAGGCTGCACGCAGGTCCGGGTTTCGGGTCCGGGCTGTTCCACTCGTCTTCCCGCGACTGAAGGAGCAACCTTCGCCGTGCGATTCACCAGGCTCGAACCCGCGACGACGAACGAGTTGAAACAGGCGGTGCTCGAGGACCTCGATGCGGTCGCCGAGGGCATGCGGGTGATCGCGAGCGGCGTGTCGGTGCCCGGCCTGCCCTCGATCGATCTTCTCGCCGCCGACCAGCGCGGCCGGCTCACGATACTTCGCTTCGCTCTGACGGCCGGGCCGGACGATGTGGCCGGGGCGGTCGCGCAATGGGGATGGGCCACCGCGAGCCTGCCGACGATGCGCTCCCTGATGTCGGTCCCGGGCCTCGATCTCACGGCGGAGCCGCGCGTCATTCTGGTGACCGGCCGCCCGCTCGCATCGGCCCGCTCCCTGGCCGCCGCCATTCCACGCCCGGAGGTGCGTCTCATGGAGGCGACCCTCGTCGGGGACGGCGATCGGCGCGGCGTGCTGGCCGAACCGGTGCCCCTCGAACCGCTTCCGGCCGCCGCCGGACGCACCGGCCTCGACCCGGTTCTGGCCGCCCTGCCGCCCGGCGAGCCCCGCTCGCTCATGCGGCGTGTTCTCGAGGAGTTGAGCAACCACGGGGAGGGACGGCCCGCGATCGAGGCGGTGGCTCTCGACGGCGGCGTCGATCTGATACGCCACGGCGCCGTGGTGGCGACCCTGGTGGCAGGCGAGGGAGAGTTGCAGGTCCGGCGGCCGGGAGGGGAGCCCCCACGGCGGGTGGCCACCGATGCCGGATGCCGCGAGATCGTCGAATGGCTGGCCGGCCCGGCCGGGCCGGAAGCCGACTCGGACATGCAGGCGGGCCGCGGCGAAAGCCCCGTTGCCGCCGCGCTGTCGCCCGAAGAGATCGCCGAGTTCGAGCGGTTCGCCTCGGAGGATGCCGACTCGCGTGCGGGGCACAACGCGCCCGCGGCCCTGACCTACGTTCGTTCGCGGTTCGTGGAGAACTGATGCCCCCGAAGAGAAAGAAAGCGCTCGGCCGCGGGATGGCGCAACTCGTCGACGGGTCCTTTTCATCGATCGTCGAGCCGGCCTCCGGGCGGGAGCAACAGCATGCCCCCGCGACGCCGCCCGTCGAACAGCCGGCAGCGGCTCGCGATGACGGTGCGCCTGCCCCGGCGCCCGGTGCCGCCGCACCGCAGCCGGCCCCGGCCAGGCCCCCCGCAGCTCCTCAGCGCCCCGCGCCGCCTCCCGCACCCGCGAAGGCCTCCCCCTCACCGTCGCCGCCGTCCCCCGGCGCGGCGCAGACAGCCGCCCGCGCGTTCGACGTGGTCAGCGTCTCGAGCGGCAAGGGCGGCACCGGCAAGAGCATCCTGACGACCAATCTCGGGGTGCTCCTGGCCGCCGACACCCGCACCACCATCCTCGACGCCGACCTCGGGCTCGCCAACGTCCACATTCTCTACAACCTGATGCCCCGGTACAACGCATCGCACGTGATCTCGGGCGAGAAGCAGCTCGAGGAGATCATGATGAAAGGGCCGCGCGGCGTGAACGTCATTCCGGGCGGCTCCGGCATCCCGGAGCTCGCCACGCTGACGGAGATGATGTTCGGCTCGCTGGTGGAGGGGATGGCCTCGCTCGACCAGTCGACCGACCTGCTCCTGGTCGACACGCCCAGCGGCATCGATCCGCAGTCGCTCGTCTTCCTCCTGGCCTCGGACCAGGTGCTCGTGGTCACCACCGAGGACATCACCGCGATGACCGACGCCTACGCCGTGATCAAGACGGTGCTCACGAGGAGACCCAACGCGACGGTGGCGCTCGTGGTGAACCAGGCGCGCTCCTATCCTGACGGGATGGAGACGTTCCAGAAGGTGGCGCACGTGGCGCGCAAGTTTCTCGGCCGGGAGCTGGGACTTGGAGGTATCATACCGTTCGACGAGACCATCGAGCGTTCCGTCGCCGAGCGCGTGCCGGTGTGCGTCGGTCATCCGGCCAGCCCCGCCGCACGCGCGATCGTCTCGATCGCCGGGCGCGTGAGCGCGTTTCACACGAAGTCACCGAGGACAGGCCCGCCGTTCACGGCGCGGCTGAAAGGACTACTGTCCGGCCCGCCCGCGAGCCCGCGTTGATCGACCCGACCGAGTGGAGGCTGTCGTGCGCACCATCAGCATCATGAACCAGAAGGGCGGATGCGGTAAGACCACCACCGCGGTGAACCTCGCGGGCGCCCTGAAAACCCGGAGCCAGCGGGTGCTCGTCATCGATCTCGATCCTCAGGCCCACGCCACGCTCGGCCTGAACGGCCGCCTCGACGGCCCGATCACCCGGACGGTGCACGAGGCCCTGATGCGGCGGGGCAGCCTCGAGCCCGTGCTCGTCCAGGTGGGCGACGGCTTCGACCTGGCCCCGTCGGGCGACGACCTGTTCTTCGCCGAGCGCGACCTGGGGTTCGACGAATCGAGCGAGGATCGCCTCGAAGAATGCCTCAGGCTCACGGGCCGGCGATACGACTTCGTCGTGATCGACTGCCCTCCCAGCCTCGGCCCGCTCACCTTCAACGCCCTGAGGGCCTGCGACGAGATCATCATCCCGGTGGAGATCGGGTTCTTCTCGCTCAACGGGGTTGGCAATTTCCTCCGGGCCCTGCAACGCTACAGGAAACGGTGGCTCTCCGAGAAGCGCATACGGGCGCTGGCCACCATGTTCGACAGGCAGACGACGTTCGCGCGCGAGGTCATGCAGGAGATGCAGCGTTTCTTCGGCGATGCCCTCTACCGGACCGTCATCCACAGAAACGTCAGACTCAAGGAGGCGGCTTCCTTCGGTGTCCCGATCACGGAATACGACGTCCGCAGCAGGGGCTTCCAGGATTACATCTCGCTCGCGGAAGAAGTCCTCCAGGAGCAGTCCGCGGGGGTCTGGACGGGACCGGGTCTCGTCCTCAGGGAGGTCCAGGATGACCGATCCGGTCATGCTGCTGAGTCAGGCACACGGTGAAGGGCGCGTCACCTTCCGCGCCCTGAGGGCCGCGGGTTTCTACACGCTCGCCGCCGTGGCCGAGGCGCAGATCCAGGTTCTGGCCGACCGCGCGCACCTCAGCACCCGGACCGCCCGGAGGCTCAAGGCGGGCGCGGAAGAGATGGTGGGTCAGGGGATCGGCAAGGACTTCCCCGCCCCGGAGAGCCAGCCCCGCAGCCCGCGTGGCCGCGGATCGCGCTCGCTCTCCCGGCGCCACAACGCCACGCCCTCCTTCAGCGACGGGCTGACGCTCGATGAAGCGCTGATGCTGGGCCAGGGGGCGGTGGTGGCCCCGCCGCCCGCGCCGGAGTCCTCGATGGCACCCCGCACGGTTTCGGTCGACGATCCCGGTCATCCGCTCGCCGTGCCGGCGGCCGCCGTGGAGCAGATCTCCGAGTCGCTCATCGTCAGCATGGCCGCCGCGGCCCAGGCCGCCGCCGCGCTGCCGCGGGTCGGCCATGCGCCACCACGGAACCGTGATGCCGCCGAACCCGCGCGCCCGCCGGCAGCGGACGATCAGGATCGGCGTGAGCCCGCCGGCCGCGAGGATGGGCCGGCCTCCTGGAGCTTCGGATAGCCGATGGACATCCGCCGGAAGGAAGAGGGAATCATCGAGGACGAGACCTACCACATGATCGTGGACGAGGGTCTCGAACGCAGGCTGGCCGCGCTCGGCGCGGCCCTCACCTCGGCGGGCGACGAGGGGGCGGCGCTTCTGGGAATCGATCCCCGCGCGAAGCCCCGTCCCGGCTATCGGCTCGTCCTCCCCTGCACCCGCGATGAGTGAAGAGCAAGGGCTCAGGCGGCGACGGCGGTCGCCTCGCCGTTATCGGCGACGGCGGTGATCGTCACATCGACGAAGCTGTTGGCCGGCGGATCGCCTTCGAGCGCCACCTCGATGAACGAAGAGGTCAAGGCCCGCATCCTGCCGTCCTCCCGACGCCCCCTCATCACGAGGGCGCGCAGCGGACGCCCCCGCTGGGACATCTTGAAGGCACGCGACAGCTCGCCGCCGAGCGCGCGCAGCCGCCGGCTGCGCTGTTTGATCACCTCGGCGGGAAGCTGACCGGGAAGCTCCGCCGCCGGCGTGCCCGGCCGGCGCGAGTACGAGAAGACGTGCAGATAGCTCAGCCCGCTGTCGCGGACGAACGTCATGGTCGTCTCGAAGTCCGCGTCGGTCTCGCCCGGAAAGCCGACGATCACGTCCGCTCCGAGGCCAATCCCGTCGACCGACGAGCGCAGCAGCGCGAGCACGCGCGCGTAGTCGGCCGCCCGGTAGTTGCGCCGCATGGCACGCAGGATCCGATCGGAGCCGCTCTGCAGGGGTACCTGGAGATGCCGTGCGATGCGCGCGTCCCCCGCCATGACGCCGACGAGGCCGCGCGTGACGCATCGCGGCTCGACCGAATTGAGCCGGACGCGGAAGTCCCCGCCGAGTCCGCCCAGCCGGGCCAGCAGGCCGGCCAGGTCGTCGCGGGGCGTCAGGTCCCTGCCGTAGTCACCGGTGTTGACCCCGGTGAGGACCACCTCGCGGAAACCTGCGCCGAGGAGCCGTGAGAATCGCGATACGATCTCGTCCGCCGGAAGACTGCGCGACCCGCCGCGCACGGCCGGGATGATGCAGTACGAGCAGCGCAAATCGCACCCCTCCTGGACCCTGAGGTAGGCCCGGCTCCGCTCGCCGAAGTCGGGAAGCGTCTCCTCGGCCACGCGGTCGGCGCAGCCGTCGGCGAGCTGCTCCGGGAACCGGCGGCGCAGGTGCTCGAGGATGATGCCCGGCGCTTCGGCCCGTTGATCGCGCCTCAGAACGAGAATCCACCTCGGGCAGCCTCTCGAGCGCGCCCGGATCCCTCTCGGCGTAGCAGCCGGTGGCCACGATGAGCGCGCGCGGGCTCTCGCGCCTGCGTCTCCTGAGGATCTGCCTGGCGTCGGCGTCCGCGGCGCCGGTGACCGTGCATGTGTTCACCACCACGAGCCCCGCGTCGGCCGGATCGCTCGCCGCCCTCACGACCGGGCGCAGCGCCCCGGCCAGGCTCGCCGAGTCGAACTGGTTGAGCTTGCACCCGAGTGTGGTGATATGAAAGCCGATCATCCCGTCTCACTTCTCCTGAATCCGCGCCGCCTTGGCCTCGACCTCCTGGGCCATCCTCTGCTTCTCACGCATCAGCGCGCCCCGCAGATCGGGGTTGGAGCGCGCGAGGATCTGGACTGCGAGCAGGCCGGCGTTGCGAGCGCCCCACGGCCCGACCGAGACCACCGCGACAGGCACACCCGGCGGCATCTGCACGCTCGACAGCAGGGCGTCGAACCCCGACAGGGGGCTCGACGCGAGGGGCACCGCGATCACGGGCAGGGTCGTGGACGCCGCCATCACGCCCGCCAGGTGCGCCGCGCCGCCGGCACCGGCGATGATCACATCCAGCCCGCGCTCCTCCGCACTCTCGGCGAACTGCGCCGCCCTCGCCGGTGAGCGATGCGCCGAGGCCACCGTCATTTCGTAACCGATGCCGAATCTCTCGAGAACCGCCGCCGCCTCCTTCATGACCGGGAGATCGGAGTCGCTCCCCATCACAATGCCGACACGAACCTTGCTCCCCTGCTCCTGCGTCATTCGCATCTCTCCTTCAGCTCGTTCTGCGGGCCGTGAGTCGTGACACGGCCGCCCGTCCGATATCCCGTCTGTAGTGCATGCCGTCGAATCGTATCCGTTCCGCCGCCATGTAGGCTCTGTCGAGCGCCTCCTTCAACGTGACCCCGAGCGCGGAGACCGCCAGCACGCGCCCTCCGGCAGTAACCACGGCGGGCCGCCCCGAGGCGTCCACGCCCACGCGCGTTCCGGCGTGGAACAGGGCCACTCCCGGCAGAGCCGACGCCTCGTCGAGCCCCTCGATCGGGACACCCGACCCGGAAGACTCCGGGTAGCCCTTCGAGGCGAGCACAACGCAGGCCGCCCACTCGTCGCGCCAGTTCAGCTCGCCTGCCCGCGATGCGAGCGTGCCGTCCGCCGTCGCGGCGAGCAGGGCCGCCAGATCCCCCGCGAGCCGGGGCATCAGCACCTGCGTCTCGGGGTCCCCGAATCGGGCATTGTACTCGAGCACCATCGGCACGACCCGTCCGGCGCGAGCGGTGAGCATCAGTCCCGCGTAGAGGATCCCCCGGTACGGGTGCCCCTCGGCGGCCATCCCCTGCACGACAGGCCGGATGGCCTTCTCCAGGATTTCCTCCTCCAGTGTCGGGTCCAGCTCGATCGACGGCGAGTAGGCGCCCATGCCGCCCGTGTTGGCCCCGCGGTCCCCGTCGAGCGCGCGCTTGTAGTCCTGGCACGTGGCGAGCGGCAGAATCGTCTCGCCGTCGGTGAGGGCGAAGAACGAGGCCTCCACTCCCTCGAGACACTCCTCTATCACCACGGTCTCCCCTGCGCTGCCGAACCGCCTGTCGAGCATCATGCCCCGGACCGCGCTCTGCGCCTCCTCACGGTCACGGGCTATCACGACGCCCTTGCCCGCGGCCAGCCCGTCGGCCTTCACCACGAGAGGAAACGGACGCGACGGATTCCCCAGAAAACGGAGCGCTTCCTCGGCCGAGGTGAACACATCGAACGCGGCGGTGGGTATCCCGTGTCGGGCCATGAAGCGTTTGGCGAACGCCTTGCTGCCCTCGAGCCGCGCGGCCGCGCGCGAAGCGCCGAAGATCGCCATCCCCTCGCCGGTGAACTCGTCCACGATGCCGTGGGTGAGGGGCAGCTCCGGCCCGACCACCGTGAGAATCCACCTGCCGCTCACGTGCGAGTGCCGCCAGCCCCTTCACGTCGGAAAGACCGCCCGACGGTGCAGGGAGACAGAGCGCCTCGGCGGCGATGCCGGCGTTGCCAGGGACGCACAGAAGATCGTCAGGGCGCGACACCGCGGGGCCGCCCTTCAGCCTCCAGACAAGGGCGTGCTCCCGCCCGCCGCCTCCGATCACGAGTATCCGCATGGCCCCCGGTCCGCGGCCCGCGCCTGCCGGAACCGCATGAAATCATTGCGATACAGGTGTTTACGTCCCGAAGGCGGCGATTCTTCCACAGGGTGTCCGGGCGTGTCAACCGGCGGGGACGCCGGGACGATCAGGGCGCCCTCCGGGCGGACGGCGTCGTGGAGGCGGTGTCGACGGCGTAGGCATTCTTGAGCGCGTCGAGAACGGAGGCGGCCACCTTCTGGCGGAAGCTGTCGCTCCTGAGCAGCGCGGCGTCCTTGCGGTTGTTGATGTTGACCACTTCGAGCAGGACGCTCTGCGGAACGAGACTCGAATCGGATGACGGCCGGTGCGTAGGTGTGCCGCCCGCGGATGACATGGTCACGGATCGGATCGTCGCGATGGACCCCGATGCCCGCGCGCGTGAAGGCGCGGATGATCCCGGTCGCCAGGCGCCGTGACAGCCCCTCCGAGCGTTCTCTCTCGTCGGCGCTGAACTTCACGTATCTCAGCTCCTTGACCTCCTTGCGCTGGTACAGCTTCCCGACATGGCCGTAGGTGCGCAGCCTGTACTCCTGCCCGGGCACGTACACCATCGCCCCGCGGACCGAGGGGTGCAGGGAGTCGGCGTGGATGCTCATGAACACCACCTTCTGCGGGTCGGTCCCGGATCGGACGAGCGACCGGTAGTACGAGTTCACGAGATACCATCGCAGGTTCACCCCCACGGTCCCCACGTACGGCTTGCGGGGTTCGAACGGCGGAGAGGTCAGCAGGTACTCGTCCCGGTCGATCCGGAACGGGCCCTTGAGCGGCTTGAAGCCGCTGCTCCGGTCCTTGATGGTGGTCAACACCTTCGCGCCGGTCGTGCTCTCCGCGAGACTCTTAATCCGGCACATGATGTCGTAGACGTAGTCGTCCTCGTGGACGCCGTTTCTCTGGGTTCCGACGTCGTCGCCGCCGTGACCCGCGTCCAGGATGATCGCCACACCGTCGAGGTCCCGTGCCCTCACCGTGAGCTGGTGCTTGCGTGCCGCCGCCAGCCCCGTCTCGTACGCCACTCTGTCCGGGTCGTCCGGCGGGAGGTACTGCGGGAGGATCAGGTCGCGGGGGATCCGGATCCGCGCGCCGATCGGGATCGAGGTCATGCTCCGGATGCGGCTCTTCTGTGCGATCCTCTCGGCGAGCGACGTGACCTCCGCGGGATCGAGGCGGCCCGTGAACCGGGTGACCACGGCCGAATACAGCGCTTCGCCCCTCTTGAGCCGGTAGATCGCGTACCCACCCGTATCATCCTCCACGAAGGTCAGGTCCCCGACGGTGACGGGAGCTGCAGGAGCCCGGTCGACCGAGGGGGCCTCGGGGCTCCCGGGCGGCTCGGGCTTCGCGGCCGCCTCCGGGGCGGGCTCGATGACGTCGGGTCGCTCGAACTGCGGCGCGAGGATCGAGTCCGGGATCACGACCTCGGCGTCGGCCGGCAGGGGCGCCCACTCCACGCCGTTCGTCTCGGCGAGGTCGTCGGCGAGACCGGCGTCCCCCGTGAACCACAGGGCCACACTCTCGAGCGTCTGGCCGTCGTCTCCCGGGGGTACATGGTGCACCCATCCTTCCTCGCCCGGCCCGTCGCCGGGAAACAGCGCCGTGACCGCACGCGCCCGGTACTCGGCCTCGAGCGAAGTGAACGGGATGGCATAGAACAACCCCGCGGCGACGCCCCGCCGATCGTTCGCGTTTTCGATCTCGGCCCAGTGCAGCTCGGATCCGCCGTATCGCATCGACAGCGAGACATAGCTGTCCCCGGGGCGCGCCTGCACCTCGAGATAGATGTCGTTGGCCGACTCCAGGGTCGCGACGGTGTTCTCGTCGACGGGCGCGCGCCGGATCCGCTCCTGCCGCGGCACGTCTCCTGCCCGAGCCGACGGCCACGACAGCAACAGCAGCGCGGCGCACGCGGCGGCCGCCGCCGGGCGCCCGCTCAGAGCCCCGCCGCCAGCGGCGGCGCCTGCTCGCGGATCCCGAGCGAGGATTCCAGCGCTGCCGCGGTGGAGAGGAGCCTCGCCTCGTCGAAGTGCCGGCCCAGGAGCTGGCACCCGATCGGCAGCCCTCCCCGGGTGAACCCGCACGGAAGCGACAGACCGGGGATTCCGGCGAGGTTTGCGGTGACCGTATAGATGTCCGAGAGATACATGGCCAGCGGATCGTCCAGCTTCTCTCCCAGCCTGAACGGCGGCGTGGGAGTGGTGGGCCCGACGATGACGTCCACCGACGAGAACGCGCGCTCGAAGTCGCGCCGGATCAGGGTGCGCACTTTCATCGCCTTGAGGTAGTAGGCATCGTAGTAGCCGGCGGAGAGCACGAAGGTGCCGAGCATGATCCGGCGCTTGACCTCGTCTCCGAACCCAGCGTCGCGGGTCAGGTCGTACATCTGCGAGAGGTCGCCTGCGCCGGGGTGGCGCTCCCCGTAACGCACACCATCGTAGCGCGCGAGGTTCGAGGAGGCCTCCGCCGTGGCGATGACGTAGTAGGTGGCGATGGCGTGCCTCGTCATGGGGAGGGAGACTTCGTGCAGAGTCGCCCCGCGCTCCACGAGCCGTTCATGGCAGCCGCGCACGGCGGAATCGATCTCGGGATCGAGCCCCTCTCCGAAGAACTCCCTCGGGATCCCCACCCGCAGCCCGGCGAGGGACCGGCCGCCCGCCGACGCGGCGGCCTCGTAGTCGCCCACCTCCACCGGCGAGCAGGTCATATCGGCCGGATCGGGCCCCGCCATCACCGCCAGCATCCGGGCGCAATCGGACACCGTCGCCGTGAACGGCCCGGCCTGGTCGAGGGAGGAGGCGAACGCCACGAGCCCGTAGCGCGAGACGCGCCCATAGGTCGGCTTCAGCGCGACCGTACCGGTGAAGGCACCCGGCTGGCGGATCGAGCCACCGGTGTCGGTGCCGATGGCGATGGGTGCCTGCCTCGCGGCCACGGCGGCCGCGGATCCCCCGCTGCTCCCGCCGGGTACCCGTTCGAGGTCGTACGGGTTGCGGGTCGGCTTCACCGAGGAGTGCTCCGTCGAGGAGCCCATGGCGAACTCGTCCATGTTTGTCTTGCCGATCACGACCGCTCCGGCCCTCCGCAGGCGCGCGACGCATGTCGCGTCGTAGGGCGGCACGAACCGTTTCAGGATGCGCGAGCCGCAGGTGGCGGGCAGGCCCGCGACGCAAAGGATGTCCTTCACAGCGACCGGCACCGCGGCGAGCGGGCCAGCCGGCTCTCCGGCCGCCCTGCGTCGATCCAGTGCGTCGGCGTCCCGCAGCGCCTCATCGCCTGCCACCGTGAGAAACGCGGCCACCGCCGGCTCGGTCGCACCGATTCGATGAAGAAACGCGGAGATAATCTCACGGGCCGAGGCCTGTCCCGAGGAGAAGAGACGGTTCAGGGACACGGCATCCTGCCGGGTCAGATCGCTGTCGGGGGATGTACCGGTCATCGCGGCCTTCCTGTCGACCGGGCGCGAACGCGCCTCACGAAATGACCTTGGGAACCCTGAAGTGACCCTGGTGCGCATCCGGGGCGTTGGACAACGCTTCGTCCCGGGAAAGCCCCGTCACCGGCACGTCGTCGCGGGCCGCGCCGGGTGGCCCCGCCGGAACCCCCGCCGTCAGCTCGATGCTCCGGGTGTCGAGACCCTCGAGAGCCTCGACGTAGGTCAGGATCCGGTCGAGCTCGTCTCGGAGACGGTCGAGATCCTCTTCGTCGAACTGCAGATGCGCGAGGCGGGCGATCCGCCTGACTTCATCATGGGTGATCTTCATGCTGCAGGAGGCTCCCGCCGCGAGGCCCGACCATACTAGTCCAGCAGGATCCCCGTTTCAACACGACGCGAGAGGCCTCATGTCGTTGACACGGGCCGGCGCCACGCCTACGATGCGCGCGATGATCGCCGTTTCGAGCACCTGCCGGATGATCGCGGCGCTGCTGACGCTGCTCCCCTCCCCTCCCACCGGCGGCGGCCCCGAGTACACGCACGCTCTCGTCGAGGTGCGCACCCTGGTGATCGACGGCCTGGGAACACGCACCGTGGACACCGACCGCGCGCGGGTGCCGTTCGGCAGCAAGGGGCTGCTGATCCGCCAGGTCCCCTACGGGGGCCCGCCCCTCTCCTTCCGTCTGTCGGTACTGGCCGGACCGCCGCAGGAGGCGGGGATTCCACTTACGCTCGCCGCGGAGATCGGGGGGGGCGGTCGAGGACGCGCCGCCGCCGGAGAGCGTCTCGCGGCGCGAGGAGGCCACCGTGGTCTCTCCCGACGCCTCCTATCTCTTCGAGATCGATCACGACGAAAAACGGACAGACGCGTCGTGCTGAGCATCTCGGCCCGCGCCATCACCGGACAGGAGGCGCTGATGCCCTCGATGCCCGAGCAGGCGGCCCGGCCCGTGCACTTCTTCATCGCGGTGGTCCGGCAGGTGGGCTCGACGACGGATCCCCCTGATACGCACGCCCTGACGAGCCTCGTGGGACGGCCCGTCACGTACAGCTCAGGAATCACGATCCACCGCGGCCCGGGGCCAGGCGGGCCTGGAGCCGACAGGACAGCATCGAAAACGGCAGGGCTGACGGTCACCCTGACGGCAGAGCAGGTCCTCGACCGGCTCATCACCGTCAAGGTCCGGCTCTCCGGGGCCGATTACGTCGACGCGGAACGCACCCGGCTCGAACCGATTGAGGTGACACGCATGCAGACGGTGACTTCGGGGTCTCCATTCGAGATCGTGGCAAGAATCCCTCCACAGGGGGACGAGGATGGCGGGGAGACCCCACAGGAGGAGGGGCTTCGCCCGGTCACCTACCTCGTGCAGGTCACCGCCAGCCTCGACTGAGTTTTCCGGGGACATCACGGACGTTGCCGAACCTGCCGGTAAACAAAATCCGACGGCAGGGGGTCTAACGAGTGACGTTCAGGGACGCGGCGGGCGCCCTCCAGCGGCCGCCGACGGACGGGGAACGCTTCCCGGCTGCGTGATATGGCCCCAGTCCAGGGTGAGGGCCTGAGACGGAATCCCGACGGCCTTCTGTCAACGATTTCTTGACACTTCTGAACAGGTGTGGTATCTGATGTTTTCCACTTTTGCTTGGGGCGGAGGAAGAGCCACTTCCAGTCTGGCCGCCGGGTCATGCCGGAAGGATTCCATTGCGTCCCGACCCCTTTCAAGGCTGGCAACCCCGGGGCCGGGAGCCGTTCCCGAGGCGGGACGGCCCCGAGAGCTTCGACGGAGGAAAGTCATGTCGGCAAGGCGATTCACGAGTCTTCTTACCGCTCTTCTCCTTATCCAGGTGCTGAGCCTTCCGGTCCTCTTCGCCCAGTCGACGACCTCCACGGTGAAGGGCCGTGTTGTGGATACGGACGGCACCGGACTTCCCGGCGTCGTCGTGGTGATCAAGAGCAAGAGCCAGCCCAGCGGGAACAAGCAGGTGGTGACCGACATCGAGGGCAACTACCGTATTCCGCTTCTCCCGCCGGCCAACGACTACATCATCACGGTGGATTATCCCGGATTCGCAAAACTCGAGCTCGGTCCGCTCGACCTCGACGCGGGCAAGACGACCGTGGCGGACCTGACGCTCCGCAGCGACGCCGAAACGACCGAGACCATCCACGTCGAGGCGAAGGGCAACATCGTCGACACCGAGAGCACCAAGACGAGCAGCTCCTACAACGCCGAGTTCATCGAAGGGCTGCCGATCATCGGCAGCAACTACCAGGACATTCTGACTCTGGCGCCCGGCGTCACGGACACGGACGGCGACGGCAACCCGAACGTGCACGGCTCGAGGGATACCGGGTTGCAGTACCGTCTCGACGGCGGCAACATCACCGACCCGGCATCGGGCACCTTCGGGCAGAACCTCAATCCGGACATCATCGAAGAGCTCGAGGTGATCACATCGGGCGCCTCGGCCGAGTATGGCCGGGCAGACGGCGGGTTCGCGAACGTCATCACGAAGTCGGGCGGCAACGACTTCGAGGGCAAGTTCTCCTTCCGGTGGAGGGGCAAGTTCCTCGATGGCAACGGCGCGAACAACAACGACACGAACACCTACCAGGGCAATTACCCGGACTTCACCGATTTCAGGCCGATCGTCAGCGTCGGTGGTGCCATCGTGAAGGACAAGGTCTGGTACTTCGGCTCGGTGGAGATCATCGATTCGGAGAGGCCGGTCAACGTCGGCAATCCACGCATCCGAACCTCACGCGGCAACTACGGCTTCGGCAAGTTGACATGGCAGGTCAACTCCTACAACAAGCTCGCGCTGCAGATCAATACCGACCCGCTCACCTTCAACGGCAACAACATCGCGCTCGGCGTCTCGCCCGAGTCCGACTTCGAATTCAAGCAGGGAGGCGTCACACCGCAGCTCAAGTGGACGTCCACCATCTCTCCCCAGCTCCTGCTCGAGTCCCAGATCACGCACTACGTCTCGGGAATCTCCATCACCCCGACGTCGAGCCTTTTCACCCCCACCGAGGTCACGACGGTCCTCACGACGGGTAACCAGACGATCCAGGCGCTGTATCCCTGTGACGTGCCGAACTGTGATCCGCAGCTGGGTGAGCGTCGGATCTACCAGGTCGATCTGATCTCGGGCACGGTCAACGGACCGTTCAATTTCTCGAACGACGACACCCGGACCCGCAACTCGATCAAGACGGACCTGTCGTACAACATCGAGGACGCCTGGGGGCAGCACAACATCAAATCGGGGATCGAGTTCGCCGACGAGAAGTTCGAGGACAATCCGATCAGCAACCCGCTGCTGGTGGACGTGACGGAGCCGTATCAGAACACCTCGACGACCGGGGGCGGGCAGCTCAACCCCCTGGCGATCCAGGGCGTGCAGCTCCTGCAGACCTTCCAGCCCCTTGTCACGCCGCAGAACGCGTCGAGCTTCAACAGCGGCTTCTACATCCTCGATGCCTGGAAGCCACGCCCCAATCTCACCGTGAACCTCGGCGCCCGCGTGGACCGTGAGGACATCGACACGTCCGGGTTCACCTACTTCGACCCAAGGCAGGAGCGGCGCAAGGCTATCAACCTGTGGCGCGATATGTGCGTGGCGATCAATGATCAGGGGCTCGCCGATGCCCGGTCGAACTGCAACGATCTGGCAACCTATAACGGCAAGCCGCCCTCCTTCTTCCCCTATGGCACCTCACCGACGGGTGTCGGTGGACTGCGGACCGACGATCCGAATCACCCGGTGCCCGCGGATGTCGCCGCCCTGGACCTCAACGGCGACGGATGGATCGAAGGAACGGGGGCAGAGGGCGCCGCAGAGTACGCGGATTTCACCTACTTCGCTCAGCGTGAGACGGAGAACTTCGGCATCGTCAACACAAACGTCTCACCTCGCTTCAGCATATCCTGGGATCCGTGGGCCGACGGCAAGACCAAGGCGTTCGGGAGCTGGGGTCGATTCTATGACCGGCTGTTCCTGAACACCATCACGGGTGAGATCGGGCCCGACCGGGTCAACTTCGCGTTCCACCCGGATCCCACGACCCACGTGATCAGCACGTCGCCGCGGGCCGTCTCCGACGTGGCGTCCTCGGTCTCGGTCACACAGATCGACCGCGGGCTGAACACCCCGTACACCGACGAGCTGACGCTCGGCTTCGAGCGCGAGCTGGCTCCGGAGTGGTCGGGCAGCGTGACCTACATCCGGCGCAAGGGATACGACCTCCTCCAGGACGTGGACATCAACCACGTCACCTGCCCGCAATACCAGGCTGAATTCGGCATCCCCTCCCTGATATTCTGCGAGAACGAGTTCGATACGTTCGGGACGAGCGGCACCAACCCCAGCTCGGGTGACGTCGCGGGAGGCAGCTTCGCCTTCGACCGCAGCTTCAGCAAGCCGAACGGCGCCCCGGACCTCTACACCGTCAACAACGGCTTCAACCAGATCCTGCGGATCGGCAACTACAACAGCTCCGATTACGAAGCATACGAGCTCAAGGTGGTGAAGCGGCAGCATCGGAACTGGTCGATGCAGGCCAGCTATACCTGGTCCAAGGCCACCGGCCAGGCCGAGACCTTCCAGTCGGGACTCGGCAACGACCCCCAGACCAAGGACGATGAAGCCGGATACCTCAGCTTCGACCAGCGTCACGTGGTGAAGTTCCAGGCGGTCACCCGGCTGCCCCACGAGATCAGCCTCGGCACGAACATCGAGTGGTCGACGGGTACGCCGTTCTCCGTCATCCAGACGGTCGTGGACCAGGACAGCACGGGCAACCAGATCTTCAGGCAGTTCTACCCGACGGGACAGCGCAACGATCAGCGCAACGAGACCCAGTGGCTCATCGACACGCGCGTGGAGAAGAACTTCGTGATCGGGAAGGTGCAGGCCGCGGCCTTCCTCAACATCCAGAACATCCTTAACCTGGATACGCTGCGCATCACCGACATCGACCGGTCCGCCCTCAACGGGATCCCGCTCAACTACCAGCGGAATTTCGGCCGGCGGTTCGAGCTCGGCGCGATCTTCAACTTCTAGAACTGCACGCCGCAGAGTCTATAATGAGGGGGGCCATGAAACCGGCCCCCCTTTTTACTTTTCGCCGGGAGATCAACCGATGCGCAATGCCTTCCCACGAATTCGCCCCGCGGGCCGACTGGTTCTCGCGGTCCTGCTTGCCGCCGGCTGGAGCGCGGCGTCGTTCGCCGTCGAAAGCTGGGACACCCCCGATGCAAAGTGGCGTCAGGGACCGGTGAAATACCTGCTCACCAAGCAGGAGGAGCAGGCCTACAAGAAGCTCAAAACCGACGATGCGCGACAGAAGTTCGTCGACGAGTTCTGGGCGCGGCGGGATCCGACGCCCGGAACACCGGAGAACGAATACCGCGACGAGTTCTACCGGCTGGCGCGCGACGCAGCCGCCCGGTTCAGCGAGGAGGGCGGCAAGGGCTGGCAGGATGACCGCGGCCGCGTCTATATCCTGCTCGGCCCCCCGGACGAAGTGACGAAGGGTGGGGGCCTGCTGAGCGCGGGGCTCGGCTCCTCAGCGGTCGACGATCAGCAGGCCAGCACCGACAGGTTCGGAGGCCGCTCGGGCGGCGATACACGGCCCGACGCGCCGGTCAAGACGATCAAGTTCATCTATCACCACAGCCCCCTCGGCGGCGATCAGCCCCTCGAGCTGAACTTCACCGGTGATGTCACGGGCGGTTACCGCCTCGACGACAAGCTCGACTGGGACCTCCCCGCGCTACGGGGTCTCGCTCCGCTGCCGCGGCGCGCTGCGCAGGCTCCCCAGGCCCCGGCGGCCGATGCCGCAGCGCCGACCCCGCCGCCCGTGGCGATCGGCGGTGAAGAGGCGCCTCCCGCGCTCGCGGTACCCGAGGCCCCCGTCTCCACGCCGCAGTCGGACCTGATGGACATGGTGCGCTCCGCTTCGGATCTCAACCCGACCATCCCTCTCGACGTGACGATCAACTTCTACAAGGCGCAGGACAAGTCGACGTTCGCGACGCTGACGCTCGAGGTCAAGCGCGCTTCGCTTTCGGCGGCGTCCGACCCGGATGCGCTCATCATCTCTGCCGAGGTGCTGAACCCCGATACGGGCGAGTCGGTCCAGCGGTTCTTCCAGCCGGGGCAGTTCGGGGGGTTCGAGGGCAACCCCTCCGCCGGCATCAACGATACCCTGCTCTATCAGGCGGAACGCCCCCTCAGCCCGGGCAAGTACAAGGCGATCTTCGCGATCAAGGATCCTCAGACCGGCGAGATCGGCAAGCTGGAGAAGGACCTCGACGTTCCCTCGTTCGACACCGAGGGACTCAGCCTCAGCACGGTGACGCTGGCGCGCGAGATCAAGCCGGCGACCGAGATCGTCGCCGAGGATTCGATGACGCCATTCCTCCTCGGCAAGACCCACGTCGTCCCCCGCCCCGACAACATCTACAAGCCGGGCGAGGAGTTGTCGTTCTACTACCAGGTCTACAACGCGACCCGCGACCCGGTGACCGACTATCCGAAACTCGACCTTTCGTATGCCTTCGAGAAGAACATCGCCGGCAAGTGGCGGATGGTGGGCGGCCGACCCGTCGTCACGCCGGGAGCCACGGGGCTGGTCTTCGCGTACACGATCCCGATGCGGGGGTGGCCGCCCGGCGACTACCGCGTCTCGATCAAGGTGACGGACGCCCTGGCCGGCACGCAGGCGGCCCAGCCGGACGCCACCGCGGCCTCGACCGCCCCCCCCGAAGGGCAGCAGCCGGAGCCGTCGACCCCGGCTGCAGGAACGACTGACCCCGCGCAGGCGGGTCCCGCCTCGGCCGGGCCCACGACGGCCGCGACCGAGATCTACTTCACCATCAAGGGATCGGCCAAGGACGGCAAGGCGAAGTCGAAAGGATGAGATGAGATCGGCCCGAACGGCGGCGGTCGTGCTCGCGGCCGCCGTCACCATTCTGCTCGCCGCCTCCGGCTCCTCCGCACCGGAGGCCCGCAAGAAGGTCGACTATCTCGACAAGCCGATCCCCGAGTGGCGTGAAGGGCCGGTGCGCTACATCATCACGAAGTGGGAGGACAACGAGTACAAGTCTCTCAAGACCGAAGAGGCTCGGGCCCGCTTCATCGAGGAGTTCTGGCAGCGAAGGGACACCACGCCCGACACCCCGGGCAACGAGTTCCGCGCCGAGTTCTGGAAGCGGGTCCGCGACGCCGACCGGCTCTACGGCGAGAACGTGGCGAAGCCCGGCTGGCGCACCGACATGGGCAAGATCCACATCCTGAGGGGCCCTCCCGACGACATCACCCGGGATTTCGTGGCCGAAGGAAGCCGGGGCACGGTTATCTGGACCTACCGCAACTCGGGCGGGATCCCAGGCATCGGTCCCAACGTCGTCATCGCATTCGCACGGGACACCACCGGTGAGTTCAGACTCTCGTCCGAGCCGACCAAGGACGCCGACGTCAGACAGGGCGGCATCATCGCCTACCAGCCTCCCATGGGCACCACCTCGATGCTCAAGACGCAGCAGCTTCTCGCGCGGGAGCGGGCGGAGCGGCTCGTGAATCTGAGCGACCCCCTCATCAGGGCGGCGGGGGGCCCCGTCACCTCCACTCCGCTCGATCTGTACACCGAGCTCGCCAAGCTCCAGCAGCCGCCGGCGGAATGGGAGATCCAGGAGACCATCACGACCCAGGAGTTCTTCGGCTCGGTCCCCATGCACGCCCGCGCCGATTTCTTCCGGACGACCACATCGAAGACCCTTGTCATCCTGACGGCGGGCGTGAAGAGCAGCTCGGTGCACTACCGGCGCGTGGGCAGCCGGGACGTGCCGGACGTGGTGTTCTACGCCCGCATCCTGGACCTGACCGGCAACGATCTCGTGCAGAGCCTCGAGCAGGACGGCGATTTCGTGCCGGCAGCCGAGAACCGCGGTGCCGGGCTCGACGACGACCTCGTCTACCAGGCCCGCGTCCTGCTCGACCCGGGCTCGTACAAGGCCAGCCTGGCCGTTCTCGACCGGGCCGGGGGGCGCGCCGGCACCTATACCATCCCGATCACGGTTCCCGGTTTCGACACCGGGGGTCTCACCCTGAGCAGCATCATGCTCGCCCGCTCGATCGACCAGGCGCCCGCGTCCGGTGATGACGGACCGGGGACCGCGCCGTTCGTGCTGGGCAAGCTGCGGGTGCTCCCGCGGCTCGGCCAGGCCTTCACGCAGGACGACACGCTGGCGTTCTACTACCAGGTCTACAACGCCTCGGCGGATCCCGCGACCGGCAAGCCCGACCTGGACGTCGACTACGGCTTCTATACCCTCACCCCCGAGTCCAGCCTGGATCTCGGGCACGTCGGCTTTGACGACCAGCAGAACGAGGTCCACGGCTATTCACTCGCGCTGAAGGACTGGCCCGCGGGCCCGTACATGCTGCGTGTCACGGTCACCGACAAGGTGGCACAGGCCAGCACCACGCGCGACGTCGTGTTCCAGGTGCGCTGACCGGCGGTCGAGCCGCCTCCCCCGACGATCGGTTGACCCCGCGGGCGGCTCTGCGATAGATTGGCCCGTCGCCATGCAGAAAACGCAGGCCGGCCCCAGCGCCGCTCCTCCGATCAGATTCCACAACACCATGTCACGGCACGTCGAGCCCTTCCTGCCGCTGGTGGCCGGGGAGGCACGCCTCTACACCTGCGGCCCCACCGTCTACGACTTCGCCCACATCGGCAACTTCCGCGCCTATGTCTGGGAAGACGCCCTGCGCCGGTTCCTCAGGCACCGGGGGCTGCGCGTCACACAGGTCATGAACATCACGGACGTGGAGGACAAGATCATCCGCGAGGCCGCCGCCGCGGGTGTCGGCATCGACGACTACACCCGCGGGTACATCGACGCCTTCTTCGCGGATCTCGACACCCTCAACGTCGAGCGGGCCGAGCACTACCCGAGGGCCACGCAGCATATCGACGAGATGGTGGCGCTGTGCCGGAAGCTCATCGCCGCGGGTCATACTTACGAGAGCCAGGGGTCCCTCTACTTCCGCATCTCCTCCTTTCCCACCTACGGCCGTCTGGCACACCTCGACGTGGAGGGGATCCTTCCGGGCGCGCGGGTCGATTCGGACGAGTACGAGAAGGACGACGCACGGGACTTCGTCCTGTGGAAGGCGCGCAAGGGGGACGAGCCCTACTGGACCACCGCCCTGGGTGACGGGCGCCCGGGCTGGCACCTGGAGTGCTCCGCGATGAGCATGAAATACCTCGGAGAGACCTTCGACATCCACACCGGCGGCGTGGACAACATCTTCCCCCATCACGAGAACGAGATTGCCCAGAGCGAATGCGCGACCGGGAAGCCGTTCGTCCGCCACTGGATGCACTGCGAGCATCTGCTGGTGGACGGCGAGAAGATGTCCAAGTCCAGGGGGAACTTCTACCGTCTGGGGGATCTGCTCGAGCGTGGCCTGGATCCGCGAGCCATCCGCTATTTCCTTCTGTCGGCGCACTACCGCAAGCAGCTGAACTTCACGCTCGAGGGCGTGGGCCAGGCAGCCGCCGCCCTCGCCCGGCTCGACGACTTCTCCGATTGGCTCGACCGCGAGCCGGCAGGGGCGGGAGGAGGCCTCGAGGAGGCGATCACCCGCGCCCGCGAAGGGTTCGAAGCCGCACTCGCCGACGACCTCAACACCGCGGAAGCGCTCGGCTCGGCCTTCGACCTGCTGCGCGAGGCGAACGCCGCCTTCGATCGAGGCGAGGGCCCGCCCGATCAGCGGGAACGGATCGCCGGGTTCTTCCGCGACGTCAGGTACGTGTTCGGGATCCGCGACCGGGAGACGGCGGTCACCCAGGAGATTGAGGACCTTATCGGGCAGAGGGAGGCGGCTCGGAAGGCGCGGGATTTCCCCACGGCGGACCGCATCCGCCGCCAGCTTCTCGACATGGGCGTCGTGCTCGAGGACACCCCCCAGGGCGTGCGCTGGAAGCGGAAGGGCTGAGGAAGCGATTCAACCGATCCACCGCCCGCCTGTCTGTCCTGCCGAGGGCCCGGATGGAGCGGAAGTCCGATGCGTCATCCACGGATGAGGAACTGGTCGCGCGGTTCGCCGCCGGCGACGATACCGCCTTGGACCGGATCGTCCTGCGGCACCGGAAGGAGATCCGCAGGATCGCCTACCGACTGACCGGCAACCATGCCGAGGGGGACGATCTGGCGCAGGAGACCTTCTGCCGGGCGTTCACGGCACTCACCTCCTTCCGCGGCGAGGCGGGGCACAGGGCGAGGGTGCAGGAACCCTTGGGCGCCTATCGACGCCCGAGTGCAACGTGAGGACGACACGATGACGAGACCTGCCCCGAGAACACGACGTGGAGCGGCGGCCGCGCACCTGAAGCTCCCGTGCGCCACGCCCCTTGCCGCCCATCCGCAAGGCGACCCGCCCGATCGTGACACGATGCGGGAGGACCTGCAGGAGACGATTGAGATTCTGCATGGTGGCCCGCATGACACGTACTCTCGAGCTCACCGACGAGCGGCAGCATGCCATCATCCCGCTCATCGAGCAGTTCAACGCCTCGCGGCGCGAGTTGAACCGGAAGCGACGGCTGACGCTCATGCGGCCGCGGCCGATGATCGAGGACGACCCGGTCGACCAGGCATCGAACGCTTCGCCCCTGAAGGACCTCGACGCGATGGAGACACCCATGCACGCGAACGAGGAGGCGGCGATAGGTGAGGCTCCCACGCCCCTGCAGCAGGCGAAGTTCATGCTGTTCCAGGAGCGGTTCCGTCCGGAGATGCAGGATCGGTTGCGCGGGCTCGGCGACCGCCCCGGTCCCGGCAGGAGGCCCGGCCAGCCCCTGCCCCCACCTCCCGGCAGGCGCCGCTGACGGCCCCGATGAGCCGGCGCCGGCAGGATCTCGGCAGGGACGGCGAGGAGCTCGCCGCGAAGCACCTCCTCGGGAAGGGCTACAGGATCCTCGCCCGCCGGTATCGCACCCGCTACGGGGAGATTGACCTGGTCGCCGAGCATCGGGACACGCTCGTGTTCGTCGAGGTCAAGATGCGCAGCGGCGCCGGGTTCGGCCCCCCCCAGGAGGCGGTACACCCCGGAAAGCAGGCCCGCATAGCCCGGGCCGCCGCCTCCTTTCTTCAGCAGCGGGCCATGGAGCAGGCCACCGGCCCTGTGTGCCGCTTCGACGTGGTCGCGGTGCTGCGGGGCCCGGAAGGAGCCCCGGTGGTGGAACACATCGAGGACGCCTTCCGCCCTACAGGCGTTTGACACCCCAACGGCCGTCGGTATAATTACGGCGCGCGAGCGGGAATAACTCAGTGGTAGAGTGCAACCTTGCCAAGGTTGAAGTCGCGGGTTCGAATCCCGTTTCCCGCTCCACCCCCCCCTCTTCCGCCCGGTCGAGGCCTGAGCTCGGGGGCGGCGTAGCCAAGTGGTAAGGCAGAGGTCTGCAAAACCTTTATCATCGGTTCGATTCCGATCGCCGCCTCCAAACCCGAGCACCGGCTGTCAGGGCCTTGAAAACGCTCTCGCGCTGTGGTTATCATGTTCGCAATATCGCGGGGAGGAACGCAGGCTGACGCGGTCGCGGCCTGACAAGGCGTGTCCGACTCCCCCGAAGCCAGGAGCGGCCGCGAACGGAACGTTTTCTTTTCGTTGAGCGCACGGAGGCGGCGATACCGCTGCCAGGGTATCCAGCGCAAACCCCGCAACCAGAACAGGCTCTCTCCTTGACGGCCCCGCTGAGAGCTGCGGCTGAGGTCGGTGTACACACGAACGACCGGATCGACCCTGTCCCCGGGGTGGGGACGCAAACTGGAGGAGGATGGATCCCATGAGGACCAGCAAGGTACTGCTCGCGAGCGGCCTGCTCGTCGTCGGTCTCGTCCTGGCGGGCTGTGCAAAGCCGCCGGAGACGGAGATGAACGCCGCCAAGACGGCGCTCGATGATGCGCGCAATTCCGTCCAGGCCGACAAGTGGGCTCCCACGGAGTACCAGAAGGCCAAGAGCACGTACGACACGGCCAGCGCCTCTGTCGAGGAGCAGAACCAGAAGTTCGCGCTGACGCGCAACTACGACAAGGCGAAGGAGAGCTTCGAGCAGGCGAAGGCGGATGCCGAGGCGGCCAAGCAGGCGGCGGTCGCCAACAAGGAAGCCGCCAAGAACCAGGCCAACACGAAGCTCCAGGAGGCCTCCGCGGCGATCGAGGCCGCGCGCGAAGCTCTCAAGGCGGCGCCGATGACAAAGGACACCCGCGCCGACATCCAGCTCTTCACGTCGGATCTCGACGGGCTGGACCAGTCTCTCGGCGAGGTCCGCAGCATGATCTCGAGCGAGGATTACATGGGCGCCTCGTCGAAGGCCGATGCGATCACGCAGCAGGCCAACGACATGGCGACCAAGCTGACCGAGGCCACCCAGAAGGTGAAAGGCCGCAGATAGTCCCGAAACGCCCCCTGGGCCGCGCGGATTGCGAGCGCGCGGCCCAGGTCGTACATTCCGGAGGCCCGGCATCGGACGAGTATCCAGGAGCACTCCGTCAGACATGCTGAGAACCCGTCTCCGGAGCGCCTTCTTCGGGCTTCGGGCCTCCACAGTATTCCTGCTGGCCATGGCCGCCCTGCTGGCCGTTGGTTGCGCCGACGCGCCCATCCCGGCCAAGTATGCCGCCCGTGCGGCCCTGACCCAGGCGCAGGACGCCGGAGCCGAGGAGCTCGCCCCGGGCACCTACGCCATGGCTCAGGAGGCCTTCGACTCCGGCCTGAAGGACATGAACCTGCAGCTCCAGCGCATGAGATGGCGCCGCGAGTTCGGTCGCTCCGAGGTGGAGTTCGAGGCCGCCATCAGGCGCGCGAACCTGGCCGCCACGCTGTCGCGGGCCGAACGCGAGCGATCGCGGGACAAGGCGACCACGCTGATAGCGCGCGCCGAGGGAGGATTCGGGCAGATGGACTGGCTTTCGAGCTACATCCCGCCGCGCAGCCCAATCCGCTCCGACGTGCGAAAGGCCCGCGTCAGCTACACCGAAGCCGTTTCCCTGTTCGAGGCGGGGCACTACATCCGTGCGGTCGCCGCCGCGCAGCAGGCGAACAACGGCCTCAACTCGGCCTACTCGCGTTTCTCACGGCTGATTCTCGCCGATGCCTCTCCCCAGAAGCGCTCGCGGTACGATCGCTGGGTCAGAGACACCATGCGCGATTCGGCCCGGTCCAACGATCCGGCGATCATCGTCGACAAGCTGCGGCGCACGCTCACGCTCGTCCACGACGGGCGGCGGATCAAGACCTACCGGGTCGAGCTGGGGATCAACGGCACGCTCAACAAGATGGCCGCGGGCGACCGGGCCACACCCGAGGGGCTCTACCGGATCACCCAGAAGCGCGGGCCTCGTCAGACACGCTGGTACAAGGCGCTGCTGCTGAACTACCCGAACGAGGACGATCTCAAGCGCTTCGAGGCGGCCCGGCGCCGCGGCCAGATCTCCAGGCACGCGCGACCCGGCTCGCTCATCGAAATCCATGGCGAGGGAGGCCGCGGTGGAGACTGGACCGACGGCTGTGTCGCGCTCACCAACCGGGACATGGATGATCTGTTCGACCGCGTGTCGGTCGGCACCCCCGTCACCATCGTGGGGTTCGAGGCGTCCGACAACGACCTGCCCGTCATCCGCAACGGGCGAACCGCTTCGCAGCGCAACGCGGAGGCCATCGCCACGGGAGGCCGGTGACATGAGCATCGAAAACCGTCCCGCCGAAGCCGGGCTCGCCGAGACGGCGCGTCCGCCCGCGCTCGCGACACGGCTGGCGCGGGCGCTGCTGCTCCTGATGATCAGCGTCTTCCTGGTCTCCGCCGGTCTCCTGGCACTGAGGTGGTCGCGCGCCGCGACACACGAGTCCCGACCCGCCGAGACGATGCAGGCGCCCGCCGATCCCCATGCGCTGTCCGCCGAGGTCGCGAAGCTGGACCGGCAGGTGAAACGGATGTCGGCGTCGAACGCCCGTCTCAGGAGACGGATTGAGAGCTACCGGCCGAGGGGGCTGTATATCGTTATCGACACGGGCGCCAACCACCTCTATCTGATGCGCGACGACCGGGTGCTGCGCGACGCGCTGGTCTCGACCGGCTCGGGGATGAGGCTCTCGGATCCCGACAAGCCGCGCTCGTGGGTATTCGACACGCCGCGCGGCGAGTTCCGGGTGCTTCGGAAGGTGAACGAGCCGGTGTGGACAAAGCCCGACTGGGCCTTCGTGGAGGCCGGCGAGAATCTCCCAAGGAGCTGGACCGATCGCGTCGAGGAGGGGGTGCTGGGCGACTACGCGCTCGACCTCGGCGACGGCTACCTGATCCACGGCACCCTGTTCGAGCGGGCGCTCGGGCTGCATGTCACCCACGGATGCGTCCGCGTGGGGGCGAAGGACCTCGAGGCGATCTTCAAGTCGGTGGGCCTGGGCACACGGGTGTACATCATATGAAGCGTGCTGCCCTCTTCCTCGCCGCAGCAGCGCTGCTCCTGACGCCCGTCCTGTCGCGCGCGGGCGCGGAGTCCGACCTGGATCGGCTGCGCAGCCTCGTGCAGGCCCAGAGAGAGCTTCAGCGGGAGGAGGTCATCCTCAAGCAGGAGGCCTCCATGGCGGCGACCCACTCGCCCTACATCTTCTTCGACACCGGCAAGGGCGAGCTCCAGTTCCGCGTCCGCGGGAAGGCGCTCAAGACATACCAGTTCAAGGTGACGCTGGACGAAGCGGGCACGCAGCCGGTCGACCCGGAGCAGGTCTGGGCCTCGGTCGACGGCCCTCTCGTGGTCGACGAGAATCCAGGCCGCTCATCCCGAGTTGATCCCGCCCGACCCGGAGACGGGCCGCGAAGCGGGGCTGGTCTACTCCGACCCCAACCAGATCGCCGAGCAGACCGGTGTCGTGCCGCTGCCGACCGACGCCGGGATCCTGGGGGTCGATGTTCCCTCGAACTACTACATCAAGATCGAGGGGGACGTCGTGCTACACATCCGGACGCCTGACGACAAGGGGTTCCACGAGAAGGCGGTCGACCGTCTCGCCGCCATCGCCGCCGGGCTCAAGGCGACCTTCTCGGGATGGTGGGGCGGCCGCGATCTGCCCGAGCGTCCCCGGCCGAAGCTGGAGCTCTACCTGCTCACCGACGTCGACACGGCGAAGAGCCTCCACCACTCGCTGCTGCCCGGGGAGAAGATCTTCGTCGTCCCGCCACCCGCGCCGCCCATCGTCGTTCTCGCCGCGGCCGGGGACGACGGCGGCACCGTCGCCTCCCGCTGACGGTCTTCGTACCCTCAGCCCAGCGCCTGGTCGAGATCGCGGACGATGTCGGTGGCGTCCTCGATCCCCACCGAGAGCCTGATCAGCCCGTCGCCCACGCCGGCCACCCGTCTCTCCTCCGGCGAGAGCCGGCTGTGCGACGACACCGCCGGGATCATGACGTTGGTCTCCACGCCGCCGAGCGTCGGCAGCAGCCGTATCATCTTGAGCGCCTCCACCACGCGGGCCGCGTCGCGGGCGGCGTCTCCTTCGCCCGAGACCAGCTCGAACGAGAGCATCCCGCCGAAGCCGCTCATCTGGCGCGCCGCGATCGCGTGTCCCGGGTGATCCGGCAGGCCCGGGTAGTTGACCCGGGCGACACGGGGATGCTCAGACAGATGACGCGCCACCACCATCGCGTTGGCGTTCTGCGCCGAGACCCGCAATGCCACGGTCTTCATCGACCGGGCCAGCAGCCAACCGGCTGATGGGTCGAGACAGCCGCCCATCTCGATGCGCAGGTCGCGCACCCTGCCGGCCGTGTCACCGCTCGCGAGCACGAAGCCTGCCGTCAGATCGCTGTGACCGGCCAGGTACTTCGTCGCGCTGTGCACCACCATGTCGGCGCCGAGCGCGAGCGGGCGCTGGTTGACCGGGCTGGCGAACGTGTTGTCGGCGCACACCAGCCAGCCCAGACGGTGGGCCGCGCGCGCGACCGCCTCGATGTCCACGATGCGCAGCGTCGGGTTGGCCGGTGTCTCGATGTACACCATGCGGGCCGCAGGGCCTCCCGCCTCGCGCAGCACCTGCTCGATGCGCACGTCGTCGGATACGGCCAGCCTCGAGGCCTCCACGAAGCGCGACTCGATCCCGAAACGCGACAGAACCCGGTTCATCAGCCCGGTCGTCCCGCCGTACAACTCCGCCTGTGCGACGATCCGCTCTCCCGCCGAGACCACCGACGCCAGGGCGGCCGTGATAGCGGCCATCCCGGACGAGAAGACGTATGCCTTCGCGCCCGGCGGCGCTTCCTCCAGCGCGACGAGCTTCTCCTCGGCCTCCTCGAGCGAGGGGTTACCGTACCTCGTGTAGACGTACCGTTCGCGCCGGCCGGCGAACGTCTCCACCATCTCCTCCACCGAGTCGAAGGCGAACCCGGTGGTCCGGTGTATCGGAGTGGTCATCGAGCCGGTGGCCGGGTCGGGTCTGCTCCCGGCGTGGACGGCCCGGGTCGCTCGTCCTGTCTTGTCGCTCATGGCGCGGTCTCCTCGAGTGATATCCGACTGTGGCGGCGTGGGCCGTTTGCGGCTAGAATGACCGCATCATGAAGCAGGATTTCTCGGATCGCGCATCGTTTCTCAAGGCGGCTCACGCGCTCAAGGATGCCACTTTTTACGGCCGGGATCTCGTCTACGACGAGGAGACCCGCACCATGACTCTGACGGTGACCCGTGTCGATCCGTCGAGTTCGGGGATGGGTTCCGGCGGGTTCTTCGGCGGGCGCAAACCCTCCTACCTCAGGAGCACGGTCACGGTCCGGCACATCGCCACGTACCGCCAGTCCCTGACCGACGGCCCCGACGACGTCTACGTCGTCGATCGGGCCGAGGTCGGCCGCGGCGGCGAGGAGCTCGCCTTCTTCTTCCGGCCGGGCGACCGCGCCGTGATGGACGTCGAGCGGATCGACGGCACGATCACCGACGCCGGCAAGGCCACATCGATCCCTCACAAACCGGTGGTGATGAACCCGCTCCAGAAACAGGATCGCCGGCCGGCGCGCCCCGGCGCCGGGAAAGGCGGCCGCAAGCGCGGTTCCTGATCACCCTGCTAGGGCGCCGCGAGGCGCGCAACCGGCTCCGACGCACCATAGTGAATGCTGTTGAACAGAAGCTTGTAGGTCGCGTGCGTCTGGGATCGGTGCTGGATGCGGAGCCCGAACAGGATGATCCTCCCCTTTCCCAGCGTCACCTCGACCGCGGCGGCCCGTCTCCTCAGAAGCTCCTCACCCTGAATCCACCCGGACATCAGAAGCGGACCGTCCGGGAATCGCGCGATCACGGCCCGGTCCTGCCCGCTCCCCGGCACCATCGTGGCGAAGGCGGGGCCCTGGGCGAAATAGGCGGCCGACGTCTCCGGCATGCCGTAGGCAACCGGATGATTCGGGTCGAGCGCGATCTCGAGAAGCCCCCCGGGGCACGAGAACCGATCCCGGCCGATTGTCTCGAGGGTGTTCCTGACCGGGATGCCGAACTCCCGGATCGGCAGCAACGACGAGGAGTCGAGCGTGACCAGCGTCCCCCCGTCACGGACGAACTGCTCAAGCGCCTTCACCCCCTCCGCTCCGATCCCACCCGCGTACTCGTCCGGAAGCGGGACGAAATAGCGTGACTCGCCGTCCTTCGCTGAGTGCTTTCCGTCCACGATCACATCCGGCTCGATGTCGGGCAGGATAATCACGTCGAAGCGTGACCGCAGGCCGCCGTTCCGGATGGCGGCGTTGTCCACGCCCTCGTACCCGAACTCGGACCGCTCGAGCACGAGCCGTGTCCACCCCTCATCGATGCTGGCCGCCCACGGCTTGTACAGCCCCAGCCTCGGCGTCGCGAGACGACGCGCGTTGGGCGCGCCCTGCTCGAAGGCGTCCGCGGACAACGCCACCGCCCCGGTGCCCAGATCGGCCACGACCGCGGAGACCGCCCTGTCGGGCGCCGTGTCCGATCCGACGAGGATCGTCCCGGCCGGGAAACGCCGGATTCCCCCCGCGACGCGGACCGAAAACGGCTCGGACGCCAGGTAGACGGCACGCCCGGCCCGCAGCAGACGGTTGATGGCGATGCTCGCGTTGTTGGTGCGGTGCTCGATCGCATACCAGCGGGCCCCCGGGTCGTCGCCCCCCTCCACCACGACCGATCGCGGCTCGGGCGCGACCGGCCCCGACAGCAGCACCATCGACTCGCGCGCCGGGACGGGGATCGGGTCGTCGAGGGCCACGGCGCGGACACCCATCTGCAGAGGCAGGGTCCATCCGGTGACATCGTAGGGGCGGTAGATTGCGGCGTCCTCGGAAGGCCGTATGTCGGGGTAGACCTGCCGCTCCATCATCTCCTTGAGAAACGACCGGTACGGCTGGTCCATCAGGAAGAAGACCGAGCCGGCGGGCCAGACCCGGCCCGACAGCGTCAGAGCGGCGTTCGACTGGTGCGCCTCCACGCCCCCCTCTCTCAGAATCTCCACCAGACGGGCGGCCTCGGGCGGATCGTGCTGCCCGGGCGGGATCACCCAGGCGTAGGGCGGGCTCCCGGCGCCCTCCCGGACCTGCCCGGCCGCCATGTCGGCCATGCCGCGCAGGAAGTCCTCACGATGTTCCGACGCCGTACGCAGGATCGAGAGCGAGACCGTCATCTCGTAGTCGATGATGTCCCTCAGATGCCACCATCCTCCTTTCCACGGATCGGGGAAGTTCATGCGCGCCTGGTACTCGGGCAGTCCCTTTCGCGACCCCGCCAGCTCGTTGCCGTCGACGAAGATCGGCGTGGCCATCTTCGCGCTGGCCATCTCGGTCAGGACGCCGACGACATTCTTCCACCAGGCCGTGTTCATCGACCCGCCCGGCCAGTATCCGTCGAACGCATAGGAGTCGATCACACCCGTGCGGCCCGCCTGCTGCTCTCTCAGTGCCATCTCGGTGCCGATCAGATCGGTCATGCGCCAGATGAGCGGCGGTATGTTCCCGTTGAGCGGATCGGCGAAAGGCGGCACGAACAGTCGCGGGCCGGTGGAGCCCATCTGGTGCTCGTCGAGATAGATCTGTGGGAACCAGTCGTGGTGAAGCACCTGGTTGATCATCCGGGTCTCCGCCAGCGAGAGCATGAAGAAGTCGCGGTTGTTGTCGTGGCCGGCGTAGTGGTGGTAGAGCCACGGCATGCGCCCTCCCTCGAACGGGGTCCCGATATATTTGTCGTACCACTCCACCTCCATGATCTGCCCGTCCGGATTGAGCGATGGCACCAGCAGGAGGATCACGTTCTGGAGCTGGCCAAGGAGCCGGGCGTCCTGCGTTGTCGCCAGAGTCCACGCGAGCTCCATGGCCATCTGGCTCGCGGCGATCTCGGTCGAGTGGATGTTGCAGGTGATCAGCAGGATCACCTGACCGTCGCGGATGATCCGCTCGATCTCATCCTTTGGGATGCCGCGCGGGTCGGCCAGCCTGTGCGCCATGTCCCTGTACTCGAAGGAGCGCTCGATGTTTCGCGGCGAGGAGATCGCGGCCATCACCATGTCGTTGCCCAGCGTCGTCTTCCCGAGCCGGTGCACCTGGATCCGATCAGAGGCCTTGTCGAGCAGATCGAGGTAGCGCACGATCTGGTGGTAATCGGCAAGCTTCCGATCGGCGCCCGGAGTGAACCCCAGGAACTGCGCCGGGTCGGGCGGTGGCGGAGGCGCGGGGACAGGATCGAGCTGCGCGAAGACGCTTCCCATGCAGAGGCACGACACGAGCACCACCAGGATCCGTCTCATCCGCCGGCGACCTCCCTCGTCGAAGTGAACCCGTTTGATCGAGTCTGGGCGAAAACGCGTGCGATGGTCAAGTGCCGGCCGCCGATGCTATGCTTTCCGACGGTGAGACCGACCCTCCTTTTCCTCGCTTTCCTCTCTGCTTGCGCGCTCGCCGGCCCGGCGCAGCCCCTGGCGCAGGCCGATCCCCGGGGAGAGACCTCCGGGCCGCCGAAACGGATCGGCGCCAGCGAGCGGGTGCAGGTCAATCTGGTGCTCGTGGACGTGGTGGTCCGCGACCGGCGCGATCGGCCGGTGTCCGGCCTCTCCCGCGACGATTTCGAGTTGCTGGTGGATCGCCTGCCCGCCAACCCTGACGATATCGAGACCTTCGAGGAGATCTGCTCGCCCGTGGCGTCGTCGTCCGGCTCGCAGCCGGTCGATGAGCCGCCCGGCGTTACCGCTTCCGCCGCGCCGCCCTCTACCGAGCCGCGCCACATCGTGCTGTACTTCGACTTCTCACAGCTCTCGCTGTCGGGGCGGCGGCAGGCCCTGCGCTCGACCCGTGACACACTCCCCTCCCGGATTGGCCCCGACGACGAGGTGATGATCTTCGCCTACAAGGACGGCCTGCGGCTCGTGCAGGACTTCACGTCCGACGTCGACCTGCTCATCTCCCGGATCGACGAGCTGCTGGCCAGCAACGCCACCCACGATCTCGACGTGATCGAGGAGGAGAGCAACCTGAACGACGTCGCCCGCCTGGCATGCGACCCCGTGGGGACCATCTGCACGGCGCGGCGCGCCGCGGCCGCCGCCTACGCGGCGCACGAGGAGATGCGCGCGCGCAGGAGCCTCGATGCGATACAGGAGCTGATGCCGGCCCTCGAGGGGCTCGACGGGCGCAAGGCGTTCATCCTGTTCACCGACGTGCTGCGCGAGGAGCCGGGCGTGGAGTACACGGCGCTGGCGAGAACCACGCCGCAGGATGAGGGGATCTCCCTGACCCAGGAGATCATCCAGCTGACGCGCGAGGCGAACGCCGCCGGTGTGTCGTTCTACACGGTGCACGCCAGCGGACTCGACGATGCGAGCACCTCGAGGTTCCGCGGAGCGCGCGACGAGACACAGAAGACCGACGGTTCGGACACGCCGGATGCCCGTACCGAGACGCTCCAGGCGGCCCGCCTGGGCCTCGACGGGGCCCTCGCGCTGCAGACGACGCTCGCGGTGGAGACGGGCGGCCGCGCGCTGCAGCGCACCAACGACGTCTCCCGCATCATCGAGACGGCGCGTCAGGATCTCGCCTGCTATTACCTTCTCGGGTACCGGCACCCCTCGGCCGGCGACGGGCAACGTCACAGCCTCGTCGTGCGGCTGAGGCACGGCCCTGACGGCGGCTCGGCGCGGGGTCTCACGCTCCGGTACCGCCCCTACTTCACCGACTTCAGCCCGGAGGATCGTCGCGAGCGTCTCATGCGATCGGCACTCGCCATCCCCGATCTGTACAGGACGATCCCCGTGACCACGGAGGCTTTCGCGCTGGCTCCCGGCGGGAACGGCCGTCGCGTCCTCGTCAAGCTGTCGGTCCCGCTCGACCGCCTCTCGCTCCTGCCTTCAGGACCCGCCGACCTGGCCGGCAGCCTCGCCGTCCGTGGGGAGATTTCGGCCGATGGCGAGACACGCTGCCGCTTCGACCACACGCTGCCGATTGCCGTCCCACGCCCGGTCGGGGGGCAACCCGGAGCCGGGAGGCTGGTGTTCGAGACCGGCTGCATCCTCGAGCCCGGGTCGTACGACATGTCGGTGGCGGTGATGGATCTCCCCTCACGCGAGGTCGGCGCGCGGCGGGCTCCGGTGGCCGTGCCTGCCGCCTCGACCGGCGGCACCGCCTATGTCTCCGAGGTGCATCTGTGGACACGGGACCCGGGCACTCTGCTGTTCGCGATCGGAGCCGGGGCCGTCGGCATCAAGGACGTCCAGGCGGATCGGGCCGGTTTCATCCCCCAGGCGGAGAGGCGTCTGCGGCAGGACGAGCAGGCGATTTTCACGTTTCTGCTGTGCCCCGCCGAGGCCGCCCTCCCGACATCCGGCCAGCCTATCCGGATCCACAGGACCCTCGTGGGCGAGGCCGATGCCGTGGTGGCCGGCTTCAAGGACCTGATCCTCTCGGAGCCGCCCGACCCGGAGACCGGCTGCTACCAGATCATCAACTCGATCCCCGCGCGCTCTCTCGGCGACGGGCTCTACCGCCTCAACATCGAGCTCATCGGCTCCACCCTCGGGCCGCCGCTGACGCGGGAGGCCGCCTTCGTGGTGGACTGATCCCGCGGTTTTCCGACCCCGTGATAGAATCCCGCATGTTCCCACACATCGTTCTCGCGCTGGCGCTCGCCGCCGGCGTTGTCACCGGAGACACCATGCCCCAGATCGGGAAGGACGCCGCGCCGCCGGGGCGGAACCGGCTCGCCGGCAGCACGAGCCCCTATCTCCTTCAGCACAAGGACAATCCCGTCAACTGGTACCCGTGGGGCCCCGAGGCGCTCGAGGCGGCCCGCAGCCAGGACAAGCCGATCTTCCTTTCCATCGGCTATTCCGCATGCCACTGGTGCCACGTGATGGCGCACGAGTCGTTCGAGGACCCGGCCACCGCGGAAGTGATGAACCGGTACTTCATCAACATCAAGGTGGATCGCGAGGAGCGACCGGATCTGGACGACATCTACATGACCGCGGTGCAGATGATCACGGGCAGCGGCGGCTGGCCGATGTCGGTGTGGCTCACGCCCGATCTGAAACCGTTCTACGGCGGCACCTATTTCCCGAACGTCAGCCGGTACGGCCGCCCCTCCTTCGTGCAGGTGCTGACCGCCCTCGGCGAGTCGTGGAAGAACGATCGTGCGTCGCTTGTCGCCCAGGCGGACCGGATCCACGACGGGATCGTGCAGTACATGACCGGCGCCCGCACGCCACCCGGCGGCGGCGCCCTGACCCGCGATATCGTGGACGGCGCGATCGCAGGATCTGACATCCCGGTTCGACCACGTCAACGGGGGCTTCGGCTCGGCGCCCAAGTTTCCCCCGCACCGCGGTCTGATGCTCATGCTGGCACGGTATCGCGCGACCCGCGACGCCAACCTCCTGCGGATGGCCACCCTCACCTTCGACCGCATGGCCCGCGGCGGCATGTACGATCAGATCGGCGGCGGCTTCCATCGGTATTCGACCGACGCGCAGTGGCTGGTACCCCACTTCGAGAAGATGCTCTACGACAACGCGCTGCTGGCCGACGCCTACATCGACGCGTGGGAGACGACGGGCGACGGGTTCTACCGGCAGGTATGCGAGGAGATCTTCGACTGGGTCGAGCGCGAGATGACTTCGCCCGACGGCGCCTTCTATTCCACGCTCGACGCCGACAGCGAGGGTGAGGAGGGGAGGTACTACGTCTGGAAGCCCGACGAGGTGGTCGCCGTTCTCGGCCCCGACGAGGCGGCGCTCGTCGACGCCTACTACGGGATCACCGATCGAGGCAACTTCGAGGGCGGGACCAGCATCCCCCACGTCGACACGGCGCCGGCGGAGTTCGCTTCGCAGCGCAAGATCGCGCCCGAAGAGCTGAACCGGCGCATCGACGCCGCCCGGAAGAAGCTGCTGGCCGCGCGCTCGAAACGGGTGCGGCCGCACCTCGACGACAAGATCCTCACCGCGTGGAACGGATTGATGATCGAAGCGCTTGCCCGCGCAGCCTCGGCCTTCCACGAAAAACGTCATGCGACGACAGCGTCCCGCGCCGCGCGCTTCCTGCTCGGCCGGCTCCGCGGCGCCGACGGCCTGATGCGCGTCTCGGGCCGCAAAGAGAAGGTGAGCCCGGACGGGTTTCTCGACGATCAGGCCTTCTTCGCGCGCGGCCTGATCGCGCTGCACGAGGCCACGGGCGATCGCTTCTGGCTCGACCAGGCGCGGAGCCTCGTCGAGGCCACCGAGGGCGCCGGG
>CAWDYA010000001.1:0-369301 GCA_963806495.1 uncultured Acidobacteriota bacterium | reverse complement strand
TGCCGACTATATCAGCGCGGCGCGCCTCGATCCTGACGGCAGGGCGGTCCGCATTGCGTTGGCCAAGAAGATAAAGATTCGTTCCTTGGTCGCGGCCGAGCGGCTCTATGTCGATCTGTTGCCGAAGTCGTGGGCGGGTGTGATGCCCGGCCTGCCGGAGGAGGTGATCGAGGAACTGGCCAACCGCGCGCGCGAGGCCGAGCGTAAGCTGCAGCGCCAGCGCCTTGCCGCCAAGGACCGCAAGCCGCCGACGATCCGGGTCCGGGTGGCGAGCCAGCCGACTTTCGTTCGTTCGTCTTCGATTTGCCGAATGGCGCCAGCGTCGTGCCCGACCGCCATGACGACCGGCTCACGCTCAATTTCGACTGGCCGATCAAATGGGACCTGGCCGACGTGGTGGCGACCTTGCCGCCGACGCTGAAATCGGTCGACACCGATATCAGCTACGAGTCGGTGGTCATCAATTTCGTGCTCAACGGCAAGCCGAAAGTGCGCACCTTCCACGAGGACGATAGCATCGTGGTCGATATTGGCCTCAATGACGCCAAGCCCAACAAGCCCAACGATACGGCGGCAGAAGATGCTGGCACTCCCGCGGCGGCGGCCAAAGAACCGGCGATCGCGCCGCCGATACCGTGCCCGCCATCAAGGAGGCCGCGCCGGAGCCGCCGGCCGATCATGCCCAGAGCGCGGGCGCCGCGCCGCTGGCCGATGGGATGCCGCCCGAGAAAAAGGTCGGCAAGCCGCCCGCTGCGCCGGCTGCCGCCAAACCTGCTAATGGCAAGCCCGCCATTAGCAAGCCCGCCAATAATAAAATGTCTGCCGCACCGCCGCCGGCCAAGGCCAAGGATATGCCCGCGCCGGCGCCGAAACACGCAAGTGAAGCCGCGCCGGTACCGATGGCTGCCGATAAAAAGCCGGCGGCAAAAGCAGCAAGCGATGCCGCGCCCGCCGCCGCGCAGCCTGCGTCCAAAACAACCGCGCCGCCGGCGCCGAAACTTGCCGCGCTCGCCGAGCCGAAGAGCGCGGCGCAACACCCGCCGAAAGGCGCCGCGGCCAAAGCCGCCACGCCAAATGCTGCCGCGCCCAAGACTATGCGCGAGGCTGCGCCCAAGGCTGCTGCCCCCAAAACCGCGCCCAAGACCGCCAACACACACAAGACCGAACACAAGACCGAACACAAGACAGCGCCCAAGGCGGCTGCAAAAATGCCAAAGGCGGCGCCGAAATCCGCCGCTGCCAAGCCCGCCCAGCCGGCGCCCGATCCGACAGCGCCGGTCGCCGCCGAGCTGCACCACGCCGGCGAGGGCTTGCGTATCGAATTCCCGTTTGCGGTCCCGACGCCGGCCGCCGTGTTCCACCGCGGCGACACGCTGTGGCTGGTGTTCGACAGCGCCGCCCGCATCGATCTGGCCGCGCTGACGCGCGACCCGGACAGCGATATCCGCGATGCCGCCGTCGCGCGCGCCAAGGACGGCGCGGCGGTTGTGCGCCTGCGGCTGGCGCGGCCGCGCCTGGCGAGCGTCGTGGCGGACGGTCCGTCCTGATCGTCACCATCGGCGGCAGCGCGGCGGCGCCGATCAAGCCGCTCACCATCGCCCGCAGCATCGTCGGCGAGAACGCGCGAGCATCGCCATCCCGTTCGCCAATCCGCGCGCCATCCACCGATCATCGATCCCGCCGTCGGCAACCGGCTGCTGGTGGTCGCCGCGCTCGGGCCCGCGCGCGGCTTCGTCAACCGCAGGCGTTTGTCGAGTTGCGCGCGCTGCCGTCCGCCCAGGGCGTGGTGCTGCAGCCGCTGGCCGACGACCTCAGCGCCGCATTTGCCGCCGACAAGATCACAGTCAGCCGCCCCGGCGGCCTCGCGCTGTCGCCGACCGCGATCGGCCACCCGGACGAGCTCGCCGATGCCTTCGCCCGGGCCTGGTTCAAGCTCACCCACCGCGACATGGGGCCGATCTCGCGGTATCTCGGACCGGAGGTCCCCAAGGAGGAACTGATCTGGCAGGACCCCGTTCCGGCGGTCGACACCGAGCTGATCGGAGCAGGCGACATCGCCGAGCTCAAGCGCCAGATCCTCGATTTGGGGCACCTCAATCCCGGAGCTGGTCTCGACCGCCTGGGCGTCGGCGTCGACCTTCCGCGGCTCGGACAAGCGCGGCGAACGGCGCGCGCATCTGCCTGGCGCCGCAGAAGGACTGGGAGGTCAATCAGCCGGAGCAGTTGGCGAAGGTGCTGGCCAACTCGAAGGGATCCGAGCGGAAGTTCAACGGTGCCCAGTCCGGTAAATCCGGCGACAAGAAGGTCTCGCTCGCCGACCTGATCGTCCTCGGCGGCTCGGCCGCCGTCGAGCAGGCGGCGAAGAACGCCCGGCCAGGACGTCAAGGTTCCCTTCTCGCCCGGGGCGCACGGACGCCTCGCAGGAGCAGACCGACGCCCACTCCTTCGCCCCGCTCCAGCCTCGAGCGGACGGCTTCCGGAACTACGTGAGCCACGCTAGAGGGCAACGGGCATGCCGCGGTGGCAGAACACCTGCTGGTGGACCGGGCGCCGCTACTGACCCTGACCGCCCGTCGATCGCCTTGAGCCCGGTCTGCAGCGGCTCCTTCACGGGGGTCCGTTCGATGACGCCCGGGGCGATACGCTCCACGGGCCCGAATCCCTTCGTCTCGATGGGGCCCTTGCCGTCGAGCGGCAGGCCCAGCGGATCCACGACCCGTCCCACGAGCTGCTCGCCGATCGGCACCTCGATGATCCGGCGCGTGCGCCTGACCTCGTCTCCCTCGGCGATGAGGGTCGTCTCGCCCAGCAGGACGGCGCGGACGCTGCCTTCCTCGAGGTTCAGGGCAAGACCGAGGACCTTGTTGGGCAGCTCGAGCAGCTCGCCCATCATGCACTTCTCCAGACCGTGGATTCGGGCGATGCCGTCACCGACCGAGACGACCGTGCCGACCTCGGCGACGTCGATCTCCTTCTCGAATCCCTCAATCTGCTGGCGCAGGGCCGAAGCGATCTCGTCCGCCCTGATTGTCGTGCTCATGATCTCCTCTCCACCTGTTCGCCGAGGAGAATTCCCCGGATCCTGGCGAGCTGCTTTCTGACGCTGCCGTCATAGACGACCGACCCGACGCGCGCGAGGGCCCCCCCAAGCAGCGCATCATCGGTCCTGTAGGTTACGCTGACCTGCTTGCCCGTGACCCTGCCTAGCGTCTGCTCCCATCGCGAGCGCGCCGCCGCGTCAATCGGCACCGCGGTCACCACCTCGGCGGTGGTGACGTTGCGCCGGGCGTCGCGCAGCCTGCGAAAGGCGGCCACGATCGACGGGATTTCCGGCACGCGGCCTTTCTCCACGACGATGTGCAGGAAGCGCCGGACGGTGGGATGGGCGTTCATCTTCTCGAGGGCGCCATCGAGCGCGCTCTCTCGCCGCTCAATCGCCATACCGGGATAATCCAGCACCCGCCCGAGGGCGGGAAGCTTGTCGAGCAGCGCCGCGAACAGGTCGAGCTCCTGCAGGGCCCTGTCGACATCGCCGGGCGAGGAAAGGGAGTCTAAAAGCGCGGTCGCGTAGTTGGTGCCGAATCTCACTCGATGCCACGCACATCGCTCCGCTTTGGCGACCGGCGGGCGGTCGCTCGCGCCGCGGCGGCGTCCGATCATCTCGATACGCCGCGGGCTCGCTGTCGACTGGCCGCTGGGAGCCGGATCGAGGAAGAACCCCCGTTCATCCCGCCGGAAAAAGAACGCGCACTGTACCACGCACCATGAAGTGCGTCAACGGTTTATCGGGCCTGCGGGGCCGCGCTCCGTCGCTGTTCGCGTGACCCCGCAGCGTCGTGCCCGGGCCGTTGTATTAGCTCATCTCAACTAACTTGGAGCGGCCAATTAGGTTAGTGCGAATGGCCTCCTAACAGTTCGAACAGGCGCTCGAGCTCCTCATCGCTGTGGAACGAGATCTCGATGCGGCCGCGACCCGAGGATCCCCCCTTGATCCTCACCTTGGTGCCGAGCGCGCGCTGCAGGCGGATCTCGGCGTCCCGGACATTCGGATCCTCTTCAATCGTGCCGGCCGCGGTTTTCATCGGCCCGGATGTCCTGGCCGACCGGGCATGCTCCTCGGCGCCGCGCACCGAGACGGCGCCGCGGGCGAACGCCTCCGCCGTCCGACGGATCGTCTCCTCGTCGCCGAGAGCGAGCAGCGCCTTGGCGTGGCCGGCGGTCAACCGGCCATCGCGCACCATGACTTGCACGGAGGAGGGGAGCTTGAGCAGCCGCAGCGTGTTGGCGATGCTGGGACGCTTGCGCCCGACCCGCTCCGCCACCTGCTCCTGGGTCATACCGAACTCGTCGATCAGCCGGGTGAAGGCCTTCGCCTCCTCGATCGGGTTGAGCTGCTGACGCTGGATGTTCTCGATGAGCGCCAGCTCGAGAGAACGCTGCCTCTCGACGCGCTGCACGACTGCCGGAACCCGTGTCAGTCCGGCGATACGTGCCGCCTTGAGCCGTCTTTCCCCCGCAATCAGCTCGTAGCCGCCATCGGTCTGCCGCACCAGGATCGGCTGCAGGATCCCCGCCTCGCGGATCGATGCCGCCAGATCCTCCAGCTCCTCCGCGTCGAAGCTCTCGCGCGGCTGGCTGGGATTGGGGACCACCTGGTCCACATCGACCTGGATCAGACCGTCGGCTGCCGGCGCTGCCGGCCTCTCGGGCAGCAGCGAGCCGAGCCCCTTACCAAGCGCCCGCCTTTTCATGCGCCATGATCTCCCGGGCCAGGCTCAGGTACGCCTCGGCCCCTTTTGACTTTATATCATAGAGGATAATGGGTTTACCGAAACTCGGCGCCTCGCCGAGCCGGACGTTCCGCGGAACGATCACCTCGAAGACGCTCTCGCCGAAGAACTGCCGCACTTCGTTGACCACCTGCCGCGCCAGGTTGGTGCGATCGTCGTACATCGTGAGAAGAATCCCCTCCAAAGCCAGGTCGGGGTTGAGCCCCTCGCGGACCCGGCGCAGCGTCTCCATCAGCTCGGTCAGGCCCTCCAGCGCCAGATACTCGCACTGCACCGGGACCATCACCCCGCGTGCGGCGCACAGGGCATTGACCGTCAGCAGGCCCAGAGCCGGTGGGCAGTCGAGCAGGATGTAGTCGAAATCGGCCTCCAGCGTGCGGATCGCCTCGCGCAGGCGGTACTCACGCGCCTCCACATCGGCCAGCTCCAGCTCTGCGCCGATGAGATCCCGGTCCGCGGGCAGCAAACTGAGATACCGAAGCTCGGTGGCCATGACGGCCGATCGCGCCGGAAGGTCGCCCAGGAGGACGTCATACAGGCTGGCGCGATCTTCCTGGGCGGTGATGCCGAGACCTCGGGTCGCGTTGCACTGCGGGTCGACATCGACGAGAAGGGTGCGGTGCTCCGCGGCGGCGAGAGCTGCCGCGAGGTTGATGGCGGTGGTCGTCTTGCCGACCCCGCCCTTCTGGTTGGCGATCGCGATGATTCTGGACAACGCGTCCCCTGACTCGCGCCTCCCGCCCGCACACCTCGGGATACGGGGCCGCGCTCGAAGGCTTCACAGATTAGCATAGGGGGACGGCCGGCGAGAATCGGTTTTTGCGCCATGTTCCACGTGGAACATCGGCCGATCGATCTTCAGTGGATCGTCTCTCCCTGCTCGCTGCGGCTGAGCGCAAGGGTGACGATCCAGGAGCCGCGCGAGCGGGGAAGCCGATGCTCCGCCACCAGCTCCAGCGGTTTCATCTGCCGCTCGAGGATGGTTCTCCGGCCTTCCTCCCCCACCATGAGGATCAGCCGACCACGGGGCCGCAGCGCCAGCGGTGCGCCGGCCATGACCGCGGGCAGCGCCGCCACCGCCCGCATGCTGATGACGTCCCAGCGGCCCAGACGCTCGAGATCCGCCGCCCGATCCACGCGCGCCCGGAGCACCAGGGTGTCCGTCAGCCCCAGGTCGGCCGCCACGGTCCGCAGGAAGACACCTTTGCGGATGGTCGGCTCGACCAACGCCAGCCGCAGATCGGGCAGCGCGCACTTGACCGGAATCGCGGGGAACCCGTTGCCGGAGCCGATGTCGAGAAGCGAGCCGCTCGGCTCGTGGATGAACGGCAGCAGCGCGAGCGACTCCATCACGTGGCGACGCACCACCAGGATCGGGTCGGGGTCGCCGATCAGCCGCACCGCGCGGTTCCAGCGCTTGAGCAGGCTGTAATGTGTCGCGAGCCGATCGACGGCCGCCGGATCGAGCGGGATTCCGGCCGACTCGAGCTCAGCCTGCAGCAGGGATCGAAAGTCGCTTCCCATTCGAGGGCGGCCTCCTGACGTGGATCCGAAGAATGGCGATAGCGGCGGGCGTCACGCCGCTGATCCGGGCGGCCTGGCCCAGAGAGCGTGGCCGGATCCGGGTGAGCTTCTCGACCACCTCGCGGGAGAGCCCGGCCAGCTGCGTATAGTCGAACCCTTCGGGAATCTCCCGTCCGGTGTCACGCGCGATCTTGGCCAGCTCGCGCCGCTGAACGGCGACGTACCCGCCGTACTTCACCTTCGCCTCGACAGCGCCCCGCTCGCCCGCGCCGAGACGCACCGGGGGCGGCGACCCCGCGGACCGCTCCACCGAATCGATCGATTCACCGGGGCGTGAGAGAAGGGAGCGCAGCGTGTGGCCGCTCCCGCGGCGCCCTTCCAGCCATGACATGTACCTCCCGATCCTGCCGCGACGCGTCAGGAATCGATCCCAGGCGCCGTCATCCACCAACCCCACCCGACGGCCATGCTCCGTCAGACGCTCGTCTGCGCTGTCGATGTCGAGCATCAGCCGGTGCTCGGCACGCGACGTGAACATCCGGTACGGCTCGCGGGTGCCGAGCGACACCAGGTCGTCGATCAGCACGCCGGCGTACGCCTCGTCACGCCGCAGGATCAGCGGCCCGTCCCCCCTTGCCATTCGCGCGGCGTTGATCCCCGCCATGATCCCGAGCGCCGCCGCCTCCTCGTACCCTGTCGTCCCATCGATCTGCCCGGCGAGGAACAGCCCGTCGATCCTCCATGACTCCAGGGTCGGGCGCAGCTCGGTCGGCTGCACGAAGTCGTATTCGATCGCATAGCCGGGCCTCAGGATCGTCGCGCCGGCGAGACCCGGGATCGAATCGATCATCCGCCGCTGTGTCTCGCGCGGAAGGCTGGTGGACAACCCGTTGAGGTAGATCTCCTCGCTGTCGCTTCCCTCCGGTTCGATGAAGATCTGGTGGCGGCTGCGGTCGGCGAAGCGGACCACCTTGTCCTCCACCGAAGGACAGTACCGCGGACCGACACCGGTGATGCCCCCCCCGTACATCGCCGACTCGTGAAGGCTCTCGCGGATGATCGCATGGGTGGACTCGTTGGTGTAGGCGATGTGGCAGGGAACCTGCGGCGCGTCAATCCGCCCGGTCGAGAACGAGAACGGCACCGGTTCGTCGTCGCCGTGCTGGATGCCGAACGCCGCGAAATCCACGGTGCTTCGCAGCAGGCGCGGAGGCGTGCCCGTCTTCAGCCGCCCGATCTCGAAGCCGCGCTTCTCCAGAAACAGTGCCAGGTCGATCGATGGGGCCTCGCCGAGACGGCCCGCGGCGAAACACTCGCGGCCGATGTGGATCACCCCGCGAAGGAAGGTGCCCGTTGTGACGACCACCGCCGCCGCCTTCAGCAGGCGGCCGTCGGTGAGCCGCACGCCGGTGACCCGCCCTGCGGTGCAGTCGAGGTCCGCGACCATCCCCTCCACCAGGTCGAGCCCCGGTGTCCCCAGCAGCGCACGCAGCATCACCTGGTGGTACAGCATCTTGTCGGCCTGGGCACGCGGGGCACGCACCGCCGGCCCCCTGCTCCGGTTCAGCAGCCGGAACTGGATTCCCGCCTCGTCGATCACGCGTCCCATGAGCCCGCCCAGCGCGTCGATCTCCCTGACGAGGTGCCCCTTGGCGAGACCACCCACCGCGGGGTTGCACGACATGCGCGCCACGGCGCCGGCACTCGGCGTCACCATGGCGGTGTGCAGGCCGATGCGCGCGGACGCGTGGGCCGCCTCGCACCCCGCGTGCCCCCCGCCGATGACGATGACGTCGTATCGCATGCCGCCCCTACTTGCCGATGCAGAAGGTGGAAAAGATGCGATCATAGATCGCCTCGCGGGTCACGGCACCGGTGATCTCGCCGAGATCCTCGAGCGCTGCGTACAGATCCACCAGGGCGATCTCTTCGGATTGTCCCGAGGCCAGCGCCCGGCCGGCCGACTCGAGACGCGCGGCGCAGCGGCGCAGCGCTTCGTGATGCCGGGCGTCGGTGACGATGGTGCGCCCCGCGTCGTCGGCATTCTCTCCCACCAGGGCCGTCTTCATCGCTGACAGGAGCTCCGGGATCCCGTCGCCCGTCGTTGCCGACACCGGCCGTGCCGCCCGAGCCTCAGTCCCCCACCCGGGCGGCTCCCCACCCGCCAGGTCCGACTTGCTCGCCACCAGGAGGGCGCGCGGGCCGCAGGCGCCGAGCAGCGCCCGATCGGCATCGTCGGGGGCGGCGTCCGACGGGCAGAGCAGCAGCACGATGTCCGATTCCTCCACGAGGCGTCGCGCCCGCTCGACCCCCTCCCCTTCCACGCCGGCGGCTCCCCGTCTCAACCCCGCGGTGTCGATCAGCGTGACCGGGATCCCCTCCAGGTCGATCCGCTCCGAGATGAAGTCGCGCGTCGTGCCCGGCTCGGCGGAGACGATCGCCCGCTCGGTCGCAAGTATTCTGTTGAAAAGACTTGACTTGCCGGCATTCGGCCGCCCGGCGAGCACCACCCGCGCTCCCTCGCGCAGCATGCGCCCCCGGCGGTAGCTGGCGATGAACCGCGCCACCTGGTCATTCAGCCGCTGGATCCGCGAGGCCAGATCGCCCTGCACCGCCATGACGTCCGGCTCCTCGGCGAACTCGAGAGCGGCCTCCGCGCGGCTGATCGTGTCCACCAGATCATCCCGCATGCAGGCGACCTCGCGTGACAGACCGCCCAGAAGCTGGTCCCGAGCGACCGCGGCGGCTTCCCGCGTGGATGCCGCGATCAGATCGCGGACCCCCTCCGCCTGGGCCAGGTCCATCCTCCCGTTGAGCACCGCCCGGTAGGTGAACTCGCCGGCATGGGCGGCCACCGCTCCCGCGGCCAGCAGGCGTGCGAGGATCGCCTCGAGGATCACCGGGCTTCCGTGGCAGGTCAGCTCGACCACGTCCTCTCCGGTATAGGATCGGCCCGCAGGATGAAAGGTCATATACCCTACGTCAAGCACCCGCCCCTTCCCCCTCACGGTCGATGAAGCTGCCGAGATGCGCATGGCCCGGCTCTATTCGGTGCGTTTGCCCTTACTACGAACAGGGACAGCGCGCAGCTTCTTGCCTCGGGCCCGGACAACCGGACGATGCCGATGGCGCCGCGGCCGGGAGGGGTCGAGATGGCTGCGATCGTCTCCTCGGGCGGATGCATTCGGAGGAGCCGTCAGTCGGGAGAGATCACGATCCGCTTGAGGAACCCGTCGCCGATGCTGTGCGAGGAGACCCCCGGCTCGTCCTTGAGGGCCAGATGCACGAGACGCCGTTCGTACGGGTTGAGCGGATCCAGCTCGAACGGCTGGCCGGTGCGTCTGGCCTTCTCGGCCGTCTGCAGCGCGAGCTGCACGAGCTGCTCCTCCTGCTCGCGACGGTAGCCGCCGCAGTCGACCACGAGGCGGGTGTCCAGGCCGGCGCGACTCTCCGCCACCTTGCCGAGCAGAAGCTGCAACGCGTCGAGCACGCTGGCCTTGCGCTCGAGCATGAGGTAGGCATCGGGCCCGTCGAGATCCACGCGGACGTGGTCTTCGGCCTCGGTGACCGTCGCCGACAAGGACAGGTTCATCGCGGTGAGGAATGTCCGTGTCAGCTCCTCGATCTCCTGCCGTCTGTCCATCGCTGCCCTCCCGTTCCGCCCCGACGTGCCTCACGCGGCCCGGGACTGAGACTCCAGCTGGTCCGCCTTCTTGTTGGTGAGGTACTGCTGCCCCATGCCGAGCAGGTTCGTGGTGAGCCAGTAGATAACCAGCCCGCTGGGCATGTTCATCATGAAGATGGTGAACATGACCGGCATGATCATCATCATGCGTCGCTGCGTCGGATCCGGGATCGAGGACGAGGTCATCGCCTGCTGCAGGATCCACGACGCCCCCATGAGGATGGGCGTGATGTAGTACGGGTCGTGGCGCGACAGATCGTGGATCCACCCGATGAACGGCGCCTGCCGCATCTCGATGGTGACCGCGAGCAGGTTGTAGAAGGCGATGAAGATCGGCATCTGCAGCATCAGGGGGAGGCAGCCGCCCAGATTGCCCATCGGGTTGACCCCTTCTTTCTTGTACAGGGCCATCACCTCCTGGTTCATCTTGCTCTGCGTCTCCATCGACTTCTTCATCTTGCGGTACCGCTCCTGGATCGCCTTCACCTTCGGCTGCACCTTCGACATCTTCTTGCTGGTCTGCCGCATGGTGATCATCGACTTGTAGGTGAGCGGGAAGAAGGCCACGCGCACGATCACCGTGAGGATGATGATCGACCAGCCGTAGTTGCCCACCGAGTCGTTGATCCAGGTGAGGGCGAGGAAGAGCCACTTCGTGATGACGTAGATCAGCGAGAAGCGCGAGAAGTCGATCACCTTCTGCAGGCCGTGGCCGAGCGACGACAGAAGGTGATAGTCCTTCGGGCCGACGAAGATGGTCCAGGAGCCCGATCCCTGTTCGGTCGCCAGCCCTGCCGTCAGCAGCGGCACCGGCTTCTCCGAGGAGGCGACGCCGACCTTGTAAGGCGTCAGCGACATCGCCACGGGGCTGTGATCGCCCCCCGCCGGCTCGTCCGCCAGCACCAGCGACGCGAAGTAGGTCGACTCCAGGCCGGCCCAGCGCAACGGGGTCCCGGCGGCGGCGCTGTACACGTGCGGCTCGTCCACCTTGGCGGCCGCCATCCGCACGACGTTGTTGCCGTCGTCGATCACCGCCTGCCCCTCGACATGCCCGTAGCTGCGGGTGTTGTCCTCGGTCTTCTGCGCCAGACCCGAGGCCCACACCAGCGTTGCCGGCAGCGGCTTTCCGTCGAGGCGGACCTCGAACGACACCCGGTCGAGATAGCCGTCATCCGGCAGGTCGAGGCTCTTGGTCGCCCACAGCCCGTTGCCATCCGCGTAGGTGAGGGTGACACGGGTGCCGGGTCCCATCCCGGAGGGGTCGTTGGCGGCGATCTTCGTCTGCTCCGCCACGTGCAGCCCGTCGGCCAGGCGCGCCGTGAGCTCGGGCCGGCCGTCCACCTCGATGTGCAGCGGCAGCACGCCCAGGGTGCGAGCCTCGTCGGGGATCGAGATCCACGGCGATCCCCCCGTCGATCGTGAACTGGTTCAGACGCCACCAGGTGATCTGCCCGCCCTTGTTGGTGAACCGCACGTCCTGCGTGGCCGTGGTCACCCGGAACTCTTCGACCTGAGCGGCCTGGATCGCCTCGGCGGGTGGCGGCGGAGGAGCCTGCTCTCCCGGCCCGGACACAGCCTCCGCGGGCGGGGTGGCCTCATCGGGCGCCGGCGCTTCGTGTTGCACCGTCTCGGGCGCCGGACCGCTCTCGGCAGGCGCTCCGGCAGCGGGGGCCTTGGGCGGCGTGACGCTCGGAACGAAGAAGATCTGCCAGACCGCCATGACGGCGATCGACAGAACGATGGCGAGCAGAGCGCGTTTTTCCATTTATCTCACGGGGTCGAACCCGCCGGGGTGGAAGGGATGGCAGCGCGCCAGCCTCCTGAGACCCATCAGCGAGCCTTTGAGCAATCCGTACTTCTCGATGGCCTGGCGGCAGTACTCAGAGCAGGAGGGCTCGAACCGGCATGCGGCCGGCAGGAGAGGTGAAACGAACCGTTTGTACCCTCTCAGCACGGCCGTGGCGGCGGCCCGCGGCCATCTCATGGCCGGGCCCCCCTTCGTGTCTCGTACCGCCGCAACCCGTCGAGAAACGCCGACCTCAGCTCCGACAGCGGCCTGCGCGCGATGTCCGGCCTGCAATGGATGACGATGTCGAGACAGGCTTGCCTCGCGTCCTGGCATTTCCGGAAGACCTCCCGAAGCCGCCGCCGCGCCTGGTTTCTCACCACCGCGTTGCCGACTTTCCTGCTCAGCGTCACCCCGAGCCGGGAGCGCCCTGCCTGATTCGGGAGGATGAAGAGGACGAAATAGCGGCCCGGGACACGGAACCCACGGGAGTAAACCGCCTCGAACTCCCGGCGCCGGTGCAGCCTGTCGAGCCGGGTGAACCTCTCCGAGCGGGATTCCTCTATACGGTCAATCTGCTTCGACCCTTGGCGCGCCTGCGTTTCAGCACCAGGCGCCCTTTCGCGGTCTTCATCCGAGCGCGGAATCCATGCTTTTTCTTGCGCCGGTCGTTGTTGGGCTGGAACGTTCTCTTGGCCATGAATCCCCCGCGCAGCCACACTGGTTCTCTGGAAGAAAGCAGGATTCTATCGGCGGTCTTCCGGTCCGTCAAGCACGCGGGATCGCAGAACGACGGTCGTGTTGTCCATTGCCTCGGTTCCCCGGGCTATGTTAAACTGTCGCGTTTCGCGGCGTATGGCTTTCGGTCTCCCCCGAAAGGGGAGGGTGTCGACCGATCCCCGGTCGCGTGACGCGGACCCCCCGAGAGCCTCCCAGCACAACATCTGGTCGTGCCTGGCCGGCGGACACAATACTTGGCACTGGGGCCGCCCCTGGGTTGACATAATACGGGCCATGGCGGTTTTCGTGGCGCTAAGCTTTTTCGTTAGTTGGACTTCTGAGCTATCCGCTTTTCCACAGATGTGGAAAACTTGTGGAAATAAAGGGCCCGGATGAACATCTGGGACAGGATCCTCGGCAATCTCGAGGCCAAGATCAATCCCCAGAGCTTCACCACCTGGTTACGTCCGACCACACTCGCGCGCGATGAGGGGAAGAGGATCTTCGTCTCGGTGCCCAGCGAGCTATTCGCCAACTGGCTTTCGAAAAACTACATGACCCTCATCAACGAGACCGCGACCGATCTCGAACGGCCCGAGGCGGAGATCGCCTTCGTCTACGACGAGCATGCCCAGCCGTTCCCGGAGAAGGCCCCAGCCCCGGCCGCGCCCGAGCCGGGCCCCAGGGGCCCCAACTCGCCGCTCAATCCCAAGTACACGTTCGATAACTTCGTCGTCAGCTCGAGCAACGAGCTCGCACGGGCGGCCGCCCTGAGGGTTGCCGAACAGCCCTCGGCCGGGTACAACCCGCTGTACATCTACGGCGGTGTCGGGCTGGGCAAGACCCATCTCATGCACGCGATCGGCAACCGTCTCAGGACCACGCACCCGCTCATGCGGCTCAGGTACATCTCGAGTGAGACGTTCATGAACGAGCTGATCAGCTCGATCCGCTTCGAGAAGACCCTCGACTTCCGCGATCGGTACCGGGCAATGGACCTGCTGCTGATCGACGACATCCAGTTTCTCGCCGGCAAGGAACGTACCCAGGAGGAGTTCTTCCATACCTTCAACGCCTTGCATGAGGCACAGAAGCAGATCGTGATCACGAGCGACTGCCCCCCGCGCGAGATACCCACCATCGAAGAGAGGCTGCGCTCGCGGTTCGAATGGGGGCTCATCGCCGATATCCAGCCGCCCGACCTCGAGACCAAGGTGGCGATTCTGAACAAGAAGGCGGAGGCCGAGCAGGTCGACCTCCCCCAGGAAGTCTCGCTGTTCATCGCGAGCAAGATCAGGTCCAACATCCGCGAGCTGGAAGGATCCCTGATCCGCCTGATGGCTTTCGCTTCGCTGCAGGGGCGTGATATAGATCTGGCGCTTGCCAAGGACGTCCTGAAGGACATCCTGGTCGACGACAACAAGATCGTCTCGATCGAGTCGATACAGAAGTATGTCGCCAACTTCTACCAGCTCAAGCTCACCGAGCTGAAATCGAAGAACAACGCCAAGCAGATCGCCTTCCCGCGTCAGGTGGCGATGTATCTCTGCAAGATCCTCACCGACGCCTCTCTGCCTGAGATCGGCAAGCGGTTCGGAGGGAAGCATCACTCGACCGTCATCCACGCGATCAAGAAAGTGGAGGAAAAACGCTCGAATGAGCGGGATTTCGACAAGCTGGTCAACAGTTTTACTGATGCCCTGAAATGACTTGGTGCCGGTCTGTGGATAACGCGGCCTGGAGAGGCTGTGGAAAGGGTCACGCGGGGATGATCCTGCACCATTCACATGATCGGGCCGGAACCATGGGCGAAAGTCGACGATCGATGAACACGGCAACCGACTGAGCGGGATGGACGGCGAGGACTCACCGACAAATCCACAGGCCCTACTAGTGCTACTGATCAGATCCACAAGGAAACAGATCAACAGTCTTTGATCGAAGTCACGGAGGATGTTCCCATGGAGTTCGTCGCCAAACAGTCAACCCTCCTGAGGGAGCTCAGCCTGGTGCAGGGGGTCGTCGAGAAGAAGAACACCGTGCCCATTCTGGCGAACGTGCTCCTCTCGGCCTCCGACGACAGCGTCGCCGTCATGGCGACCGACCTCGAGGTCAGCGTCCGCAGCTCCCTGAGCGCCGGAGTCACGCACCCCGGGGCGCTGAGCCTTTCGGCGCGCAAGCTTCACGAGATCGTCCGGGCGCTGCCCGACTCCGAGGTCCACGTCAAGGCGGACGGCGAGAACTGGGCCACGATCTCCTGCGAGCGGTCGCACTTCAGGATCATGGGTCTTCCCAAGGAGGATTTCCCGACGCTGCCGGTGCCGGGCAAGAGCGCGCGTATCACCTTTGGTGTCCAGCCTTTCAAGGAGATGATCCAGAAGGTGATCTTCGCGGTGACGACCGATGATGCCCGGTTCGCGCTCAACGGGGCCCTGATGCTGCTGACGGGAACCTCGGTGAGCCTGGTGGCAAGCGACGGCCACCGTCTGGCCTATGTCTCGAAACCGCTCGCCGGGCAGACCGGCAAAGGGGAGGGCCCGGAGATCCGGGTCGTGATCCCCCACAAGGCGCTTGCCGAGCTTTCGAGGATGGCCGACGAGATCGGCGGCGAGATCGTGTTCTGCAAGGAGGAGAACCAGATCTTCTTCGAGATGGGGCGGTGCACGCTCAGCTCCCGGCTCCTCGAGGGGCAGTTCCCCAACTTCGAGAAGGTGATTCCCAAGGACAACGACAAGATCGTGGAGCTGTCGCGTAACGCCTTCGGCGATGCGGTGCGCCGCGTGTCGCTCATCGCCAACGAGCGGAACCGGGCGGTGCGGGTGGCTCTTTCGAAGGGAAAGCTCGAAATCTCGGCCAAGAATCCCGAGTTGGGCGAGGCGAGCGAGGCGCTCGGTGTGGACTACGGCGGGTCGGAGATAGAAGTCGGCTTCAATGCGAAGTATCTTCTTGACTTCGTCGCTGCAGTGGACACCGAGATGGTTACCTTCGAGATGAAGGACGAGGCCACCCAGGGTCTTCTGCGACCGGCGGAGCCGACGAAGGGCAGGGCAGCGTCCGGCAAGAAGACCAAGGACGGGAAAGACGCCAAGGAAGGCAAGGAAACCCGCAAGGAATCGGCTGGCGACTACCGTTACGTCGTCATGCCGATGAGGATCTGAGGACTCAATGACACAGACAGGGGATACGGCGCCGCCGCCGGCTCCGGAGAGATTGGCGGCCTCTTCGAGCTACGACGCAACGCGGATCAAGGTTCTCGAGGGGCTCGAGGCCGTCCGCAAGCGTCCTGCGATGTACATCGGCTCGACGGGCGAGTCGGGGCTGCACCACCTCGTCTACGAGGTGGTCGACAACGCGGTCGACGAGGCACAGGCCGGCTTCTGCGACCACATCGAGGTGATGATCCATCTCGACGACAGCGTGACCGTGCAGGACAACGGCCGCGGTATTCCCGTGGATCTCCATCCCACCGAGAAGAAACCGGCTGCCGAGGTCGTCATGACGACCCTGCACTCGGGCGGCAAGTTCGACAACATGACCTACAAGGTCTCCGGCGGACTTCACGGCGTCGGCGTCTCGGTGGTCAACGGACTGTCGGAGACGCTCGACCTGGAGATTCGGCGCGACGGCAAGGTCTACCAGCAGTCGTACGAGCGCGGCAAGCCTGTGGCGCCATTCCAGGAAGTCGGCGTCACGACCAGGTCGGGCGGCACCAAGGTGACGTTCAAGCCCGACACGCAGGTGTTCGAGACGACGAGCTTCTCCTACGACACCCTCTCACAACGGCTGCGCGAGCTGGCGTTCCTCAACCCGGGCGTGAAGATAGAGCTCAACGACGAGCGATCCGGAAAGTCGCACATCTTCCACTATGCCGGGGGGATCGTCGATTTCATCAAGCATCTGAACCAGAGCCGTACGACATTGCACCCCGAGCCGATCCATGTCTTCGGCGAGAAGGAAGGCATCCTGATCGATGTGGCGCTGCAGTACAACGACACCTACGCAGAGAACGTCTACGCCTTCGCGAACTCGATCAACACCGTCGAGGGGGGGACGCATCTTTCGGGTTTCCGGGCCGCCATCACGCGATCAATCAACTCATACGCGACGAAGAACAATCTCACCAAGGATCTCAAGGACGCCAACATCACGGGTGAGGATGTCCGCGAGGGGCTGGTGGCGGTCATCAGCATCAAGATCCCGAACCCGCAGTTCGAGGGCCAGACCAAGACCAAGCTGGGCAACACCGAGGTGAAGGGGTTTGTCGACGGGCTGCTCAACGAGCGCCTGTCGGTCTTCTTCGAGGAGAATCCCCAGGTCGCCCGCCGGGTCGTGCAGAAGGTGATCGACGCGGCGCGCGCGCGGGAGGCGGCCCGCAAGGCCAGGGATTTCACACGGCGCAAGGGGTTCCTCGACTCGTCCTCGCTGCCCGGAAAGCTCGCCGACTGCCAGGAGCGCGACCCGGAGAACGCCGAGCTGTTCCTCGTCGAGGGTGAGAGCGCCGGCGGCTCGGCCAAGCAGGGACGCGACCGCAAGTTCCAGGCGGTGCTGCCCCTCAAAGGCAAGATCCTCAACGTCGAGAAGGCGCGCTTCGACAAGATGCTCGCGCACGAGGAGATCCGCACGCTCATCACGGCGCTCGGTTGCGGCGTGCAGAGCATGGAGGATTTCGACATCTCCAAGATCCGGTATCACCGGCTCGTGATCATGACCGATGCCGACGTTGACGGCAGTCACATCCGGACGCTTCTCCTGACGTTCTTCTATCGCCAGCTTCGCGAGGTGATCGATCGCGGCTACCTGTACATCGCCCAGCCCCCGCTCTACCGCGTCAAGAAGGGCAAATCCGAGATGTACATCAGCAGCGACGACGAGCTGAACCGGTTCCTCCTGTCGAAGGCGATCGAAGAGAGATCGGTCACCACCGCCGCCGGCCAGACGTTCGAAGGGCCCGCGCTGCAGCGGCTGCTCGAGAAGCTGATCGAGTACCGTCACTTCATCGACCTGCTCGCGAGGCGCGGCTACGACCGGGACCTGCTCGACCTTCTCCTTCAGGAGGGGCTCTATCAGCGGCAGCACTTCGCCGAGCGCGACTGGATGGAGAAGGTCGCCGCGGCGCTGCGCCAGAAGGACCGTCAGGTGGGCGAGATCCGCCATGACGAGGAGCACGGGCTGTACGAGATGAACGTCGGCGCCCTCATGGTCGGCCAGCCCGACATCAGCGTCTCGTGGAACGCCCTCGCCGCAACGGTGGAGTACCGCCGCCTGTACCAGGCCTGGAAGGATTGCTCGGATCTCGACAGCGCCCCGCTGATTCTGAGCAACTCCGGCTCGAAGGAGACTCAGAAGACCATGCCGACCAGGGATGCGCTGCTCGACGAAGTCCTCTCCGCAGGCAAGGAAGGGGTGCACATCCAGCGATACAAGGGTCTCGGTGAGATGAACCCCGAGCAGCTCTGGGAGACGACCATGGATCCGTCGCGCCGGCGGCTGCTTCGGGTCAAGATCGAGGATACGACCGAGGCGGAGCAGATCTTCAGTGTGCTCATGGGCGAGCAGGTCGAGCCCCGCCGCCGGTTCATCGAGACAAACGCCCTCGACGTGAGGAATCTGGATATCTGATGGACGAACCGATCGAACGGACGATACCGGTCGACATCGAAGACGAGATGAGCAAGTCGTATCTCGACTACGCGATGTCCGTCATCATCGGTCGGGCCCTGCCCGATGTCCGGGACGGCCTCAAGCCCGTTCACCGCCGCGTGCTGTACGCGATGCACGATCTCGGCAACGACCATTCCAAGCCTTACAAGAAATCGGCCCGTATCGCCGGCGACGTGATCGGCAAGTACCATCCTCACGGCGAGGCGCCCGTGTACGACGCCATCGTGAGAATGGCGCAGAGCTTCTCCCTCCGGTATCCGCTCGTGGACGGGCAGGGGAACTTCGGCTCGATCGACGGCGACCCGCCCGCGGCCATGCGTTACACAGAGGTCAGGATGTCGCGGATCACCTCCGAGATGCTTCGCGATCTGGAGAGGGAGACCGTCGACTTCGCTCCGAACTACGACGGCACCCTCAACGAGCCGCTGGTCCTGCCCGCCGCGTTCCCGAATCTCCTGGCCAACGGGTCCGACGGCATCGCGGTCGGCATGGCCACGAAAATCCCACCGCACAACCTGCGCGAGCTGATCGACGGGCTCCTGCTCACCATCGAGAACCCCGCCTGCACTCTCGAGGACCTGATGCAGCACATCAAGGGTCCCGATTTCCCGACGGCGGGCCTGATCTACGGCCTCGACGGCATCCGTTCGGCGTACTCGACGGGCCGCGGCTCGATCATCATGCGGGCCCGGGCGCACGTGGAGGAGTCGTCGCGCAAGGGCTACGAGCGGATTGTGATCACGGAGATCCCGTACCAGGTGAACAAGGCACGGCTCATCGAGCAGATCGCCCAGCTCGTGAGGGACAAGCGGGTCGACGGCATCGGAGACATCCGGGACGAATCCGACCGGCGCGGCATGCGCATCGTCCTCGAGCTGAAGCGTGACGAGCCGGCGCAGCCGATCCTCAACTACCTGTACAAGTACACGGCCATGCAGGACACGTTCGGCGTGATCCTGCTCGCCATCACGAACAACCAGCCGAAGGTGTTCTCCCTGCGCGAGATGCTCGATGCCTTCATCGTGCACCGCAAGGAGGTGGTGTACCGCCGCACGGCCTTCGACCTCCGAAAGGCCGAGGCGCGCGCCCACATCCTCGAGGGCCTCAAGATCGCTCTGGACCATCTCGACGAGGTGATCCAGACGATCCGCGCGGCCGCGAACCCGCAGGTGGCCAAAGAGAACCTGAGATTCAAGTTCAAGCTGTCCGACCTGCAGGCGCAGGCGATCCTCGACATGAGGCTGCAGCGGCTCACCGGGCTGGAGCGCCAGAAGATCCTCGACGAGCTGAAGGAGACGATGGCCCTGATCGCGCGTCTGAAGGAGATCCTCGGCAGCGAAAAGCTGGTCCTCGAGCTGATCTCCGACGAGCTCAAGGCGATTCGCGAGGCGTACGGCGACGATCGGCGCACCGAGATCGTGCCGCAGGTTGAGGAGATCTCCCTCGAGGACATGATCGCCGAAGAGGACATGGTCGTCACCGTCTCCCACACCGGCTACATCAAGCGTACCCCGCTCGACATCTACCGGACGCAGGGACGCGGCGGCAAGGGCCGCATCGGCATGACCACACGCGACGAGGATTTCGTCGAGCACCTCTTCATCGCATCGACCCACTCCTACATCCTGATCTTCACGAACAAGGGCCGCCTGCACTGGCTCAAGGTGCACGAGATACCCCAGGTGGGCGCGGCGGCCCGTGGCAAGGCGCTGGTCAACTTCGTGAAGCTGGACAAGGGTGAGGAGTTCAGGACGGTGCTTCCGGTCAGAGAGTTCGAGGACGGCAAGTTCGTGATGATGGCGACCCGAAACGGCGTGGTGAAGCGGACGGAGCTGAAAGCGTTCGCCAACGTGCGCAGCGCCGGGATCATCGCGCTTTCGATCGACGCCGGCGACGATCTTCTCGCCGCGCGGATGACCGACGGAGAGCAGGACATCATCCTGGCCACGCACACCGGCAAGATCATCCGTTTTCCCGCCTCGGACGTCAGACCGATGGGTCGCACCGCGCGCGGCGTCAGGGGAATCAAGCTGCGCAAGAACGACTTCGTGGTCGAGATGGACGTGCTTGCCGGCACGACGCATATCCTCACCGCGACGGAGAACGGCTATGGCAAGCGCACCGAGGTGCCGCTCTACAGGCGGCAAAGCCGGGGCGGGATGGGTATCATAGACATCAAGACCACGACCCGTAACGGCAACGTCGTCGGCGTGAAGGCCGTCAGCGAAGAAGACCAGATGATGCTCAGCACGACCGGCGGCATGGTGGCCCGGATGCGCGTCAAGAGGGTCAGCGTCGTCGGGCGGAACACCCAGGGCGTCCGGCTCATGGTGCTCGAGCCCGGAGACAAGATCGCGTCCGTGGCCAAGGTGGTCGAGCGACCCGATGACGAGTCGGATCAGGAAATCGCTCCTCCCGAGCCGACGGCCGAGGAACTCGAGCAGCTCGAGAAGGAGTCCGCTGAAGAGGAGCCGGAAGAATGAAATTCTTTCTCGATACAGGAAGCCTCGATGAGATAAAAGACGCGGCCGCCACGGGGATACTCGACGGCGTCACCACCAACCCGAGCCTGGTAGCCAGGGAAGGCAGAAACTTCAAGGAACTGATCCAGGAGATCTGCCGGGTCGTCGACGGCCCGGTGAGCGCGGAAGTCACGGCGACAGACGCGGACGCGATGGTCAAGCAGGCACTCGAGCTGCGCGAGATCCACAAGAACGTCGTCGTCAAGCTACCGCTGCTGCGGGAGGGGATCGTGGCGCTCTCGAGACTCGCGCCGCAGGGCGTGAAGGTCAATGTCACGCTGTGTTTCTCCGCGACGCAGGCGCTCATCGCCGCGAAGGCGGGCGCCACCTTCATCAGCCCGTTCATCGGGCGGCTCGATGACATCTCGCAGGTCGGCATGGACCTGATCCGCGACATCCGGACCATCTACGACAACTACGACTTCCAGACCGAGATCCTGACGGCCAGCGTCCGGCACCCCGTTCACGTGCTCGAAGCCGCGCTCGCGGGATCCGACATCGCCACGATGCCGAAGAAGGTGTTCGACAGTCTGTTCAAGCACCCGCTCACCGACATCGGCAACGAGAAGTTCCTTGCCGACTGGAAGAAGCTGAAGGCCTGATGGCGGACGACGCGCTCGATCGGCTGCGCCGCCGGAACGAGGCCGCCGAAGCGGGCGGCGGGCCGGAGCGCGTCGCCAGACAGCACGAGGCCGGCAAGCTCACCGCACGCGAGCGCGTCGCCTTTCTCCTCGACGAGGGGTCGTTCCAGGAGTTCGACAGATTCGTCGAGCACCGCTGCGACATGTTCGGGATGGAGAAGCAGCGGATCCCTGGTGACGGCGTCATCACCGGTCACGGCCGCATCGACGGCCGCACCGTGTTCGTCTTCGCCCAGGACTTCACGGTGTTCGGCGGCTCCCTCTCGGAGACCTACGCGGCGAAGATCTGCAAGATCATGGATCTGGCCATGAAGGTCGGCGCCCCGATCATCGGGCTGAACGACTCGGGCGGTGCGCGCATCCAGGAGGGAGTGGTCAGCCTCGCCGGGTATGCCGATATCTTCCTGAGAAACACGCTCGCGTCCGGGGTCGTGCCGCAGATCTCCGCCATCATGGGACCCTGCGCCGGCGGCGCCGTCTACTCCCCGGCCATCACCGATTTCAACATCATGGTGGACAACACCTCGTACATGTTCATCACGGGACCGGACGTGATCCGCACCGTGACCCACGAGGAGGTCACGAAGGAGGAGCTCGGGGGAGCCCATACGCACGCCGCCCGCAGCGGCGTGGCCCACTTCGCCGTGCCCGACGATTGGGCTTGTCTCGCCGTCATCCGCGAGCTGCTTTCGTACATGCCCTCCAACAACATGGAGGATCCCCCGGTCCGCACGCCCACCGACGATCCGAACCGGGCCGAGACGAAGCTCGACACGATCGTGCCGGCCAACCCGAACCAGCCGTACGACATCACCGAGGTGATCCGGCTCGTGGTGGACGAGGCCCGGTTCACCGAGGTGCACGAGGACTTCGCGCGCAACATCGTCGTCGGGTTCGCGCGGCTCGACGGCAGACCGGTCGGGCTGGTGGCGAACCAGCCGGCGGTGCTCGCCGGCACTCTCGACATCGACGCCTCGCTCAAGGGGGCGCGTTTCGTGAGGTTCTGCGACGCCTTCAACATCCCGCTCGTGGTTTTCGAGGACGTGCCCGGATTCCTCCCCGGCACCAAGCAGGAGTTCGGCGGCATCATCAAGCATGGTGCCAAGCTCCTGTACGCGTTCGCGGAGGCGACGGTGCCGAAGGTGACCGTGATCACCCGCAAGTCGTACGGCGGGGCGTACTGCGTCATGGCCAGCAAGCACATCCGCACCGACGTCAACTACGCGTACCCGTCGGCGGAGATCGCCGTGATGGGACCGGAGGGAGCCGTGGGGATCCTCTACCGCAAGGAGATCGCGGCGGCGAAGGACCCCGAGAAGCTGCGTCAGGCCAGGGTGGAGGAGTTTCGCAAGGCCTTCGCCAACCCGTATGTCGCCGCCCAGCGCGGCTTCATCGACGAGGTGATCGAGCCCAGCATGACGCGGCCCAGGCTGATCAACGCCCTGGCGATGCTCTCCACGAAGGTGGATCGGAACCCGCCGAAGAAGCACGGCAACATCCCGCTGTAGGCCCCCTGTTGCGTGACCGGCCTTGCGCCTGCTAGAGTCGCGACGTGACCCTCTCCCGACTTTCCCCCATCTCCATGTCAGCACTGGCTTTGGCCGGGGCCCTGGCGGTCTGGGGCTGCTCGGGGGAGCAGGCGCCCGGGAAGGAGGCCGAGACGGCCGTCGTGGCGCGGGTCGGAGATCATCGCGTCACCCAGGGCGAATTCGACGCCTATCTGGCGGAGACGCTCGGCAGCCCCGAAGGCGCCGCCGCCGCGGAGCCTTCGGTGAAGTCGCGTCTGCTGGACCAGTTCCTCGAGGAGGAGCTTCTGGTGACCGCGGCGGGCCAGCGCGGGATCACGGTCTCGGACCAGGAGATCGACCGGGCCATGAAGGACGGCAGCCGGGACCGGGATCGGGTCCGCAGGGGGCTGCTGGAGCGGAAGTTCAAGCAGCAGGTGATCCTCAGCGACGTGTCGGTGGCGGACGAGGAGGCCCGGGCGTATTTCGAGAGTCACCTCGAGTCGTTCCACCGTCCCGCGCGCGTGGTCCTCAGAAAAGTGCTTCTGGACTCGGCCGCCGAGGCGCGGCAGGTCCGGGAAGAGTTGCAGCGTGACCCGGGCGGCTTCGAGGAGGTGGCTTCGGCCCGGAGCCTGTCGCCGGATGGCGGGCAGCCCCAGGCGTACGAGGAGGACAGTCTGCCGGAGTCGATTCGCGCCGCGGTGGATCGTCTCGGTGTCGGGGAGATCAGCCCCGTGGTGGAGGATCCGCAGGGTTTTTTCATCCTCAAGCTCGAGGAGCGGCAGCCGGAACGGCCGGCGAACCTCGAGGAGGCCCGCGATCGGATCAAGCTGGACCTGCTGCGGGAGAAGAGCCAGGCCCGGTATCGTGAGTTCGTCGAGGCGCTGCGGCGGGATGTCCCGGTCGAAGTGTTCGCGGACAAGCTGCCGTTTCGCTACGTGGAGAAGAAAGGTTGATCATGAGACAAAGAGCGTTCCTGACGGCGGCCCTGATCGTGGTGCTGGCCCTGGTTCCCTTCGGCGCCCCGCGTAGCGAGGTCGTCGAGGAGATCGCCGCCTGGGTGAACGGCGAGATCATCACGCGCTCGGATCTGCTCGCGCGGGAGAGGGCGATGACCGCGCAACTCTCGTCCAAGCTGGTCGGTGACGATCTGGACAGGGAGCTGAAGCGCATGCGCGGCAGCCTGCTGACGGACATGATCCGCGAGACGGTGCTGCTCCAGCGGGCCGAGATTCTGGGGCTCGAGCTCGACAAGGTCTATCAGCAGGCGCTCAACAACCTGAAGGAACAGCAGGGGATCAAGAGCAACGAGGAGCTGGAGCAGGTGCTCAAGCAGGAGGGGATCACCAAGGACGAGCTGCGGGAGACCCTGCTGCGCTACAACGTGCCCGACATCATGGTCAACCTCGAGGTGCGGGACAAGATCGTCGTCACCGATGACGAGGTCAAGGAATACTTCGATCACCACAAGGAGGAGTTCCGGGTTGCCGAGGAATTCTCCGTGCGCGAGATCGTCCTCACGCCGGAGGGTCACACTCCCGAGGAGCTCGACCAGCTTGCGGCCCAGGTTCTCGAGGAGCTGCACGCGGGCACGCCGTTCAACGAGCTGGTGATCAAGTACTCGAAGGCGCCCTCCCGGTTCTCGGAGGGTCTCATCGGCCCGTTCAAGCGCGGCGACCTGGCGCCCGAGCTCGAATCGGTCGCGCTCGAGCTCGAACCCGGCCAGGTGAGCGAGCCGATCCACAGCCCGGCCGGCATCCACATCATCAAGCTGGAGTCGCACACCGAGCCGAAGGATCCGAACCTGGAGGACGCCCGCAAGAGCATCGTCTCGAAGCTGAAACAGCAGAAGTTCGCCACCGCTCTGGACGCCTACTTCAAGATGCTCTCGGACAGCAACCGCATCAAGGTGAACCCCGTGTACGATCAGTACGCCCAGTCATCCTGAGGCCGCAGCCGCGGGTTTTCGCCGCCCTTGAAGGACCGGGGCCCGTTCTGATAGATTCCGGTCATCCCTTCGCAGCGAGACTCGTGAGAACCGGCAATGCCCAACAGAAAGCTGATCCGTCCCAATCTGTCCGAATTCAAGGGGAAGTCGGCCGCGAAACAGGGGCGGGCGAAGCCGGTTCCCCCCGAGCAGACCAATGCGGAGGCGTTCTACTACAGCAAGCAGATGGCCGCCCGGACGCCCATGGTCGTGGTGCTCACCGACGGCGAGACGCTGCACGGGGTGATCGAGTGGTACGACCGTGATTGCGTCAAGATCAACCGAACGGACGGCCCCAATCTCCTGGTGCTCAAGCACAGCATCAAATACATGTACAAGGACGGCGAGGGCAACGGCCACACCGCCTGACGCATCGAATCACCGGATGTGCCAGGATCCTGCCCGGTTTAGCCGTGTCGTCACCGGCCTGACGCGATCGCTGATCCGTCTCGAAAGGGGTACTTCCCGCCTATGATATCGACCCGTAGCCTGCTCTCCCTGATCCTGATCGCCCTGGCATCCGTGCTCGTGGTTCGCGCCGCGGGACCGGCCGCTCCGACCGGACCGGCCACCGATCCCTATGCGCATTTCGACCCGGTCTTCCGGAAGGTCCTCGAAAGGTTCGACGAGGCCCAGGCCAAAGTGACCTCGATCTCGGCCCGGTTCGTCGAGCGCAAGGAGATCGGCCTGCTCAAGAACGCCGTGATCCAGAAGGGCGAGTTCTACCACACCAAGCCGGACAAGTTCCTGTGGGAGTACGTCTCGCCCGAGCCGAAGATGCTCCTGATGAACGACAAGACGCTCGTGGCGTACTACCCGGTGCAGAAGGAGGCCGAGGAGATCCAGACGCGCCTGAGCCGGAAGCTCGTGAAGTATTTCGGGCTCGGGCAGATCTTCGCCGACCTGCAGGAGTACTACAACCTGTCGATGGAGCCGGACGATTCCGTGCCCGGCACCCACCTCATCGTGATGAAACCCAAGCAGAAGCGCCTCGAGAAACGCCTTCTCGAAGTGCGCATCTGGCTCGATGACGAAATCAACCAGGTCCGCCGTCTCGAGTACCGCGAGGCGGACGGAGATCGCACGCTGTTCACGTTCGAGGACATCCGCGTCAATCCGCCCATCAGCGCCGCGAGATACGAGATCAACCTCCCGGCGGACGTGAAGATCAGCGACACCTTCTCGGGATTCTTCTCGGAGAAGGGCCGTTAATACAAGGGCTCCCGATGCGGCCCGTCGGTTTCGTCACACATCCTGACTACCTCGCCCACCAGACCGGGCTGACCCATCCGGAGCGCCCCGAGAGGGTGCAGGCGATCGTCGACCATCTCACGGCGACCGGCCTGATGGGGGAACTCGTGCCCGTCGCCCCGGTCCGGGCGGGGCGCGAGTGGATCGAGGCCATCCACGCCCCGGCGTACATCGACCGCGTCGAGGAGTACTGCCGCGGCGGCCGGGCCATCATCGACTCGATGGACACGACCATTTCTCCTCACTCCTACGAGGTCGCCCTGCTCGCCGCGGGCGGCGTTCTCGCGGCAGTGGACGCCGTCGTCGAAGGCAGGACGGGCTCGGCCTTCTGCGCGGTGAGGCCGCCCGGCCATCACGCCCTGCGGGACGTCGCGATGGGCTTCTGCCTGTTCAACAACATCGCGATTGCCGCCCGCTACGCCCAGAAGCGGCACGGCCTGAAGCGCGTCCTGATAGTCGACTGGGACGTGCACCACGGCAACGGGACCCAGGATGCCTTCTACGAGGACCCATCGGTCCTGTTCTTCAGCATCCACCAGTATCCCTTCTACCCGGGCACCGGTGCGGCCGCCGAGGCGGGCCGGGGCGAGGGCTCCGGCTTCACACTCAACGCCCCGATGGAGGCCGGGGCCGGCGACGACGCGTATCTGCGCGTGTTCAGTGACACCCTCGCGCCGCGCGTCCTCGATTTCCGCCCCGATCTGATCCTGATCTCCGCCGGGTTCGACGCCCATCGCTCCGACCCGCTCGGGGGGATGAGCCTCACGGAGCCGGGTTACGAGCGGCTCACGGAGATGGTGCAGGCCTGGGCCGGTGATTTCTGCTCCGGGCGGGTGGTGTCGGTGCTGGAGGGGGGGTACGACCTGCAGGCGCTCGCACGCAGCGCCGCGGCGCACATCGCGAGGCTGGGAGAATAGTCTCTGGTAGCGGACGCAAGGGCTGTGTTAATCTGAACCACCTATGAGCGACATGAGTCCCGCGGCGGGTCAGGATCTCCGCCGGGAAATCAAGCAGTTCATCGTCAACCAGCTGCGCCTCAAGGATGTCGACCCCGAGGCGATCGGTGACGACGAGCTGCTCGTCGAGGGTTCTCTCAGCCTCGACTCGATCGACTTCCTCGAGCTGACCGTGGCGATGGAGAAGAGCTACGGGATCAAGATCACCGAGGCGGACGAGGTCCAGAAGATCTTCATGTCGGTCCGATCGATCGCCGACCACGTCTCCCGGCATCGGTCCCGGCCCGAAGGTGGATGAGAGCCAGCCGGGCGGCGATCCTGTCTCCCGACTCCCACACACCGCCCCGGCCCGCCTTCCCGACCGCGTTGCTATGGAGACGGCCCTGCGCTCCGGTGACCGCCGGCTCGAGGAGTCGTCGCGGCCGGCCTCGGTCATGCTGATCGATGCGGGCCCCTTCCGGCCGGGGGAGCACGCGGTTCAGGCCGGGATCGGGAAGCTGCACCTGCAGCGCCGTCACGTGCGTCGGAGGGCGTCGTGATCGCCGTGCTGATCCCCGCGTACAACGCGGGCGACACGATTGGCACCGTGGTCTCGGGGGCGCGCCGCCACCTCCCCCGGGTCCTGGTGGTGGACGACGGCTCGACCGACGCGACCGCCTCCCGGGCGAGAGCGGGCGGAGCCGAGGTGGTGAGCCACCCGCGCAACCGGGGCAAGGGCGCGGCGCTGAGAACCGGCTTCGGGCTGCTCGTCGGGCAGGGCGCCGAGGCGGTCGTCACGATCGATGCGGACCTGCAGCACGACCCGGACGACATCCCGCTGTTCCTCGCCGCGTACGAGAAGCGGTCCGCCGATTCTGATCATCGGCTCGCGTCAGCACGGGTTCGACGGGATGACGCGCGGCCGGCGCTTCGGCAACCGGTTCTCCTGCGGCGCGCTGCGGTTCTTCACCGGGCTGGATCTCCCCGATTCGCAATCGGGGTTTCGTCTGTACGCGGCCCGCTTCCTCCAGCGCCTGAAGCTGCGGCGCCACGCCTACGACGCCGAGATGGAGGTTCTGCTCCGCGCGGCCCGGGGCGGCCACCGGGTCGAGAACGTCGTCATCAGCAGCCACGCGGTGGATGGAGAACCCACCAGCTACTTCCGCCCCTGGCTCGACACCTACCGGATTTGCCGCACGGTGGTGCTGTTCAGCGTCTGCGAATTCTGAGAAAGTCGCATCCCGCCGAGACGGGGCAGCTCTCGCATGCGGGGGCCGTCCGCCGGCAGACCCGGCGTCCGTGCTCCTTGAGAAGCAGATGGGCGCGGGTCAGAGCAGCGGTGTCGGCCGGCAGCTCGCCCGCCGCCTCGTCGCGGACGGACCGGTAGGTGGCGGCATAGCTCTTCTTCTCCTCGCCGTACCCGATCCGCAGCAAAGCGCGCAGGCCGTTGGATTCGAGCGCCAGGATCGGGTGGGCACCGCAGAACATCAGGATCTTCTCCGCGCCGGGAGTGCCGATACCGGGGAACTTCGCCAGCGCCCTGACGGCCCGGGCGGGAGGGAGGCCGAGGACGGGCCGGAGATCCCCGTCGTGATCCTCCAGGACGATGCGGGCCGCGGCCCGCAGCTTTTCCATCCGGAGCCCTGGGTGCATCCCCCCGAGCGAGGTGGCCGCCAGGAGGGCGTCGTCGGGCGCGTCGAGGATCGACCGCGGGTCGAGACCGACGCCGGCCCGCAGCGCCTCGAACGAGCGGGCGCGTCTGTCGTCGTCCACGAGGTAGGCGACGTTCTCCAGCAGGATCAGCTCGAACGGGCCGGACGCCTTGGGGAGCCCGGGCTCCCCGCAGGCGCGCGTCAGGGTATCGATCAACCGTGCGAGTCTCGTCGACGGCATCGGCACCTCCCTCCGGTGCGGGGCGCTCCCGGATCGACACGGATTATGGCATCCTGTCTCGAACAACTCGACCCCTGTCAGGAGAGAGCCGATGCGCAGGATGCTGATCAGGATGGGCTGGACGGTGCTGGCGGTGTTCGTCGTGATCCAGTTCTTCCGGCCGTCCCGGACAAATCCCCCGATCGACGAGAGCCGCACCATCGAGGCGTACGCGCCCATGACACCGGCCGCCAGGGCGGTGTTCGAGCGGGCCTGCGCCGATTGTCACTCACACCGGACCCGCTGGCCCTGGTACAGCAACGTGGCGCCCGCGTCGTGGATGCTCGCCGAGCACGTGACCGACGCCCGCCGCCATTTCGATGTCTCAGACTGGGCGAGATACAACCAGGAGCGCGCCGCCGACAAGCTCGACGAGATCTGCGAGGAGGTCACCAAGGGGGAGATGCCGCTGCTTTCGTATCGCCTGATCCACCTCAACGCGTGGCTCTCGGAAGACGACGTGAAGGCACTGTGCGACTGGAGCCGATCGGCGCGCGCGGCGATCGGCGGCGGCGGGGAGACATCCCACCCGTAGCGACTCGGGGTTCGCGCCTCGCGAGGCGCTCACCGGCCACGAGGTCGGGGTGCGCTCCCTGATGCACCCCGGGTGGTTCAGCCGGGTCGGCCCGATCGTACGACACGATGGGGAGGTCCTCCGGCCGGGAGCTGGGACGGTCTGCCGGGCGCGGTCAGTCTGGAGAGTCTTCGATGAACCCGGCGGAGTTGTCCGGTTCCGCCTCCTGAAGCCTGCGCAGCGTGCGGCGCAGGTACAGTGAGACGGCCTCGAGCCGCAGGCTGTTTCCCAGATTGAGAAGTGCGGGCAGGCCCGCGACGCAGGCGGGGGCCAGCATGGCGGCCGCGGCGTAGTTGCCGGCGTGCATGCCCGAGCGCACCGCGGGGTCCTTCAGCGACAGATAGTACTGGCCGATGATCCGGTAGACGTTGGCCGTCAGCGCCGCCGCGCCGATCGTGCGGCCGGAAACCCGCGCTCCGCCTGCCGCGACGGCCCGGATCCACTCGCGTTTGCCCCCTTCGGCCTCGGCCTCGGTCACCTGCAGGCCGAGGTGGCGCACGTGGTGGGCGTCGCTCCCGCCCACGCCGATCTTGCGCGAGTAGAGCGCGCCGGCGTACTCGATCATCTCGGCGACGGCGCGGTTGTGCCGCGATGAGAGCGTTGCGTTGCCGACCTCGAAGCAGTCGAACAGCTCGAGGATCTCCTCGATGAACGCCGGGCCCGGCTTCTGGATGCGGTAGCTCTGGAAGGGGTGATTGAGAACGTGGAAGATGCCGCGCTCGCGCAGATACCCGACAAGGTCGTAGATGTTCGGCTTGAGCCGGGTAATCTCGTCGTGGATCCGCTCGTCGATGTCGAACACGTTGACGTGGACCCACTGTCCCGTGTCCGGGAAGTACGTCTCCACCTCCTCACCCACGATGATCTCCGGCTCGAGCTCCGGCCGCTTCGAGAGGAGATACAGCGCTCCCTCGATGGTGTCGTGGTCGGTGATGACGACGTAGTCCAGGCCGAGCTCGCGGCACCGTCGATACACCGCCTCGGGCTCGCTGTAGCTGTCGCGGGGCTTGATCAGCTTCAGGTGCTTCCACTGCGAGAAATATGTGTGTGCGTGCAAATCGGCGCGCTTGAGCAAAGGCGGCCTCCCGTGTGAGTCGAGGCGGGTCATTCTAGCACGACCGACTGGAACGATCCCGGGGTATGATGGAACGCCGGATACCGGCGTCATGCGGAGGCGTGCGATGGATCTCTCAAAAGCAAGCGTAGGGCAGATCCTGATCCCTGTCGAGGATCTGGACCGTGCGATCGGTTTCTACCGTGACACTCTCGGTGTGCCGTTTCTCTTCTCGGCTCCGCCGATGATGAGCTTCTTCCAGACGGCGAACGTGCGGCTGCTCGTCGGCGTGCCGGAGACAGGCGCGGCGCGCGGGCGCAGCTCCACGGTCTATTTCCGTGTGGAGGACATCCACGCAGTCTACCGGACCCTGATCGGACGGGGCGTGAGCTTCGTGGTGGAGCCTCATGTCGTCCACCGGACCCCCACCACCGAGCTGTGGCTGACGGAGTTCGAGGACCCCGACGGGAACCATCTGGCCCTGATGAGCGAAGCGCCGAAGCCCGCCTGAGAGGGCCCTCGGCTATACTCGGTCGGTCATGACGGAGATCCCGTATTCCCTGGAGCTGTTCGAATCGTTCGAGCGAGTGGCCCGGCGCGCCCCGGCGCGCCCGCTCGTTCTGGCCCCCGACGCCCGGCCGTCGCTCACCGCGGGAGCCCTGCTGGATCGGGCTCTCGCGACGGCGAAGGGGTTGAGGGTCGAGCGGGTCGCGCCGGGCGGCCTGGTTCTGATCGAGCGGCTCTCCGGCATCCCGCTTCTCGCCGGTCTGCTCGCCACCTGGGCCTGCGACGCGGTGGCCATGCCGGCGGAGACGGGTGCAGCGCCCGCGGAGGTCGAGGCCCTGCGGCGGACGTTTCGACCGGAAGCGGTGCTGAGACCGGGCCCCGCCGGCGCCCTGGAGGCGGCGGCGTGCCGCGCCGATCACGCGCCGGACGCCGGACCCGATGTCTCGCCGCCGGCCGGCGCCGCCTACATCAAGCTCACGTCGGGCAGCACGGGACGTCCCCGCGGCGTTCCCGCCACGACCGCGCAGCTCATCGCCGACGCGGGCCACATCATCGAGGGGATGGGTGTCACGCCCGACCTGGTGAACATCGCGGCGATCTCGCTGTCGCACTCGTACGGGCTGGCCAGCCTCGTTCTCCCGCTGGTGCTCCAGGGCTCGACCCTGCTTCTGGTGCCCGCCGCTGCGGGACACCCCCTGGCCCGGGCGCTGTCGATTGAGGAGCCGGCGTTCTTCCCCGGGGTGCCCGTGCTGTACGAGATGCTGGCGCGCGCGGACGCCCCCGGTATCCGCCCTCGCGGCCTGAGGACCTGCATCTCGGCGGGGGCAATGCTGCGGCCGCGCACCGCCGCAGCGTTCCGGCAGCGCACCGGCGTGGGGGTGCGCGCCTTCTACGGCACGTCGGAGACGGGTGGCATCTGCTTCGACGACTCGCCCGAGGGTGATGCGGCCGAGAGGACGGAAGGATGCGTCGGCTGCCCGTTGCCCGGGGTGGAGGTGGCGCTCGAAGGAGAGGAAGGACGGGTGGTGGTCTCGAGCGACGCGGTGGCCGATGGATACATCGGGCCCGGCGCCGAAGCGGGCGAGGACGGCGAGGCGTTCCTTCCGGGAAGATTCCGCACGGGCGACACCGGGCGCTTCGAGGACGGCGGCGGGCGCCGGACACTGCGCCTCACCGGCCGCGCCGGCACCCTGGTGAACGTTTCGGGCCGCAAGGTGAACCCGATCGAGGTCGAGCGGGTGCTGACGTCGATGCCCGGTGTGCGTGACGCCGCCGTGCTGGGCGTTCCCGACGAGTCGCGCGGCGAAGCGCTCGTGGCCTGTCTCGTCGCCGACGCGGCGGTGGGCCGGGACGAGGTACTGGCGCATCTGCGCACCGGTCTCGCGGCGCACAAGATCCCGCGGCGGATCATCTTCATGGACGAGCTGGCGCGCACGATACGCGGAAAGATTGACCTCGAGGCCCTGAGACGCGCGGCCTCCGGCACCGCCGCCGACGTCAGGCGCGCGGGCCGGGAGGAGCGATGAACGGGCGCAGCACCAGCGCGTAGATGCTCCCGCCCCAGCCGGTGGCGCACACGAGGGCGTCCTGCTGCCGGCCGTCGAGCACGGCCGCGGCGATCCCCAGCCCGCCGGCCGCGGCCAGCGTCCCGCTCACCCTGCCCGGCCGCTCGAAGGTCGCCGAGGGCAGCAGCGCTTCGACCGCCCGCTGCTGGGCGGTGTCGGCCGCGGTGCCGCCGCAGGGGTGCAGATAGGCCCGCAGGGGTCGGCCGGGCACGGCGGGCTCCAGCCCAGCGCGGTCGAGTGCCCGCCGGATTGCGGCCGCCGGCGGTCCGGGGTCCACGCCCCATCCTGAGGCGGGAGCGGCCGGATCGGAGGCGATGCCGGAGCCGGCCAGCACGGCAAGGATCCTGGCGCCCCGCTGTCTGGCGTGACGCTCCGATTCGAGCACCAGACAGGCGGCTCCCTCTCCGACGAAGTCCGCGGCACCGAGCGAGGCGAGCGCCCTGAGCAGTGGCGCCGACATCAGGTCCACGCCGCCGCACCAGGCGATGTCGACCCGATCCTCCCGTATGGCCCGGGCGCCGAACTCCACGGCCGTGGCGGCCGAGGCATCGGCGCAGGTGAAGGTGACGCTCGCGCCGCGGGTGTCGAGCTCGATCGCACTGTGGCCGGCCGGCGCGTTGGCCACCGACTCGGAGAAGAGGAACGGATTGGCGACGCCGGCGCCGTCCTGGTACAGGCCGACGAGATAGTCCCAGGTGGTATCGGTACAGCCGTAGCCGGTGCCGACGAAGGTCCCCCTGCGCTCGGGAGGCGCGGCGGCGGCGTCCTTGTCCAGACCGGCGTCGGCCCGGGCCAGCAGGCAGGCGATCATCCAGATCTGCGACACCTCCCCCATCCGACGCAGCTTGCGCGCCGGGATGTGCTCCCCGCGATCGAAGGAGGGGATGCGCGCCACGCGCACCTGGCGGCTGCGCCCGCGCAGCGTCTCGATCCGCTCCATCGCTCCGAGCGGCTCGCCGCGCGACAGGGCGTCCGACAACGCCGCCGCGCCGACACCCGCGCCGCTCAGGCATCCGATGCCCGTGATCACCACGCGGGTCATGAGGCCCTCCGGAACAGCAGCGAGCAGTTGGTGCCGCCGAAGCCGAAGGAATTCGACAGACCGTACTCGAACGCCACTTTCCGCGCTGCAGGACCCACGATGTCGAGGTTCACGCCTTCGTCCGAGACGCTCCATCCGATCGTGGGCGGTGCCAGCTGGTGCATCAGGCTGAGCACCAGGGTCGCCGCCTCCACGCCACCGGATCCGCCGAGCAGATGGCCGATCATCGACTTGGTGGAGGTGACGGGCACGCGCGAGGAGCCGGCGGCGCCGAAGACGGTCGCGATGGCGCGTGCCTCGGTGGCGTCGTTGAGCGGGGTGCCCGTTCCATGGGCGTTGATGTGACCGACGTCCTGAGGCGAGAGACCGGCACGCGCGAGCGCCTCCGCCATCGCCGCCGCGGCGCCCCGGCCCTCGGCATGGGGTGCCGTCATGTGATACGCGTCGCAGCTCGAACCGTAGTCGACGAACTCCGCGAGCACGCGAGCCCCCCGCAGCTCGGCGTGCCGGGCGTCCTCGAGCACGAGGATGCCGGCTCCCTCGCCGAGCGACAGCCCCTGACGGGAGGCGTCGAAGGGGCGGGTGGCCCTGGGGTCCACGAGCCTCAGCGCGTTGAAGCCGGCATACGTCATCAGACACAATCCGTCCCCGCCGCCCGCGATCATCCCCATGGCGTCACCCGATCGGATCAGATCGGCGGCGAACCCGATCGATGCGGCCGAAGAGGCGCAGGCGGTCATGTTGGAGACGCGGGGCCCCATCGCTCCCGTGACACGCGCGACCGCATCGGACGGCGTCGAGGTAGGCAGCCGCAGCACCTGCGAGGGACGTGCGTGCTCGAAACCACGCTCCAGACCTGCGCGGCAGTACCCCTCGGACTCGAACATGCCGGCGGTGGAGGACCCGAGCGACACGCCGAAGGCCGACAGCTCCTCGGAGCGTTCGAGGCCGGCCTGAGCCAGCGCCTCGAGGGCGGCCGTGAGGCACAGCAGGTCGGTGCGCGAGGCACGGCGCCGCTCGATCCGCGACAAGCCCGAGGGCGGCACGAGCTCGTCGACCTCACCCGCCAGATCGCTGAGGCAACCGGCGGGGTCGAACAGATCCACGCGGCGGATGCCGCGGCGTCCCTCGGTCGCGGCGGTCCAGAACTCGTGCCGGTTCCTCCCTATCGCGCAGATCACTCCCAGGCCGGTCACCACCACCCGGCTCCGCGGCGCCCCCGTCATGCCGGGTTGCTCTCCAGCCCGCCGCCGATCACGATCGGTTCGGCGTCCAGGCCGCGATCACTCATGACGCTGCCTCCTCGCCCGCGTGAGCGCGGTGAAGGTGATCAGGCCGCAGGTCGACCCGAGCGCGATCCCCAGCGTCAGCCCGCCCCACAGCCAGGAGGAGTAGAAGCGCGGGTGGGAGGGATCGTACCAGGAACCGTCCAGAGCGGGCCCGGCCCCCATCAGCTTGCCGAGCCACGCGCTTCCCGCGATCAGGAACGGCGCGAACAGCGGATTGCTCACCTGCGTCGCCAGGATCGTCACTCCCATGTTGAGACGAAACGCCCAGGCGAGCGCGATCGCCAGCACGGTGTGAAGACCGTAGAACGGTGTCATGCCGATGAAGACGCCGATGGCCACGGCCACCGACAGGTTCACCGTGCCCGTCTTCTGCTGGAACAGGAAGTACCTCAGTCGTGCGAAGGCGCCGGGCTGGTCGGTCAGCTCATTCATGGTCGTCTCCCGCCCGGGCGACGGGCCAGACATCGTAGAAATTGAACCACTGATCCGGATAGCGTGACAGCACCGACTCCATCATCCCGGCGACATGCTTCATCGCCGCGGCGAGCGCCGCCTTCGCGCCGTCGCCCCGTCCACGCTCGAACCGCATGGGTGACATGGCCAGGAGCTGGTACCGGCCGCCCGTCTCGAACAGGACGAAGAGGGGCAGCACGGGCGCTCCCGTGGCCATCGCGAGCTGCGCGGGTCCTGTCGGAAGCGGTGTCTCGGCGCCGAACAGGCGTGTCGGCATCACATTGCCGCCCACGGGTCGATCCGCCTGCACAGCGACGATCTCGCCGCGCTTGAGCGCCGTCATAAGCTCGACGGCCAGTAGCGGCGAGCTACCCATCCGGTGCACCGTGAGATTCGGCAGCGCGCGCGCCTCGTTCGCGTATCGAGACACCTCGTCGGACTCCTCGGAGAGCATCACGACGTGGACGGGCAGTCCGTGGCGCGTGAGCAGCCGGAGCCCGAGATCCCAGTGCCCCACGTGCATCGTCACGATCACCACACCGCGGCCCTCGTCGATCACCTGCCGGATGATGCGCTCCGTCTCATCGACGCCGAGCAGCCGGCCGGGCTCGGCTTCCGGGTCGAACGACCCGAGCCCGCCGTAGCTGATCATGAACCGGCTGAAGTTGTGGAACAGCCGGTAGGCCAGCAGGAGGGTTCCGAGCCCCCCGCGCCCCGTGACGCGCGCCAGGTTGCGCCGCGCCGCGGCACGCTCTCGCGGCATGCAGACGAAGCAGGCGAACGAGACGACGTGCCGGGCAGGGGAAAGCAGGATCCGGGGCAGCCAAGGCGTGATGCCGAGCACGAGCTCCCACGAAATCGGCCGGTTCCAGCCGTGGGTGTACCATCGGGGCCGGCCGGCGGCGGCCGGGGCGGGCGATTCGGGATGGTATCCGGGAGGTGTCACTGGTCCGTCCCTCATGGTGCGGCGGCAGGTGAAGAAGTGTAAGGGTACCCGCTCGCCCCGCGCACCGCAAGAGGGGCGCTCGATCCGTGTGATATCCTCATCGCCATGCCGGACTCCGTGACCGACGTCGTGATCGTGGGAGGCGGGCTCTCCGGCGCGGCGACCGCCCTGCTGCTGCGCCGGGCCGACCCGACACTGCGGGTCACGATCGTGGAGAAGAGCCGGACTTTCGACCGGAAGGTCGGCGAGTCGGCCATCGAGCTCGCCACCTGGTTCCTGCTCCAGGTGCTGGGGCTCGACAGACACCTGGCGCTCGGACATCTGCCGAAATACGGCCTGCGCTTCTGGTTCAACAACCGCGAGGTCTCCACCCTCGCGCAGGCCTCGGAGCTGGGCAACAAGTACCAGACCCGCGTGCCGAGCCTCCACATCGACCGATTGGTACTGGACGAGCACGTTCTCGGACTTGCCGCGGCCGCCGGGGTCCGCGTGATGCGGCCCGCACAGGCCGTCGACGTGGAGATCAACGAAGGGGACCGCTCGGTGGTTCGGGTCGAGTCGGCCGCGGGCCCCGGGGCCCTGCGGGCACGCTGGGTGATTGACGCCACCGGACGCAGGGCCTGGCTGGCCCGACGCCTTGGCCTGCTGTCTCCCATCACCGCGCATCCGACCCGGTCGATCTGGGCGCGCTATACCGGCACCCGGGACTTCGACGGCGACTGGCTCCGGCAGGGGCCAACGTGTCCCTCGGTTTCCTCGCGCGGGCTCTCGACCAACCACCTCACGGGGCCCGGCTGGTGGGTCTGGGCGATCCCCCTGCCGGGAGGTCAGACGAGCATCGGCGTTGTGTGGGACGAGAGGCTCTTCGAGCTGCCGCCCGGCGAGACCGTCGCCCGGCGCTTCGATGCGTTCCTGAGGAGCTTCCCGGCGGGACGGGAGCTGATTGAGGGCGCGACGCGGCTCGACGACGATTTGCATGCCCTCAACGGTCTGTCCTATTCCGTCAGCCGGATCATGGGTGACGGATGGGCGATGGTCGGCGACGCCGCCGGGTTCCTCGATCCGTTCTACAGCCCCGGCCTCGACTGGGCGGCGCTGACCACGACCGCCACGGCAGGCGTCGTGGCCGCGGCCCTCGCGCCCGGCGCCGCGAAGGATGCCACCGCCGCCGCCGTGGCGAAGCACAATACCGCCTTCACCACCGGGTTCGGGCGCTGGTTCGAGGCGCTGTACCGCGACAAGTACTTCTACCTCGGCGATGCCGAGCTGATGGAGGTCGCGCTGCGGCTGGAGGTGTCGATGTATTACTTCGGCGTCGTGACGCCGCCGTACAGGGACGGCGTGGCCGGGCTGCGACCGCTGTTCTCCGAGCCGATCGCGTATCCGTTCTACCGTCTCATGAGGTTCGTGAACCGCCGTCTTGCGGCCATCGGCAGAGCGCGGCTCGCTTCGGGCCGGTGGGGCCGGAAAAACGCCGGCCGGCGGGTGCTGCTGCCCGGCTTCAAGCTCGGCTTCAGCAACCTGCGGTTCGTGCCCGGCGTACTGGCCCGGCTCGCGCTGCTCGAGCTCGGCTCGATCGGCGACCGGCTGGTGTCCGGCCGGAGCCGTCCGGTCGCACCGACACCCAACGTGGATTCGATTGGCAGACAGGAGACACGATGATCCTGACGTCGTTGACCAGATTCCGGGACTTCGGCCTGCTCGTTCTGAGAGTCGGAACGGGCGCGATGTTCATGTTCCACGGATGGCCCAAGCTGATCGGTGGCCCGGAGATGTGGTCGGGGCTGGGCGGCGCCATGGCCAACCTCGGCGTCACCTTCGCTCCCGGGTTCTGGGGGTTCATGGCCGGCGTGGCGGAGTTCGGTGGCGGGCTCTGCCTGCTGCTGGGGCTGGCCTTCCGGCCCGCCTGCATCCTGCTGGCATTCACCATGACGGTGGCCGCCACGCACCACCTCGCCAGCGGAGACGGCCTCGGCCGCGCCGCGCACGCGATCGAGGCCGGCGTTCTGTTCCTGTCCCTGATTTTCATCGGCCCGGGCAAGTACAGCATCGACAGGAAGTAACGCTGCCCCGCCCCGCCCCGGCGCCGGCCGCCGGAAGACGCCTCTTCCCATCAGCGACTACGATCGCGCATAATCCGGAAGATATCCGGTTCTTGCCTGCCGATCATACAGGTCCTCGTATGCCCGTCCCAAGCCGGTCATGTCATTACCAGGACGAAGGCGACCTCCTTGTGCGCGCCGGCAAGCTTCTGAAATTCCTCCGGCATGCGCCCGATCCGGCGCCCATCCTCACACCGCAGCCCTGGAAGGAACGACATCCGAGATACTACATCGGAGAACCCCTGCATAACGCCGACGGGCACGGCGGCTACACGAGGAGAAATCTCTTCGACCGGATGGGAATTCCGTACAGACTTCGTGAGGGTCTCGCGGAATACCATCCGCTCGTCGTCTCCCGATACGCCATGAGGATGTTGGATGTGGCCGAGAGCACGAACGACGAGGAAGCTCGTCGCAAGGCATACTCGGTGCTGCCATCGCTTGTTCGTTCTTCAACTGCCACCGGAGCGCTCGGTCGCGGGCCGGATCCTGAACGGATGATCTCCGTCTCGGCGCACGCCAACGTGCAGGGTGTCGTTCTCTCTGCGCTCATCCGGCTTCACGAAGGTGCGCCCGATCGCGAGGGGAGACGTGCCATCGAGGCGGTCGCTCGCCGGCTTGTGCGTCCGGTGGCTGAGGGGGGCACGCTGGGTACGGTCGACGGTGACCCGTTTCTGCAGGAAGCGCCGGGCACCGGGGTGAAGCACGTGCTCAACGGGTGCCTGTACGGTCTGTTCGCACTCTACGATCTGCGGGACGCGCTCGGGGACGAGCGAGCGCGGGATCTGTGCGGACGGTTGGAGAGAAGCCTGGATCGGATAATCTCAAGGTACACGACGTCCTCAGGGTGGAGCCTCTATGCACTCAAGGTGTACGACAGACCATATCTTGCCAGCGTCTACTACCACGCCCTGCACGTATCCCTGGCCCGTGTGATCTCCCTCAAGACCGGCAGCTCGCGGCTCGCGCTGGAATCAGCACGCTGGCAGCAGGCGCTCAGGTCGCCCGTCACACGGTTAGCTGCAGCCGGCCGCAAGACGGCGCAGGTGCTCTGGCTGCGGGATCTGTTGCGTCTGCGTCTCGACGTCTGCCCCTGAAGCGGCCCTGGGTCGCAGCCGGCCGCTACGACTTCGCGGTCATGTAATAGAGCACAGGCACCGCCACACGGCTCAGGAGAGTCGCCGCCACCTCGCCCATCATCAGGGAGAGAGCCAGACCCTGGAAGATCGGGTCGAACAGGATCACCGCCGAGCCGACGACCACCGCGGCCGCGGTCAGCAGCATCGGGCGGAATCGCACGGCGCCTGCGTCCACCACCGCCTCTTCGAGGGGCATCCCCTGACGGCGTCGCTGCTCGATGAAGTCGACCAGGATGATCGAGTTGCGGACGATGATCCCCGCGCCCGCGATGAAGCCGATCATCGAGGTCGCGGTGAAGAAGGCCCCGAACAGCCAGTGGCCCGGGATGATCCCGATGAGCGACAGCGGGATCGGCAGCATGATGACGAACGGCGTGCGGAACGACTCGAACCAGCCCACGACCAGGATGTAGATCAGCACCAGCACGAGCGCGAACGCGATGCCGAGATCGCGGAACACCTCGTAGGTGATGTGCCACTCGCCGTCCCACTTCATCGAAAGCTTCGCGGTCGATTCGGGCTGGTGGGTCGAGTACCGCTCGATGGTGTACTCCTCGGGGATGGTCATGGCCGCGATCTGCCGGTCCAGGTGGGCGATCGCGTAGACGGGGCTCTCCTCCTCTCCGGCGAGGTCCGCCAGCACGTACGCCACACGCTGGAGGTTCTTGTGCAGGATGGGCGGCTGCTCGGCGGTTCGCTCGACTCTCACCAGATCGCCGAGCCGGACCATGGCTCCGCCGGCCGCTCTCAGGCGCAGGTCGAGAGCCGGCTGCAGTCCGTCGCGAAGCGCCGGTGGGAAACCGACCCGGATCGGCACCGGCTCGCGCGCGCGGGGAACACGCAGCAGCGCCACGTCGGCCCCGGAGATCGCGGTGGCCACGGTGTCGACCACGCGGGCCGGCGCCACGCCGTGCAGGGAGGCCTTCTCCCTGTCGACCTGGAGGAAGTCCTTCGGCTGGGGAAAAGGGATCGAGGTGTCGATGTCGACGATGTCGGGGGAGGTCTCGAACAGTCTCTCGATCCGCTGTGCTACCTCCATCTGCCGTTTGTAGTCGGGCCCGTACACCTCGGCCACGAGGGTCGACAGGACCGGCGGGCCGGGAGGGATCTCCACCACCTTGGCGCGGGCGCCGAAACGTGAGGCGATGGCGACGATCTCCGGCCGGACCCTCTTGGCGATGTCGTGGCTCTGCTGATCGCGGTCGGACTTGTCCACGAGGTTGACCTGGATGTCGGCGCCGTTGGGCTGCTGGCGGTAGAAGTAGTGCCGGACGAGGCCGTTGAAGTTCACCGGTGCCGCAGTGCCCGCGTAGATCTCGTAGTCGGTGACCTCGGGCACGCGTGAAAGGTAACGGCCCACCTCGCGCGCTGCATCGAGCGACACCTGCACCGGCGTCCCTTCGTCGAAGTCGAGCAGCACCTGAAACTCGCTCTTGTTGTCGAATGGCAGCATCTTCACCTTGACCGCGCCGAACCAGACCAGCGCCGCCGCGCCACCGAGCAGCAGAAGCACGAAGACGAAGAAGCCGATCTGCTGCAACCGGTGACGCACGAGGGCGCCCATCCACCGGCGGTAGAGCCGGTCCAGCAGTCCTTCCCGATTGCCCTCGTGCGCATCGCCGCCTTCGTGCGGCTTGAGCAGCTTGACCGCGGCCCAGGGGGAGATGACGAAGGCGATGATCAGGCTGAACAGCATCGCCAGCGAGGCCCCCACCGGAATCGGCCTCATGTAGGGCCCCATCAGCCCGCGCACGAACGCCATCGGCAGGATCGCCGCGATCACGGTGAAGGTGGCGAGGATGGTCGGGTTGCCGACCTCGTCCACCGCGTCCACGGCGAGACGCAGAAGCGATCGCTTGTCGCGCATGGCGTAGTGCCGGTGGATGTTCTCCACCACCACGATCGCGTCGTCGACCAGTATTCCGATCGAGAATATGAGCGCGAACAGCGTGACCCGGTTGAGCGTGTAGCCGAGCAGGAAATAGATGAACAGGGTCAGGGCCAGCGTGACCGGCACCGCGATGCCGACCACGATCGAGGCCCGCCACCCCATCGCCAGGGCGATCAGCAGGATGACCGAGAGGGTGGCGATCAACAGGTGCTCGATCAGCTCGTTGGACTTGTGCGCCGCGGTCTCGCCGTAATCACGGGTGACGGCCACCTTGACCGACGCCGGGATCAGGCTCCCCTCGAGGGCATCCACCGAGGAGAGGATCCGGCGGGCGAGCGCCGTGGCGTTGGAGCCGGGTCTCTTCGCCACCGAGATCGTCACGGCGGAGTACTCACCGCCGGCGGGAGGGCCGCCGTCCGAGGCGGGCTCGACACCGCGCTCCGCGGCGGCCGGCCCGAGCCCGAGAAAGACGTAATGCTCGGGCACCTCGGGGCCGTCCACGATTGTCGCCACGTCGGGCAGATAGACCGGCCGGCCGTCCCGCACCGCGACCACCACCGTGTCGAGATCCCGGACGTCACGGAGAAACGGGCCGGCCTCGACCAGGATCTCCTCGTTGGAGGAGACGACGCTGCCGGCCGGCTGCTGCGCGGATGCGGCGGCCACGGCCGGGCCGAAGATCCAGCAGCGAGACGCCGTGGGCGGCCAGGCGGGAGGGGTCGGGCAGGATCCGCACCTGACGCCTCTCCCCTCCTGTCACGTCCACCTTCGCGGCGTCCGGCACCTCCTCGATGTCGCGGGCCACCTCCTGGGCGAGACGCCGCAGGTCGGATCCGGACATCGTCTCGCTGTAGAGCGTCAGCGCGAGGAAGGGAACGTCATCGATGGTCAGGAGCTGCACCATCGGCGGCGTCGCCTCGGCGGGCTTCTCCTGCATGTGGGCGGAGAGCTGGTCGTACACCTTGACGAGGCTGGTCTCGAGCGGCTCGTTGACCTTGAAGCGCACCGTCACCAGTGCCGCGCCAGGCAGGGACGAGCTGTAGATGTACTCGACGCCCGGGATACCCCACAGGTACTTTTCCAGGGGATTGGTGATCCTCTGTTCCACCTCGAGCGGGGTCGCGCCGGGCATCCCGACGCGGATGTCGACCATCGGCACGAGGATCTGGGGCTCTTCCTCCGGCGGCGTCAGCCACACGGCGAGCAGGCCGATCAGTACCGCCGAGAGCACCGCCAGCGGCGTGAGGCGTGACGTCAGGAAGGTCCCGGCGAGACGCCCGGCCAGACCGGTTTCGGGCGGAGCGCTCATGGCACCGCTTCCGGGGAGGCGGCGTGTACGGGCGCTCCGTCGACCAGACCGGCGGGGTCGAGGATCACCTCGTCCCCTTCGGACAGCCCGGCGCGCACGATGACGCCGTCATCCACGCTCGGCCCCGGGCTGATCCATACGAGCCGTGCGCGGCCGTTCTTGACCAGGTACAGCCCGGTCAGAGCCCCGTGCTCGACAAGCGCGGTCTTCGGAGCCACCGGCTGCGACCCGGCCGTGGAGGTCGGCGGCAGGAGCAGCCTCACGAAAGAGCCGGCCCGGACTCCCGCGTCGAGCGGCAGGTCGGCCTTGACCAGGAATCGGCGCGAGGCCGGGTCCGAAGCGGGGCTGATCACGGACAGGGCCGCCTGAAGCGTCCTCCCGTCGCCGAGCGCCACCCCGACGGGCGAGCCGACCGTGAGATCCGCCACCTGCTCAGGGGACACCGTGGCGACGGCCCGCATCAGCCCGGCCGCCTGCAGCGTCATGAGTGGCCGTCCGGGCGAGGCGAGGTCACCCGCCGAAGCGGTCTTCGCGACCACACGACCGTCGAATGGCGCGCGGAGCACGACATAGTCGAGCTGGGCCTTCGCCGCGCTGACACCCGCCTCGGCCGCGGCGCGGGCTTCCTCTGCGGCGTCGAGCTCCTGCCGGGTGGCGGCTTCCTTCTCGAACAGCGATCGGATCCGCTCGTGCTGCGCGACGGCGGCTCGAAGGGACGCGTCGGCGGCGCCGACGCGGGCGCGCAGATCGCGCCCATCGAGCCGGGCCAGGACCTGACCGCGGCGCACGGCATCGCCTGCATCGACCTCGATTGTTTCGATGACGGCGGCGATGCGGCTCGCCACGTCGGCGACCGTCGCCGCCTCCACGGTGCCTGGCGCCTCCGTGCCGGCGGCGGCCGACATCCGCACGCGGGCGGTGCGCACGTCGACGGGCGGACGCGAGGCGAGCGGATCGTCCGTTTCCCGCGCGGGGGGCGAGCCGCACCCGATGAGGAGAGCCAGCGGCACGAGCGTGCCGAGGACGAGGGTTGCCCGTTTCCTGCCGCGCTGAGTCATCGTGATTCCTCCAGCACGCCGGCGGCGCGCGACAGACGCACGCGTCCGACGATGGTGTCGTAGAGAGCCGAGAGCTCGCCGAGCCGGGCAGCCACGAGCTCCGTCTCGACGTTGAGCAGGTCGGTGACGGGGAGCAGCCCGCCGGCATAACGATCCGCGGTGATTTGCCGGGCGGTCTCGGCGGCCTGCACCGCCTCGCGCGCCACGCTGAGGCTCCGGTCGGCGACGCGGGCGTCGAGGTATGCCTGCTGCACCTCGAGCGCGACGCCGTCGGCGGCGGCGCGTTCCTGCGCCTCCGCGGACCGCACGCGGGCATTAGCCGCCTCGGTGCGGGCGAGACGGCCGCGGTCGAAGGCGGTCCACCGTATGCTGACGCCGACCAGATACGATCCGTCCCCCCAGTCGAACCCGTCGGCGTTGCGCTCGTAGCGGGCCATTCCGGCTACTTCGGGCCCGATGGCGGCGCGTGCCATCCCGGCGGCCGCGCGCGCCGCGTCGGCCTGACGCCGGGCCGCCTCTATCTCGGGCCGAACGGCCCTCGCCCGCCCGATCCACTCGTCCACCTCGCCAAGAGGCTCGGAAGGCTCTGCGAGGGGTGTGGCGGGATCAACCGGCTCGTCGAGCGGTGCCGCGATCAGGCGGCGCAGCCGCGCGCGAGCGAGGTCGACGTCGGCACGGCGTCGCTCCAGATCGCGCTCGCGCGACAGACGCTGGACCTGCGTCCGGAGCAGATCGGAGCGCAGGGCCGAGCCGGCCTCGTGCCGGGCCGCGGCGATCTTCTCGTGCCCTCGCGCGTCGGCGACCGCGCTCTCCGCGACCTTGACCGATTCGAGAGCGAGCGCGATCCCGAAGTACGACTCCGTGATCGCGGCGGTCAGATTCCGCCTCGGCGGCCCGCACCCGCGAGCGTGAGGCCCCGCTTCGTCCTTCGGCCGCCTCGACGCTGTGACGGATGCGGCCCGACGTGTACAGCGGTATCTCGATCGCCACGGCGGCGTTCGTATGGCTGACCGGATCGGGGTTGTTGAGGCTGTCGAGCGCGAAGTCGTCGGCGGTGAACATGCCGGAGGTGAGCTTATCGCTGAACACCGTCACCTGGTTGTCGGATCGGCGGGCACCCCCCTCGAGACTGAGCAGGGGCCAGCGGCCCCCCTGCGCTTCCAGGACGCCCGCGTCGGCCGCCTCCGATTCCGCCCGTACCGAGGCGAGGCCGGGGTTCCGCGCCAGCCCGAGGCGGATTGCCTCGTCCAGCGTGAGGTTGCCTCCGGCTTCGGCCGCCGGAGTGGCGGTGAGGGACAAACCCAATGAAATGAGCGAAATGACACACGTCGAGAGCTTGAAACGACGCATCGATGTCCTCCCGGTCCCAACGGGGCGCGTGCCCCTCCTGGTAGAGATTCCGTTACTGCAAAAAGGATACCGGGGCCGGCACGTCGGGTGGGTAGTAGGATGGCCATGGAGGTGGAGCAGATGAAGGAGAAGGTCAACCTCGCGGAGAAGCTCTCGCACTTCGACGACCGGTGGCAGCCGCGCACCGTAGCACGGTTCAATGAGTGCGACGTGATGGTGGTGAAGGTGGAAGGGGAGTTCATCTGGCACAAGCACGACAACACCGATGATTTCTTCCTCGTCCTGAAAGGGGACCTCGAGCTGCGGATGCGGGATTGGGTGGTCCGGCTCGGCCCGGGCGAGATGTTCGTCGTGCCCCGCGGCGTGGAGCACCAGCCCTACGCCGCCGGCGAGGTGCACCTGATGCTCATCGAGCCCACCGGGACGCCGAACACGGGCGATCCGGCAACCGCGGCTCCGCGCCGCGAGCTGTAGCGGGCGGGGTTGTGATCGACGGACAGGATGGTAGGATTTCCTGTAACTGCCCCCGCCCAGAGAGAGGAACATTCTCCGGCCGTACGGCCCCGCATTCCGGGGTGGACCGCGCCTTTGACACCCCTTTGAGGACGAGGAGGAGAGCGGATGCAGAGTGATCACGACCCGAAGGTGGTCGCCGAATTCGAGAACGCGACCTGGTCCCGCTGCGCCGAGCGGTACATGGACGGTTTCGGCCTTCTCGCCGGTGAAGCCGTCGGCCCGCTGCTCGACGGGACGAAGCTGGCCCCCGGGCAGCGCCTGCTCGATGCGGGCACGGGCACGGGGCTGGTGGCCTCCGAGGCGAAGCGCCGGGGCGCCGATCCGGTCGGGATCGATTTCTCCGAGCCGATGGTGGCCGAGGCGCGCAGGCGGCATGCCGGGATCGAGTTCCGTGCCGCATCCGCCGATGCGCTGCCTTTCGGCGACGGGGAGTTCGACGTCGTGACGGGCAACTTCGTCCTGCATCACACCGGCCGGCCGGAGAAGGTCCTGGGGGAGGCGCACCGCGTGCTTCGTCCCGGCGGCCGTGCGGGGTTCACTGTCTGGGCGGACCTGTCGAAGCTCGAGGCGTTCGGACTCTTCTTCCAGGCGGTGGAAGAGCACGCCGGCGCGGCCGAGTTGCCCCATGGCCCCCTGTTCGGCGTGAGCGACTTCGATGTCTTTCACCGGATGCTTGCCGATGCCGGGTTCGAGGAGACGCACGTCACCGAGCTGCCGCTGGTCTGGAGGATGCCATCGGTCGACACGTTGCTCGGCGCATTTCGTGACTGGGCCGCGCTGGAGACCTTTCCCGCCGACCTGCGGGAGAAGATCGAAGCGGGCGTCCGCGAGCGGGCGAAACGGTACAGCCTGACGAACGAGCTGCAGATTCCCAACCCCGCGATTCTGCTGACCGGGGTCAGGAAGACCTGAAGAAGGGAGCGCTCCGATGAAACTGAACAAGCTCGGAAACTCGGATTTCGAGATCACACCGATCGGCATGGGCACCTGGGCGATCGGCGGGGACAACCAGTTCGGCTGGGGCCCGCAGGACGATGCCGACTCGATCGCCGCCATACGGAGGGCCGTCGATCGGGGCATCAACTGGATCGACACGGCGCCGGCGTACGGCTTCGGACACGCGGAGACGATCGTGGCCCGGGCGCTGAAAAAGCTGAGCCCGTCCGAGCGCCCGCTCGTGTTCACGAAGTGCGGCCTCGTCTGGGACGACGACGGGAACATCACCCACTGTCTGAAGGCCGACTCGGTCAAGAAGGAGGTCGAGGCGAGCCTGAAGCGCCTTCAGGTCGACACGCTGGACCTGTGCCAGATCCACTGGCCGGCGTTTCCTCCCGACGGCCCGGCTCCCGACCTGGAGGAAGGGTGGACGGCGCTGTCGCAGCTCCGCGCGCAGGGCAGGATCCGGCACATCGGCGTCTCGAATTGCAACGTGGAGCAGCTCCGGAGGTTGGAGGCGATCGCGCCGGTCACCTCGCTGCAGCCGCCGTACTCGATGCTGATGCGTCAGGTCGAGGACAGGATTCTGCCCTACTGCCGCGAGCACCGGATAGGCGTCATCGGATACTCGCCGATGCACAACGGACTTCTCACCGGCAAGATGACCCGGGAGCGGATCGCCGCGCTGCCACGCACCGACTGGAGGGTGAACGTGAACCCGGCCTTCAAGGAGCCGCATCTGAGCCGCAACCTGGAGCTGGTCGAGCTGCTCGAGACGATCGGCAGACGTCACGAGCGGTCGGCGGCCGAGGTCGCCGTGGCCTGGACGCTCCGGCATCCGGCCGTCACCGGCGTTATCGTGGGCGGGCGCGCACCCGAGCAGGTGGACGGTTTCGTCGGGGCGATGGAGTTCCGTCTGAGCGACGCCGAGATCGAGGAGATCGCGGGCAGGCTGCCGGAATCGATCGACATGATGCAGCTCACCTGACACGCGTCATGACACTGCTTGCGCTGTTCGCGCTCTACGCCGTCGCGCTGTCGGCGGCCCTGTCGGCTGCGGGGCACCGGTCCGATGTCCGCCCGGCGGGCGGCACGGGGCGTCATCTGGTGACAAAGGCGCTGGAGCGAGGCTATCAGGTGAAAGCGTTCGTCCGGGATCCATCCCGTCTCGGCATGGAGCACCAGCGGCTGAGCATCGTACGGGGGAACGTGCTGGACGAGGCCGCCGTGATGGCCGCCGTGCGTGACATCGACGCGGTGATCTCCGCCCTGGGCCACAGGCGATACCTCTGGCCGACGAGCATCCTGTCGCGCGGAACGGCCAACCTCCTCGCGGCGATGAAGGAACAGGGCGTGCGTCGGTTCGTCTTCTGGGACAAGACACGTCAGGAGCGGGCGATCGCGCAGAGTGACACGGATTGGGTCATCGTCAGGCCGGGAGCGCTGACCGACGGCGTCCCGCGGGGCCGGGTGACTCACGGATTCAACGTGGGGAGCTTCCTGAGGACCGTGAGGATCTCGCGCGCCGACGTCGCGGCGTTCATGATGGATCAGCTCGAGTCGGACACGTATACGAGGTCCGCGCCCGGCGTGTCATGGTGAGCCGGAAGACGGATGCACGGATGATCGCGTTGATCCGGGGCATCAACGTGGGCCGCGCGAAGCGGATCGCGATGGCCGAGCTGCGCGACCTGCTCGCGAGGATCGGTTTCGAGGATGTCTGCACGCTGCTCAACAGCGGCAACGTCGTCTTCACCGATCCGGGGCACAGGAGCGGGGATGCCGCCGCACGGATCGAGAAGGCGATCGCGTCGCGGCTGGGGGTTCGCGCCGCGGTGACGGTGCTGACCGCCGAGGAGCTGGCTGCGGCGATGGCGCACAATCCACTCGAGGCGGTCGCCATCAATCCCTCCCGGATGCTGGTGGCCGTGCCGCGCGACGCACCGGCGGCGCGTCGACTGAAGCCGATGACCCGGCAGGACTGGTCGCCCGAGGCGTTCGCACTCGGCCGCCGTGTCGCGTACCTCTGGTGTCCCGGGGGGGTGATCGCGAGCCGTGTCGCGAAGGAGATCGACCGGATTCTCGGCGAAGCGATCACCTCGCGCAACTGGTCGACCATGACCAGGCTCTGCGAGCTGGCCGGCGGGTTCCGGAGGGACCATGGGGGCGTGAGCATCATGCGGGCCGGCGCGGTCTACTTTGCCGTCGTGTTCGCGGCTGGCTTCGCCCTCGGGGTGATCCGAGTCGTCTGGATCGTGCCTCGAGCCGGCGAGCGGGCCGCGGAAGTCGCCGAAGCCCCGCTCATGGTCCTGGTCAGCTTCCTGGCGGCCCGGTGGGTGGTACGCCGGCTCGCGCATGACGCGTCCGGCCTGCGGCTCGTCCGGATTGGGCTCGTGGCGCTCGGCCTGCTGCTGGCGTTCGAGATCGCCGTCGTGGTGTGGGTTCGAGGGCTCTCCCTGGGAGCGTATCTCGCCGCGCGCGATCCGGCGGCGTTCGCCTCGTATGTCGCCAGCGTGGCCCTGTTCGCCGTGATGCCCTGGCTCGTCGGCCGGCGGCGAGCATGATCCCGACCCTTGGGAACGGCTATGATCCCGGGCGAGAACGAGACGATGGAGGATCGGACATGGCTACCGAGAAAGCGACGTTCGCGGCAGGCTGCTTCTGGGGGGTCGAAGCGGAGTTCCGCCAGCGTGAGGGAGTGACGGGCACGACCGTGGGGTACACGGGCGGGACGGCCATCGACCCGACCTACGAGCAGGTGTGCACCGGCCGGACGGGCCACGCCGAGGCGGTGCAGGTGGAGTTCGACCCGCAGCGCGTGTCCTACGACGAGCTTCTTGACCTGTTCTGGGCGGTCCACGATCCGACTACGCCGAACCGGCAGGGCCCGGATGTCGGCACCCAGTACCGCTCCGCGATCTTCACCCATACGCCGCAGCAGGAGGAGGTGGCACGCACGTCGAAGCAGCGGCTGGAGGCCGGCGGCCGGCTCCAGGGCCGCAGGATCGTCACCGAGATCATGCCGGCGGCCCCGTTCTACCCCGCCGAGGAGTACCACCAGCGCTACCTGGAGAAGCGCGGCCAGGCGGCCTGCCGGATCCGCTAGTCGGGCCGGATTGGCTGGCCGCCCGTTTGATCTTCCTGCCGCGATCCGATGTCTCCTACCGTTGGATCAACCGTGTGTGCGCCGCGTCGGAGACGATGCTGTCGCACTGCTTGCCTGTCAGTCGCTTGGCCTTCTTGAGCTTCCAGCATTCGATGTCGACACAGGAGACGAAATCCCCGTGCGTCGTCCAGGGCAGCCGGGGGTCGCACGAGACTCCGCCCGTGCAGTCCTCGTCCAGCACATTGCCCGGGATGTCGATGGCGCCGGGGTGGATTCCGGCATCGAAGTCGTTGCAGTCACCAGAGCACTCCGTAAAACCGTCTCCATCGTCATCGATTTCCGACGACGGGACGATGCCGTCACAATCATTGTCTTTGCCATCACAAAGCTCCGGCGCGGACATGTAGATGAAGGGATCGGCGTCGTTGCAGTCGCCGGCGCATTCCGTCATGCCGTCCCCATCGTCATCACCGTCATTGGTTCCACGGGCTCCCGGATACCCAGGGTCCAGGCAGTCATTGTTGAGTCCGTCACAAACCTGTGGGGCTCCTGGGTAGACGGAAGGATCGGAATCGTCGCAATCGCCCCCGCAGATGGAGACACCATCTCCGTCACTCGTGACGTTGCTTTCGTAGGGTCTATACCTGCCGCCGTTGTTAGACATCCCAGCCGCGGTCGTGCCGGCCCAGACGATCATCTCCTGACCGGTCCAGGTCGCGCTGTGTCCGACCCGGGCGGCCGGTGCGTCGACGGTGGACATTTCGGACCACCTCCCCGATACCGGATCGTACAGGCCACCCGTGTCGAGGAGTGTGCTGTCGCTGCCCTCACCGCCCCAGACGATCATGCGGCTGCTGCTCCACACTGCGGTGTGCCGGTTGCGTGCCTCGGGCGCCGCGGGCATGCCGGTCGGAATCCACGAGTCGGTGAGCATGTCGTATTGACCGCCCGAAGCGAGCACCGACGACTCGTCCCGGCCTCCCCAGACGATCATCTCCCGGCCTGTCCAGACCGCAGTGTGAGCGGTCCGGGGCGAGGGCGCGCCGCTGAGCGCCGTGGGCCTCCACTCGTCGGAGAGCGGATCGTAGACGCCGCCGGCGTCGAGATACGGGCCTTCGCTCCCGTGGTCGGAGCTCCCCCCCCAGACGATCATCTCCTGCCCGGTCCAGACGGTCGTGTGTCCCTGGCGCGGCTGAGGCGCGCCTGCCGTGGACGTGGGGCTCCACTGATCAGTGACAGGGTCGTACCGACCGCCGGTCTGCAGGGTCGTCCATGTGCAGCCCGATCCCTGGTTCCGGCAGGTCTCCCCACCCCACACGACCATCTCGTGACCGGTCCACACGGCCGTATGCCGGACTCGGGCTTCGGGCGCACCGAGCCACGGAATCCGAACCCACTGGTAAGTGAGCGGGTTGTATTTCCCCCCGGTGTTTACATCGTACGCTGGTGTGATGCCGCCCCAGACGATCATTTCGTCGCCCGTCCAGACGGCGGTCTGGCCCGGGAAAGCAAGGCCCGGATCCGCGCTGAACTCTCTCCATGTTCCAAGCACCGGATCGAAGCGCTCCCCCCACCCATCGCCCCAGATCAGGATCTCATTGCCGGTCCACATCGCCGTGTGATCCTTGTGGGGCGACGGTTCCAGCGAGGGTCCCGTGACCAACCACCGGTCGCCCGCGGGGTCGTATCGGCCGCGAAGTACCGGCGTGTCGCCCCAGACCACCATGTACTGGCCTGTCCACACGGCCGCGTGCACCGCCATCGCGCTCCCGCCCGCGGCGACCGGCCGCCAGGTATCGCTCTCGGGATCGTAGCGGCCACCGTCGGCCAGTGGCGTCGAGGTGCTGTCGAATCCTCCCCAGACGATCATCTCGTGTCCGGTCCAGACGGTACTGTGGCCGTACCGGCTGCTGGGCGCGTCTGTGAAAGAGGTCCCCGACCATGCGTCGGCCGCCGGATCGTATCGGTAACCCCTCCCAGGGCTGGGCGGGTTGGTGGCGGTGCCGCCCCAGATGATCATCTCCCGGCCCGTCCAGATTGTCCTCCTATCGCCGGCTGAGATAAGTGGTGCGTTCAGGGCAGTCGTGGGTCGCCAGGCTCCGGTGACGGGATCGACAACACGTCCGACTCGCGGATCCTCCGACGCGCAGGCCAGATCGTCGACATCGCGCCAGCTCGAGACGCATGAACCACCCCAGAGGATGAGCTGCGTCCCTGTCCAGACAGCGGTGTGGTCGGTCCGATTGAAGGAAGGACCGGGGCCCCAGGTGTCGGTGATCGGGTCGTACGATCCTCCGGAGAGTTGCGTGACGGGATCGGGGATAACGTAGTCGTAGGCCTCGCCGAGGCCGCCGGTTACGAGCATTCGATCGCCGGTCCAGACCAGCGTGTTGCCCACGCGTGGCCGCGGGGCCCCCACGTGCGAGATGCTCCGCCAGGTATCCGACAGCGGGTTGTATCGGCCCCCGATATTGGAGTGGGGATTGTACTCAGTCGCCCCCCAGACAATCATTTCCTCTCCCGTCCACACGGCCTTGGAATACTCCGACGTGTGGGCAGCCCCCTGGGTCTGGATACGCAGCCAGGAATCCGTTGCCGGGTCGTAGCTCAAACCAGGCTCCGGGTCGCCGCTGCCGAGCAGAATCATGCGGGTGCCGGTCCAGATGGCTCGGCCGTTCAACGGTTTGAGAGGCCACGGGCCCGAGAGGTTCATGCGGTGCCAGACGTCCTCTTCCTCGCAGATGGGCAGCCCGGCGGGCTCCGGCAAGAGCTGCTGCGGTGCAACGAGCGGGTCCGCCAGCGTGCGGACGGGGTTCGCATCGATCTGCCCCTCCACCTTGCGCCACCAGTCGTCCCAGGCGAGCTTTGGGATCGAGTAGACGGCGATGCGGAGATGCCCCGCCTCCTCGCCCAGCAGAACTCTGATGACGAAGCCGGCCTGCTCTTCCGCCACGGTCGCGATTTCGCCCTGCCGGGCTGGAAGAAGCGACCGCCACCGCGCCAGATCGGTCGAATCCACCTCGATCTGCCTCGGCGTCGACGCGGTCTCGGTGGGCCCTTGCACCTTATCTGTCGTTACCTCGAAGAGGCTGCGCCTCGGATGGTCCTGCAGTGGAGACAGCCTGCCGGTTGCCAGCCGGCTTCGCAATTCACGGGCCTCCCGTAGTGCCGGCGCCTGCATCTGACGATCATCGGCGAGCCGGTCGCGCGCCATACGGTCCACCACGATCGGTCGGACGAGGCATTCCAGGATGAGAACCGGATCATTGCCCAGAGCCCGGTGCAACTCGGCCAGCCGCTCGGGCATCTGCGTGCTCTCCGCGATCCTCCGGGCTTCCTTCTCGAGATCCATCGAGGTAAGCCGCACGCCCCAGAAGCGTTCCAGGGCGATCGACTGCTTCAGATAGGTGCGGACCTTCAGCTCCGTGAGCTCGAATGGAACCGCTTCCTCGAACGGTCTCGTCGTGCCGAGCTGGTGTCCGTAGTAGGCTCGATCGAGTGCCCGCTGGGCCTCTACGCGTTCGATGAAGGTGAGTTCATGTCTCGGTGGGGCGGCACCCATCGACAAGGAAACGGCGACGATGCAGGGCAGGACACGCATGACGGAGAGTAAGCGCATGGCCAGGACCTCCGGTAGGTGCCCCTCGTCTCACGAGTGGGCTCGCGAGGATCCGTGGATAAGGAAGGACCCGCTCAGGCCGAGCGAGATGAGGGATTTGACGTAGATGCGGATTGAATTGCGTAACCCGGCACAATCGCCGGTGAGGGAGAATGCGGGCGCGAAGTGTGGTAACCAAAAAGGTGCGTCCTGCTTTGATTTTCAAGCGCCACCCGAGAGTGCATCGCCACCGGAAATACATCTCTGCAATTGGCGTGCCTTGGAGCTATGGGGCATGCGACATGAGCCGACAGCCGGGATGTTGCAGGGGGTCCTTCAACCGGAGAACGGCCGCACGGTGTGCGGCGGGGGGAGTCGCGCGCGTCAGCGGGTCGCGCGCCGCAGCGCTTCGGCCAGCGCTTTTTTCAGTCCATCGGGAAGGGGCTCGCGGGGCTGCTCTCTGACGATCTCGACGGTGCGTTCCAGCGTCCTGACGAAGGCACGGCAGGGAGGGCACTCACCGCCGTGCTGCTCGATCACCCGTCGCAGCGATTCGTCCAGCTCCCCGTCGAGGTATTCGGACAGATACTGCGCCATCTCGCGGCAGTCCATCGGATGATCCTTCGCGGTCATGGCAGTCGTCCCATCATGTACTCTTCCAGCTCCTTGCGCAGCGCCAGACGCGCGCGGTGGAGCCGGACCTTCACCAGCGGCTCGCCGACCCCGAGTATGTCGGCCGTCTCACGCGTGGTGAACCCCTCCTGGTCCCTCAGCACGACGACGATCCGGAACTCCTTCGGCAGCTTCAGGATCGCCGACTCGATCTTCTCTCTCAGCTCGGACTGCAGCGCCCGGTCCGATGGCAGCTCCGACCAGTCCGCGATCTCCGGAGGCGAGCCGTCCGCATTCGGGCGTGGGAGCAATTCGTCGAGCGAGATCTCCTGCACCGGCTCGAACTTCCCCTTGCGACGCATCTTCAGGCAGGCGTTGGCGGCCACCCGGTAGACCCAGGACTTGAGGGCGGCCGGCTCGCGCAGCTCCCCGATAGACTGGTAGGCCTTGAGGAGCGTTTCCTGGAGGACTTCCTCGGCGTCGTCCCGCTGGCCGCACATCCGGCGGCCGAAGTTGAGGATCAGCGGGGCGAACCGCTCCACGAACGGATCGAACGCGTTCGGGTCGCCCGCGATGAGCGCCTCGGCGAGACGCCGATCGGTGGCTTTCTCTTCCTGCCGGGACATGCGCGCATGGTAGCACGGTCCCTGCGGAATCAGCGCTCCGGAACACCGGCCCGCCTCAGAATCCACATCATCGGGCAGGAGCGTGTGAACGCCGACTGCGCGAGATTCAGCCCCACAAAGGCGGTGAACAGGAAGAACGCCGGGTGGACGAAATAGCCGAGCCCGACGCTCGCCAGAACGAAGGAGCCCGCAATCAGCCTGAGATACTCGTTGACGCTCAAGAGAACCCACCTCCCCCGCGCCCGCGGCGCAAGAACCACTGGACGAAGAGGGGAGACGACGGCCTGGCTCCCGCAGGGCAGGTGCGGGAGGGAGGAGGCGTAATGCCCCCGGCCGTCGCTCCCCACATGGGTTAGGAGCCGATCGGGACGGGATGGTTACAGTCCGGCAGAAGGCACGCCGGGGCCCGTGCTATGCTCTTGCCCATGTCGGTGCCGGGTGCCACGCCCTCCCCTCAAGGGGAAACCGCCCGCGGGCCGGGCCATCCGCGAGGAGCGGTACCGCTTCTCGGGCTGAGCCTCCTGCTGATCAGCTTCTGCCATTACCTCACCCCGGCCGAGCACTATCACTGGCACGTCATCTACCAGCAGATCTACTACATCCCGATCCTGCTCGGGGCGGTCTGGTACGGCCTCAAGGGGGGCGTCATCACGGCGGCGGCCGCGTCGGTCCTCTACATCCCGCACATCCTGCTGCACTGGACGCACGTGCCATTGTACCGGTTCAGCCAGATCGTGAGCATACTGATGTTCCTGATCTTCGGGGCGCTCGGCGGCCAGGTGATCGATCGCCTCAGGCGCGAGCGGGAGGTGCAGAAGCAGACGGCGATGCAGCTCCAGCGGGCCAACGAACAGCTCCAGTCCACCTTCGAGAGGCTGCGACTGGTGGACCGGCTCTCCGCGCTGGGGGCTCTGTCGGCCGGGATGGCGCACGAGATCCGCAATCCGCTCGGCTCGATCGCCGGGGCGATCGAGATCCTCGAGAACGAGATCGAGGGAGACGATCCCAAGAGAGAGTTCGTGCTGATCCTCCAGAAGGAGATCCAGCGACTGTCGACGATCGTCACGCGTTATCTCGACCTGGTGAAGCCGTCGCGTGTGGAGCAATCCCCGGAAAACCTCGCGGAGATCGTCAGGTCCGTCGTGACGTTGACCTCCAAGCAGGCCGCGAAACAGAATGTCGAGGTGATCGCCGATACGCATGAGAGGCTGGACGATGTGATGGTGGATGGACAGCTCGTGCGGCAGGCCGTTCTGAACCTCGCGATCAACGCGATCCAGGCGATGCCGGAAGGCGGGACCGTCCGCATCAGGCCGGAGATGGACAAGGACTACGCCCGCATCGTGGTGGAGGACGACGGGCCGGGGCTCACCCCCGAGGCGCTGCAGAAGGCGTTCGAGCCGTTCTACACCACCAAGACCGGTGGGACGGGGCTGGGCCTCTCGATCGCCTTCCAGATTGCGACGAGTCATCAGGGGGATCTTCGTGTGGAGAACCTGCAGAGGGGAGGCGCGCGCTTCATCCTTCAGCTTCCACGCCGTGTCGCCGACGAGGCTGGCGGAGCGCGCGCATGACCCAGGATCCGATTGCGGTGCTGCTGGTCGACGACGACGAGAGCTTCCGGCGCGTCCAGGAGTACCAGCTCACGCAGGCCGGATACGAGGTGACGAGCTGCGGCGACGCGCCGGGCGCGCTGGCCTCGTTCCAGGAGCGGCTGCACGACGTGGTCGTCACGGACGTGCGCATGCCGGGTCTGGACGGGCTGGAGCTGCTGGCCAGACTCAAGGCGGTCTCGCCCGAGACGCCCGTGGTGGTCGTGACGGGGCACGGCACCATCGAGACGGCGGTGGAGGCGATGAAGCAGGGGGCATTCGACTTTCTGACGAAGCCCTTCCCCCGGGATCAGCTCAGGCTCACGCTGCAACGGGCGCTGGAGCTGGCGCGACTCCGACAGGAGAACCGGGAGCTGAGGCGCGCGGTCGAGGGGCGGTTCTCGTTCCAGAACCTGATCGGATCCGCTCCGCCCATGAAACGGCTGTACGACGCGCTCGAACTGGTCGCGCCGACCGACTCGACGGTTCTCATCAGCGGCGAGACGGGCACGGGCAAGGAGCTGGTGGCCCGGGCGCTGCATTACAACAGCGCGCGGCGGCAGGGGCCGTTCGCCACGCTCAACTGCGGGGCGATCCCGGAGTCGCTCATCGAAGCGGAGCTGTTCGGCCACAGCAAGGGCGCGTTCACGGGCGCGCATGCGGAGCGCAAGGGAAAGTTCGAGTCGGCGGACGGGGGGACGCTCTTTCTCGACGAAGTCGGCGAGATCCCGCTGATGCTCCAGCCGAAGATCCTCCGGGTGCTTCAATCGGGAGAGGTGGATCGGATCGGCGCCGACCGCCCGGTGAAGGTGGACGTGCGGATCGTCGCCGCCACCAATCGGGATCTCGAGGCGATGGTGGCGGAGAGGACGTTCCGGCAGGACCTGTATTACCGGCTCGCCGTGGTTCCGGTCAGGGTGCCCCCGCTGCGGGAGCGGCGCGAGGACATCCCCCTGCTGGCACAGCATTTCCTGGACCGCATGGCCGAGCGGGCCGGTCGGCCGACGCTGAGGCTGCCACCGGAGGCATTCGGCCTGTTCGATCGGTACGGCTGGCCGGGCAACGTCCGCGAGCTGGAGAACCTGATCGAGCGGCTGGTGGTGATGAGCCGCGAGGAGACCCTCGATCTCTCCCTGCTTCCCGAGGCGATCCGGTCGGGAGAGGCAACGGGCGGCTCGGCGTTCGTGCTTCCGCGGGAGGGTGTGAATCTCGAGGAGGTGGAAAGGGATCTCATCCGCCAGGCGCTCGACCGCAGCGCAGGCAACAGGACCCAGGCGGCGCGTGACCTCGGTCTGACCCGCAACACGCTGCTGTACCGGATGCAGAAATACGGCCTTCGCTGACCCATCCGATCGCCCGCCCCGCGCCGGCCGGCTGTTGGATATCGAACACCCCGCACCTCAAATGCAACACGACGCGTGGACGAGCAGCCGGATCGGCCCGAAACCCCCGCGGCAAGCGGTGGCACGCTCGATGCAGTGAATACGATGGCACAGGCGGAGAGCCTGACCGGCGTCCGTCCGGGGAGACGATTCGATGAGACCCAGGACTACCATCCATGGCATGGCACTCGCGGTGCTGGTCTGCGCGACACTTGCCGGCGCCGGGGAGCCCGTCCAGCAGGCGTCGCCCGCCGACCGGATCATCGCGAGCGTGACCGACCCCGACCTGCGGGCGATTCTCGAGGACGTGGTCACCCGGAACCCGGAGCTCGCCGCGCTCGCGGCCCGAGCGCGCGCGATCGGGCAGCGCCCGGCGCAGGCGCGCGCCCTTCCGGACCCGCAGGCTGCCATCACGGCCTACCTGCTCACCCCCGAGAGCCGCGTCGGCCCGCAGCGGGGGATGCTCTCGCTGTCGCAGCGCCTGCCCTGGTTCGGCAAGCTCGATCTGCGGGAGCAGGCGGCCGTGTACGACGCGGCGGCAGCGCGCGCGCGGCTGGAGGCGCGGCGCCTCGCCCTGGTCACCGAGGCACGGGCGCTGTACCGGGAGCTCGGGTTCATCGACGCCGAGGCGCAGGTGACCCGGGAGGACCGCGATACGCTCGATCATTACGAGGAGGTCTCGCGCTCCCGCTACGCCTCCGGCGTGGGGCTGCAGCAGGGAATCATCAAGCTGCAGGCCGAGATCACGCGCGACGAGACGCGTCTGCTGGAGATTGCCCGTCGGCGTGCCGGGGTTCTGGCGACCCTCAACGCCCTGCGCGATCGGCCGGAGTCGATGGCGCTGCCTCCCGTGGCGCCCGCATCGCCGGGTGAAGCCACGATCGACGTGCCCTCCCTGGTCGACACGGCCACGCGGGAGCGGCCGGAACTGGCCGCTTCCTCCGCCGAGGTGGAGCGAGCCTCGATTCTCACGGACCTCGCACACAAGGAATCGAGTCCCGATTCTGACGCTCGGTCTGACGTACACGCTCGTCGATCGTCGGGACGATCCGGCCGGGTTGATGAACCCTCCGGAAGACGACGGGCAGGATGTCCTGGGCGTCACGGCGGCTGTCAACCTCCCGATCTGGCGTCATCGGATCTCCGCCGGCGTGCAGGAATCGGTGGAGAGCCGGACCGCGGCCGAGGAGTCCCGCCGTCAGGTGATGACCGGCATCCGGAGGGAGATCGACGATCTGACCTCGCGTATCCCTCTCATCTGGAGCCAGCGGCGTCTCATCCAGGACGTCCTGCAGGTCCAGTCCCGCGAGTCGCTGCACTCCGCGGAGTCGGCCTATGCGGCGGGCACGATCAACGCGCTCGACCTGCTGGACGCCGAGCGCGTGCTGCTCGACGTGCGCATCGCCCTGCAGCGGTCCGCCGCCGACTACGCGATCGCCCTGGCGCGGCTGGAAGGGGCGATCGGGGCGCCATTGGACGACGCGAAGGGCGGAGGAGGCGATACCGATGAACCATGAGCATCGCCGTGCCGGACTGCGTGCGGGCGTCTCGCTCGGCGTGGCCGCGGCCGCCGGCTTCCTGGCGGCCTGGCTGGTCTTCGCGAACCCTTTCCACGTACCCCTGTTCGCCGTCTGGAGCCATGCGGGCGGCCCGGATGCCGGCGTTCCGACGGCGGAAGGGACGCGACAGCTCTGGACCTGCGGGATGCACCCCCAGGTGATCTCCCAGGAGCCGGGTCAATGCCCGATCTGCGGGATGAACCTCGTGCCGGTGCGATCCAACGAGTCGCAGCAGAAGGGACAGCCGCGGGAAGGGGAGCGGAAGATCCTGTATTACCGCAATCCCATGGACCCGACGGTGACCTCGCCCGTGCCGATGAAGGACTCCATGGGCATGGACTATGTCCCGGTGTACGCCGTCGAGGAGGCCGGGCAGGCGCCTGCGCCCGGCACCGTCCGGATCGATCCCGCCGTCGTCCAGAACATGGGCGTGACGACCGAGACGATCGCGCGCAAGGATCTGGGGCACAGCGTCCGCACCGTCGGCTACCTCGACTACGACCAGGAGAAGATGGTCAGCGTCACGACGAAGTATCCCGGCTTCGTCGAGAAGGTCCATGTCAACTACATCGGCGAGTCGGTCGGCAAGGGGGATCCTCTTTTCGACATCTACTCCCCCGAGCTGGTCCAGACCGAGCAGGAGCTGCTGAGCGCCATCGCCTTCGCGCGCCGAATGGAGAGCGCGCCCGAGGAGATGCGGCGTCGCAGCGAGGACCTCGTCGATGCCGCGAGAAAGCGGCTCGCGTACTGGGACATCACGCCCGGGCAGGTATCGCGGATTGAAGAGACGGGCGAGGTGCAGCGCGCACTCACGGTGACCGCTCCGGCTTCAGGCGTCGTCATGAAGCGGATGGACGGACTCGAGGGGATGGCGGTGCGCCCCGGCATGGAGGTCATGCATCTCGCCGACCTCTCATCCCTGTGGCTCAGGGTGGAGGTGTACGAGGATCAGCTTGCCTGGCTCGAGCCGGGCAGCACGGCGCACGTGAGCCTGACCTACCTTCCGGGTGAGACCTTCACGGGAAGAGTGCGCTACATCGAGCCGGAGGTCTCCGACAGGACACGCACCGTGACCCTGACGCTGGAGGTCCCCAACCGTGACCGCCGGCTGCGCGCCGGGATGTACGCCACGGTGGAGTTCGCGCCTGTGGTCGCGCGCGACGCCCTGTCCGTCCCGGCCACGGCCGTCCTGCGAACCGGCAAGCGCAACGTGGTGATCGTGAGTCTGGGCGGCGGGCGGTTCGCCCCGCGCGACGTGAAGCTCGGGTTGAGCGGTGACGGCTGGTACCAGGTTCTGTCGGGTCTGGCCGAGGGCGACCGGGTCGTGACCTCGTCGCAGTTCCTCATCGACTCGGAGGCCAACCTGCGCGAGGCCATCCAGAAGATGGCCGAGCCCGGCGAACGAGACGACGGACGGTGAGGAGCCCGGGCTGATGCTCAACCGCGTCATCGAATGGTCGCTGAAGAACCAGTTCGTGATGATCGTGGCGCTGCTGTTCGCGATCCTCGGCGGGGTCTGGTCGATCCGCAGCATCCGCCTCGACGCGATCCCCGACCTGTCCGACGTGCAGGTCATCATCTACACCGAGTACCCCGGGCAGGCGCCGCGGGTCGTCGAGGATCAGGTCACCTATCCGATTACGACAAAGATGCTGTCGGTGCCGTACGCCAAGGTCGTGCGGGGCTATTCCTTCTTCGGATACTCCTTCGTCTACGTCATCTTCGAGGACGGCACGGATCTGTACTGGGCCCGCTCGCGCGTGCTCGAGTACCTCTCGGGGCTGAGCAGACAGCTACCGGCGGGTGTGTCGCCGCAGCTCGGGCCCGACGCAACCGGCGTGGGCTGGGCGTTCATGTACGTACTCAATTCCGACAAGCGATCCCTCGCCGATCTGCGCAGCCTCCAGGACTGGTACCTCAAATACGCCCTCACGGCGGTGGAAGGCGTCTCGGAGGTCGCGTCGATCGGTGGATTCGTCCGCCAGTACCAGATCATCGTGGATCCGGTGAAGCTGCGCGCCTACGGCATTTCGCTCGGGAGAATCAAGACCGCCGTGCAACGTTCCAACAACGACGTCGGCGGCCGGCTCGTGGAGATGTCCGAGACGGAGTTCATGGTGCGCGGCCTCGGCTACATCAAGCAGGTGCGGGACCTCGAGCAGGTGGCTCTCGGCGTCGGCGCCGGAGGTGCGCCGATCCTGCTCAAGGACGTCGCGCACGTCACGATCGGCCCGGAGATCCGGCGCGGGCTCGCCGACTGGAACGGCGAAGGGGAGACGGTCGGCGGCGTCGTTGTCGTGAGACTGGGCGCCGACACGCTGTCGACCATCGAGAAGGTCACCGCGAAGCTGGACGAGCTCGAGAAGGGGCTCCCGGAGGACGTGAAGATCTCCGTCGCCTACGATCGCACCGCGCTGATCGACCGGTCGATAGAGACCCTGACGCACACCCTGATCGAGGAATCGATCATCGTGGCCCTGGTGTGCATCCTGTTCCTGTTCCACTTCCGCTCCGCGCTGGTGGCCATCCTTTCGATCCCGGTGTCGATCCTGATCGCGTTCATCGTGATGAGGCTGCAGGGGCTCGGCGCCAACATCATGTCGTTGGGCGGTATTGCCATATCGATAGGCGTCCTGGTGGACGCGGCGATCATCATGGTGGAGAACGCCCACAAGCACTACGAGGAATGGCGGGGCAGGCGGTCCCACTTCGAGATTATCCTGCGCTCAACGCAGGAGGTCGGGCCGACGCTGTTCTTCACGCTGCTGGTGATCACGGTGTCGTTCATGCCGGTGTTCACGCTGCAGGCACAGGAAGGCCGGCTATTCAAGCCGCTCGCCTACACCAAGACCTACGCTCTGGCGGCGTCGTCCCTTCTCGCCGTCACCGTGATCCCCGTGCTGATGTACTGGTTCGTGCGGGGAAAGATTCACAGCGAGGAGCATCATCCGGTCTCGCGTATCCTGAGGTATCTGTACACGCCGGTGCTGAACGCGGCGCTTCGGTGGCGATGGGGGGTGATCCTGTGCATGGCAGTGCTGGTGGCCAGCATCTGGTATCCGCTCCACCACCTCGGATCGGAGTTCATGCCCCCCCTCTGGGAGGGGGATCTGCTCTACATGCCCACCACCTTCCCCGGCATCTCGATCACGACGGCAAAGGAGCTTCTGCAGCAGACCGACAGGATCCTCAGGCAGTTTCCCGAGGTCGAGACTGTTTTCGGCAAGGTGGGCCGCGCCGACACGGCCACCGACCCGGCGCCACTGTCGATGATCGAGACCACTATCGTGCTCAAGGACCCGTCCGAATGGCGGCCGGGGCTTACGAAGGAAGCGCTCATCGAGGAGATGGACCGGGCGGTCAAGTTCCCCGGGGTCACCAACGCGTGGACGATGCCGATCAAGACGCGGATCGACATGCTGTCCACCGGTATCAAGACGCCGGTGGGGATCAAGATCGCCGGGCCCGATCTGAACGAGCTTCAGCGGCTCGGCAAGGACATCGAGACCGCGGTCAAGGACCTGCCGGGCACGCTGTCGGTGTATGCCGAGCGGGTGATGGGAGGCAAGTACCTCGATATCGATATCGACCGTGCGGCGGCGGCGCGCTACGGGCTCACCGTGGGAGACGTGCAGGACGTGATCCAGTCCGCGATCGGCGGGATGAACGTCTCGTGGACCGTGGAGGGGCTGGAGCGGTACCCGATCAACATCCGCTACCCGAGGGAGCTTCGCGACGATCTCCAGTCGCTCGGGGACATCCTGGTGGCGGCCCCCTCGGGCGCGCAGATCCCGCTGAATCAGCTCGCCACGATGAGCCTGCACGAGGGGCCGCCGTCGATCAAGTCGGAGAACGCGCGGCCCAACGCCTGGGTCTACGTCGATCTGCGCGGCATGGACGTGGGCACCTGGGTGGAGCAGGCGAAGCGCAAGGTCGGCGAGCAGATCACGCTGCCGGAAGGTTACACGATCTTCTGGTCGGGCCAGTACGAGTACATGCAGAGGGCAAAGCAGCGCCTGATGTACATCATCCCGATCACGCTCTTCCTGATCTTTCTCATCCTGTACTTCAACATGAAATCGCTCGTCAAGACGGGAATCGTGCTGGTCGCGGTGCCATTTTCGATCGTGGGCGCGGTCTGGCTGATGTACTTTCTCGGCTACCACTGGTCGGTGGCGGTGTGGGTCGGTCTGATCGCGCTTGCCGGCCTCGACGCCGAGACGGGCGTGGTGATGCTTCTCTATCTGGACATCGCCTATGCGAAATGGCGCGACGAGGGGCGGATGTCGACGTATCAGGACCTCGCCTCGGCGGTCGATCATGGCGCCGTGCAGCGCATCCGCCCCAAGATGATGACAGTGATGGCGATCCTGCTGTCCCTGGTGCCCATCCTCTGGTCCACCGGGACGGGCGCTGACGTCATGCGCCGCATCGCGGCGCCGATGATCGGCGGGATCCTCACCTCTTTCGTGGGGGAGCTGATCGCCTACCCGTCCATCTATTTCATCTGGAGGTCGCTGGGATTGCGCAGGACCGCCCTGTTCGGGAGAGGAGCCCTCGAGGCACCGGAGTCGGGGGTGTGAGATTCCGGGCGGACTTCCCACGGAGGCTGTAGAATGTCCGGCATGAGACCGAATGGCTGGTGGATCGCATCCGTGCTGGCCGTCACCGCCCTGACGATCTGGGCCTGCGGCGCGCAGGCGGCCGAGTGCGACATCTGCGGCCGGCACGAGTTCTCGGCCCTGGCGTTCAGGGTCGAGTACGCGGACGGCGACGTGATCCACACCTGCTGCCCCCGCTGCGCCTCGCACGCCGTGGCGACGCACCCCGGCCGTGAGATTGCCAGGCTGGTGGCGCACGATTTCACGACCGGCAAGGAGCTGGACGCCCGCTCGGCCGTCTATCTCGACGGCAGCGACTTCGAGCACTGCACCGCGCCCAAGGAGGAGCGCATCTCGCCCGGCACGGCCACCACGCTGGCCTACGACCGCTGCCTGCCCAGCCTGATCGCCTTCTCCTCGACCGCGGATGCCGAGGCGTTCCAGCGGGACCACGGCGGCACGATCAAGTCGTTCGACCAGATCGGGTTCGGCAGCAGGTAGAGACCCGGTGCCTCACCAGACTTCGCAGGTGTCCTTCGGCCTCATCGGCGTCCCCTCCTTGCAGGAGAACGCCTCGCCGAACTCGGGGAACTGAGACACCGGCCCGATGACGCGGTACCGGGGCGCCGAGTGCGGATCCACCGTCGCCATCAGCCGCTCGAACTCGGGCGCCGCCACCGTGCACCAGGTCTGCGCGTAGCCGAGGAAGAAGAGCTGGTCGTTGGTGATCCCCTCCACGATCGGCTCCGTGGTGCCGTGCTCCTTGATCCAGAGCTGGTAGGCGCCGTAGCGCCTCTTTCAGGCCGCCCAGGTCGGCGATGTTCTCGCCGAGCGTCAGCTTGCCGTTCAGGTGCACGCCGGGCTGCACTTCGTATCCGTCGTACAGCTTTTCGACGCACTGGGCCCGGGTCTCGAACGCCTCGACCACCTTGGGCTCCCACCACTCGCGCAGACGTCCCGTCGCGTCGAACTTGCGTCCCTCGTCGTCGAAGCCGTGGGTCAGCTCGTGGCCCACGACCATCCCCATGCCGCCGAGGTTCATGGCCGGCGGGAAGTCGCGGTCGAAGTACGGACGCTGCAGGATGCCGGCCGGGAAGACGATCTCGTTGACCAGCGGGTTGTAGTAGGCGTTCACCGTCGGCGGCGTCATCTCCCACTCGGTCTTGTCGACCGGCTTGCCCACCTTCTCGGCCTGGCGGTTGAACTCGAAGACGTTCGCGGCCAGGGTGTTGCCGAAGTAATCGCCTTTCTTCACCGCGAGCTTCGAGTAGTCGCGCCACGTGTCCGGGTAGCCGATCTTGTTGATGATCGCCTTCATCTTCTCGACGGCGCGCCCGCGGGTGACGTTGTCCATCCAGTGCAGGTTGGGCAGGTTCGCCTGGAAGGCGGACTCGATGCCGTGGATCATCTCGAGCGCCTTCTCCTTGCTGTCGCCGGCGAACTTGCGCTCGACGTAGTACTTGCCCAGCGACATCCCGAGGGCGTCGTCCGTGGCGCCGACGCAGCGCTTCCACCGAGGCTGGATCTCCTTCTGCCCGCTGAACTTCGACATGATGGCGAAGTTCTCGTCCACGAACGCCTTCGACAACGTCGGCGCAACGCTGCTGACATAGTGGAATCGCAGATATGCCTGCATCGTCTCGGGGGAGGCCTTGGAAGCCGCGGCCGCCATCCCCTTCATGAAGTCGGGGACCGCGACGTTGATGTCCTTGACGTCCGGGTAGCCGGTGGCGGTGAAGAAGGAGCTCCAGGACAGCTCCGGCGTCAGCTTCTTGAGCCCGTCGATGTCGAGCTTGTGGTAGGTCTTGTCCGGGTCGCGCAGCTCGGCGCGCGGCCAGGCCGCCTCGGCCAGCGCGGTCTCGAACTTGAGGATGTCCGCGGCGTGGCGGTCGGCGTCCTCCTTCGACTCGCCCAGCAGCACCAGCATCCGCCCGATGTGCGCCTCGTACTCGGTGCGCAGCGACTTGTGCCGGTCGTCGTCCTTGAGGTAGTAGTCCCGGTCGGGCATCCCCATGCCGCCCTGGTAGATCTGGGCGATGTCGGTGTCCGGGTCCTTGAAGTCGGCCTCCACGCCGAGCCGGAACAGCGGGCGGGCGCCGACACGGTGCAACTTGCCGGCCAGCGTCATCAGGCCGGCCACGTCCTTCACCCCCTTGATCTCCTCCAGCATCGGGGCGAGCGGCCTGGCGGCGGCCTTCTCGACGGCGTCCTCGTCCATGCAGGCGCTGTAGAACACCCCGAGCCTCGCCAGGTCGGCGTCTTTGCCCGGATCGGAGACGGCTTTCTCGAGGATGTCCTTCTCCACCGCGAGGTTGCGCTCGGCGATCTCGGTGAAGCCGCGTCCCCACCGGGGCCTGTCCGGCGGGAGCTGGGTCTTGTCCAGCCATCCTCCGCAGGCGTAGCGGTAGAAGTCCTGGCAGGGGTCGGCGGTCTTGTCCATGGTGCTGAGGACGCTGTCGGCCACCTGCTTGGGGGTCAGCCGGTCGGCGGAAGGCCCCGCGGAGCGGACCGGAGCCGAGATCAGGGTAAGCATGATGAGTGCAAGGAATGCGAGCGCGACTCGGAACGGCTTCATGAGAGGCTCCTCGTTTGTCTGATGGACGTCACGGCCCGGCCGGGAGCCGCACGTGAAGCGTCAGGATACCACCTTCCTCTTACGGCATGCGGGGCGCCGGGTTGCGCTGCATCTCCCTATCTCCCCACGCCCGCGGGATAACCCACGCCTCGGCACGGCTCGCCGACCGCCCGGCGGTCGTCTCGCCTCAGCATCCGCTCGACCACGCGCGCCCGGCGCGCGTCCCGGCCTCGCTCCTGATGGCCTCGTCGCGTGTTTCCCGCGGGCGCCAGTCGAAGGCGCGCCGGCGACCCGGCGAACGGACCCACCCGAGGGACCTCTCGGACCGAGCCGGTTGCCGCGCCGGGCGCGGCGGCGAGGGAGAGGGAGGTGGGCGCGCCGCTCGGGCGGCGCGCAACACCGACCCGAGGGGGGTCGCGTTCGCCGGGGAGCGGGCGGTGAGTTATCCCGTGGGCGCGGGGGCGGCCGTCGCGTTCGCCGGGGAGTGGGCGGTGGGTTATCCCGTGGGCGCGGGGGCGGCCGTCGCGTTCGCCGGGGAGTGGGCGGTCAGGTGGTGGGGTTCTCGGGCTCGCGCATCAGCACGGGGGAGGCGCCGATGCGGTCGCGGCGCAGGACCACGCCGGTGCGCCGGTCGATCTGGCCGAAGGAGAGGGTCCCGGTGGGACACATCTGCACGCAGGCCGAGCAGCGCACGCACTCCGGGTCGGCCATCGGCCTGCCCTTGTTGGCGAAGCTCATGACGTCGATCCCCTGGTGGCACACCGAGGTGCAGACGTTGCACGAGATGCACTTCTTCTTGTCGGCCAGGATCCGGAACCGGGAGAACATCGTGTAGACGTGCATCAGGGCCGCCAGCGGGCAGGCGAACCGGCACCAGACGCGTCCGCTGAACCAGAAGTAGAGGCCGACGCCGAGGATCCCCGACAGCAGCACGTCCACGAGCCAGTAGTAGTTGACCTGCACGTGCCAGGCCTCGGTGCCGACCGTCCAGCCCGACAGCATGCCGTCGTAGAATGCGCCCAGGGCCGAGTCGGGCCATATCCACGACCAGATCCGGGCCGCCATCAGCAGAAAGGCGGCCGCCAGGATTACCTGCCCGACCATGTTGAGCCGGTTCCAGAACGGGCCGTGCGGCATCTTCCCTCTCTGGGTGTCGCCCAGGGTCTCGGCCAGCGCCCCGCACGAACAGATCCAGCCGCAGTAGGCTCCCTTGCCCCAGAAGTAGATGATCCCCGGGATCAGCACGAACGTCTGCACGCTGCCGATGACCAGCCAGAGCATCATCGGCCGGTAGGTGAAGAAGTTCCAGATGAACAGCGGCCACGCCAGGATGAAGCCGAACGCGCGCCAGTACTCGCGCCCCTGCGGATCCCACTCGGTCACGGGGAAAAGGTTGTCGGCGAGCCATCGCCCCGCGCCGGCGTCGAACCAGCCGTTGTGCCCCATCCAGGGCAGCACCAGGTACGGCAGGAGGAAGAGAGGGATCACCTGGATGGCCGCCAGGGTGACCGTCTGCACCGTCACGTAGGGCGTGCGGCGCCGGCGTATCCGGATGATGCCGAACACCACCACCACGACGCAATACGCCAGCGAGTACCAGAATCCGGGTGAGCCGGCCGAAATCCTCAACGTGCCGAGCGGATTCGCCGGGTCGGCGAAGGCCGGTCCCAGCGACGCCAGGGTGTCGGGGATGTCGAACGGGAACCAGCCGTTCTGCGCGAACAGGTGGTTGAGCCGCCCGCCCGCCTTCCAGTTGTACATGAAGACGCAGAAGGCGAGAAAGGCGAAGAGCCCGAGCCAGGCGCCTGCGCGCCATTGCCCGCGGATCCGGATCCCCGACCGGCGGAAGAAGTCCAGCGGCGCCTCCCGCCCGATCATCGTGAAGACGAAGTCGTTCGGTATCGTCTCCGTCCCGCCGCCGGTGGTGCGGAGACGGACATCCTTTTCGCGGATCTCCTCGACCTCGCTGCCCATCAGCACCCGGAGCGACCCGGCGGCGGCCGTCTCGCCCTGCAGCGACTCGATCTGCTCGATGTTCTCCGACTTGGGGCGGCTGAACTCCTCGCGCCGATACGACAGCGTGACACGGGCGCCGGCGCGAGCCGTGGCGATCGCGGTCTCGAGCGCGCTGTCGCCACCACCCACCACCAGCACATCCATCCCCGCGAAATCCGCCGGGTCGTGCAGGCGGTTGCTCACCTTGTCGCTGTCCTCTCCGGGCACGTCGAGACGCCGGTAGTCGCCCGATCGCCCGATCGCCACGATGACGCGACGCGCCACGACCGGCGGCTCGCCGGCGAGATGGACCTCGATCAGGCCGTCGGCTCGCCGACGGACCGACTCGGCGCGGGCGATCCGCGGACGGATCCCCTGACCCAGCGTCCGCTCCCGCAGCTCCTCCACCAGCCCTTCCTTGATGTCGGAGCGGGAGGTGAACTGCAGGTCGCCGGCCGGCGTCATCCCGGCCGGATAGGTGTAGATCGGCTTGTGGCGCGGAAAGTTGACGATGGTGAAGAACGGCTCGGCCGACTCGAGGATCTCGAAGCGCAGACCCGCCTTGCGGGCCTCGAGCGCCGCGGCCATCCCCGACACTCCCGCCCCGATGATGGCCAGGTCGAGCGTCGCGGAGTCGCGCCCGTCCGATCCGCCCCGGGTGAAGCGGGGATCCGAGAGGATGGTGCGGACCGCCCGCGCGCCGCTGTCGGACGAGAACTTGAGCAGCGGGATGCCGGTGAGATCCCCCGTGACGTACACGCCCGGCACGTTGGTGGAGCCGTCCTCGTGGGTCAGCGGGAGGATGTCCACCGGGCCCGCGGGCCAGCGGGTGTGGAGCCAGCGTGTGTAGCGTCCGAGGAGGGGGATCATGCGATCCTCTTCAACAGGCCGGGCCCTTCGGCTGTTCCCGCTCGCCGTCCCTAGAGTCCCCAGGGCGATGATCGCCGCTCCCGACAGGGCGATGACGGCGCCCGCCATCGCGTGCGCCCATCGCTCCATCAGCGACGACGACAGCCGCGTCAAGCCCTTCAGCCCGAGCAGCGTGACCGTCACCATGGCCATCAGCGTGAGCAGCCCGAACAGTGCGCCGGTGGCCAGGGCCAGACCCCACCGGCCGCGGCTGGCGGGCAGCATGAACAGGGGGATGAGGGGCTCGCAGGGCCCCAGCACGAACACGGTGAACAGGACCCAGAAGGTGGTCGCCGACGCGTCTCCGCCGGCCTCGTGCGTGTGCGCGACGCCCGCACCCGCGTGGATGTGGACGTGACCGCCGTGGCTGTGCGGCTGCATGTCCCGTCCATGCCGCAGGGCGTGGCGCACGCCCCAGACCGCGTATCCGAATCCGAACGCCACGAGGGCCCAGGCGGCCAGATCACCGCGGATCCCCTCGAACGCCGCCAGCCGGCCCACCGCGACGCCGAGCAGGATGCCGACGCCGCCCAGCACCAGCGAAGATCCGACATGGCCTATCCCGCACAGGGTGGTCACGACGATGGTGCGGGTCGTGCTCCATCGCCGGGCGCGGGCCAGCATCACGAACGGCAGGTAGTGATCCGGGCCGAGCAGAGTGTGCATCAGGGCGATTCCGCCCGCCGCCACGAGAAGATTCCAGGAGAACCCGTCCATGCCCCCTCCACCGCCGGTTCGACCGGACAGAGTATATGACGTCTTGTGTCCCTTCCGCGCGGGATCCGCTATGATGATGACTGAGCCCCCAAACCAAGCGTGACGTCATGAACGATCGTCAGGGCTACCCGATCCTGGAGGAGCTTCCCCGCCGCGCCGAGGATCTGGCCATCCTCTGCGAGCTCGGCGAGATCCTCAACAGCTCGATGGAGCTGCCGGAAGTCCTCAACATGATCCTGATCGGCATGACCGCCGGCCAGGGTCTCGGGTTCAACCGCGCCTTCCTGCTCCTGGTCGACGAGCGCGACCGCATGCTGCGCGGCGAGATGGCGATCGGTCCCGACGATCCCGCCGACGCCGCGCGGATCTGGGACGACCCGCATCACAGTCACCTGACCTTGCGGCAGATGCTCGAGACGTACGCGAGCCAGACGCCGGGACGACGTGACCGGGTGACCGAGATCGTCTCCTCCTTCGACGTGCCGATGGCGGACACGTCCCACCTGCTCGTGCGAGCCCTCCTCGACCAGAACCCGCGCGTGGTGACACGCGGCGAACCCGTCGATCCGACGAGCGACGCCGTGGCGGCGACCCTCGGTGTGGAGCAGTTCGCCCTGGTGCCGATCCGGTCCCGCAAGGGACCCGTGGGGGTGCTGCTCGCCGACAACGCCATCACCGGCCGTCCGGTCGGCCCCGGCGATCTCGACATCCTGCGGCTGTTCGCCGGCCATGCCGGCATCGCGATCGAAAAAGCCCGTCTGTACTCGCGGGTGCTCGAGGAGAAGGCGGCCCTGGAGAAGGCGCACGAGGATCTGCGGCGCAACCAGCAGACCATCATGGGGCTGCAGCGGCTGTCGGACCTCGGCGAGATGGCGGCCCGCGTGGCCCACGAGATCCGCAACCCGCTGGTCATGATCGGCGGATTCGCGCGGCTCATGCTGCAGAGCACGCCGGCCGAGGACTCGCGGCACCGGCCGCTGCAGATCGTCGTCGGCGAGGTGTCGCGTCTGGAGATGATCCTCACCGAGGTTCTGGACTTCGCCAGGCCATTGAAGGTGACCCCGGTGACCATGGAGATCAACGAGCTGGCGCGTGAGGTGATGGACATCATCCGTCCGGAGAGCGAGGCGCTCGAGGTGGAGCTGTCGGACGTCCTGGACGTCTCGTGTCCCTCGATCTCGGCCGACGAGGGGCTTCTCGAGGATCGCGCTGCTGAACCTGACGCGTAACGCCATGCAGGCGATCCCGAAACAGGGCAACGGGCGCGGCCGGGTCTCGGTCCGCACCCGTTTTCTGGGCAGGATCGTGGAGCTGGCGGTGGAGGACAACGGCGCGGGCATCCCCTCGGAGGTGGCCGACCGGATCTTCGAGCCGTTCTTCACGACGAAGCCGACGGGGTGCGGCCTGGGCCTCGCGATCGTGAGCCAGATCATGCGCGAGCACGGGGGCCGGATCCGGTACGACAGCCGGCCTGGAGAGGGGACGACGTTCTATCTGGATATCCCGGTGAAGAGAGGAGGTGCCGCATGACCGGCAAGCCGACGGTCCTGATCGTGGATGACGAGGAGAACCTGTGTCTCCTTTACAAGGAGGCGCTCGAGTCGGACGGATACACGGTCGTGACCGCGAACGATGCGGCCACGGCGATGTCATGTGTGGAGAACGACCCGCCCGACGTGGTGGTGATGGACATCCGGATGCCGCGGATGGACGGCATCGAGGCGATGGGGCGAATGCTGTCGAAGAGGGGCGACCTTCCGGTGATCCTCAACAGCGCCTATTCGTCCTACAAGGACGACTTCAGGTCCTGGCCGGCCGAGGCCTACCTGATCAAGTCGTCGGACCTGGGAGAGTTGAAGAGGACGATCCGCAAGGTCATGCGCCCACGGGCGTCCGCGGCCCCCGGAAAGTAAAAGCCCGTCCCGCGGACGGCACCGCCGCGCGCGGAACGGGCTCGTTTGTCCTGCTGAGGCTTTCCTTTCCTCAGGCGGGGATCAGTACATCCCGCCGCCCGGCGGCATCGCCGGGGCCTTGGCCTTGTCGTCCTCCGGGACCTCGTTGATCAGGGCCTCGGTGGTGAGCATCAGGGCCGCGATGCTGGCGGCGTTCTGCAGGGCGCAGCGCGCGACCTTGGTCGGGTCGATGATGCCGGCCTCGAACATGTCCACCCACTTCTCCTCGTAGGCGTCGAAGCCCTCGGTCTTCTTCCGGCTCTTCGCCTCGTTGACGATGACCGAGCCCTCCAGACCGGCGTTCTGGGCGATCTGCCGCAGCGGCTCCTCGAGCGCCCTCCGAACGATGTTGATGCCGGTCGACATGTCCTCGTTGTCGCCCTTCAGCTTGTCCAGGCCGGCCTGCGCCCGGATGAACGCGATACCGCCGCCGGGGACGATCCCCTCTTCGACGGCCGCCTTCGTGGCGTGCATGGCGTCCTCGACGCGGGCCTTCTTCTCCTTCATCTCGGTCTCGGTCGCGGCACCGACCTTGATCACGGCCACGCCGCCGACCAGCTTCGCGAGCCTCTCCTGCAGCTTCTCGCGGTCGTAGTCCGAGGTGGTCTCCTCGACCTGCGTCCGGATCTGCTTCACGCGGCCCTCGATGTCCGAGCCCTTCCCCTTGCCTTCCACGATCGTCGTGTTTTCCTTGTCGATCGTGATCTTCTTGGCGCGGCCGAGGTCCTCGACGCGGATGTTCTCGAGCTTGATGCCGAGATCCTCGGTGATGCACTTGCCGCCGGTGAGGATCGCGATATCCTCGAGCATCGCCTTGCGGCGATCACCGAAGCCGGGGGCCTTGACGGCGGCCGCGTGCAGCGTGCCGCGCAGCTTGTTGACCACCAGCGTCGCCAGGGCCTCACCCTCGATGTCCTCGGCGATGATCACCAGCGGGCGGCCCAGCTTGGCCACCTGCTCGAGGATCGGGAGCAGGTCCTTCATGTTGCTGATCTTCTTCTCGTGGATCAGGATGTAGGCGTCCTCGAGGATGCACTCCATCCTCTCGGGGTCGGTCACGAAGTACGGCGAGAGGTAGCCGCGATCGAACTGCATCCCCTCGACCACCTCGAGCGAGGTCTCCATGCTGCGGGCCTCCTCGACGGTGATGACGCCGTCTTTGCCGACCTTCTCCATCGCCTGGGCGATGATGTCGCCGATCGTCTCGTCGTTGTTCGCGGAGATCCGGCCGACCTGCGCGATCGCCTTGCCGGCGACCGGCTTGGACAGCTTCTTGATATCCTCGACGACGCTCTCGACCGCCTTCTCGATCCCGCGCTTGAGATCCATCGGGTTGGCGCCCGCCGTCACGCTCTTGACGCCCTCGCGAATGATCGCCTGGGCCAGAACGGTCGCGGTGGTGGTGCCGTCGCCGGCCACGTCGGAGGTCTTGCTGGCGACCTCACGGACGACCTGCGCGCCCATGTTCTCCTTCGCATCGGTCAGCTCGATCTCCTTGGCGACCGTGACGCCGTCCTTGGTGCTCGACGGTGAGCCGAACTTCTTCTCGATCAGGACGTTGCGCCCCTTCGGGCCCAGCGTCACCTTCACGGCGTCGGCGAGCTTGTTGACGCCCTTGAGCACCGCCTGGCGGCACTCGTCGGCGTAGGTGATTTCCTTTGCAGCCATACCGAAAAACCCTCCTTGGGTTGAAATCGGGGTGTCGTGTTACTGGATGATCCCGAGAATCTCATCCTCACGAAGGATGATGTGCTCGTCGTCGTCAATCTTGATCTCGGTGCCGGCGTACTTGCCGAAGAGGATCCGGTCTCCCGCCTTCACTTCCATCGGGATCCTCTTGCCGTCGTCATCGAGCCTGCCCGCGCCGACGGAAATCACCTTGCCCTCCATCGGCTTCTCCTTGGCGGTGTCGGGAATGATGATGCCGCCCTTCACCTTCTCCTCCGCTTCGACCCGCTTCACGAGCACCCGGTCGAACAGGGGCTTCACCTTCATCTTCATGAACCCTCCTGCAGTAAGTGTTGTGGACATAGAGATTTACGTGGGGTTGTTAGCACTTGCTCTTGTTGAGTGCCAGTAGAGTAAGCACTCGCCCCGCACTTGTCAAGCGGTACGCGCGGGGATTATCGGGGGAGTTACGTTTTGGACCGCTGGAGCGGTAAGTCCCGTTCAAGTCCTGAGGTGACAATAAGTTACACGTACGCTCGTATTGCCTTCCCGTAAGCCGCCCCGTATATTCAACCTCGACCGACGGCGGCCGGCAACGCTTTGCGGTGGGCGAGCCCGAAGGGGCCGCGCACCGCGCCGGACCGCGGCCCGGCGGACGCTCCCTGGCGAACACCGGGTCGGCCCGAAAGTGCGGTGCAAGTGACCGAGATCGCGTTCCCCGGGCGGGATGACGTGGCGCGGCGATTGAAAGAGATCGCGGTGCGCTGTCCCGGCGAGCAGCGCCAGACGCTCGACGAGCTGGAATTGATGCACCTCGTCGAGGTGGCCTGCAACCACGCTCTGCTGATGCCCGATCTGCTCGACGAGCAGAGGCTGTCGCGCGTCCTGAGGGGCGAGCCCGGCATCGGGCTGCGTCTGATCCACGAGCTGCCGGGATCCGATCAGGACATCCCGGCCGAGGCCATACGGCAGCTCCGGAGGATCCCCGACGACATCCGGCTGATCGGGGACAAGTGCCTGTACGAGGTCGGGATGTTCGGGCGGCGTCACGTGCGCGGACACGATCTGAGCCGTCTCGGACGCCGGTCGTACCTGCTCGCCTCCGACGTGCTCCTCCTGTTGTCGGAGGATCGACGTCTGACGGAATTCTTCCGGCAGAACAGACTGCGCAACCTTCCCATCAGCGAGGAGATCATCCTGCTGAAGCAGTGCGGTGAGAGATTCATGATCCACGCGGAGCTCCTGAGGGGCCTTCACCTGTTCGACGGTTCATCACCGGTGTCGGTCCCGCCAACCAGCATGACGACCCCAACTTCGGAGGGCATCAACGTGGAATTCCGGTCAGATCAGGACACTCACAATGAGCACCTGACTCCCAGGAAGGACCGGCCGAGGACCGCCGACAACCCGTCCGGCCCGCCGTCCCACGCGGTGCCCGAGGCCACCGGCCTGGATCCGTTCCAGAACCGCCGCTTCACCGATACGGGTGGTGGATTCGCCGGCGGCATGATGGAGGAGCGCACCGAGTTCGTGCCCGAGGACTTCAAGCCGCTGCCCGGCGTGGCGGACATGGACCGGCTGCCCCGCAAGGATCTGCTCTCGCTGTACGAGCGGATGCTGCTGTTCAGCACCCTCGACATCGAGGACCTGCGCGCCGAGCTCAAGCTGATGGTGATCAGCCAGGATTCGGCGGTGGATGCTCTGTGCGACGAGCTGTCGTTGTACGCCACCGGCACCCAGAGCCTCACCCGCCCGGCGTCGTACTTCTTCGTCGGCCCGACCGGTGTCGGGAAGAACCACCTGATGGAGAGCCTCGTCCGGGCTCTCGAGAAGCGGTGGGACTTCCAGATCCCGGTGCTGCAGCTCGAGGGACCCCAGTACACCTATCCTTCGGATATCAACGAGCTGAAGGGCGCGGCCCGCGGCTTCATCCGCAGCGACGAGGAGGGGATCCTCACCGAGTTCTACTCCCGCTCCTCGCAGTCGCCCTACTCGATCATCATGGTTGACGAGGTGGAGAAGTCGCACCCGCAGCTCAGGAAGTTCTTCCTGTCGCTGATGGACCGCGGCACCACGATGGACAACCGCGGCCAGATGCTCAACTTCGTCAACTCGATGATCGTCTACACGTCGAACATCGGCTACAGCAGGCTGCAGACCTCGGCCAACCTGATCGGGTTCGGCAAGGAGGCCGAGCAGCAGAACTACCGCGACCAGGAGGTGTATCGCGACCTCAAGAAGATCCTCTCGCCGGAGTTCGTCAACCGGCTGACCGTGATCAAGTTCGGCCCCTTGTCGCGCCCGAGCATCGAGTCCATATTCGACCTGGAGTTCGAGCGGATCGCCGCCCGTTATATGGCGATGCACGATCTCGAGCTCACCGTGACGCCCCGCGCCCGTGCGGAGCTGATCGAGCGTGGCTACAATATCGAATTCGGGGCCCGTCCGATGGCCCGGCTGCTCAACATCGTGTGCAACATCGAGGTGAGCAAGAAGCTCAAGCGTGACGAGGTCCGCTCCGCCCGCACCGATCGCTCCCTGCGTGACTACATCAGGGAGGTGAAGGAGGGCAAGCGCGCCTACGACGCCGTCTCGGTGCAGCGCCGCGTGATGGGCACGGCCCGGATCCAGGTACCGTACCGCGGCATCGCGGTCGATGTCGTCGAGGGGGATTTCGTCTACCTCCCCCAGGGACAGGAGCGTGGTTCGCACTGACGTTTCGCTGCTGGAGAAGCTCCAGGGGATCATCGAGCGCACCTACGATCTCGAGACCGGGGTGCGTGACATCGGCCGGTTCGTGATCGGCGACGAAGGGTACCGCAGAAGGTACGGGCGTCTCGACGCCGCGGGCGGAATCGTCAGCCGGGTCGGCTCGGTGTCGACGGGAGCCCGCACCCTGGTGAGGGAGTCGGACGGCGGTCTGGCGGTGTCGATCTACTATCCCGACAGCATGGTTGCGTGCCTCGAGCGCAACGACCCGACCCGGCGGCTCGACGCGGCCAACGTCGACGCCTTCACGGTGCTCGTCGAGGAGTTGGATCACTTTCTCGTGATCGCGGAGCGGTACCGGAGCGGCGGCGAGATGTCCCTGATGGACCTCGAGCTGCACGCCAACGTTACCAAGTACCTCGTGATGAAGCTGTTCGTGGGCAAGATGCGGCGCGCGCGGCGCCTGGGCGCGCGGGACGCCGCGTGGATCCGCTTCCATCTGTTCGACAAGACCGACTTCGCGGAGCCCGACCCCGAAGTGCGCGCACGCTATCGCGACGCCACCCGCCTCGCGGCCCGTTACGTGCGGGCGGTCGACGCGATGCCGCCGGCCGGGGCGCTCGCCGAGCTGCGGCGATTCCACCGGATGGGCCCGGCGGCCAAGGTGGCGCACATACTCAGGGCACCGGCTCCGCAGGCAGGTCCCACGGGATGGTGACCAGGCCGACCGGATAGAGACCCACGCGGTCGTCGAACCAGGGGCTTCGGCTGTAGAAGAACTCGAGCCTCCTGCTCGGGTCGCCCGCGAAGTCCGGGTCGGCGAGGGCCTTCTCGAACTCCTCCCTCAGGTCGGGGTCGTTGTCCAGCATCCTGCGCGCCAGCGACTCCAGCACGTACCCTTCGGCGTACTCCTTGCGCTCGAAGATCGCGTCGAAGAATCCCCACAGCGCGAGCGAGTCGGGAGCCTGTGGCTCCAGCAGCCCCGCGGCCACGGCCGAGGAACGCTGGTCCATCGGGACGACGATCGACCCGGCGGGGAAGGTGCGCGTCATACCGGTGACACGCTCGGTGGTGAACGTGACGGTGTGATGCCCCTCGAACGGAGCGGCGGTCCAGGTCGGTGCGGTGAGACGATAGGCATCGAACGGGGCGGTCACCGGCCTGGTCAGCCGCATCAGCCTCAGCCCGTGCGCCTTCAGCCGCTGGATCGCCTCGGGCCAGGCCGCCGGGACGATGTAGGCGAGCGGCTTCTTCACCGAGAGAGTCACCTCGTATCCGTCCTGGCGCTCCACCGTGAAGTCGAGCGGCTCACGGCTGTAGATGACGCGCATCCCGCCCGAGACGGCGCTCAGCTCGCGCCGGTACTTCACCCCGAGAAACGGCTCGCTTCGCTTCGGACCGGCGGCGCGCGCGCCGAGAGCCACCGAGCCGGGCCGTGCCGCGAGGGCATCGGCCTCGCGCACCGCCTCGCGCAGCGACTCCGGGTCGCGGTTCACCTCCTCCAGCCAGGCCGCGAGCGTATCGTGCGTCGCCTTCACGCGGGTGCCGTAGCTCTTGAGCATGTGCGTCTCGATGAGAAAGCAGGGGCGGTTCTGCAGAACGGTGTAGCCGTGCGCAAACCGCGGCGGTGTCGCCGGGATCGTGATCAGCCCCGCCGCGGGATCGGTGCTGTCCCTGGGCCAGATATAGGGGGAGGCGAGATGCCCCTCCGCCTCGAGCGCCGGGAGTATGTGCTCCTTCACCGCCGCATCGATCCAGGAGGCCACGGGCGCGGGCACGTTGGGGCCGTGGTCGTAGATATAGGTGACGTCGTACCGGTAATCCGAGCCGTCGGTGACGTGGCAGTCGATCGTCAGGTCGGGCCACCAGGTGGTGAACAGCCTGAGCCAGTCGCGCGTCTCGCTCGTGTCCGCCTTCATGTAATCCCGGTTGAGATTCAGATTGGCGGCATTGACACGCCATCCCATTTCCTTCGGCCCGTTCTGGTTGATGCGGTTGTAGGGTCCGAACCGCTCGTGCCCGTCGACGTTGTAGATCGGCATGAACAGGATGATCGCGTTGTCCAGCAGCGATTCGCGCTCGCGGGTGACGGCGATCTCGCGCAGCAGGATCAGACCGGCGTCCTTGCCGTCGATCTCGCCGGCGTGGATCCCCGCCTGAATCAGGACTACCGGTTTCTTGGTCTTTCGCGCCGCCGCCGGGTCGAACGCCTTCTCCTTCGAGAGGATCACCAGGATCAGATCGCGCCCCTCGGGGCTGACGCCGAATTTCGTCACGCGGACCCAGGGAGACGCCTTCTGGAGCATCCTGCAGTAGTCGAGCGTCTCCTCGTACCGGGACGTCTCGGCGAAAGCGGTGCGCTCCGCCCGGGTGGGCGGAACGGGCGTGTGCGCCATGACCGTCGACAGAAGTGCGATCAGAATCGTCATCGAGTCGCCTCCCCCCAGGGCCCGCGTGCCGTGGAAACACGCATTCTGTCATAATCGGAGCCGTATGATCCTCAGAGATGCCGCGCCGGGCGAGATCGACGACGTTCTGGAAGGGACCCATGCCCTCTGGTCCGACGGGCTCGACCTGCCCGACTACCGGGAGTACGTCCGCACGCTGATGGCCTCCGGGTGGTCGCGCGCCGGCGAGCGCAACTACCGGTTCCTGGTGGCGGTTGACGGGCCCGACGACACGATCCTGTCGGCCATGAAACTGTACCGGTTCGAGGCGCGGGCTTTAGGGCGGGACGTGACGGTGGGAGGGGTGGGGGCGGTCTTCACGCCGCCGCAGCACCGCAGGCGCGGTCACGCGGCATGGATGCTGAAGCGGGCGCACGAGATGATGGAGGAAAGGGGCGACGCCGCATCACTGCTCTACTCGGAGATCGGCGCTGGCTACTACGCACGTCTCGGTTACGTCGCGCTGCCCTCCCGTCATCTGAGGCTGGCGGTTCCCGGGGAGGGGCCGGCTCCCGAAGGCACCCGCCGTATGCACCGCTCAGAGATCGAGGTCCCGGCACGTCTGCGCGGGGCGGCCGATGCGGCCGCTTCGTTCGCGCTGGTGCGGGACATCGTCTGCTGGAAGCACCTGCTGGCGCGCGCGTCGTACCCCACGCTGCCGCTGGGACGGGAGCGATGGGAGAGCCGGCTCGTTCTCTGGAGCGGGAGCGGCAACGAGGGGTATCTCTGGGCCCTGTTCGGCGCGAGCCACGAGGGTTCGGCCGCGAAGCTGCTCGAGATGGCCGAGTCCCGTCCCGGGGCGGCCGCCGGGCCCCTGATGGCGGACCTGTTCGCGGAGTGCCGCCGCCGCGGAGTCGCCTCGGTCGACGCATGGACGCTCCCTGCCGGCGTGGACGAGTCGTCCGTCACGCAGGTGGAGCCGCACCCGTCGCTGCCGATGCTGCGGCCGCTTCGCGGTGATGCCGGCGCCGCGGTCCTGGCGGCCGCACTGGATCGTCCTGCCCTGCACCTCAACGAGGTCTTCTGAATCAGGGGCAGGCGGCGGGCGCGTTCACGATCTCCGGGCCGCGCAGACCCACCTGCGACGGCGAGCCCGACTCGTAACCACCCGCGCCGCCACAGTTGCGGGGACGCACCGCGTACCAGAACCCGCCACCCACCGGGGGCACCTCCTCGTCGGCCGACTCGGGGAATGCGTAGCCCCATGTCAGACACAGGGTCGTGGCTGCAGTGAAGTCGCCCTGGGACGATTTCAGCAACCCGAGATCGCCCCTCACGGTGTCGTAGCCCGTGGCCACGGCGACATCCGGCCAGGTCAGCAGCGTGAACTGATACTGTGTGAGCTCCTCGACGGAAAGATCGACCATACCCGTCGGCGGGATCGCGTCGTCCACGACGCCATTGCAGTCCTGGTCGATGCCGTCGCAGATCTCGAAGCCTCCAGGCAGAATGGCGCCGTTGCCGTCGTTGCAGTCGGCGATCCCGGGCACCGGACAGGAGGCATCCGGCCGCACGCCGTATCCGTCGCCGTCCGCGTCATGACAGCCGTTCGTGCGCAGGTGCACCGCGGTACGGCTCGCCAGGGACGGGGAGACCCAGGGTGAGTGCGGGAAGAAGATCGAATCGCAAACACCCCGTGCCCGCCAGTGGATGTCGGCTGCCGCGTCGAGGCCGACCAGCTCCACGGCCTGGGGCAGGAACGATCCGCCGGTCTGCGGCGCGCCGTTGTCCTCCCAGGGGCTGCTCTGCAACGAGGTCCCGCTGAAGTACGTGCCGCGAGGCCGCGCCTCGACATCGAGCGACACCACCGCCCGGCCGGCCGCGCACCGCCCCATCATCCGCATGTGAAATCCGTCGTCCGCGGCGGACCAGCTTCGCAGGCCTATGTCCACGCCCCCGCCCGGGGTCATCTGTCGTGGCGCCCGGTCGAGGCCGGGGCTGCGGTTGCCGTAGAAGGCCCAGACCTTCCCTTCGCCGAGCTGACCGTTGCTGTAGTCGAGGGCGCCGACCACGATATCGGCGAACCCGTCGCCATTCACGTCCCCCGCCGGTGCGATGGCCGTGCCGAGCCGGGCCCCGGCCTGATCGCTCTGCACCGTCCAGGCGGGCAGGGTCGAGACTCCGGTGGGAGAGCCGAGATGGAGGAACGCCTGCCCCTCCGAAGACTGGCCGTTGGTGTACGTCGACGCGCCGATCAGGATGTCGGCGTAGCCGTCGTTGTTGACGTCCCCGGCGGTGGACACCGCCGACCCGAGGTGCGCGTTGGCCACCAGCGTGTCGATGAAGGTGAACGTGGCCGCCGACATCGTCGCGCTGCCGTAGGTGACGATCGCGGTGCCGGCCGAGTTGTTCTGGTACGAATCGAGCGGGGCGCCCATGATGATGTCGTCGTAGCCATCGCCATTGACGTCACCCGCCGTCCCGACCGACGCGCCCAGGTTCACGCTCTGCAACCCGATGAAGTCCCAGACGGAGGTGCTTTTCAGGCCGGACGGCGAGCCGAGGAAAACCGAGACGCGCCCGTTGTCGAGAAAGGCCTGGTGGTCCCAGTACGGGGTGCCGATGATGATGTCGGAGTAGCCGTCGCCGTTGACGTCTCCCGCGGTGCCGACGGCGTAGCCATAGGCAGCCCCGTCCTCGTAAGCCTCCATCATCCAGGCTGGTGAGGCCTCCGGCCCGGTCGGGGATCCGTGATAGACGAACACACGCCCTTCATCCACCTGATCGTTGTCGTACGACCGGGCGCCTATGATGAGGTCATCGTACCCGTCACCATTGACGTCACCGGCGCCGCCGAGCGAGGCGCCGAACCCCGAGGAAGCCTGGTTGCCTTCCGCCATCCAGTCGTACGTGAGCGACGGACCCGCCGCCGAACCGAAGTACACGAACGCAGCACCCTCCGCGGTCTGGCCGTTCGTGTAGCCGACCGCCCCCACGAGGACGTCATCGTACCCGTCGTCGTTCACGTCGCCCGCCGCGGCGACGCTCGAGCCGAACAGAGCGAACGCCTGGTCGTTCTGCGCGCTCCAGGCCGCCGATGTCGAGAGGCCCGACGGAGAGCCGAGATAAACGAAGACTTTCCCTTCGTCGGCCTGTCCCTCGTCGAAATGGTCCGCGCCCACGATCATGTCGTCGTATCCGTCGCCGTTGACGTCGCCCGCACCGGCCAGCGCGACACCGAGACGCGCGCCGCCCTGGTTCGATTCGATCGACCAGACCGGCGCGGCCGAGGGGAGGTCGGCCCCGCCGAGGTAGAGCCAGGCCCGCCCCTCATCCGCCTGGCCGTTGTCGTACAAGTTCGAGCCGATGATGATATCCGAGTATCCGTCACCGTTGACGTCCCCCGCCGTGGCCACGGCGATCCCCATCTGGCCGCCCACCTGGTTCGTCTCCACCGTCCAGGTCGGGTTCAGCGGCCCCGTCGGTGAGCCGAGGAAGAGATACGCCCGTCCTTCGTCGGCCTGTCCGTTGTCGTAGAGAGGCGCGCCCACCAGGATATCGGCGTAGCCGTCTCCGTTGACGTCGCCGGCCGCGCCCACCGAGTAGCCCAATGTAGGCCTGGAGCTGGAAGGGATTCGGGTTGAACGATGCCCGGGTCGGCGACGGGCCTGCCGGCGTGCCGTAGTACAGGTAGACGAGCCCCTCGTTGGTGTATCCGGCCGGGTTGTCCCAGAAGGGACCGCCCATCACCACATCGGCGTATCCGTCGCCGTTGACGTCGCCCACGCCGGCCACGGACCAGCCGAACCGGGCGGTCGGGGTGTTCGGCTCGCCTGTCCAGGACGCCGTGGCGCTCAACCCCGAAGCCGAGCCGAGATAGACGAACGCCGCCCCCTCCTGTGTCTGGCCGTTGGTGTAGCCGCTCGCCCCCACGATGATGTCGTCGTAACCGTCGCCATTGGTATCGAGGGCCGGCGCGACCGAGTACCCGAAATAGGCATTGCCGAGATTCCCTTCGCCCATCCAGGAGGGGGCCGGCTCGAGACCGGAGGCCGAACCGAGATAGACCCATGCGGCCCCTTCGTCGGTCTGGCCGTTGTCGTAGAGATGGGCGCCGACGATCACGTCGTCGTATCCGTCGCCGTTGACGTCGCCGGCGGTCGAGACCGAGTAGCCGAAGTAGGCGCCGGCCTGGTTCCCCTCGGCGATCCAGGATGGTGTGGCCGAGAGCCCGGCCGGCGAGCCCAGGAAAACCCACGCGGCCCCTTCGTCGGTCTGGCCGTTGTCGTAGAGATAGGCGCCGACGATCACGTCGTCGTATCCGTCGCCGTTGACGTCGCCGGCCCCTGCCGAGGCGAACCCCGCAAGCGCGCTGACCTGGTTCGACTCGAAGGTCCAGGCGGGAGTCGACGACGGACCGAATGGCCCGCCCGTGTACAGGAACACGCGCCCTTCGTCGGTCTGGCCGTTGTCGTAGAGGAACGCACCGACGAGGAAATCCGAGTATCCGTCGCCGTCCACGTCGCCCGCCGTCGCCACGGAAATGCCGTACGAGGCGCTCGTTTGATTCGACTCGGTCGTCCAGGAAGGGGAGGTCAGCAGCGGATCGATGGTAAGGGGATACGAGGCGTCGCGATCCTGCACGACGATCCGGATGAGACCGGGGGCCAACTCGAGACGCGCCGGGATCTCACTTCCGGATGCGTCGGCGACCGACAGGCCCGCGTAGCGTGCGACGGGCCGTCCGCCGGCATCCGCGAAGACCACTCCCCGCGCGGAGTCTGCGAGATGCCCGACCACGGTCCCCCCGATCGCGATCTCCAGAACCAGATCCGCGCCGGGATCACCGCCTGCGGGAGGCGATGCGATCGTGAACCCCTGCTCCAGCCCATGATCATCGTTCATGTACCACTCGGTGATCACCCCGCGGTCGAAAGTGGCGCGGTTCCCCATTGCGCGGGGTGCGGCATCCGGCAGAGGAGAGAGCGAAGGTGTGCGTCCCCAGGCCACAGGAGTCAGCCGGAGCTCCCACGTCCCTTCCGGACTCGCGGCCGGCGCGCGCGAGGTGACCTGGAGGCCGGCGGGGCCGAGTGTTGCCCGGAGGTCCTGGGCGCGGTTGGGCGCCGAGAACCCACGGGGGCCACGGGCGGTGAAGCCGTATTCCTCCGATACGATCCGCTCGGCGACGGCATCGAGCCATCCGGCCCTCTCCTCGGGACGCTTCACCTCGATGGTATCCGCCCAGGCGAGCCCGGAGCAGATCGCCAGCACGACGAACAGGCCGGGCCGGACCCTCCGCGCGTCAGATCTCACAGGCGTCCCCGATTCCGTCGCCGTCGGTGTCCTCCTGCCCCGGGTTGTATACGTTCGGGCAGTTGTCGATGCTGGAGCAGAAGCCGTCTCCTTCCGGGTCGAGTGTCGGATCGGGAAGGTTCAGGCAGTACCCGCCGTGCACCTCGAAACAGAGATCCTGGGTGCAGGGGTCGCCGTCACTGCAGGGTGGAATGATCTGGACACAGGTGTTCGTGAGACCGCTGCAGAACTTGTCGCCGCAGATACCGCCGGTGGCGCCCGGGCAGTCGGCATCCTGCAGACACTCGAAGCTGTGCAGCGTCATCGAGTATCGGTTGCAGGCTCCCGTTCCGTAGCCGTAGACGTGGATCCGGTAGTACCCGCTCGCGAGCCGGATCTGGATGTGCTCGAAGTTGCTCGTTCCGGCGGAGGCCGCCAGCACGGTCTGAGCCGTGTTCCTCAGCTCGAGGTCGATGTCACCCAGAGCGTGGGTGAAGCTCAGGTCGAGGACGACCGTCATCGTCTTGGGAAGGTAGAAGGTGTACCAGTCATGGTCGGTATCCGAATCGAGGCTCAGGGTGTTGTTGGAGAAGTCTCTCGAGATGGTGTATGAGGTGTTGACGGCATCGTTCGGCTCGTACCGGTCCCGCGCGAGCAGAAGGCTGAGCTGGACCGGATTGCGCGAGCCGTTCGTGAACGCGACGGTGTTGTTCTGCTCGAACCGCTCGTTCCAGGCCGGGTTGGAGGGGGCGATGGCGCCGACGTACTTCACGGTGCAGTCCTGCAACGTCGGGATCGTCGACGTCCAGTTCATGATCCCGTAGCTGTTTCCCTGGGAGGACGGAATGTTCCCGGTGTTGAGCAGCGTCAGCGGTGGGCTCAGGGCGGGGGTATTGGCGAGGTAGACCTCGAACGTGGCGAGGCCGGACGCCACCGAGCCGCGATTCTCGAACGACCAGTTGCTGAAGGTGACCGGCTGGCCCTCACGCAATGTCGTAGCGCTCGTCGTCATCCACTGGGGCCCCGTGCCGTTGTGCGATTTCGGGTACAGGACGATATCGACCTCCTGCACCGCAGTCGCATGCTGCCGGATGCCGTTCATGTCGTCCATGTAGAGCGTCTCGTCCCGCAGCAGCTTGCTCGTGCCATCGTTCATGATCGACTGCCATACCTGGTGATGGCCCAGGCCACGGGCATGGCCCGCCTCGTGCAACATGGTGGACTGGAACCAGTTGTTGTCGTCCGGGCCGAGACTCCAGGGAAGCGACGGGTCGACCATGATGTCGGCTTCCACGAGCTCCGTTCCCGAGGCCCAGGTGACGGTCACGGCCAGCGCGCCGGTGCCGCCGGCGGTGGCGTACGAGATCCCGTACTGACTCTGCAGGCCGGCATCGTCGAGAAAACCCATGGTGTTGTCGTTGTCGCCGGAGCCGAAGCTGTACTCGGGAGCGCTGCTGATCAGAAAGGGATGGGACAGATCGGCGCGATCGATTTCGTTCCACTCCAGGAGCTGGGACTCGGCCGGCCCGGCCCAGGTGGCTGCGGGAAGAAATATGTCGTCCATGACGACATTGTCGCTGTCGGGCCACCAGGTGCTGATGTTGTAGGCCACGAGAGGAATGGTCGCCGCGAACGTCATGATCGCGGCGGTCAGGAGCGCCACGGCCCGTCCGGCCCGGCGGCTCGTCATGGCCGCACCCCGCGCCCCGGCGCGGGCGTGACCGTCGCGGGCGACGGTTCGTTCCAGCCGGGAACGTCCATGATGAGCGAGATCATTCTCGATACGGTGAGGGGAGGCTCGGTCGAATCCCAGTAGCGCGATGGGACGCCGGATGATTCGAACCAGAGTCGAGTCGCCGGGCGACGGCAGCGAGAAGCTCGGTGGCCGGCCGGCTGGATTGCTCCGGCCCGGGCCGGCCCGGCGGACGACATTCCGGTTCTCGATCCCGATGACCCAGTCGCCTGCGTCGTCCCGCAACATTCCTTCGCCGCCGGCCGGGTCGGGCTCGATCCGGAAGAAACCCTGGTTGAAGCCGACGACCGGCGCGCCCTGGCTCTCGTAGTCGGGGGAGAGGAGCAGCAGGTACCTGCCTTCCCGAGCGAACCTCGGCAGGCCGTGAACGACCATGGTCAGGCCGCCATGCTCGCCGCCCGGCATCCGCAGATGGATGACAGCGGGGGCCTTACCTTTGATGACGTTGTCGATCGCGAGTGTGATGTGAGTGAAGATCACTCTGCCCGGCTCGACACCCGCGGAGACCGGCGCCGCCCATGGCGGTGGAGGTACGTCCTCCTTCGCCATCCTCTGGGGGATACGGGTCGTCTTCGGCATGGCCGTGGTTCGGGATGGCCGATAGCCGGGTGTGTGGACCATCTCGGTATGCGTCTCGAGGACGGTAACCTCGGCGATCAGCCCGGCGGACGTGACCAGCCTGTCGAACGGGATATGAACGATGGTGGTCGCGTTCAGAGGTGCGACGCCGGACAGGATCAAAACGAGCGCAGCGGCGAAACGGGCGCGGTGCGGCAAGGACTGTGGTATCGGCATGCGAGAGCTCCCCGGAGGGAGCCCTGGGCCAGAGGGTCTCCCACGTTGCGGTCCGTAAGGTACCCCGTGGTCGCCGGCGGGGCACCGCATGAACATGCGAGAATCCGGGGGGAGCGGATGGTGCGTGGTCAGGTGATCAGGCGTTTGCGGAACGCCTTGGTCACCGCCTCGGACTTCGTGTGGACGTGAAGCTTGTCGTAGATACTGCGAACGTAACTGCGCACGGTGTTGACGCTGATCTTCAGCTCAGCGCCCGCTGACTGGTAGCTGTGCCCCTCGGCGAGCAGCTTGAGCAGCCGGACCTCATGCGGCGTCAGGCCCTCCCCTGGGCCGCCCGGCAGGTGCGGCGCGTCCTGCAGCCGGCCGACCACCTTGCGAGCGATCTCGGGTGACATCGGCGAGCCCCCGTCGTGCGCCTCCCGGATCGCTTCGAGCAGGCGCGCGGGCGGCGTCTTCTTGAGCAGATAGCCGCATGCGCCGCCGCAGATCGACTCGAAGACGAGATCCTGCTCGGCGTAGACCGTCAGCATCAGGACCTGCGTGCCGGGATGTCTCTTTCGGACGACACTCACCCCCTCCGAGCCGAGCATGCCGGGCAGGTGAATGTCGAGCAGGAGGACATCGGGGGGGTCGCCGTCCATCGGCGCGACGGCCTCCTCCATCGAGCCGAAGTCACCCGTGAGGCGATATCCTGGTGTGCCCGCGATCAGCATGGCGAGTGCTTCCCGCAGCCGCTCGTCATCATCGATGATCGCCACGCTCACCGGCAGATTGTCCGTCATGCGGGAAGCTTACCTCGAAGGGGCTGCTCCGCACAGCGCATCTTCATGCGGGGACCCGCGCCAGATCGAAGGAGAGCTTCAGTCGTGTGCCGGACTCCGGCCCCGATTCGACCGAGAGAGCCCCGCCGAGCTGCCCGGCGCGGCTGCGCATGCTGGCCAGACCCTGTCCTCCACGTCCGGCCGGCGGATCGCCCTCGAACCCTCGTCCATCGTCGTTGACCTCCAGGCTGAGGCGGCGGCCCTCCAGAGCCAGACCGATCGACACGTTGCGGCACCCGGCATGCTTGGTGATGTTGTTGACCGCCTCCTTGGCGATGAGATAGAGGTGCCGGCGCTGTTCCGGCGTCAGCCGTATCCGGTCCGTGTCGGACGGCGTTCTCATCACGAGGGTGATGCCGGGCGGCTCGAGCATGTCCAGCGCGAACTCCCGGACGCGCGTGACGACACTGGTGAGATTGTCCCGACGCGGGTCGACCGACCAGACGATGTCTCCCATCGAGTCGACCAGCGCGCGCGCCGACTCGCCGATCTCATGGAGCAGCCGGTCCGCCAGGGCCGGGTCGCCGTCCCTCTTTCGCCGGGCCAGCTCGCTCTGGATCGCCATGCGTGACAGACTGGCGCCGATGTCGTCGTGCAGGTCGGCGGCGATACGCGTACGCACACGCTCCAGCGCGAGGAGCCGCGCCAGGCGGATCCGGTACAGGACATAGGCGATCGCGATCAACAGTGAGCCGACGAACAGCGCGAACCACCAGGTGCTCCAGAACGGGGGGAGGATCGTGAACGAGAAACGGGCCGGTTCGGGTGACCAGCGTGTTCCGTCGAGCGAGGCGCGCACCTCGGCATGCCAGGTGCCGGCCGGGAGATCGACGAACCGGAACGACGGGGGGCCTGATGCGTTCCGCCACGGCGCATCGGGGTCCAGCCGCACCTGGTAGCGCAGCAGCGCCGGGTCGCGATACGAAAGCGCCGCGAAGCGCAGCGCGATGCGATCCTTCCGGTACGACAGGGTCGCCGTCTCCCCGATCGGCAGCGACTGGCCGTCGACCGAAGCCTCCACCAGGGCCACGGGAGGCACACCCGGCGCGGAGTTGCGCACTTCGGGTGGAATGTGGACGAGACCCGCCAGTGTCGCGATCCAGAGATCGCCGCTTTTCTGCTCGATCAGGTCCTCCGCGTCGCTCAGCATCAACCCGTGCCATGCCGACGGACGTTCGATGATTTCGAGGCCGTCATCCGTCCCGGGGCGCTCGACGACCCGCAGGATGGTGCCGAAGCTGATCACCCACACGCCGCCCGAGGGCGACAGCTCCAGCGACCGCACCAGGCCCGTCGGGAGGAGCCGCGATCCCGGTATCGGCTCCCAGACGCCGTCGTCCTGCCGCCGGAGCAGACCCTGCCGCCGGGTCGCGGCCCAGAGCGATCCGGAAGGGAGCTCGATCAGATCGAGGATGGCGCCGGATCCGGGGGCGGAATCACATGTCCAATGACCGGTTCCGGATGACGCCACCTCCGCGGCATCGGCGGAGCAAACCTCCTCGTCGACCGACACCCACAAGCGGCCCCGCGAGTCTTCGAGGACTCGCCCGTTCGACGTCTGGGCAAGACCGGGCGGGCCGTTCGCGCGCATCGGGCCTCTGGCGCGTCCCGTCGTATCCTCCGCGACGGCCAGACCGAGATTGAGATCATCCAGACCCTGCCTGCCGCTCCGGCGGCGCAATCACGAAGGGACCGGAGTGCCGGCTCCGGCTGGGAGACAAGTCGTCTTTCGTGTCCTTCGAGATAACGGCCCCGGTAGCCAGCCCGGAACGTCATCCCGCTGCTGACGCAGATCGCGCTGGTCAACGTGTCGGGGACCGCCTCGGGAGACCATGCACGCCCGCTGCCGGTCAGGTGCGTCAGCCCCGTCCACGAGTCGACCCAGATCCCATCCGGGCTCTCGACGAGACGGCGCGGGTCGGTCGATGCCATGCCGTCCGTCCTCTGCCAGGCGACGGTGTCGGGCTCGGGGAACTGGAGCAAGCCCCTGAAGGTGCTCACCCAGAGCGATCCCTCCCGATCGACGAGCATCTGCCCGCCGCTGGCGATCCCCTCGGGTGCGGTGAGGATCATGGGCGGCGTGCCCGGCGGGATCGTCACGAGCTGCGAATCGTACGAGACCCAGATAGTGGTGCCGCGCACCGTCAGATCGATCGGGCGGGCCGCGCTGCGGAACAGCTCGACGAGTCGGCCATCGGTGAGCCGCAGGACGCGACCGTCCTCCATGAGCAGGCAGTACGAGCCGCCGGTCGCCGCCCGCGCCCTGTGGATCCCCGGCAGGCTCACCAGCCGGTGAGCGTCCAGGGATTCGTCGAACAGCCAGAGGCCGCGCTCCGTCGCGATCAGAATGCCCGGAGCCGCGTCTGCCAGCCAGAGTGGCGGCTCCGAGTCGATCGCCTCCAGCGGGATGGTCGCCCACACGCCACCGGCATCCCTCACGAGCAGCCTGTCCTCGAGAGGGGCCCAGAGCCGGCCGCCGCCGTCCCAGACCGATGCGGCGGCGAGCTCGAGCGGCTGGCCATCGGGGCCCGACACCGGGACGATCCGGTTCCCGAGCACCTCCCACAAGCGAAACGGCCAGGCGGTGATGGCGACCTGACCGGAGGGGCTGGTCACGATCGAGTTGACAGTCGTTCGGAAGCCGGCCTCGTCCCAGCGGCGGACCTCGGTGCCGTCGAACCGGAAGACACCTCCGGTCGTCCCGATCCAGATGAAGCCGGCCTCGTCCTGCGCCACCGTCGTGACCTCGGAGAAGGTCAGGCCGTCCTCGGGGCCGAGCCGCCTCTGCAGCCGGTCGAGTGCGGACAGTTGCGTGACCAGCGCAAGGGGGAGGATGGCGACGAGGACCAAACGGACGAGCCGACGCCGGAGCAGTGGGGTGATCATGGCAGCCATGATAGTCCCGGCCCCTGCGCCAGAGCGAGGCCGGTGTCGGCTAACATGGCTCCATGCTCCGGCTCGAATCGATCGACAAATCGTACGGTCCGCACCAGAATCCTCAAGGGTCTGACCTGGGCGATCCCGCCCCGAAGCCGCGTCGGTCTGGTCGGACGCAACGGCTCCGGGAAGACGACGCTCCTTCGGCTTCTGGCCGGCGAGGAGGAGCCCGACGCCGGGCGGGTGGAGCGGCCCCGCGAGATGACGCTGGGATACCTGCCGCAGGAGGGGGCCCGGCTCGCCGAGGGGACCGTGCTCGGGGCGTTGCTTTCGAGCTTCCCCGAGGAATCCTCACGCTCGAGTCCGAGATGGCCGCGGCGCACGACGACATGACCCGGCTCCAGGGCGCCGAGCTGGAGAGGATGACCGTCCATGCCGGCGAGCTGCAGCACCGGTTCGAGGTGGCCGGGGGGTTCCGGATCGAGTCGGAGGCGAAGCGAATCCTGACCGGCCTCGGCTTCTCGATCGAAGACCAGCAGCGGCCTCTGGGCGAGATGTCGGGCGGCTACCGGATGCGTGCCGCTCTCGGCTCGCTGCTGCTCAAGAGCCCCGACTACCTGCTGCTGGACGAGCCGACCAACCATCTCGATCTCGAAGCGGTGGCCTGGCTGGAGAGCTTTCTCGCCGAGGCGCCCTCCGCGCTGATCATCGTCTCGCACGACCGGGTGTTCCTCAACCGGCTGGCCGGAGGGATCGCCGACCTGGAACGAGGACAGGTGACCGTCTACAAGGGAAACTACGACCGGTACCGGGTGGAGAAGGAGCAGGCGCGCGAGCGGGCGCGCGCCGCGGCGGCGCAGGAAGCGCACCGGGTCGCCGAGGTCGAGCGCTTCATCGAGCGGTTCCGGTACAAGGCGACCAAGGCGCGGCAGGTGCAGAGCCGGATCAAGATGCTGGAGAAGATGAAGCGCACGCAGGTGGCGCCCGAGGAGAAGACCTGGCGTTTCCTGCTGCCGCCCGCCCCGCGGTCGGCGGCGCGCGTGCTGCACCTGGCGGGAGTGCGCAAGGCGTTCGGAGAGCGACGGGTGCTGGGTGGGGAGGCGGGAGGGCTGGATCTGGATCTGTATCGCGGCGATCGGGTCGCACTCCTGGGGCCGAACGGCTCCGGCAAGTCGACGCTGCTCAAGATCGTGGCGGGCCTGATCCCCGCGGACGCCGGCGAGGTGGATCCCGGCGAGAAGGTAATCATGCACTACTTCGCACAGCACGTCCTGGAGACGCTCACTCCCGGCCGGACGGTGCTCGAGGAGATGCAGGCCTGGGCGCCTTCGCGCACCCCGGGCGAGCTGAGGTCCCTTCTCGGCATCTTCCAGTTCTCGGGCGAGGAGGCGTTCAAGCAGGTGGACGTTCTCTCGGGCGGCGAGAAGAACCGTCTCGCACTGGCGCGGCTGATGCTCGACCCGGGAAACTTCATCCTGCTCGACGAGCCGACCAACCACCTCGATCTGCCCGCGCGCGAGGCGCTGGAGGACGCGCTGGCCCGGTACGACGGCACGCTGATGTTCGTGTCGCACGATCGGTACTTCATCAACAAGGTGGCCACGCGGGCGGCCGGGCTGAAGGACGGCAGGCTGGTGATCCACGACGGCGGCTACGACGCGTACCGGGCCTCTCTCGTCGAGGAGCCGGGGCCGGCGGCTCGGGCCACGGCGGACGCCGCGGAAGAGGCCTCGACGGCGCGCGGGCCGGCGGCCCGCAGGAGTCGCGAGGAGAAGCGGGCGAAGGCGGAGGCGCGCAACGAACGCAATCGCAGGTTGAAGTCGTTCCGCGATCGCGTCGCCGCGCTGGAGGAGGCGATCACGCAGGCCGAGTCGCGCCTCGACGAGATTGACGCGCGGATGGCCGACCCGTCGGTCTACCGGCAGGAAGGCGAGGCGCGCGCGCTCGGCGAGCGCCGCAAGACGACGCAGGAGGAGCTTTCGCGGCTCGACAGGCAGTGGGAGGAAGCGCAGCGCAGGCTGGAGAAGGCCGAGGCGGAGACAGACGCCGGCGGCCCGGGCTGATCAGCCGCCGCTCTTCGTCGCGGCGCCGAACATCATCCGGTGGCCATCGATGGTCCGGATGCCGAACTCCCTCATGCCCCAGGGCTCGCTGCGTAGCGGCTTGACCAGCTCGGCGCCCTTTACGGTCACCTCGGCGTGCAGACGGTCCACGTCATCCACCTCGACGTAGGCGAAGTAGGAGTGATCCCCGAGCCGTGCCGGTGGCAGCGCATCGGGGCACCCGCCGACCATGATGAAGCAGCCGCCGCGAACGAGAAAGCGCCAGCCGGGATCCCCCGCATCGAACGCCTCGAACCCCAGGACGTCACGGTAGTAGCGCACGGACCGATCGAGGTCGTTGACGGCGATGACGTACCGGGACGCGGTGAGACGCGCCGTCCGATGCGTGCCGCGGGTCCCATCCTTCTGGAACAGAGGAAGCAGCCGCGAGTCCTCCAGAGCCGCTACCCGGTGCCCCATCCCCTCCAGATAGTCCCGGTTGGATGCGAACGCCATGAAGTCCTCGACGCTTCGCTGGCGCACCAGCATCGCGGCGTCCCATCGTTCGTCCGGAGGCCCGATGAGCCACGGGCCTCCCTCGCCGAAAAACATCAGCTCTCCGCCCGACGCCTCCAGGTGAGGCAGGGTGTGCCGGATGTACAGGCGGTACGCTTCCTCGCCGCTGATCGGCCTGCCGGGATCGAGACGGGGGTGCGCGGAGTAGTCGGCGACGTCACGGAAGCGAAGCAGGTTGAGCATGACGACACGGCCCTCGATCCCGCGCATGAGAAACGCGCGGCCCGACTCGTGTGTCGGGTCGAGATAGCGCTCGCTCGGCTGATCGGGCATGGATCGCTCCTGCATGGGGCGTCGGCATCGTACCATGAGGAGCCGGTGAGAGCCGGTGTTCAGCTTCCAGCGGGCCCGGAGCGGGTCATCGTGAAGGACCAGCCAGCCCGTGGCGCCGACACCGCCATCCGGTCGGTCTCCATCATGATCGTGACGGGGAAGAATCCGTCACGGTCGAGCGCCACGACCCAGGTTTCCTGATCGATCCGGTACATGTCGGCTATCCGCAGAGTCCGCCACCCGGCGAAAGCGAGCGTGCCGTGCCCTCCGCTCTCCACCACGAGCCGAGCCGCGATCGCCGTGTCGCCCACCTTGACGGTGCCGGTCCAGGTTCCCGTCATCGAGGCCGCGGGCGGCACCGGGCGCTTCTCCTTGCGTGCCGCGAAGAACAGGGGGGCGAGAGTCTGGAATTCACCGCGCTCGAGGGCCAGCCCGCGCAGGTTCGTCAGGATCGCGATCGCGACGCCGTCATCCGGATACACGAGCAGCCCGCAACGCGATCCAGGGGTGCTGCCGTCGCCCCAGAGCATGCGTCGTCCGTCCCAGTCCGAGCGGGGCCCCCAGCCGAACCCTTCTTTCGTCTGCGTACCGTCGGGCAGCGACTGCTGCTGCCCCACGAGCTCGAGGACGTTCGCCGACAGGACGCCGGGTTGCGTGTGGGCCATCCCGAACCTCACGAGGTCCTCGGCGGTGGAGAGGTATCCGCTTCCCGCCCATCGACCGCTCAGATCGACTTCGGGCGCCGGCTCGATCTTCCCTTCGTCCGTCAGGTTGTAGAAGGCCGTGACTTCCGACGGTGGAGAGGATCGGAGGTCCGGGCCGGTGTGCGTCATGCGGAGCGGATCCAGGATCCGGTCCTGCATCACCTCGGTGAACGGCCGGCCGGTGACCTGCTCGATGGCGAGTGCCAGCACGGTGTACGCGTAGCTCGAATAGGCTTCCGCCGAACCCGGGGGATACAGCAATGGCCGATCCTCGAACCGCTTCAGCGCGTCGCGCGTCGTCGTGTAAGGGGTCGTGTCGAGAGCGTCCGCCGCGTCGGCGTAATGGGGGATGCCGCTCGTGTGATGCACGAGCATCCGGGCGGTGATGTCGTGCCAGGCGTCCGGCAGGCCGGGCACGTATTCGCCGATCGGACGATCGAGATCCAGCACCCCCTCGTCGGCGAGTTTCGCGGTGAGTGTGCCGGTGAGCAGCTTGGAGATGCTCGCAATCCGGAAACGCGAATCGGTCGTGGCGGGCCGCTCGGGCGACAGCTCCGCCGAGCCGAACGCCTCGGACCAGACAATCTCCCCATCGACTCCCACGGCGATCTGCAGCGCCGGCACGCCGGTGGCCTCGATGTACTCGTGCAGGATGTGGCGCGAGTGACGAACCGCCTCGTCCCAGGCATGCGGGTGCTCGAGCGAGGCGCAGCCGGCGCTGCCCAGCAGCAGCACGAACACGGGCGCGAGCACCCGGGACGCGGTCCGCGGAGTCGTCATCTTTCCTTCCGCGGAGGAGGATCGGTACCGAAGCGGAACAGATCCGCCGCGGGGGCGACGTTCACCTCGATCGACGTTACGGTGGCGGTCTGGACGGTCGCTCCCGTGCGGAGATCGATCTGCCGGCTGGTGCGCGGGCGCATGACACCCTCGACCGGCCGGTAGTCCTCCATGCGCGTCTCGACCCACTTGACCGCCGGATCGGCGTCGGGATGCAGCGCGCGCTCGTCGCGCTGTCGCGCGATCAGGCTGGTGCGGGAGTCGAGGTAGAGCCAGGTCGTGAACCCGTCGCTGTAGGTCAGCTTGATGACGTGATAGAGCGTTCCGTCCAGCGTCTCATCGCCGGCCGGCTCGAGGGTGTGCCCGTGCGCCGCCATCTCGTGCAGTCCGAGCAGCTTGCCGGGAAACTGGGTGCCGTGCCAGAGCGCCGCGGCGCCGGGGCCGCTGCTCGTCTGCGCCACGCCATCCTGTCCCATCTGCCACGAGTCCTTGCCGTCGCGCGCCTCGGTGTAGACGCGCTTCCCGTCGGCGTACACGTCGATGCGCATACGGCCCTCCCGGTCGGCCACGTAGTCACCCTCGACGGTGAAGGAAGGCTCCTGGATCCGAAGGTGATACGTGACCGAACGCGTCGCCTCGATCGCCTTGCGGCCGCCCATCGCGGCCGTGTTGCGCTCGACGAGCTCGGCGAGCGTGGGCGACCCCTCTCGCGGTGTCGCGGCCGGGGAGCGGTCTGCCGCAGGCACGGCGCACAGCAGGATGACGAGAAAGGCGACCCGCTTTGGTGCCTCCGGGATGAAGGATGGGAGCAGGCGCATGGGTCTATAACACGCGGAGGCGCCGCAGGGTCGCACGAATCCTGTTGCGCACCGGCCGCGGTCAGCGCCCCGGGTGCCCGGTGCCACCGCCCAGGATGATCCTCTGCAGCCCCAGGAGCACCCCCGCCAGGGTGATCAGCAGCCCCGCGTAGAACCAGATGCGATGCCCCGTGCCGTAGCCCAAGCCCAGCACCACGATGCCAGGGACCAGGAGCACGGCGATCCATGCCCCCGGAATGCTCGGTACCGCCATGAGGTCACCTCCGTACAGAGCGGGCTACCGTCCGCATCTCACGCGGCCGCGGCGGGCGATTCCGTGATCCAGCGCTTCGCCTCGGCAAGCTCGTCGTTGCGGAAAACGCGGATGTGGCCCGGCATGGCCAGGCCGAAGATCTTCACGGACGCCCGGATCCAGTCCACATCCGTCACGACCGCCATGCGCTCCCAGCCGGTCAGGTGCTTCAGCCCCAGCTTCGTGTCGTCCCACATGGCGGCCGCCTCGAAGCCCGAGAACTCGGGCCCGAGGTGGTACAGGAAGCGGGCCTTCCCTCGGCGGGAGAAGTGCTCCTCCACCGCCGGGATGACGACCTTTTCGTAGTCACTTGCGGTCACCTTCCCTTTTGCCGTGAAACCGAGGACATTGTCCGGCAGATCGGGTATTCGTTCGACCATCGGGCACCTCCTTGCGAGAATCGACCTCTCTTCTCACCCTAGCGCGCCGGGTGCGCCGGTACCAGTCGGAGGCTGGTCAGTCGAAGTGCTTCACGCGCGGCCAGACATCGGCAAGGGGAGCCTGTATCCCCCTCGCCACCCAGAGCGTCTGGTGGTTCTCGTACGGCATGCAGTCGCGGCAGTCGAAGCGGCCGCCGGCGGTCACCTCGGCGAACGACGAGGCGTAATCCTCCCGGTCCCCGCCGATCAGGATCACCACGTCTCCGGTGCAGCCATCCGCGCCCCACAGCCAGTAGTTGTTGTGGCCCGAGATCACCTGCGGCAGCCCGAGGGCGGGCCCGAAGCGCTCCATGGCACCGGCCTGTCCGTAGTTGCGTGCGAAGATGCAGGTTCGTGACTGCTCTTCGGACGGCAGGGCGCGATAGACTCGCGCGACCGCCTGGGCCATCTCCTTCCAGCCCTGCATGTCGGCGTAGAACTGAGGCAGACGGCCGACCTCGTGCCGCTCGTCGGATCCGGGGCCGATGCCGAAAGCGGAGGAGTAGGCGACATAGGCGTCGGGCGGCAGGAACGGCTTGGCCAGCGGGGCGAAAAGGAGCCCCGACACGACGACGGCGCCGAGGGCGATCGGCCTCAGCCAGCCCCGGCCCCGCGCGGCGCGCTCGACGACGGCGGCTCCTGCGGCGAGAAGGACCGGGTAGAACGGCGACAGGTAGTACGGCTTGGACGCCTGGGTCGTCATCAGGAGCAGCACCGCGAGATAGGCCCAGCCGCAGGCACGATAGGGGCGCATCGGCTTCGAGACGAGCAGCGCGACCAGCCCGGCCAGCCACAGCGGGAGGGCGATCGGGTTCATCATCTTCACCTGCTCGCCGATGAAAGCGAGCGGGGCGTAGGCGATGTTCTTGTTCTGGGTAGCCTCCCTGACGAACTCGACGGTGGGCCAGCCGTGTGCGATCTGCCAGACGACGTGCGGGGCGAAGAGGACGGCGGCGATGGCGGCGCCCAGCCACAGATACGGATCGCGCAGGACGCGCCATCGTCCCGCAAGGAGTAATCCGATCCCGAGGCCGAAGCACAGGAAGATCACGCTGAGCTTGTTCTCGAGCCCGACGCCGGCCAGGACGCCGAACAGGAGCCAAGCACGGCTGTCGTCCGTCGCCAGGATGTGCAGCATCACCAGGATCAACGCGGACCAGATCACGAGGTCCATCGCGTTCATCGAGTAGATCGACAGCATGCCGACGTACTGGGGCGCGAGCGCGATCGCGACGCCGGCGAGCAGCTGCGCGTACCGCCCGCCGCCGAGCCGGCGCGCCATCGCCGCGCCCAGCACGACGAGCGCGCCGCCGCACAGTGCCGGCACCAGCCTGAGCGCAAAGACCGACGTGCCGAGGGTGTGGCTCACCAGCCAGGCGACGACCGCCACGAGCGGCGGATGATCCACGTACCCCCACGCGAGATGACCCGCGCAGGCGACGTAGTACATCTCGTCGCGGAAGATGCCGTAGGTGCCGGCGGCGAGAAGGTGCAGCAGGGCCGTGGCCCCGGCCAGCAGCCAGACACTGCGGTCGCAACGCAGCAGCTCTCGTGGGTCCGTCATGGTCGTTTCATTCACGGCGCGGGCTCAACCTTCCAGGGGAACGAAGCGGTGCGCCTCTTCCAGGATCTCGGATCTCGTGCCGCCCCCGGCATTCTCGATCACCTGACGGTAGTAGTCCCGAGCCCGAAGCTCCCCGCCGGACCGTTGCGCGGCGCGCGCAGCTCCCAGAAGGCTGTTGAGTCGACCCGGATACAGCACCAGCGATCGCTCATAGGCGGCGAGCGCCTCGCCCGAGCGGCCCTGATCCAGCAGGAGGTCGCCGAGCAGCTCGGATGCGGGCAGGGTCGGGCCGGGAGTCACCGGGTGCTTGGGTGTGGCGGCCTCGAAATCGGCGGCCTCCCGCATTACCGCGAGGCTTCGATCTTCGTTCTTCATCGCATGAGCCAGCCACGCCTGCACCGTCAGACGCAGAACGTGGATATTGCGGGTGAAAAGGACCTCGCCCGTCCGCGACGACTGCGCTTCGAGCTGTTCGAGCCGCTCGAGGGCCTGTCGCGCGGATTCGATCTCACCCTGGTGAGCGGCGCCAAGCCCCCGGGCGAACCAGCCAATGGCCTCGGGCCATGCGAATCGATCCCAGTCCACCGACTTGCTCTCGCGGGGCTCCAGCGACATCGCCTCGCTCCAGTCATGGCGCTCCAGGGCGACCCGCGCCCGGGTGGACGCCAGGTGGAAGGCGGTCTTGAAGGTCGGCTGCAGCGTCCCGGTCGCGTGCAGGCGATCCATCTGTGCCTCCGCCTCCTCGTCCTGTCCCTTCTGAAGGTACGCGTAGACGAGATACTCGATCGCGTGCGGGAACTCATCCCAGACGAACTCGCCCTGGTCGCCCGCGGGATGCTGCAGGGCCGCTTCCGCCGCGCGCAGGTTGCCCCGGATCACGGCATCCCAATCGCCCAGCCGGGTGTAGATGTGCGTGGGCATGTGGAGCGCATGGGGGTTGTTCGGGGCTATCGTCTCGTACTTGCGGACGATCTCGAGCGATTCGTGCTCGCGTCCCGGCACATCGTTCGCATGAATCAGATAGTGCATGGCGCCCGGATGCTCGGGGTTCTTCTCGTAGATCGCGAGGAGGATCGCCGCGGCGCGGTCCGAATGCTCGTGCGAGACGGCATCCGATGGCGCCGTGGCCAGATGAGCCAGCGCATAGAAGGCGGCGACCTCCGGGTCATCCGGAAAGGCGGTGTATGTTTTCTCCATCGCCTGCTCCCACCGGCGGATCCTCTCCCAGTAGTCGGTCGACTCGGGTTCGGCGAAGAAGGCTCCCGCCGCGTCCACGAGCAGCCGCTCCCGGTCGGTCGGCGGGTGGAGCGCTCGAGCCTGCCGGACCTCGTCCCGGCCTCGCTCGAGCTCGTCGGGTCCCGGGCGCGTCGGCCAGAGCGGCTGGAACAGCGTCATCGCGACGCCCCAGTGAGCCATGGCGCAGCCGGGATCGATCGTCGCCACCTGCTGGAAGACCGCCCGCGCCTGCGGATAGGTCATGTGGTGCAGCAGAGCGACGGCGCGGTTGAACTCGGTCTGCGCCTCGGTGGAGCATGAGATCGGAAAATCGACCTTGCCCAGATCCGGCCCGGCCGCAGACTCCTCCGGCTGCTGCCGGCACCCGGTGGCGGCCACGAGCAGGACGACCGGCAGCACCGCCACGCGGAGCCGGCCCATGGACGTCCACGTCGACGGCCTGCGTGATGTCATCGGCGCCCCCCTCGGTGTCATGGCTTGAAGTTGGAGACGTTGCCGGTGCGCAGCCAGCGGCCCTCGCGCTTCTCGTACAGCTCGATCCAGCCGCTCGTGAAGGTGATCGTCTTGCCGGGGCCGTTCGCCTCCTTCTGCAGGCCGCGGGCCGTGACCTGCACGACGACCCAGCCGAGCGTCCCGTCGTCGGAGACCCTGACCCTGGGCGGCACCTCGTCGCGGTAAATCTCGAAGTCGGTGCTCGCGAGATACGCACCGAGCTGCTTGCGCCGCTCGGCTATTGTCGGCGTGCTGATCTCTCCCGGCTCACGACGACATAGTCGTCGCTCTCGTCGCGCAGCAACAGGTCGACGTCGCGCGTCAGATGGGCTTCGAGCACGATCCGGTGCAGGGCCAGCAGCTGGTCGGTGTCGGTCTCCCCGGCGGGCGCGCCGGCGGCGGGCAGCGCGCTACCCAGAAACAGCAGCAATACGGTCAATGCTCTCATCGTGTCGGCTGACCTCCCGTCACCACACCCGGCCCGGCGAGCCGCTCCCGGCCCGCGGGGCACGGCAGGATTCTACAACAGGAAGCTCATCGTCCGGCCCGCCGCTCGAGGATCACACCCGCGATCAGCAGCGGAAGGAGAACGATCCCCGCGATGACCAGGAGCACCGCCGCGGCGGACAACGGTGCCTGCAGGCCGACGTGGCTGATCAGCTCGCCCCATCCGAAGTCATACACGAGAACGCCGGCGAGCAGGAACGCGAGGAGACCCATCACCGCAAACCAGCTCCTGAGGAGCCGGCGGCCCGTGCGCTTGAGCCGGGCGGCGCATCCAGGTTCACGGGAACCCTCCTCGGAAGCAGGCGGATCCTAGGCCAGCAGCTTCGTCAGGTCGACACCGGGGCCGAGGACGAGCCACTCGAGCAGGACGACCACGGCGGTGGCCGCGAGCCAGGACCGCCCGCCCGACGGGGTCGTGTCCGCGACGCGGGACTCGACGTGCGGGGCGAACCGCAGGCTGAAGGCGATCGGGACGAACGGCCCGAGCCCGGCCGCGAGGGCGAGCAGGACGCCGCGTGTGCTCCCCACGGGGCTGGCGACGGCGGCGCCCAGCACGAGCAGCGTCGATGCCGCGGCGCCGATCAGCACGATGCGGAGCGCCTCGGCGCGGCGCGACGAGGTCTCGCCGGGCGGCAGGATCATCCCGAGCGTCGTGCCCGAGCGCCTGACCATGACGATCATGCCAAGGGTGCCGAGGACGGTGAAGAGGATCCGCAGGGAGCCGGCCGCCTGCCAGGGCTTCAGGATGGTCATCCAGTCGCCGAATCCGGCGAGCGACTCGCCCATCATCGCCGTGACCACGAGCATCCCGTTCACGGCGAACAGGAACCATGCGAACAGTCTCATGTGGGGCCCGAGCGACCGGGTGCGGCCGAGGAGCCACCATCCCGCGAGGCAGAAAAGCAGGTTCACCACGGAGCCCGACGCCCCGAGCGCCACGAAGCCGGCCGGGGACAGGGTATCGAAGTCACCCTTCACCTCGGTCGCGGTGAGCAGACGGGGCGTCCCTCCCGCCGACCACCCGGCCAGGATGTGCGCCCCCTCGTGGCACACGGTTGCCAGGCCCATGACGGGCATGATGGTCACGATGATGGCGAGGGCGGAATAGCGTTTCATCGGCTGATGATCCTACGCAGGCGAGGCCCCCCGGGATTCGGCCTTGATCCCGGTGACGATGTGGGCGGGGGCATCGAACACCACCTGCCCCTCCGGGCCGACGTACCGCCCGAGAACCTCCTCCGCCTCCTGAAGGATGCGCCGGATCGTATCCTCCTCCAGCATCACCCCCATCACGGGCAGCCAGCCCCTCAGGTCCGCCTCCACCATGGTCCGCACGCCTGGGTAACGGGCCGTGCCGACATGGGTCGAGATCGAGACCGAGGCGAGACCCGCGCCGGCGAACAGCCCGGCCAGCACGCCGGTGTCACCCAGGACGAAGGGCGCCCGGAGAGCGTCGGCGGCGGCTTGCCCGCCAAGACGCTCGAGCAGCGCCACCTCCTCCCGGTACGCCTCGGAGTTGTCCAGGCTGTCCCAGACCGCGACCGCCAGCCGCCCGCCCGGCGCCAGTACCCGGGTCATCTCCTTCAGCGCGGCGGCCCGATCCGGGAAGAACATCAGCCCGAACTGGCTGGCCACGACGTCGAAGGAGCCGTCCGGCCAGGGCAGGGCTTCCGCCGTCCCCCGGCACCAGGTGGCCTCCGGCGCCAGTCTCGCGGCGACGGCCAGCATCCCGGGATCGGGATCGAGTCCGGTGACCGCGCCGGCCGGACCCACGCGCCGGATCGCCTCGCGGGCGAGAACCCCGGTCCCGCATGCGACGTCCAGGACACGCTGCCGGGGTGAGACGCCCGCCGCGTCCAGCACCCGGGGCGCCCATTCCTGGAGCAGCGCGGGCACGTGCAGCGTCTCGTAGGTGTTGGCGGCGTCAGTCTGAGTCACGGCATCCTCCTCAGCAGGTAAGCGGCGACGACGGCGGGTGGGAAGTAGAGCACGAGCGTGCCGACACGCTGCATCAGCCCTCCAAATCGCGCGAGATCGACGGGGGTCATGCCGGACATGATCGGGATCAGCCCGGCGAACACGGCGAGAGTCACGAGAAGATACACCCGGAGCCACCGGGCCCCCGGGATCCGCCAGACGGCGAGAAGCAGGACGATCGGGGCGAGGAACGTGCCCGCGCCCAGCGCGCCCGGGTTGTGGCGCGGATCGGGCATCGGGAAAGAGCCGGCCCAGATGGCCGCCGCCCCGGTGGAGGCCACGCACAGTCCGCAGGCGACGGCCCACACGCGTCGCCCGCCCGCGCCGGTCAGCCCGACGACGAAGCCGGGTGCGCTCAGCAGCGAGGCCACCCCGGTGAGGATGGCGCCCGTGTTGAGGATGGCGGGCCATTGCGAGCGATCCGATCCGAGCTGGCTGGCCGAGTTGGTGATGAAGCTGTATCCGGGATAGAACGGCGCCGCCGCGAGCTGGGAGCCGAAGTAGAGCACCGGCACGACCACGGCGAAACGGAGCGCGATTCGAACGACACGTCGTGAGTTGATGGCTCGACTCCTGTCATGATATGCGGGCACGAGGCGGATCCGTACGAACGCTCCGGATGATCACACAGTTGATCGCGTCAGCTCCTTGTAGAAGAAGACGGCATCGTGCGGGGTCAACCCGTCAGGGTCGACGGCGTACCTCGGGATCGTGCCCACGACGCTCCAGCCGAGGCGTCTGTACATGCGCTCCGCCTCGGCCCCGCGCTTCGCGTCCAGCGTCAGGAGGGTGAACCCGGCATCGCGCGCGGCGTCCTCGATCGCCTGCATCAGCCGGGTGCCGAGACCGCCCTTGCGGCATCGGCGGTGCACCAGCAGCTTCACGACCTCCGCGCGGTGCGGCTGGTTCGGCGCCCAGGCCGGATGGAGCTGGACGGACCCGACGATTCTGCCTTTGTCCCGTGCCGCAAGAAACACGGCGCGCGGATGGGAACCGGACAGGATGCCTCGCCACCATTCCCCGGCGGCTTCGATGGACAGCGGCGCGACGAAGCTCACGGCGGCGCCCGACTCGACCGCATCGACCAGCAATGCGGCGAGATCCCGCAGATCGGCGTCGCCGACGGGGAGAATCAATCGCTCGATCGCGCGTGCCGGCTCGATCATGAACAGCCGGGAGCGGCAAGAAGGCCCCACAGGACGATCACGACACCGAGGATCAGCGACACTGCGGCGGTCCGGAGCTGCAGTGCGATGAGCGTCTCCTGCAACGGCGTGCCTCGCGTGGAGCCCGCGGCCAGGGGCAGCAGGTTGCCGCCCGCCCCCCAGACGCCGGCCAGCAAGTTGGCCGTCCATGCCGCGAAGCACCCGTACAGCGCGAGCCAGAACCCCGCCCCCGACAACCGAGGGCCCAGACGTAGCCGCGGCCACAGCAGGCCGAGCCCCAGCAGGAAGAGGCTCTGAGCGATTCCCAGCAGGTGGACCGACAGTCCGACACGCGGCAGTGTGAACCGCGGAATGGCGAGTCCCACGAGCAGCGCGCAGAGAAACAGGAGGATGCTCACCTGCAGCAGACGATTTGCCTGGCGCGAGGAACGATCCGGCTTGCTCATCGGGTTCTCCGGGACACTGCCTGACATCGGCGAGAGCGGGCCGGGCTCACCGAGTGCAGGGGCGGGCACGATGCAGAAGCACCACCGGGCGGATTGTACAACGACATTTGCGTGCAACGTGAGCTACCACGAGATCGTTTGTCGCTCGTCCATCTCGAGCCGGCTCCCTAGCCACTGAATCATCGTCATGATGTACCCGTCCGCGAAAACCGGCGGCGGGATGCGTCTGCCCATCGGCCACTCCAGGATCAGGTGGTCCGCATCCGGGAAGAGTACGAATTCCACATCCTGGTTGCCTCCCCGCCCGAGTGCGGAGACGATCCGCTCCCGCGCCGCTTCCGCGGGAGAGTGCTCATCGCGCCCTCCCTTGAGAAGCAGGACGGGGGCCGACACGCGCTCGCGATCTCGGCATCGACCTGACCGGCGGGTGTCATGCCGCTGGGACCCACGATGACGACAAACGCGATGTCTCCGAGCTGCACCGCCGCCAGCCGCACGGTCCACCCCCCCTCGCTGAAGCCGACGAGTCCGATCCCCCCGCGCAGGATATCGGGCCGGGAGCGCAGCGCCCGCACGGCAGCGGCCGCGTCGCACGCGTAGTCGTGATAGTCCGACTGGTACAGCCTGCCGGTCGATTCGCATACACCTCGCTTGTCATATGCACGGACTTCCTGCGCAGGACCGAGACCGGGAGAAACGCCGTTGCCAGACCCCCGAGGCACGCGGCCAGGAGGGGGACATCCACGACGGCCGGCACGGCGGTGTAGTCCAGCGCGTAAACGGCAAGGCAGAGCAGGGCGAGCGTCCACCCGGTCCACCTCGCGATCATCTGTGCCACCCCGGACGAACCTCGGCGGCGCCGCCGCCGAAGATGATCACCGGGACGCTGCACGCCGGGAGCGAAGCCTGAGCCGCGACCCCGGGGGAACCGTTTCGTTCAGCGCGCGCAGCCTGGCGATGCTGATGGAGCGCTGCCCGTTCTTGGCCGGCTTGCTCACGTGCGGCCACACCAGACCGCCGGGCCCGTTGTACACCTCGTGATGCAGCCCATCACGCTCGATTCGGAGAACCACGAGGTGCTGGGGCCTGCTGCTGATGGCCACGCGAGTTCCCTGGGTAGCCTTGATCTGCACAAATCGGCCGTCCGCGGCACGGGCGTCATGCCTGTTCGCCGACGCAGGAAGAAGCCGAAGGTCGTAATCATGTGCGGCCAGCACCTCACCGATGCTGCCGACGAGGTGGCCATCGAGCGTGAAGCGCCGTCCGGGGAACAATGTCTCCAGGTCCCTCACGATCGCATAGAGATCGCGGATGAGGCCCGGGATGTGCCTCACGTTACTCATTCGGCCGGCTCCTGCCGGCTCTCTCGCCGGCGAGGGATTCGTCCGTTGCTCCGGGGGGGCATCGTGGAACGAGGCGGCATCTTCGTCAGCGCCCAGGCGGCCGCGGCCACAGCCATCCACAACGCGATGCCGATCAGGTCCGCCGGCAGCCGCGGGCCGCGATAGATCATTCCATCGACCATGCCGCCGAGAAACGCGTTGCAGCTTCCGTGCAGCACGACCGCCGGCCAGAGGCTCTCGCCGTTGATCGTCACCCACGCCGCCACGAACGACCAGCAGATGCATGTGGCGGGCCAGAGAACGAGCGCGCCGAGGACCGGGGTCTCCGGGTAATTGAACCCCATGAGGATGACCGGTGTGTGCCAGTGGGCCCAGATCAGCCCGAGGAGCGGGATTGCCAGGGCCAGCCGGAACCGGTGAAGCAAACGCGGCTGAAGGTAGCCACGCCACCCGATCTCTTCGCCGACCGTGACAAGACCGTTGAGCGCCCCGACCAAGAGCGCGCTGACCAGCAGGTTCAGCAGGAAGAAGGGAATGGTCTGCTCGCCCTTCCCCAGGACGAACATCCCGCGCTCGACGTCGACCCCGTGGCCTGCCGCGTGGATGTGGGGCGACTCGGCGAGGCCGAGATAGGACAGGACGATAACCAGGAGCAGGGCCATCAGCGCGGGGACGATCGCGGCGTAGAGGACATATCGGGGCCTGCCGAGGCCCCATCGCACCGAGCGCAGGCCTCCCTTGCGTCCGGCCAGCAGCACCAGGGCGGTGACACCGGGAACGAACATGATGACCGGGGCGAGTCGCTCGAAGGTCGGCGTCCCGATGCCGCCGGCAAGCCAGACCACCGCCTGCAGCAGATACGAGACGGCGAAGACGATGAGGAGATAGGTCTGAAGGCGTGGTGGATGTGCGCCATTCGTGTGGCGTAGCCGGTGCAGCTTCCCGGACTCGCGGATTTCACGGCCCCTCACATCACCCTCCGCTGTTCCCCTTCTACCCGTATGGTCGCTCGATCATCCTCCTCCTGCCTCGGCCGCCGTCTCCGCGTAGCGTAGAAGGTGTACATCATCGGCGCGCAGCAGGGGGGTTACGCCTGCCCTTCATGCAGCGTCTCCGTCGCTTCATCCACGGGCACGGGCGGCGCAACCAGATGCTCCAGAGCGGGGGGCGGCAGGCGCAGGAAGAAGCCCGGGATGACCGTGTTGAGAAGGGTGTAGACGACCAGGCCGCCAAACAGGACGGGCGACAGGGAGAACCGCTCCCGCAGGATCTCGGCGATGACGAGCGTGAAGACAAGCGTAGGGGTGATCGCCATCCCAATCCTCACCCCGCCGCGCGTCGATTCGCCCAGGGCCACGCTGCGGTGGAAGGCCACGAGACCGACACGCAAGGGCACCAGTACGGCCAGCAGACCTATTCCCAATCCGATGGCGGCAGGAGTGAAGTCCTCGCCCTGAAGACTGACTCCGGCGTGAAAGAAATAGAACGGCACGAAGAACGACGCGAACACTTCGACGGCATGCACCATCTGTTCCGAGGCGATGGCGGGCAGCTGCTCGCGGAAGCGCTGGGCCGCCAGGCCGACCACGAAGGCGCCGACCAGGTAGTAGGCGCCGAGCTGGCGCGTGACGAGAGCGCAGACGACGGCGACCATGAGGAGAAACGCGAATTCAGACTTCGGAGCGTGCGGCAGAACGACGCTCGCGAACAGGCGAAAGACGAGAGGGAGAAAGGCGACCATCACGCCGAGGATGAGGACGGATGTCAGCACCTGCCTGACGGTCATGGGTTGCAGGGCCAGGAAGAGAATGGCGAGGGCGACCAGCTCGGTCGCGATGGCCTTGGATTTGATCCAGGATCGCTCGTGTTCGCTCACGCCGAGTGATCCGAGAGAGTCGAGGATGAAACCGGTTGACGGAGTTGTCAGCGCGAGTGCCAGGAGCACGGCAGGCTGGATCGACATCTCGAATATCAGGCTGATGGCCACCGTCAGGAGAACCAGCGCCACGACCCGGATCACGAGGTGCTGCAGGAGGAAGGAAGCGTTGCGGCGCAGCACCGTGGATTCGACGTCGAGGCCGGCGAACAGGAACAGCGACACGATGCCGAACGTCGAGAGCAGGTTGACCGCGGCATCCTCCCGGAACATCCCGAGTCCGATGCCGGCCAGGGCGCCCAGACCTACACAGCTGATCGCCGCCGGCAGCCTGAATCGCTGCAGCGCCCGCGGAAGCACGAAGAGCACGAACAACAGCAGGACGTACTGGAATTCCTGCGAAACGAGTCCGGTCCATTGACCCACGGTTTCTCCGGCGTGTGCGACCGACGGTCGCCCGGAGCCAGCCGGCAGAAGTGCCGGGCTCCCCCGATGCTCGAGGCGCCTCGCCTGACGCCGGACTTCCCGTCCGTCTGCGGCCTACCTCCTGCTGCGCCCCTGCCTGTAATGCGCCTCGATCATCCCCCATGCTTCGGCAGCGGTCTCCGCGTAGCGGAACAGGTTCACGTCACCCGGGGCGATCACGCCTTCGTCACGCAGGTACTCGAAATTGATCGCCTGCGTCCAGAACTCGCGGCCGAACAGAACGATCGGAAGCCGCTCCACCTTGCCGGTCTGCACCAGGGTGAGGGTCTCGAACAGCTCGTCCATGGTGCCGTAGCCCCCCGGGAAGGCGACCATCGCCTTGGCGCGCATCATGAAGTGCATCTTGCGCAGGGCGAAGTAGTGGAACTGGAAGCACAGCTCGGGAGTGATATACGGGTTGGGGAACTGCTCGAGCGGCAGGGTGATGTTCAGCCCGATGCTCTTGCCCTCGGCGTCGTGGGCGCCGCGGTTGGCGGCCTCCATGATGCCGGGCCCGCCGCCGGTGACGATGACGTAGTCGCTCGCATTGTCGGTCTGGCAGGCCTTCGTCACCAGCCGCGCGAACTCGCGCGCTTCGTCGTAATAACGCGACTTGGCCAGCAGCCGCTTCGCGACGGCGAGCTGCCGGGCGAGGTCCTTGTTCTTCGGGCTGCGCGCCATACGGGCTTCCAGCTTCTTGACCACCGGCTTCATGTCCGAGGCCTGCACGGTGCGGGTGCTGCCGAAGACCACGATCGTCGACTTGATCTTCTGCTCCTGGAGCATCAGCTCGGGCTTGAGCAGCTCGAGCTGCAGCCGCACAGGCCTGAGGTCGCCTCGGCGCAGGAACGAGACGTCTTCGTACGCCCGCTTGTAGGCGTCGGCCTTCATCAGGCGGCGGATCCGGTCGTGCTGGGCCTTCGTGTACAAGACGTCTACCTCCTCAGGATGCGGCCTCGGCCCCGTCGAGAGCGACGATGTCGTGCAGCTTCGGCACGCGGGTCTTCCATTTCTTCTCCGACTCTATCTTGCGGGCGAGTGCCTCGGCCGATTCGGGCTCTCCGTGCACGAGGAAGATCTCGCGTGGCCCGGAGGGAGCCGACCCGAGCCAGCGCATGATCTCCGACTGGTCCGCGTGGCCGGAGAAGCCGCAGAAGTCGGTCACCTCGGCTCGCACCGGCACCTCCTCGCGATGGATCCGGATCGTCCTGGCACCGTGCAGCAGCGCGCGGCCGCGGGTGCCGGCGGCCTGGTAGCCGGCGAGCACCACCGTGTTGCGCTCGTCGGGCAGCAGCCTCTTGAGGTGATGCAGGATCCGCCCGCCGGTGAGCATGCCGCTCGAGGAGATGATGACGCCGGGGCCCTTGAATTCGTTGAGCGCCTTGGATTCTTCCACCGAGCGATGCAGCTTCACGTTGCGCGCGGCGAGCTCGCCGTGCGCCTCGTGCTGGTCGGGATACTTGCGGTAGATGCGGGTCGCGTCCACCGCCATCGGGCTGTCGAGGTGGATCGGCACTTCCGGCAGCCGCCCCTGCTCCATCAGGAGACCGAGCACATAGATGAGCTGCTGCGACCGGCCCACCGCGAACGCCGGCACCACCACGATGCCGCGCCGGAGCATGGTGCGCTTGACCACCGCCTCCACCTGGTCGAGCAGATCGTCCGCGCAGTGGTTCCTGTTGCCATAGGTCGACTCGAGCAGCATGTAATCGACCGCGGGCGGCGGCTCGGGGTCCACGTTGAGCGGCACATCGAAGCGGCCGAGGTCCCCCGAGAACAGGATCGTGGTCATGGCACCCTTCTCGCGCACCTTCATCTCGACCATGGCCGAACCCAGCAGATGTCCCGCCTGGTGGAAGCGGAACGAGACCCGCTCGGGCAGGTCGGTCCAGGCGCCGTAGGGGCGCGTCGTGAACAGCGAGAGCGCCCTCTGCGCGTCGCCGCTATCGAACAGGGGCAGCGCCGGCTTGTGCTTCGTGAGGCCTTTGCGGTTGAGGTATGCGGCGTCCTCTTCCTGCAGGTGGGCGGCGTCCATCAACAGCAGCTCGGCGAGATCCCGGGTGGCGGGCGTGCAGACCACCGCGCCTTTGAATCCTTCCTTGACGAGCCGGGGCAGCATGCCGATGTGATCGATGTGCGTGTGAGTCAGGACCACGAACGGGACCTTTGTCGGGTCGAACGGACAGGGCTCCCAGTTCCTCAGCCGGAGCTCCTTGAGCCCCTGGTACATGCCGCAGTCCACCAGGACCCGCTCCTCGCCCGACATCACCAGGTGGCGAGAGCCGGTCACGGTGCCCGCGCCGCCGAAGAACCCGATCTCCACCATAAGCCCCTCCCGCCGCGGTCGGCCGCGGTCCTGACACTTTAACCCGAGAGACCGCGGCGGTGCCAACATGAGGGAGATATCACCGACAGGGCGTTTCACTTATAATCGGCGCCAGGGATCGTCGTATACGGGAGCCGCATGCCCGATGCACGGAAGAAGGCCGCACTGCGCCTGCGCAAGCGTATCGAGGTTCGATACGGCCTCAAGGAGCCGACTCTCGCGGGCTACTCCGGCAACATCTCGATAACGGGTCTGATGATCCGGTGCACGCGGGTCTTCGGACCGGGACTCGTGCTCAAAATGGTGCTGAAGTTCCCGGATCAGGAGATCGCCGCACGCGGCCGCATCACCTGGGCACGCGAGGGGAGCGTCTCGCTGCTGTCCACGGGCCGCATCGGCATGGGAGTGAAGTTCATCGACCCGCCCGCCGAGCTGCTGGCCAGGGTCCGGATGGGGAGCTGACACGTGATCATCGACTGCCACACGCATCTGAACAACTACCACGAGGAGCGCGAGCCGTCGCTGACCGGCTGCCTCGACAGCCTCATGGAGAACATGAGCCAGTCGGGCGTGGACTACTCCCTCGTGCTGACATCCTACAAGGTCAGCCCGCACAGGCCATCCACCCGGCAGGTGGTCGAGGCGGTGCAGGACTACCCGCAGGTGGGCGTGGTGGCTGGGATCAGCTACCTCAACTACCGCCAGTCCGATCTCAGGGAGCTGAGCGAGTATCTCGAGGACGGGATGGTCAAGGGGCTCAAGCTCTACCCGGGCTATGAGCCGTTCTTTCCGTGGGATCCGCGCGTGCGGGTGGTGTACGAGCTGGCGGTCGAGTTCGATGTCCCCGTGATGATCCACAGCGGCGACACCTACTCGCCGACGGCCAAGATCAAGTACGCCCACCCGCTGCAGATCGACGAGGTGGCGGTCGACTTCCCCCAGCTCAAGATCATCATCTGCCACCTGGGCAACCCATGGTTCCGCGACTGCATCGAGGTGGTGTACAAGAACTCGAACGTCTATGCGGATCTGAGCGGGCTGGTCCTGGGCAACTTCAACAGCGCGTTCGAGAGGTATCTCAAGAAGCAGCTCGACGAGATCCTGCTGTACGCGGGCGAGCCGAGCTGGCTGCTCTTCGGCAGCGACTGGCCGCTGTGCGACATGAAGGATTACGTCAATTTCCTGCGCAAGACGAAGCTCACGGTCGCCGACCGCGAGAAGATCTTCTCGCTCAACGCCCAGCGTCTGTTCAAGCTCAAGCCCGGGGCGGTGGAGCCCTCCCCATGACGAAGGCGGCGGCGCACTCCTCGCGCAGCGGCCGATCTCCCCGCTCGATGGTGCGGTACCGCAAGGTGCTGCACGAGGCCGATCCGCTGTTCGAGCCGGCGTTCGCGCTGTACGAGAAGGCGTTCCCGCCCGAGGAGCGGATGGCCCGCAGCGCCTTCGTCGAGATCATGAGACGCAAGCGTCTCGGCCAGCTTTCGCCGAGTAACTTCCACCTGATCGTGGCCATCAAGGAGGGGAAGGTCGCCGGCATGGGCAGCGGCCGCTACATCGCCTCCGCCAACATCGGCTATGTCTCCTATCTCGTCGTCGACCCGGAGCACAGCGGGCAGCGGCTCGGCCCGGGGATCCGCAACCACCTCATCACGAGCTACAAGCACGATGCCGAGCTGAACGGCTACGAGCGTCTCGACGCGGTGGTGGGCGAGGTGCAGGCGGCCAACCGCTGGCTAAGGATCCTGGCCGGCCGGGGCCAGGTGATGGTGCTGGACATCGACTACGAGCAGCCGCGCCTGGGACCCGACATGGAGCGGGTCCCGCTGGTGCTCTACTACCAGCCGCTCTACCCGATGCCCGAGGGTCTGCCGGTCGAGGAGGTGATCAAGATCGTCCGCGCCCTCTACCAGGAAGTCTACCGGATGGACGACCCCGACGATCGGCCGGTGTTCCAGGAGTTTCTCAAAAAGCTCGCCGGGCGGCGGACGATCCGCCACCGCCCCCTCAAGCCCCGCCATCCTTGACACCCGGCCCGGCAGGGGAATAGGATGACAAACCTGTTTCTCCTTCATCGATGCGAGGTCGCGTGGATCCGGTCCTCCAGAGCCTTGTCCGCTACCAGGAGCTTTCCCTCGAGCTGACCAGGCTCAACGCGCGTCTCGAGCAGTTTCCCCTTCGTATCGCCGAGATCGACCAGGAGCTGGAGAAGGCCGCCGGCTCCGTGCAGGCCGCGCGCGACGCCGTCGCTGATCATCAGAAGGACCGCCGCAAGCTCGAGTCCGAGCTTCAGGATCTCGAGGCGAAGCTATCCAAGTACAACGGCCAGCTCATGCAGGTGAAGACAAACGAAGAGTACAAGGCGATGCAGCACGAGATCGAAGGCGTCAAGGAGAAGGTCGGCGACGTCGAGGAGAAGATCCTCCTGCTGATGGAGAAGACCGAGGCCAGCGAGGGGCGTATCCGCGAAGAGCAGCTGGCCCTCGAGGGCCGCCGGAAGGAGGCCGAGGAGGCCAAGCGCGCGGTGGGCGAGGAGCGCAGGCAGGTCGAGCAGGAGGCGGCCCGTGTGGCCGGGGAGCAGCAGGCGGCCCGGGGCACCATCGGCGCCGACGTGGTCGACCTCTTCGACCGGATCGCCGGGAGCCGTAACGGGGTCGCCGTGGCGCGAGCCAGCGACGAGCGCTGCCAGGAATGCAACGTGAGGATCCGTCCCCAGATCTTCCAGGAGATCCGCCGCAACGACCGTCTCATCCAGTGCGACACATGCCGGCGGATCCTGTATTACATCCCCGAGCCGCCCGGCCCGGATGCCCCGCCGGCCGACGCTCCTCCCCCGGCCGATACGCCGGCCTGAGGCCGCCACGCTGACCGCCAACATCGACGGAGGGGCACGAGGCAACCCGGGTGAGTCCGGGTTCGGCGTGTTCGTCCACGATGGCGAGGGCGCGGAAGTGGCCTCCCTGTACGGCTATCTGGGACATCAGACCAACAACGTCGCCGAGTACGCGGCCCTGCTGGCGGCGCTGCGGTGGGCCGAGCAGCAGGGGCTCGACAGCCTGCGCGTGGTGAGCGACTCGGAGCTGCTGGTGCGGCAGATCTCCGGACGGTACCGGGTGAAGAACCCGGGCCTGCTGAAGCTGTACCGGCGGGCGCTCAGGCTCATCGACCGCGTCGGCAAGGTCACGGTGGAGCACGTACGCCGCGAGAACAACCGTGATGCCGATCGGCTGGCCAACCAGGCGATGGACACGCGCGGCGAGCAGCCGCCCGGGATCGTCGCGGGGCTCCTGGAGTGACCGGGACGCGGGGCGGCGAGAGCACGATCCGCGACCGGCTCGAGGAGGTGCGGCGGAGGATCGAGGCGGCCGCACGTCGCGCGGGGCGGCAGCCGTCGGAGATCACCCTGATCGGCGTGACCAAGACGATTCCGGCGGACCGGATCGGGCAGGCGGTCGAAGCGGGGTTGACGGATCTGGGCGAGAACCGGGTGCAGGAGGCCGAGGCGAAGATCGCGGCGCTGGGCGGGGCGCAAGCGGGGCTCACCTGGCACCTGATCGGCCATCTGCAGTCGAACAAGGCGCGCAAGGCGGCCTCGCTCTTCCCCTGGATCCACTCGGTGGACAGCGCTGATTTGATCGCGCGGCTCGGCCGCACGGCACCCGACTCCGCCGAGCCGATCAACATCCTGCTGCAGGTGGACCTGGGCCACGAGGAGACCAAGCACGGGGTCGACGCGGCTCTGCTGGCGGATCTGGCCCGGGCCGCGGCCGAAACCGCCTCGCTGCGTCCGTGCGGGCTGATGACCATCCCGCCGCTGTTCGACGACCCGGAGCGGTCGCGCCCCTTCTTCGGCAGGATGCGGCGCCTGCGCGACGATCTGGCGGCGCGCGGGCTGGATCTGCCGCATCTGTCGATGGGAATGACCAACGACTTCGAGGTGGCGGTGGAGGAAGGAGCCACGATGGTGCGCGTCGGGCGGGCCATCTTCGGAGAGCGGCCCGATCCGGGCGCCCGGATGGGCTAGAATCGTCCGGTGCGGTTGCCTTCGCCCGCGCCGTGACATAAATATGACCGCGGTACGGTGGGACGGAAGGGACTGTCAGCGCTTCCTCATGGGGTGGATCGCATGGTCATCACGCCGCTGGAGATCGAAGGACACGAGTTCAAGAAGAAGATGCGGGGGATCGACCCCGATGAGGTGAAATCGTTTCTCGGCCTGGTGGCCGAGGAATACGAGAAGCTGATCGTGGCCAACGGAAAGCTGCAGGACGAGGTCACGGAGCTTCGCGAGAGGCTCGGCGAGCTGCGGGAGCGCGAGCGGATCCTCAAGGAGACGATGGTCACCGCGCAGAAGATGTCCCAGGAGATGAAGGTCGAAGCGCAGCGCGCCCGCGAAGTGATCATCAAGGAAGGGGAGTTGAAGGCCGAGCAGGTGATGGGCCACGCGCAGCAGCGGGTGGCGGAGCTGGAGGCCGTCATCCTGGATCTCAAGCTCGAGCGCGACGCGCTCGAGTCCGGGCTGAAGAACATGCTCGACCAGCACCTGAGGCTGATCGAGATGCGCAAGGACGATGAGGATCTCTTCCTCGCGGCTGAAGTTCATGCGCAGGAAGCAGGCCGCTGCCGCCTCGGGTGGCGGACCGGAACCCGCCGCCGGCGAATAGGAGTCCCCCGTCGACAGGGGCGGATCTCGTCATCGTGGACGCCGCCCAGCTCCTCACCCTGAAGGGGCCGGCCCCCCGCGTGCGTGAGACGCTGCGGGATCTCGCGATCATCGAGGGCGGATGCCTCGCCGCGCGCGAGGGACGCATCGTCTTCGTCGGCACCCGTGAGGAGTTCGAGCAGGAAGTCTCCCCCGACGACACCTGTGAGATCATCGACGCCACCGACCAGGTAGTGATGCCCGGCTTCGTGGACGCCCACACCCACCTTCCGTTCGCCGGGTCGCGCGAGAAGGAGTTCGCGCAGCGGCTCGCCGGCGCCAGCTACCAGGAGATCGCGGCCGGGGGCGGCGGGATCATGTCGACCGTCAGGGCCACACGCGAGGCCGACGACGAGCAGCTCCTGGACACCATCCGCCAGCGGCTGGACAAGATGCTGGTTCACGGGGTGACCACCTGCGAGGCCAAGAGCGGCTACGGGCTGAGCCTCGACCACGAGCTCAGGCTGCTGAGGATGCTGCACCAGGCGCGCGAGGTGCATCCGATCGACATCGTGCCGACGTTCCTGGGCGCGCACACGGTGCCCGCCGAATACCGCGAGGACCGCGAAGGCTATCTGAGGCTCGTCATCGACACGATGATCCCTGCCGTGGCGGCGGAGAAGCTCGCCCTCTTCTGCGACGTGTTCTGCGAGCGGGGCGTGTTCACGGTGGAGGAGGCGCGCCGGGTGCTGCAGGCGGGCCTCGCGGCCGGTCTCGCGCCGCGCATCCACGCCGACCAGCTCACGCCGTTCGGCGGAGCCGAGCTGGCCGCCGAGCTTCATGCGGCCTCGGCCGACCATCTCGACAACGCCAGCGAGGAAGGGCTGAGGCGGATGGCGCACGCCGGCGTCCCCGCGGTGATCCTGCCCGGGGCCGCCTTCTGCATGATGCACCCTCCCACCACGCCGCCGCGCCGGATCATCGAGCTGGGGGTGGCGCCGGTGATCGCCACGGATCTCAACCCCGGCACCTGCAACAGCGAGTCGATGCAGCTCATGATCGCGCTGGCCTGTCTCGACCTGGGGCTGAGCGTGGAAGAGGCGATCGTGGCGGCCACGCTGAACGCGGCCGTAACAATCAGACGAAGCGATACGGTCGGAAGCCTGGAGCCGGGCAAAGCGGCCGACATTCTGGTGCTGGAGGCCTCCAGCTATCTGCATTTCGCCTATCGCCCCGGTCTGAACCACATCATCACCGTGGTGAAAAACGGCGAAGTGGTGGTCCGCGACCGGCGCATCAGCTATCAGGAGCCGGCCGAGGACGAGGTCTCTTGACGGATCTTCTCCGTCGCCGTACTTTCACGAAACCTTCCTCCTCGGTGGTGACCCGTGCGCAACGAATCGACCATCAGCGCGTTCCTCGACAGGCTCTCCGACCCGCGCGCGAAGGCGCCTGTCGGGTCGAGCGCCGCCCTGGCCGGCTCGATGGCGGCGTCGCTCCTGGCCGGCGCGTGCTCCGACGCGATCGACCTGTGCCGCAGCGAGAAGGCGGAGGACGAGCTTCGGGGGCTGCGCGATCGGGTGCTCGCCGTGAAGCGGGACCTGCTGGCGCTGGCCGAGCAGTCGGGACGGTCTTCCCGGGCGGCCGCCGACCTGTCCCTCGGCTCCGAGGCCGATCGGCTCACGGCGCTGATGTTCGCCTCGGAAGTGCCGCTGCGGATCGCGGGCGCCTGTCATCGCCTGCTCGACCTGACCACCCAGGTGCTGGGCCGGGCCGGGACGCGCGGGGTCGGGCCGATCGCGACGAGCGCCGCGCTGGCGCTGGCCGGCGCGGTGGGTGGCGTGGTGACGGCGCGCGGCTACCTGGCCGAGATCCCCGAGGACGGCTGCGAGGGGGCGGCACCGGCACGCGAGCGGGCCGCGCGGCTGCTGGCCGAATGCGAGGCTCTGCGCGCGACGATCCTCGAGCGGGTGCGCCCGCACCTGCCCTAGAACAGGACCGCCGATTCCTCTTCCGTGAAGCGCCAGTTGTAGGTGAAGAAGACCGTCTTCACCGGCACCACGTAGTCGGCCGTGATCACCAGCTTCGAGCGGCTGCGCTCGATCTTGATGTTCTGGTGGGTGATCGGCAGCTCGAGCTCCTCGGCCTTCAGAAGCAGCTCCTTCATCAGGACTTCGTTCGTCTTGATCGAGCCGGAGTACTGCGCCTGGGTCTTCAGCGCAGTGTCGAAGTCGTAGGCGGCGATGTACACCGGCACGAACTTGAAGGAGAGATAGGCGACGAACAGCAGCAGCGCGAACGAAAACAGCGTCTTGACGGTGATTTCGCCGCGCTCCGCGTGGCTGGGCATGGACGGTTGCCTCCTCGGATGAACGACCGACGGGGGAGGAATATGAGGCTGCGGGTCGGGACCGTCAAGCCATTCGGCGGAGGCGGGCTATCGGGTCGGGTTTGTCGGGATTCTGGCGCAGCGACATGTGTCAGGCGACATCTAGATTTACGAGTCAAGGCGACACATAGTCTTGCGAGTCCGTGGTTGGCAGCGGGAGCCGGCAGCCTGACGTTCGAGAATCCGGAGTGCTGAGCCAGATCTCAGGGCTACCGGATCGCCTGGAAGGTGCGGTCCCACCGGGTCTGTGAGAGGGCCCCCAGCGGGCCGCCCTCCCCGCCGGAGCCGCCGGCCCCGGCCACCGACCAGTAGATGAACAGGCATCGACCGCGCACCTGCCCGGCCGGCACGAATCCCCACTCGCGGCTGTCCGCCGAGTTGTCGCGGTTGTCCCCCATCACGAAGAAGTGCCCCTGGGGCACCTTCACCGTGGGCAGATAGTCCCGCTCGGGGATGACCTCCGGGTCGATGTGCTGCACGTACGGCTCGTCGACGGGCTTGCCGTTGAGGTAGAGGATCTTGTCGTCCACCTTCACCTCGTCGCCAGGCAGACCGATGACGCGCTTGACGTAGTCCTTCTCCGGCTCGCGCTCGAACTTGAAGACGACCACGTCGCCGCGCCGCACGTTGCGCATCGGCAGGATCCCTCCCTCGAAGTCGAGCCGCGGCCCGAGCGAGAACTTGTCGACGATGAGGTGGTCGCCCACGAGCAGGCTCGACTCCATCGAAGGAGTGGGGATCTTGTACGCCTCGAAGAGGAAGGTCCTGACGAACAGCGACAGCATCACCGCGATGATCGCCGCTTCGAAGTAGTCGAAGAGAATCCCTTTGCGTCGCATCGTCCTCAGATCTTCAGGATCGCCAGGAAGGCTTCCTGCGGGAGGTCGACCCGTCCGACTCGCTTCATCCGCTTCTTGCCCTCCTTCTGCTTCTCGAGCAGCTTGCGTTTCCGGGTGATGTCGCCGCCGTAGCACTTGGCCAGCACGTTCTTGCGCAGCGCCTTGACCGTCTCGCGCGCCACGATGCGCGTCCCGATCGAGGCCTGGATCACCACCTCGAAGAGCTGGCGGGGGATCACCTCCCGCATCTTCTCGGCCAGGGCCCGGCCCCTGATGTACGCCTTCTCCTTGTGCACGATAAGCGACAGCGCGTCGACCGGCTCGCCGTTGACCAGGATGTCCAGCTTCACCAGGTCCGAATCGCGGTACCCGGACAGATGGTAGTCGAGGCTGGCGTATCCACGCGAGAGGGACTTGAGCTTGTCGTAGAAGTCGAGCACGATCTCGTTGAGCGGCATCTCGTACGTCAGCATGACGCGGCTCGGCGAGAGGTACTTCATCTCCTTCTGCACGCCACGCCGCTCCTCGGCCAGCTTGAATATCGGGTCCCAGATACTCGGGAGGCGAGATGATGAGCGCTGTGAGGATGGGCTCCTCGATTGCCGCGATCTGCTGTGTCGGCGGCATCTTGGTGGGGTTGGACACTTCGAGCAGCTCGCCGCCCGTCGTCAGGACCCGATAGCCCACCCCCGGCGCCGTGGTGAGCAGGTCGAGGCTGAACTCCCGCTCGAGCCGTGCCTGGATGATCTCCATGTGCAGCAGGCCGAGAAAGCCGCAACGGAACCCGAATCCGAGGGCGCTCGAGCTCTCCGGCTCGTAGAAGAACGACGAGTCGTTGAGCCGGAGCTTCTCGAGCGCGTCGCGCAGGTTCTCGTAGTTGGTGTCGTCGGTGGGGTACAGCCCGGCGAACACCAGCGGCTTGATCTTCTGAAAGCCGGGGAACGCCGTCTTCGTGGGATGCTTCTCGTCGGTCACCGTGTCGCCGATCTGGCAGTCGGCGACGTTCTTGAGCCCGGCGATGATGTAGCCGACCTCCCCGACCGAGAGCCGTCCCGTGGGGCGCATCTTGGGCGTGTAGACGCCGACCTCCTCTGCGTCGTAGCTGCGCCCGGTGGCCATGAGCCGGACGCGCGAGCCGTCGGTGATCGTCCCGTCGATGATCCGCACCAGCATGATCACCCCCCGGTAGGAGTCGTACCAGGAGTCGAAGATGAGAGCCTTGAGGGGCGCGTCGGGGACCCCCCTGGGCGAGGGGACCTCGGTGATGATCGCCTCGAGGATCTCCTCGATGCCGATCCCTTCCTTGGCCGAGGCCATGAGGCAGGTGGAGGCGTCGAGCCCCACGACGTCGCGGATCTGCTCGCGCGCCCGCTCCGGGTCGGCGCTCTGCACGTCGATCTTGTTGATTACCGGGATCATCGCCAGGTCGTTCTCCAGCGCCATGTAGGCGTTGGCGACGGTCTGCGCCTCGACCCCCTGCGTGGCGTCGACCACCAGGATCGCTCCCTCGCAGGCTGACAGGCTTCGGCTGACCTCGTAGGTGAAATCGACGTGGCCCGGCGTGTCGATCAGGTTGAACAGATAGTCCTCGCCCGACTTCGACCGGTAGGTCAGCGCCACGGCGTGCGACTTGATGGTGATCCCGCGCTCGCGCTCGAGATCCATGTCGTCGAGCACCTGATTCTCCATCTCCCGCGCGGTGAGTGCATGAGTGCGCTCGAGGATCCGGTCGGCGAGCGTGGATTTGCCGTGGTCGATGTGGGCGATGATGGAGAAATTTCTGATCCTGTCGGGCCGCATGTCCTGCCACCTCTATGTCACGCGCGATGAACCGGTGAGTATAGCGCACATGTCTTCGAATGCGGCCCCGGGCGGCTCATCCCCGCGCGGCAGTCTCAGATTGAGAGGGGCACCTCCCGAAAAGCGGCGTGAAACGGTCTCCGGGGTCTGGCACGGTTGTTGCCTTCAGGAGGGCATCCGTGTCAGGGGTGCGGATCCATCCTCAGGCGTGCCGAGGGGTCGGCATTGAGCGTCAATCCCGCTGTGCGCCCCGCGACGAGATGATGATAGCCGGCCGAGGCGATCATCGCGGCGTTGTCGGTCGTGAGGATCGGGCTGGGAAAGTAGACGGGAAGGTGGAGCCTCTCGCCGGCGGCACGCATCGCCTCGCGCAGGCGGCTGTTGCAGGCGACGCCGCCGCTCATGCCGATCGAGCAGGCGTCGTGCAGGCGGGCGGCCTTCACCGTGTGATCGACGAGATACCTGACGACCGTCTCCTGGAACGACGCGAGAAGGTCGAGGACGTTTTCAGGCACATCTCCATCCGGCGGCCGGGACCCTGAACCTTCTCCGCCGGTAGGGGCGACGCCTGTGGCGCCGGCGGTCTCCGCCACGCGGGGCTTCTTGGAGGCTCCGGCGCCACCGGCCGGCCCGATGCCGTTCGCCTGCACGTACCGCAGCACCGCGGTCTTCATTCCCGAGAATGAAAAGTCGAGCGTCCGGTCTGACATGCGCGGGCGGGAGAAGCGCACGGCCTTCGCATCGCCCCGGCGGGCCAGCTTGTCGATGATCGGCCCGCCCGGATACCCGAGTCCCAGCAGCTTGGCCACCTTGTCGTACGCCTCGCCGGCGGCGTCGTCGCGCGTATGCGCCAGCGGCCGGTAGACCCCCTCCTCGGGCATCAGATACAGCGACGTGTCGCCTCCCGAAACCATCAGGATGACCGCCGGCAGCGGCACGTCGTCATGCTCGATGAACAGCGACCGGATGTGCCCTTCGTGGTGGTTCACGGCGGCGAGCGGCAGATTCGAGCACACGAGAGAGCGCTTTGGCCACGGAGATACCCACCAGCAGCGACCCCACGAGGCCGGGGCCGTACGTGACCGCGATGCCGCCCAGGTCGGACAGCTTCGCACCGGAGACCTCGAGCGCCTCGCGCACCACGGAGTCGATCGCCAGGATGTGCCGGCGGGAGGCCAGCTCGGGCACGACGCCGCCGTAGCGCCGGTGCACGGGCACCTGCGAGGCGACGATGTTGGAGAGCACCTCGCGCGGGCCGCGCAGCACCGCCGCGGCCGTCTCGTCACACGAGGTCTCGATCCCCAGGACCAGGTCGGACTTCAGAACCGATGGCATGGCCCGGAGGATAGCATCCCGGGCGCCGCGGCCGGGCTCACGGGCAGGTCCGCGCCGCCCGCGGCGTGCCGTCGGTGGCGGAGCCGATGGTGCCGAAGCCGAAGGGTGATGGGCAGTCGTTGCGTGCCCGGATGACGTAGAAGAACGCACCGCCGGGGGCGGGCTCCTCGTCATCCTCTACCAGGCGGAAGGGGACGTCCGACTCGACACGGATGGCCGTGACCAGGAAGTCTGCGGGATCACCGGTTCGCAAGGTGTCGTACCGGATGCTGGTGGCGCCGTAGTCCGTGGGGGCGAGCCAGCTGATCGTCGAGCCGAGGACCCCCAGGTCGGTCACCTCGCCCGGCGCGGCCCAGACGAGCGGGCTGGAGCAGCGACGATCCCGCAGGAGACCAGAAGCGCGGCAACGGCGAGAGCAGCACGGCTCCAACGCGGGTTCCGGACACCCGATACGCCCATGACCTGTACCCGGCCTTTCCGGGAGGGGATCCGATTCAGAGGTTCATTCTACCACCGGTATCGGCCCGGCGGCCCCTGAAATACCCTCAGCGGGAGGATCCGGCCAGCGCCGCCAGACTCTCGGTGTAGGGGGCCCGGGCGACGCCGACCTCGGTGATGATGGCGGCGATGTACCGGTTGGGGGTGACGTCGAAGGCCGGGTTGGCCACCGGCACGCCCTGCGGGGAGATCGCCTGGTCGCGGATGTGGCTCACCTCGCGCCCGTCGCGCTCCTCGATCGGGATCTGCTCGCCGGAGGGGATCTGGAGGTCGATCGTCGACAGGGGCGCGGCCACGAAGAAAGGCACCCCGTTCTCGCGGGCGAGCACCGCCACGGTATAGGTGCCGATCTTGTTGGCGGTGTCGCCGTTGGCGGCGATCCGGTCGGCGCCGACCACGACGGCCCCCACCTCCCCCTTCTTCATGAAGTGGCCGGCCATGTTGTCGGTGATCACCTTCACCGGGATGCCGTCCTTGCTCAGCTCCCACGCGGTGAGGCGGGCCCCCTGCAGAAACGGCCGGGTCTCGTCGGCCAGCACCGAGATCGTCTTGCCCGCCTCCACCGCCGCGCGGATCACCCCGAGCGCCGTGCCGTAGCCGGCTGTTGCGAGGGCGCCCGCGTTGCAGTGGGTGAGCACGGTGCCGCTGTCGGGCAGCAGCGCCGCACCGAAGCGCCCCATCCGCCGGCAGGCCTCCTCATCCTCGCGGCGCACGACGATCGCTTCCTCGACGAGCCGCCCTGCGATCGCGTCGGGCGCGGCGGAGCCCATCGATGCCGCCAGCTTCTTCATTCGATCGATCGCCCAGAACAGATTGACCGCGGTGGGGCGTGTGGAGGCGAGCAGGGCGCACACCTCGGCGAGACGCGCGTCGAACCGGTCGCGTGGCATCCCCCTGGACTGCGCGGCGCCGAGCGCAACACCCATGGCCGCCGCCACGCCGATCGCCGGCGCGCCCCGGATCACCATCGTCCGGATCGCCTCGGCCACCTCCTCGGGCGAGCGCAGCGTGAGATACGTCTCCTTGTCCGGCAGCACTCTCTGATCCAGCATGACCACGCCGGTGTCGGTCCACTCGACGGTGCGGAAGGTGCCCTGTCGCAAGTCGCTCATGGCGCGGATGATATAATGAGCCGGCCATGTCTGACAAACCCGATCGGCCGCTCTCCACCGACCCCGCGCTGGATCCCGATCCGCTGTACGGCCCGGAGACCCTCACCGATCTGGACTATGACCGGGACATCGGCTATCCGGGCGAGCCTCCGTTCACGCGCGGGATCCAGCCCACCATGTACCGCGGCCGTTTCTGGACGATGCGGCAGTACGCGGGCTTCGGCTCGGCCGAGTCGACCAACCGCCGTTTCCGGTACCTGCTCTCGCAGGGACAGACCGGGCTGTCGGTGGCGTTCGATCTGCCCACGCAGATGGGATACGACAGCGACGACACGATGGCGGCCGGCGAGGTGGGCCGGTCGGGCGTGGCGATCGACTCGATCGAGGACATGGAGCGGCTGCTCGAGGGGATCCCGCTGGCCAAGGTCTCCACCTCGATGACGATCAACGCCACGGCCTCGACACTGCTGTGCCTGTACATCGCGGTGGCCCGCAGGCAGGGCGTCCCGATGGAGAAGCTCTCCGGCACGATCCAGAACGACATTCTCAAGGAGTACGCCGCGCGCGGGACCTATATCTACCCGCCGGGCCCCTCGATGCGGCTGGTCACCGACACGCTGGCCTACTGCGCCGCGCACCTCCCGCGCTGGAACCCGATCTCGGTGTCCGGATACCACATGCGCGAGGCGGGCTGCACCGCGGTGCAGGAGGTGGCGTTCACGCTGGCCAACGGTCTGGCGTACCTGGAGGCGGCGAAGAAGGCGGGCATTCCGCTGTCCGACCTCGCCCCGCGGATCTCGTTCTTCTTCAACGCGCACAACAACCTGCTCGAAGAGGTCGCGAAGTACCGCGCCGCGCGGCGGCTCTGGGCGAGGCTTCTGGCCGGGCGGTTCGGTCTGACGGAGCCGCGCGCGCTGATGCTGCGGTTCCACACGCAGACGGCCGGCTCGACGCTGACGGCGCAGCAGCCCGAGAACAACGTCGTGCGCGTCGCCATCCAGGCGCTCGCCGCGGTTCTGGGCGGCACGCAGTCGCTGCACACCAACTCGATGGACGAGGCGCTGTCTCTTCCCACCGAGGGGGCGGCCACGATCGCGCTGCGCACGCAACAGATACTCGCCGAAGAGTCGGGCGTGCCCGGCACGATCGACCCGGTGGCCGGCTCGTACTTCATCGAATCGCTCACCACGCGGATCGAGACGAGGGCGCGCGAGACGATCGAGGCGATCGATGCCATGGGAGGCGCGGTCAAGGCGATCGAGGAGGGATGGGTGCAGCGTCAGATCCAGGAGGCGGCGTACCGGTATCAGGTCGAGGTGGAGGAGAACCGCCGCGGCGTGGTCGGCGTGAACCGCTACGCCACCGAGGCGCGCCCCACGGTGCCGATCCATCGTCTCGACCCGGCACTCGAGCGCGACCAGGTGGCGCGGCTGGAGCGGCTGCGGGGGTCGCGCGAGGCGACACGCGTGACTCAGACGCTGGACGCGCTTCGGCAGGCGGCCCGCGGGAAGGACAACCTCGTGCCGCGGATCCTCGACGCGGCGGAGGCGCGGGCCACGGTGGGGGAGATCGCCGGCACCCTGCGGAGCGTCTTCTCGACCCATCACGAGACGCGGGTTTGAGCGTCGGCATGAGCCCCCGTGGTGGTAGAGTTGCCGCGTGATGGCCGCTGATTCCTCGCAGGACTACGAATATCTCCTCGACGTGCGGGGGCTGCGCACCTACCTCTTCACCGGCGAAGGCGTCGTGAAGGCGGTCGACGACGTGTCGTTCCGGATCGCCTCCGGCGAGGTGCTCGGGCTGGTGGGCGAGTCGGGCTGCGGCAAGACCATGACGGCGCTTTCGCTGATGCGGCTGGTGCCCCGCCCGGGGCGGATCGTGGGCGGCGAGGTCGTCTTCAAGGGGCGCGACCTGCTGGCCCTGCCGGAACCCGGGATGCGCGCGCTGCGCGGCTCGGAGATCGGCTTCGTCTTCCAGGAGCCGGCCAGCGCGCTCAACCCGGTGTTCACCATCGGCTACCAGGTGGCGGAATCCCTGATGATCCACCGGGGGATGAGCCGGCGCGAGGCGACGAAAGAGGCGGTCGGCATGCTCGAGGAGGTGGCGCTGCCGGACGCCGCGCGCCGCGTCCACGACTACCCGCACCAGCTCTCCGGCGGGCAGCGCCAGCGCGTGATGATCGCCATCGCTCTCATCTGCCGCCCCGGCCTGCTGATCGCCGACGAGCCGACCACGGCGCTCGACGTCACCATCCAGGCGCAGATCCTCGACCTGCTCGCCCGCCTGCGCGACAAGTACCGGCTGACGGTCCTTCTCATCACGCACGATCTCGGCGTGGTGGCGCAGATGGCCGACCGGGTGAGTGTGATGTACGCAGGCAAGATCGTGGAGGAAGCGAGCACGCGCGATTTGTTCCGCGCGCCGCTTCATCCCTACACCGCCGGGCTGCTGCGCTCGATCCCGGGGCGATCGGCCGCGCCGGGCCGAGGCCGGCTGCCCGCGATCGAGGGCTCGGTGCCGGACCTGGCGCGTCTGCCAGAGGGCTGCTCGTTCAACCCGCGGTGCCCCGACGTGATGCCCGAATGCCACGACGCCGTGCCCGCCCTGCTGCCGCCCGATCCTTCGTCTCAACCGGCGGGGGCGGCGTCAGGGAGGCGGCGCGTGGCCTGCTACAAGTACGAGCCCGCACCCGAGGCACCGCCCGCCGTCAACGGCAGCGGGTGGGACCCGATGCGCGGTCGATAGGACGGAAGGTCCGATGAGCGACAACGGTCACCTGCTCGACGTCCGGGGTCTGAAGAAGCACTTCCCGATCCGCCGCGGGGTCTTCGGGCGGGTGACGGGTCATGTACGTGCCGTCGACGGCGTCGACCTGACGGTCGAGGCGGGCACCACGCTGGGGCTGGTGGGCGAGTCGGGATCGGGCAAGACCACGCTGGGACGCTGCGTGCTGCGGCTCGTCGAGCCGACCGCGGGCCGGGTGACGTTCGAGGGGACCGACATCCTCGGGCTCGACGCGCGCCGGATGCGGGCGATGCGCCGGCACATGCAGATCATCTTCCAGGACCCGTACTCGTCGCTCAACCCGCGTATGACCGTCGGAACGATCGTGGGCGAGCCGTTCGCGATCCACCGGCTCGCGCGGGGCGAGGAGCGGCGCCGGGCCGTGGCCGGGCTGCTCGAGACGGTGGGGCTCGACGCCTCGGCCATGAAGAAATATCCCCACGAGTTCTCGGGAGGCCAGCGCCAGAGGATCGGCATCGCGCGCGCGCTGGCCCTCAGGCCACGGCTGATCGTCGCCGACGAGCCGATCTCCGCGCTGGATGTCTCGATCCAGGCGCAGATTCTGAACCTGCTGGTGGAGCTTCAGGAGAAGTTCGGCATCGCCTACCTGTTCATCGCCCACGACCTGCGCGTGGTCGAGCACGTCACCGACCGCACGGCGGTGATGTATCTGGGCCAGATCGTCGAATACGCCCCGACAGCGGAGCTTTTCGCGCAGCCGCGTCATCCCTACACGCAGGCTCTGCTCGCGGCCATCCCCTCGATCGACCCGGAGAGCCGGCGCAGCCGCCTGGTGGTGCCGGGTGACGTGCCCAGCCCGGCCGATCCGCCGCCCGGATGCCGGTTCCACACACGATGCCCCGTGGTGATCGACAGGTGCCGGAGCGTGGAGCCGCCGCTCGTGGACATCGGCGGGGGCCACCTGGCCTCGTGCCATCTCGTGCCGGGCAAGGCCAACCTCCCGGCCGACTGAGGTTTAGCCGGATTCGTCCGGCTCGCCGAGGCCCGGCCGCCGCTTGACTCGAACCGCCGAGTCTGAGAGCATCTGCTATTCCGCGCGCCTCGGTGGAAACTCTTGTCTCTATCGATGCGTATTTATGCGCGTATCCCTTTCGGTATCCGCCCGCGCGTGCGGAGGCGGGCGAGCGGGCAGGCAGTTTCCGGGTGACACTCAAGCGGAGCGAGGTGTGATGATGAGGGTGAGCAAGTGCGCGCTGGTGTTGGCCGCGGGCCTTCTGGTCTGGGGCATACCGAACGTGGCCGTGGCGCAGGAGGGGGCCGGTCAGGCGGACGAGGGCCCACCCGCGGTCGAGATGTCGCTGGCCGATGCGGTGAAGATGAGCCTCGAGAACAACCTCGACATCAGGCTCGCCAGCAAGACGCCGGAGATCCGCCAGCAGGATGTCATCTTCCAGCAGGCGAGCTTCGATCCCAACCTCGCGTTCAGCGCGCAGTATGACGACGTCTCGCAGCCGACGCAGAACCGGTTCTTCGTCACCGACTACAACCTGCAGACGTACAACGCCACCTTCGCCGACCGCCTGCGCTACGGCGCCGACTATTCGGCGACGCTCAACATGCAGAACTACTCATCCAACGACCCGCGCGCCACCTTCCCGACCACCTACACGTCGTCGCTGCGGTTCGTCTACAACCAGTCGCTGTTGCGGTACTGGGGCAAGGGCGTGAACGAGACGCAGATCGTCATCGCCCGCAACAACCTGGCGATCAGCGAGAGCCAGTTCCGCCAGCAGATGCTCGACACGCTCAAGGCGACCGAGGACGCCTACTGGGAGCTGGTGTTCGCCCGCAGGGATCTCGAGGTGAACCGCGAGTCGCTGCGCCTCGCCGAGGAGCTGCTCAAGCTCAACCGGATCAAGGTGCAGGTGGGCACGCTTCCGCCGATCGAGATCACGCAGGCGGAGGCCGAGGTGGCCAACCGCGAGCAGGGAGTGATTGTCGCCGAGAACGCCGTGAGCGACGCGGAGGACAACCTGCGTCGTGTCATGAACCAGCCGAAGGACGCGGGGAGCTGGGACAGGCCCATCGATCCCACCGACGCTCCCGACTACGTCGACCACGATACGGACGTGCCGCGCGCGATGGAGACGGCCAAGACCCACAGGCCCGACCTGGAGCAGGCGCGCCTCGACACGATGAACACGGATGCACAGCTTGCCTACGACCGCAAGCAGACGAAGTGGGATCTGAACTTCCGCGGCACCTACACCGTGGCGGGTCAGGGAGCCGAGGGTTTCGACATCTCGGATCCCAACAACCCTATCTACCTCGACCAGACGTTCGATGAAGCGTTCACCCAGATGCGTAACTTCGACTTCCCGTCGTGGAGCGCGGGTCTGTTCCTCGGGATTCCGATCGGCAACCACGCGGCCGAATCGAGGTACGTCTCATCGCGTCTCAACAAGGAGCAGTCCACGATCCGTTACCAGAGCGCCGAGCTGAACGCCGAGGTGGACATCAGGACCGCGGCGCGCGCCATCGTGACCAACAAGAAGAGGATTGACGCGGCCGAGAAGAACGTCGAGTTGCAGCGTAAGAAGGTCGAGGCGGAGCAGAAGAAATTCGAGAACGGCATGTCGACCTCGTTCCAGGTGCTCACCTATCAGAGCGACCTGACCACCGCACTCGGTCAGCGTAACCGCGCGCTGGTCGACTATCGCAAGTCGATCACGGCGCTCGAGCGCGCCAAGGGCACGCTCGCCGACTACCTGCAGGTCCAGGAACAATAACCCGTTCACCGGAGGGTGACGATGAGCGAACAGCTTCGGGAAACACCGGCCCCCCTGAGCCCCGTTTCGCGATTCATCGGTGTGATCGTCTCGCCGCAGGAGACCTTCAAGGACATCGAGCAGCGGCCTGCCTGGTTGTTCCCGCTCGTGATCTATTTCTGCGTGTTCGTCGTGGCATTCGGGTTCTATGCATCCAAGGCGGACTGGGTCACCATCGTGACCGATCAGGTCTCCAACTTCCCTCTGCTGAAGATGGCGCCCGAGCAGGCCCAGGAGCAGGCGATCAAGCAGGCGACCGACACTTTCAGGAAGCTGACGACCGCCCAGATCACGATCCAGGGGATCGTGCAGTGGGGCTCGGCCTTTCTGCTGATCTTCCATCTGATGACTCTCATCTATTCCACCCTGTTCGTCCTGATGGGGGCGCTGAAGGATCTCAGACTGGGTCGGGCGTGGCTCTACTTTCTGCTCTGCGTGCTGTTGTACATCGTCTACATCGTGATCAACTCGGCCGGCACCTTCATGTTCCGGGAGGAGCCGTCCAATGCGCTGATGCTCAACGCCGTTGCCGCGGTGCTGATGGTGTTCGCCTGGGGCTGGCTGCTGAACCGGTTCGCCCGCTCCGACCCCGAGTTCAGGAAGATGCTCTCGATCAGCACGCACGTGTCGGCGATATGGACGGTGGGCGCCCTGGCGCTGCTGGCGATCTCGATCGCCACGCCCGCTCCGATCGTCACGCCGGCCGAGACGATCGTGCGCTCGAACGTCGGCGCGCTCGTCTCCACGGGCATCCCGGCCCTGCAGAAGCTGCTCGAGTCGCTGGATCTCTTCACCATCTGGACGCTCATCGTGCTCACGATCGGCTATCGGGTGGTGACCCGCCTGACCACGGGCGTAAGCGCGTCGCTGACTTTTCTCCCCTGGGGCCTCTGGGTGCTCATCAAGATCGCCTGGGCCGCCGTATTCGGATAGAGGGCTCTTCCGGCCATGAAGAAGGTTCTGATAATCACGGGGATCGTCGCCGTGCTCGCGGTCCTCGTCGTCGTGAGCGCCAAGCAGGTCGCCCGCAAGGGGACCAAGGTCTACGAGGAGGAGGCGAAGAAGGTCGATACCCTCGTCTCGACCGTGAAGGCCTCCGGTGAGATCGAGCCGAAGGTGTACGTCAACATCTCCTCGCAGGTGCCCGGAGAGATCGTCGACCTGCGGGTCAAAGAGGGCGACCGCGTGCACAAGGGAGACATCCTCCTGCAGCTCGACCCGGACCAGTATCAGTCCTCCGTCAACCGGCTCGAGGCGAACCTGAGGCTCGCCCGCATCAATCTGGAGCGGGAGAAGATTTCGCTGGCGACGTACGAGAGCACGCTGAGGCGTCAGGAGGCGCTCGCGAAGGAGAAGATCGTCTCCGAGGACGCCCTCGAGCAGGTGAGGCTGCAGGCCGAGACGAGCCGCGTACAGGTGCAGGCATACGAGGAGCAGATCCGGCAGGCGGAGGCGGATCTCGAGAAGTCGCGTGACGAGCTGGCCAAGACCACCATCCGCGCGCCGATGGACGGACTGGTCACCAAGGTGAACGCCAAGCTCGGCGAGCAGGTGATCATCGGCACGATGAACAACCCGGGGACGGTCATTCTCGTGCTGTCGGACATGAGCGAGCTGCTCGCCGAGGTGCGGGTGGACGAGACCGAGGTCACGCTGGTCCGGCCCGGGCAGGAGGCGGTCGTCACGGTGGACGCGCTGGAAGACGAGCAGTTCGACGGGACGGTCACCGAGATCGCCCACACGGCGATGAAGGAGAACGACGTCTCGCGCTTCGCGGTCAAGGTGTCGCTGGCGCCGACGCCGCCGGCCGGCAGCCCGCCCGGCGCGCAGGAGCTGCCGGTGCCCGTGAAGACGGGCCGGCGGACGGGGCTGGCCGCTCTGCGGCCGGGGATGTCGGCCCACGCCGCGATCGAGGTGGCCAGGAAGGAAGGCCCGATCGTCGTGCCGATCCAGGCGGTCATACAGCGCAAGCGCAAGGACGTCGACGAGGCGCTGTCGGGCAAGGAAGCGGGCAATGCCGCGGGAGAGGGCGAGGGGTCGATTGCGGCGGAGCCGGCGCGAACCGAGCCCTCCACGATGAAGGAGCAGGAGCTGGGCGACCAGAACGTGGACGTCATCTTCGTGGACCGCGACGGCAAGGCGGTGATGATCCCGGTCAAGACGGGGATGTCCGACGAGTTCGACGTCGAGCTCGTCGACGCGCCGATCCAGGCGGGCGACAAGGTCGTCGTGGGCCCGTACAGGACGCTGAAGAAACTCAAGCACGGCGATGCGGTCGTCCCGGTGGAAAAGGACGAGGATCTCAAGGAGCAGACGTAGCGTGGAAGCGCTGATCGAAGTGAAGGATCTGGTGAAGACGTACGTGATGGGCACGGAGACGGTCCACGCGCTGGCGGGGGTCTCGCTGAGCATCGCCCGCGGCGAGTACGTCGCCATCATGGGACCCTCCGGCTCCGGCAAATCCACGCTGATGAACCTGATCGGCTGCCTCGACAGCCCCAGCGGGGGCACTTACATCCTGAACGAGCGGGAGGTCTCGAAGCTGGACGACAACGAGCTGGCGGCGATCCGCAACAAGGAGATCGGCTTCATCTTCCAGACGTTCAATCTGCTCGCGCGGACGACCGCTCTGGGCAACGTGGAGCTGCCCCTCATCTATGCCGGCACGCCCCGGCACGAGCGCCAGAAGCTGGCGAGGGAGGCGCTCGAGGCGGTGGGGCTGGGCGACCGTATGACGCACCGTCCCAACGAGCTGTCCGGCGGGCAGCGGCAGCGCGTGGCCGTCGCCCGCGCGCTGGTGAACAAGCCGTCGCTGCTGCTGGCGGACGAGCCGACCGGCAATCTCGACTCGAAGACCGGCGCGGAGCTGATGGCGCTGTTCGGCGATCTCAACAAGCGGGGCAACACGATCGTTCTGGTCACGCACGAGGACGACATCGCGCATCACGCCGCGCGGATCGTGAAGCTGATGGACGGAAAGATAGTCTTCGACGAGCCGGTGGCGGTCCGCGTCGGCCAATGAAGAGGCCCGGCCCATGTTCGGCGAGAATCTCGCCATAGCCTTCCAGGCCCTCTGGGCCAACAAGATGCGCTCCCTGCTGACCACGCTGGGCGTGGTCATCGGTGTCGCGGCGGTCATCGCCGTGGTCTCGATCGTCCAGGGGTTCTTCTTCGCGATCAACGATCTGTTCAAGGATCTCGGCTCCGGATGGGTGCGCGTGCTGGCCCAGAGACCGGAGGGCGCCGAGTACGAGAACATGATCGTCAAGCCGCTGTACCGCGATGACGCCGAGTATCTGCTGAACCACGCATCGCTGGTGCAGGACATCGCACCGGGGATCTACTTCGGCGGCCGGCGGATCAAGTACGGCGACCGGCAGGCGCGCACGGACATCCTGGGCACGGTGCCGGGCTACATGGACGTGGTCAGCTTCTACGTCGACCGCGGGCGCTTCTTCACCGACATCGACGACCGGGCGCGGCGGAAGGTGTGCGCCATCGGTGTCAAGATCATCGAGAAGCTGGACCTCGACGAGCCGGTGATCGGCAAGGTGATCCAGATCGGGCCGGACAGCTTCACCATCGTGGGCGTGATGGAGTCGCGCGGCGAGCTGATCGGGCTGAACCTCGACGACTACATCTTCGTGCCGTATTCGACCGCCCGCAGCCTGTTCGGGGAGGAGCAGGTGTTCAACACCTTCTGGGAGGTGGCCATCTCCGACCCCGACAAGATGGAGCTGGCGAAGACCCAGATCATCGACGCCATGCGGCGTCGGCGAAAGCTGGGCCCCGACGAGCCGGACGACTTCCGCCTCTTCACCCAGGAGCAGTTCACCTCGGTGCTCGGCACCATTTCGAAGTACGCCACGGGTGTGGCCGGCGGCATCGCCGGTGTGGCGCTGTTCGTGGGCGGCATCGGCATCATGAACATCATGCTGGTGTCGGTCACCGAGCGGACGCGCGAGATCGGCATCCGCAAGGCGGTGGGCGCGCGGCGCGCCAACATCCTGCTGCAGTTCCTGATCGAGGCCACCATCCTGACGGTGCTGGGGGGAGGGATCGGCATTGCCCTCGGCATCAGTCTTGGCTATATCGTCGCCTCGCTCATCCCCAACATGCCGGGCGCCCATGTCCCGATGTGGGCGGTCGTGGCCGGCTTCTCCGTTTCAGCCTTCGTCGGCGTGGTGTTCGGCGTCTACCCCGCCGTGCGCGCCGCCGGTCTCGACCCGATCGACGCGCTGCGCTACGAATAGGGCGGGGCGTCGGGCGCGAGCCCGCACCCGACCGCCCTCACTCCACCGACGGCTCCCTGTCGCGCGCCCACCAGCGGGTGAACCAGCCGTGGGCGGGGCAGCGGTCCTCGGGCTCGGCCCCCTCGAGAAACGCCATCCACTCGGTCTCGGGACAGGACCAGCGGGCGCGGCCGCCGGTCGCGGGGTCGATCTTCTCCCAGACGATCCCTTCCGGCTCGCTGAAGGTCTCGTCGGTCTCGGCGCCGCTGCGCTTCATGAAGTCGACCCAGATCGGCAGCGCGGCGCGTGACCCGGGCAGGCGCAGCGTGTCGCCGTTGTCGAAGCCGACCCAGACGAGCGCCAGAAGGTCGGGGGTGTATCCCGAGAACCAGGCGTCGCGGTAGTCGTCGGTGGTGCCGGTCTTGCCGGCGGCGGTGCCGGTGAAGCCCATCGAGCGGGATGAGGCGGCGGTGCCCCGGTCAATCGCCCCCTGCAGACCGACCGTGACCAGATAGGTCGGCGCCGCGGGCAGCACCCGGTTCGCCTCGCGGTGTCCCGTGTATATCGTGTTGCCGGTGCCGTCCACGATCGCATCCACCAGCACGGGACGGTGCCGGAGTCCCTCCCCCGCAAGGGTCGCGTAGGCCGTGGCGATCTCCAGCGGTGTGACCTCCTGCGCTCCCAGCGCCAGCGACGGATACGGCTTGAGCGGGGAGTCGATGCCGGCCTTCCTCGCGGTGTCGACCACCGCGTCGAGCCCGATCGCCCGCGCCGCCCGCACGGTCGGGACATTGAGCGACTGCTCGAGCGCCATCTGAGCCGTCACCACACCGCGGAACGTGTTGTCGTAGTTGGCGGGCGCCCACAGCTTGTCGCCCACCTTCATCTCCAGCGGCTCGTCCTCGAGCCGCGTGGCGGGCGTGAAGGCAGGGTCGGCCTTCATGTACCCGGCCAGATAGACGAACGGCTTGAACAGCGAGCCGGGCTGGCGGTGCGCCTGCGTGATCCGGTTGAACTGGCTGACGGCGTAGTCGCGCCCGCCCACCATCGCGAGGATCGAGCCGTCGGCCGGATCGAGCACCACCATGGCGCCCTGGAGCTTGTCGGGGCCGCTGCCGCGCCGCAGCCCGCGATAGTCGCGCTCCAGCGACTGCAGCCCGCGCTCGAGCGACGTCTCGGCCACGCGCTGGTAGGTGGGGTCCACGGTGGTGAACACCCGCATGCCGGCCCGGGTGAAGTCGACGCTGGTCTCATCGGAGATCATCCCCCGCACCAGGTCGGCCAGATAGGCGAGCCCGCGCGAGGGCGCGCCGCCGTCGCGGTCCTTCCGCAGCCTGAGCGGTCTGGCCTGGGCGGCCGTTTGCTCGGCCGCGGTGATCCTGCCCGCCTCCTCCATCGCGGCGAGCACCTGGTTGCGCCGCTCCACCGCCCGGTCGGCATGCAGGAAGGGGTTGTAGATGCCGGGAGCGCGGATGAGACCGGCCAGGGTCGCCGACTCGGCGAGATCGAGGTCGCGCACGTCCTTGCCGAAGTAGAACCGCGCCGCCTCGGCGAAACCGCGGATCGACACGGCGCCGCGCTGGCCGAGATAGACCTCGTTGAGATAGGCGGCCAGGATCCGGTCCTTGCTGTAGCGCGCCTCGAGGATCAGGGCCACCACCGCCTCGCCGATCTTGCGGCTCCAGGTTCGGTCCTGGTCGAAGAACAGGTTCTTTGCGAGCTGCTGCGTCAGCGTGCTTCCCCCCTGGCGAATCTCGCCGGCTCGCACGTTGGTCAGCGTGGCGCGCGCCATCCCCGTCGGGTCGAGGCCGAAATGGTGGTAGAAGTTGCGGTCCTCGGTGACGACGATCGCGTCGACGAGCGATGGGGGAAAGGCCGGCAGCTCCAGGACGATGCGGTCCTCCTGCATCGGCCCGTACAGCGTCGTCAGCACCTCCGGTTCGAGGAACGCCCGATCCAGGTCCCGCCCCGTGGTCGCGTCGGTCAGATCGCCGATCCGGCCGTCCCGGCAGCGCAGGCTCACCGTGCTCGCTGCCACCTCTCCGCCGGGCCCCTCGAACGAGCGCAAGGCGATCGTCAGTCCGCGGTCGAGCCGGTATTCGCCGGGGGCGAGCCGGTCCGACCGGCTGCGCCGGTAGCCGAGGCGCTTGAGCCGCTCGAGGAGATCCTCCTGTCCCATCAGCGCCCCGTCGGCGAGCCGGACCGCCCGGCCGTAGATCCGGGTGGGGGATTCGTGCTCGCGTGCCTCGAACCGGGCGCCCACCCGCCACGACGCCACCGCAAGGATCAGCAGCGCCACCGCGGCCATCACCGAGGCGGGGACGGCCGCCGCGAGGAGAAGCCGTGCAGGGCTGCGCTTCGCCTTGCGGCGTTTGCCGTTGCGGGGTCCGGGCTTTCTGCTCTCGGGGGGCATCGTGCGCACCTCTCATCGGGCCGGGAGGCGGGGCTGGAATCTGATTCTAGCAGCACCCCGGCCGGGGTGCCGGTCCGCGCAGCCGGTGATCCATCTCATGAAAGCGAAAAATAAGCCCTTGACTCCGACCGGAAGCCGGAGTATGTTTCTGATGAATTGCCGCTACAGCATAAAAACCGACCTTTCAGTAACGATCGGTCAGCTTCAGGAGATTCGAAAAGGCATCTGCGCTCCCTGGCCCGGAACCCTCCTCAAAGGTCCTCCTGGACCACACCTCTGTCGTCCGCTGTGACGTAAAACAGTGGGACAGGGAGCGCAGACTCACTCATTCCCCGGCGCGCTCCTCACCTCTACCGATCCGCCTCGTCATCTAGCTCCGCCCCGCGTCGCCGTTCTCCGGCGCATCACCGCCCGCGCCCCGGGGTCGTCCCCGCCCGGATGATGTCATCGAGCACGACTCGGGATCAACGAGCGATTCCCACATCCAGGGCAATGTCCTCGGTGTCCATAAGAGCATGATGGCTGTCATTCTGGCGCTGGGGCTCGTTCTCGTGGCCACCGGGTGCAGCGTCCACGCGGTGCAGAGCTCTCCCGGCGGCATCACCGATCCCGATCCCTGTTACACGGCCACCAGGAAGGTGGATGGCGATCCATGCCTCCACGTCGAGCGTGTCAGCGGCGACTGCAGCTCGCCGGACGCGGTGCGGGAGGAGCAGGCCTGGCTCTCGGAGAACTACCCCGGCTACGAGGACCTCGGAGGGAGTCTCACAACGTCATTGATCGGCGGCCCATCGCATGTCTGGGACACCTTGCGCATACGCGACACCAATGGCGAGGAGCTGTCGGTCTGTTTCGACATCACCCCGTTCTGGCCAAGTCACCGGCCGGCACCCTGAGAACGGGCCGGCAGCCGCCCGAGGCAAGCTAAACGTCGTTATTGCAATAGTTTAGATGTTCATCCCCGTTTGACCTGCCGGCCGTGCGTGTGATAGCCTGCCCTCTCCTGAAGCTGGATGATGGATCCGCACCGTCCGTCGGACGTACCCCGAAGAAGTTGCTGGATTTCCTTCAACCACGAAGGGTGACGTTGTGTTCGACCAGTACGCGAACGCGTTCATCCTGCTGGGCGTCGCCCTGACCGCCGCGGCAGGCGTGATCATCCTGTCGCATCTCGTCGGCCGGGTGACCTCGTCACGCACCCGGCGATCTCCGTACGAATGCGGCAGCGTGCTCATCGACAAGGGGCGCAAGCGGATCTCCATCAAGTTCTACCTGATCGCGATGATGTTCATCCTGTTCGACATCGAGGCGGCGTACCTGTATCCCTGGGCCGTCACCTTCCGTGGGCTGGGCATTGCGGGGTTCGCCGAGATGATGGTGTTCATCTTCGTGCTGGTGGTGGGATACGCCTACATCTGGCGCCGCGGCGCCTTCAGGTGGGAGTGAGCCGGTGGCGCTCGATCTGCCCGCAAGCATCCCCGACGTCGAGCACGGCCACAAGACCGCGCTGGAAGCGATCGAGGCGGTGCGCGCCCGCTGGCCGGAGGCGATTCTTGGCCACGTGTCGTTTCGCGACGAAGAAAGCATCCTGATCGAGGCGGCCCGTCTCGTGGAGATCGGCGCGTTCCTCAAGCAGGACCCGAAGCTGGCCTACATCTTCCTCACCGACGTCATGGCGAGCCACTGGCTGGAGAAGCCCTGGGAGTACGAGGTCTCGTACCTGCTCTATTCGTTCAAGCACAACTCGATACTCCGGCTCACCGTCCGCGCCGGCGGCGACATGGGCCCGGGCGAGGTCCCGACCGTCACGGGCGTGTGGAAGACCGCCGACTGGCACGAGCGTGAGGAGTGGGACAAGGTCGGGGTCGTTTTTGTGGGCCATCCCAATCTGAAGCGGATCCTGCTGCCCGAGGACTGGGAAGGACACCCGCTGCGAAAGGACTATCCCATGGAAGGGATCGGGGCCTGAGGCGCTGAGATGCCATTCAAGACCGAGACGATCGAGCCGGGAACAGAGCTGCTGACGGTCAACATGGGGCCGTCGCACCCGGCCACCCATGGCGTGCTGCGGCTCATCCTGACTCTGGACGGCGAGCGGGTGGTCAAGGCCGTGCCGGTGGTCGGCTACCTGCACCGCGGGATGGAGAAGATCTCGGAGAACAAGACCTACACGCAGTTCATCCCGTACACAGACCGGCTCGACTATCTCGCCCCGCTGTCCAACAACGTCGGCTTCGCGCTGGCGGTGGAGAAGCTGGTCGGAGCGAAGGTCCCGCCACGCTGCGCGGCCATCCGCATGTTGATCTCCGAGATGTCGCGCATCTCGGCGCACCTGCTGTGGCTCGGCACGCACGCGGTGGATCTGGGCGCCATCACCGTGTTCATGTACACCTTCCGCGAGCGCGAGGTCCTTTACGACTTCTTCGAGGCGCTGACCGGCACGCGGCTGACCACGTCCTACGCCCGCGTGGGCGGGCTGACGCGCGACCTGCCCTCGGGGTTCCTCGAGGAGGTGGGGCGGTGGCTCGACCGCTTCCCGAAAGAGCTCGACGAGTACGAGCGGCTCCTGACGAAGAACACGATCTGGACGGAGCGGACGCAGGGGGTGGGCGTGCTGAGCGCCGAGGATGCGATCGAGCTCGGGGTGACCGGGCCGAACCTGCGTGCCAGCGGCGTCGAGTACGACCTGCGCAAGGCGCGCCCGTATCTCGGCTACGAGACCTACGACTTCGAGATCCCGATCGGCACCAACGGCGACGTCTACGACCGCTACCTGGTGCGCATCGAGGAGATGCGCCAGTCGGTGAAGATCTGCCGGCAGGCGGTCAAGGGGATGCCGGGCGGGCCGATCAACGTGGACGACCCGAAGCTGGTGCTGCCTCCCAAGACCAACGTGCTGACGAAGATGGAGGAGCTGATTCACCAGTTCATCATCGTCACCGAGGGGTTCGAGGCACCCGTGGGCGAGGTGTACCAGGCGACCGAGGCGCCGAAGGGAGAGCTCGGTTTCCACATCCTCAGCGAGGGCGGGCCGTCGCCGTACCGGATGAAGATCCGCTCCCCGTCCTTCATCACGCTGCAGGCGCTTCCGGGTCTGTGCGTCGGCTCGCTGATCTCCGACGTCGTGGCGATCATCGCGAGCCTCGATCCGGTGATGGGCGAGGTGGACCGATGAGCGGGGCGGCCCGTGCACGGCGAGATGAGGGTCGGGATCAAGTTCGCGTCGGCCGGCAAGCACCTCAGCGAGGAGACACTGAAGAAGATCGACGAGGTGATCGCCCGCTACCCGGTCAAGCAGTCGGCCGTGCTGCCGGCGCTGTGGCTGGCCCAGCAGGAGCAGGGGTTCTGCAGCCTGGAGGCGCAGGAGCAGATCGCCGGCAGAATCGGCGTCAGCCCGGCGTTCGTTGCCGGGGTGGTGTCGTTCTACACCATGTATCACACGCAGCCCGTGGGCCGGCACGTGGTCGACGTCTGCACGACGCTGTCGTGCTGGCTGCGCGGCAGCGACGATCTCGTGACGCATCTGGAGAAGAAGCTGGGGATCAGGGTGGGGGAGACCACCGCCGACGGCCGGTTCACCCTGCGCACCGTGGAGTGCCTCGGCTCGTGCGGCACCGCGCCGATGTGCCAGATCGGCGACGACTATCACGAGAACCTGGACTTCAGCAGAATCGACGCCATCCTCGATGGCCTGAAATAAGGACGGGAACACGGCATGGCGGCACTGACCGAGAAGATACTCACGCGCAACGCCGGGCACCCGGATCAGATCGACATCGACGCGGCGATCGGGCGCGGCGCCTACACCGCCCTGGCGAAGGCGCTCGAGAATGGATCCGGCCGCCGTCACCGACGAGGTCAAGAAGTCCGGTCTGCGGGGGCGCGGTGGAGCGGGCTTCCCGACCGGGCTCAAGTGGACCTTCATGCCGAAGGAGACCACCAGGCCGCGCTACCTGGTGGTCAACGCCGACGAGTCGGAGCCGGGCACCTTCAAGGACAGGCTCATCATGGAGAAGGACCCGCACCTGTGTCTCGAGGGCGTGCTGATCAGCGCCTACGCCATCAGGGCCAGCATCGCCTTCATCTATATCCGCGGAGAGTTCGTCCAGGGCTGGAAGACGCTCGACAGGGCGATCGCGGCGGCGCGCGCGAAGGGGTACATCGGCCGCAACGTGCTCGGGTCGGGTTGGGACATCGACGTGATCCTGCACCGCGGCGCGGGCGCCTACATCTGCGGCGAGGAGACCGCGCTGATGGAGAGCCTCGAGGGCAAACGCGGCTACCCGAGGCTCAAGCCGCCGTTTCCCGCCAGCCACGGCGTGTATGGCAACCCCACCACTATCAACAACGTGGAGACGCTTTCGGTCATCCCCTCGATCATCGAGCGGGGCGCCGACTGGTTCACCGGCATCGGCCGCGAGAAGAACACCGGGCCGAAGCTTTACTGCCTGTCGGGCCACGTGGCGCGGCCGGGCGTGTACGAGGCGGAGCTCGGCGTGCCCTTCGAGAAGCTGTACTCCGAGTTCGGCGGCGGCCTTCTCGACCCGAAGCGCAAGCTCAAGGCGGTCATCCCGGGCGGATCGTCGGCGCCCGTGCTGACGCCCGACGAGTGCGACGGGCTGCTGATGGATTTCGACGCCATCGCGGCCAAGGGGAGCCTGCTCGGCTCGGCCGGGGTGATGATCATGGACGACTCGGTCTGCATGGTGCGGGCGCTCGAGCGGGTGCTCAAGTTCTACGCGCACGAGTCGTGCGGCCAGTGCACCCCCTGCCGCATCGGCGCCGACTGGATCTACAGGATCGTCGAGAGGATCGAGGCGGGCGGCGGGACTCCGAAGGATCTCGAGGTGCTCGTGTCGGTGTGCGACGGCATGGTGGGAAAGACGATCTGCGTCTTTGCCGACGCGGCCGCGCTGCCCGCCAAGTCGTTCGTGCAGAAATTCCGCCACGAGTTCAACGATCACATCAGCATGAAGGCGTGCCCCATGAAGAGGTCCGCACAGGCATGAGCGAAACCGTCAAGCTGACCATCGACGGCAGGGAGATCGAGGTGCCGAAGGGGACGTCCGTCCTGCAGGCGGCCGAGCGCCTCGGCATCGACATCCCGCGGTACTGCTATCACCCGGGGCTGACGATCGCGGGCAACTGCCGCATCTGCGTGGTCGACATCGAGAAGTTCCCCAAGCTGACCACATCCTGCACGACGCTGGCGGCGGACGGCATGGTTGTCTCCACCGGCAGCGAGAAGGTCCTCGACGGGCGCCGGGCCGTGATGGAGTTCCTGCTGGCGAACCATCCGCTCGACTGCCCGATCTGCGACCAGGCGGGGGAGTGCCGGCTCCAGGAATACTCCTTCCAGCACGGCCAGGGCGCGCAGCGCTTCGAAGAAGAGCGGGTGAAGGGGTTCAAGCACGAGCCGATCGGGCCGCACGTGATGCTCGATACCGAGCGGTGCATCGTCTGCACGCGCTGCGTCCGGTTCTGCAACGAGGTGACCGGCACGGGCGAGCTGGGCGTGTTCCAGCGCGGGGTGCGCTCCTACATCAGCGCGTTTCCCGGCGGGCAGCTCGACAACGCCTACTCGGGCAACACGGTGGACATCTGCCCCGTGGGCGCGCTCACGCTCAAGGAGTTCCGCTTCCGCAAGCGGGTCTGGGCGCTGAAGGACGTCGACTCGGTGTGCGGTTCGTGCGCGCGCGGCTGCAACGTGCACCTCGGCACCGCCGAGAACCGCATATGGCGCCTGACGCCGCGGGAGAACCTCGACGTGAACAAATGGTGGATGTGCGACGAGGGGCGGCTGTCCTACCAGGAGCTGTACGAGCGGCCGCGGCTGCACGGGGCTCTCGTGCGGAAGGACGGCGGGACGGAGGCGATCGACTGGCCCGAGGCGCTGGCGCTTCTGGCCGGCAAGCTGAAGGAGGCACGCGCCGATGCCACCGTGGCTGTCGCCTCGGCCTCGCGGACCGTCGAGGATCTGCACGTCATCAAGCGCCTGTTCGCCGAGGCGATCGGCGGCGGCGAGATCATCGTGCCGGAGAGCCGGCGCGGCGAGGACGACGCGATCCTGATACGGGCCGACAAGACCCCCAACGCCGAGGGGGCGCGGCTCCTCGGACTGGAGGTCGACGAAGGCAACCGGCGCCTCACAGCGATGCTCGACCGGGCGCGGGCCGGCAAGGTCGACGTCATCCTGCTGTTCGGTGCGGGTCTGGCGGCGCAGCACCTCGAGACGCTCACCGCCGCGCGCGAGAGCGCGTTCATCGCCGCGTTCACCCCGTTCACGGACGGCATCGCGCGCATCGCGGACCTGGTGCTGCCGTCCGCCGCCTATGGCGAGGTGGACGGCACCTGGGTGAACTTCCAGGGGCGGGCCCAGCGGGTGCGGCGCGCGCTCACGCCGCCGGGCGTGGCGCTCGAGGGGTGGCGTGCCGCCGCGGAGCTGATGCGGCTGATGGGACACCAGACATCGTACGGCTCCTGGGAAGATGTGCTGAAGGAGGTCGCCTCGACCGTGCCGCGGATGAACGACGTCACGCCGAGACGGCTGTCCAGACAGGGTGTACCCGTATGATCGAGATGCTGCTGGGTCCGGGCATCGTCGGCACGCTGGTCAAGATCGCCGTCATCCTCGGTGTCGTGATGACGCTGGTGAGCGCGATGGTGCTGGGCGAGCGAAAGGTGGCCGGCTGGATCCAGGACCGGGTCGGGCCCAACCGGGCCGGCCCGTGGGGGCTGCTGCAGCCGGTGGCCGACGGGATCAAGTTCATCTTCAAGGAGGAGATCGTCCCGGCCGAGGCGTACATGCCGTTGTTCATCCTCGCGCCGGCCGTGTCGTTCACCGCGGCGCTCACGACCTTCGCGGTCATCCCGTTCGCGGGCCAACTCGACATTTCGGGTCACGTCGTCAAGCCGATCATCGCGGACCTGGACATCGGCCTGCTGTGGGTGTTCGCCGTCTCCTCGCTGGGCGTGTACGGGGTCGTCCTCGCCGGCTGGTCGTCAGCCAACAAGTACTCGCTGATGGGAGGGTTGCGCTCCTCGGCGCAGATGATCTCCTACGAGCTGGCGATGACGCTCAGCGTGGTCGGCGTCCTGATGGCGGCGGGCTCGGTCCGCCTGGCGGACATCGTCAACGCCCAGGCCGGCTCGGTCTGGAACGTCATCAGCCAGCCGATCGGCTTTCTGGTGTTCATGACCGCCGCCTTCGCCGAGACCAACCGGCTGCCGTTCGACCTGCCGGAGGCCGAGCCGGAGCTGGTGGCCGGATATCACACCGAGTACTCCTCGATGAAGTTCCTCATGTTCTACATGGCCGAGTACGCCCACATCATCCTGGCGAGCAGCCTGATGGTGCTGCTGTTCTTCGGGGGATGGCACCTGCCGTTCGTCGAGGGGTGGATCGCCTCGACGGGGGCTGCCGTGGCGGGGCTCATCCATCTGGGGATCTTCTTCGCCAAGCTGTCGTTCTTCCTGTTCTTCTACATCTGGGTGCGCTGGACGCTGCCGCGCTTCCGGTACGACCAGCTCATGAGCCTGGGGTGGAAGGTGATGCTGCCGCTGGCGCTGTTGAACGTGGTGTGGACCGCGGCGCTGGTCCTGTGGGGATGGCTGTGAGCCCGCGCGAGCTGATGTTCTATGCCGATGCGATCGTCGCCGTCATGACGGCGCTCGTCGTGATCACCCATCGCAACCCCGTGGTGTGCGCCGTGTCGCTGGTCGTGCACCTGTGCTCGATCGCGGTGTTCTTCCTTCTGCTGGACGCCGCCTTCCTGTTCGCGGTGCAGGTGATCCTGTACGCCGGGGCGATCATGGTGCTGTTCCTGTTCGTCGTCATGCTGCTCGACCCGCTCGGTGAGGGAGTGGCCGGCCGCGCCGGCAAGGCGCAGCTCACCGGCGCGCTGGTGGGCGCCGCGCTGCTGCTGGCGGCGGTGGCCCGCGCGCTGCCCGCCATCACCGAGCCGGCCCGGACGGCCCTGCCCGACGGGTACGGCGGTGTCTGGACCATGGGCAAGCTTCTGTTCACCGAGTACCTGCTGCCCTTCGAGGTGGCCTCGATCCTCCTGCTGGTGGCGATGATCGGGGCGATGTACATGGGCAAGAAGGAGCCGCAGCGATGATACCGATCGGAAGCGTCCTCATCGTCAGCGCGGTCCTTTTCGTGATGGGCATCATCGGGGTCCTGATCCGTCGCAGCGCGCTCGTGATCTTCATGAGCATCGAGCTGATGCTCAACGCGGCCAATCTGGCATTCGTCGGCGCGGCCCGCAGTCTCGGCTCGATGGACGGCCAGGTGTTCGCCTTCTTCGTCATGACCGTGGCCGCCTCCGAGGCCGCGGTGGGTCTCGCGATCATCATCGCCCTGTTCCGCCGGCGCCGCACGACCGACGTGGATCAGGCCAGCATCATGAAATGGTAGGGATGGAGTCGACCTGATGCTCGATCTGCTGTGGCTCATTCCCCTGCTGCCGCTGGCCGGCTTTGTGCTCAACGGCCTGCTCGGCGCGCGCCTGCCCAGGGGCGTCGTCTCGCTCATCGGCTGCGGCACGGTGGCGCTGTCGTTCCTGCTGTCGCTGGCCTGCTTCAACCAGCTCGCGGCGATGCCCGAGCACCACCGCGCCTACCTGAACGTGGTGGCCACCTGGATCGCCCCGCTGGGGCTGAGCTGGTCGTTCCTGCTCGACCCGCTCTCCGCCGTGATGATCCTGGTGGTGACCGGCGTCGGCCTGCTCATCCACATCTACTCGATCGGCTACATGTGGGACGACCCGGGATACTGGCGCTACTTCTGCTATCTCAACCTGTTCATGGCGATGATGCTGACGCTGGTCCTCGGCTCCTCGCTGCCGATGCTGTTCGTGGGATGGGAGGGAGTGGGGCTCTGCTCCTACCTGCTGATCGGCTTCTTCTACACCAAGGTCGACTGCGCGGACGCGGGCCGCAAGGCGTTCATCGTGAACCGGATCGGCGACGCCTCGTTCATCCTGGGGATGCTGCTGGCCTGGATGACCTTCGGCGGCACCTTCGACATCGCGACGATCCTGGAGCGCGCCCCCGGGGTGGCCGCCGCCTCGCCGATGACCGTGACCGCCATCGCGCTGCTGCTGTTCGGCGGCGCGTGCGGCAAATCGGCGCAGATCCCGCTTTACATCTGGCTGCCCGACGCGATGGCGGGGCCGACGCCGGTCTCCGCCCTCATCCACGCCGCCACCATGGTCACCGCCGGCGTCTACATGGTCTGCCGCATGTCCCCGCTGTACGTGCTGGCGCCCGACGCGCTGGCGGTGGTGGCGGTGATCGGCGCCGCCACGGCGCTTCTGGCCGCGGTGATCGCCATGGCGCAGGACGACATCAAGAAGGTGCTCGCCTACTCCACCATCTCGCAGCTCGGCTACATGTTCCTCGGCGCGGGCGTGGGGGCGTTCGGCTCGGCGATCTTCCACCTGACCACGCACGCGTTCTTCAAGGCCCTGCTGTTCCTCGGGTCGGGCGCGGTGATACACGCGCTGCACGGCGAGCAGGACATGCAGAAGATGGGCGGACTGCGCCGGCGCCTGCCGCGCACCTTCCTCTGCTTCGCCGCGGGCTGGGTCGCGATCTCGGGCGTGCCTCTGACGGCCGGGTTCTTCAGCAAGGACGAGATCCTGTACTCCACGTACCTTCACAACCCGGGGCTGTGGCTCGCCGGGATCATCGGGGCGGTGATGACGGCCATCTACATGACGCGGCTGATGGCCCTCACCTTCTTCGGCAAGTCGCGCGTCGACGCGGACAAGGCGCATCACATCCACGAGGCGCCTGCGACCATGATGGTGGCGCTGGTCGTCCTGGCCGTGCTCTCGCTGGTGGGTGGTTTCATGGGGCTTCCGGCCGCCATGGGCGGGCCGGGGCCGTTCGCCCACTGGCTGGCGCCCGTCTTCGAGGCGCCGGAGTCGGTGATGGGTCTCGGCCACGAAGGGGGCGCCGGCTCGCTCGGGCTGGAGTGGATCCTGATGGCGGTCTCGTCGCTGGTCGCGCTGGGCGGCATCGGGACCGGCTACTACCTCTGGGTCACGAAGCCCGACCTGCCCGACAGGATGGCCGCCGGCTTCGCGGGTCTGTACCGGTTCGTCAAGGGCAAGCTGTACGTCGACGAGTTCTACGACCACGTGATCCTCCAGCCGTACTACCGGCTCTGCCGCCTCTCCTCGCGCTTCGACGCGGGAGCGGTGGACGGCACCGTCAACGGCGTGGCGACCGTGATGGAAACCTCGGGCCACGTTCTCAAGCTTTTCCACTCCGGTTTCGTGCGCAGCTACGCGCTGTTCTATCTGGTGGGTGCGGCGTGCGTCATCTGGTACCTGGTGGGATGATGCCGACCATCACCATGCCCCCGATCGAGTGGAACCTGATCGCGCCGTTCGTCCTGCTGGCGTGCGGCGGCATCCTGGTGACGCTGATGGCGGTCGGACCGGCCGTGGTGCGCCGGCTCACCGGGTACGCCGCTCTCGCCGTGCTGGTGCCGCCGGCCATCGCCGTCACGAGGCTGTGGGACGTCGCAGGGTCATCGACCCGTGCGCTCGGCGGAATGGTGACGGTGGATCATTTCACCCTCTGCTTCCAGATGATCTTCCTGGCCACCGCCGCGCTCGCGTTGCTGCTGGCGCTGCCGATGATGGAGGACGACTGGCGGGAGAGGAAGAGCGAGGACGGCGAGTACTCGTGCCTCGTCCTGTTCGCCACCCTCGGCATGATGCTGATGGCATCCTCGAGCAACCTGCTGATGATCTTTCTCGGGCTCGAGATTCTCTCGCTGCCGCTTTACATCCTGTCCGGGTTTGCCCGGTGGCAGGACCGGCCGCTCGAGGCCTCCATGAAGTACTTCCTGCTGGGCGCCTTCTCCACCGGGTTCATCATCTACGGGATGGCGCTGATGTACGCCTCCACCGGCACGCTGGATCTGTCGCGGATGGCGGGGCTGGCGCCCTCGGTGGGCCCGCACGGCTCGGTGACGCTGCTTCTCGGCTTCGGCCTGACGATCATCGGCTTCCTGTTCAAGATCGCCGCCTTCCCGTTCCACTACTGGCTGCCCGATGTCTACCAGGGGGCTCCCACGACGGTCACCGCGTTCATGATCGCGGGCACCAAGGCGGCGGCCTTCGCGGCGATGCTCCGGGTCGTCACCGCCCCGCTGTTCTGGGATGGGCCTTTCACGGGCGACTGGGTGAAGCTGCTGACCGTGATCGCCGCGCTCACCATGACGGCCGGCAACACCGTGGCGCTCGTGCAGTCCAACATCAAGCGCATGCTCGCCTACTCGGCGATCGCCCACGCCGGCTACCTGATGATCGCGCTGGTGGCCCGATTGGACGACGGGCTGTCGAGCATCGTCTTCTATCTCGTGGCGTACATGTTCATGAACCTCGGCGCCTTCGCCGTGGTCGTGGCCATCGACCGTGCGCGCGGCGGCGGGGGCGGGGGAGACATGATCGCCTCCTACGCCGGGCTCGGACGGCGCCACCCGGTCCTGGCGGCCTCGATGGCCGTCTTCATGCTGTCGCTGACCGGCGTGCCGCTCACCGGCGGGTTCCTGGGCAAGTTCTTCATCTTCAAGGCGGCGATGGATTCGAGCCTGTACGGGCTGGCCATCGTGGGACTGCTCAACAGCGCCCTGGCAGCGGCCTATTACCTCAATGTTGTCCTGACGATCTATATGAAGGAGCCGGTCTCCGAACCCCCCGCGGTGCGGACTCCGGTCCCGCTCGGACTCGGGATCGCGGTGAGCCTCATCGGGGTCTTCTACCTGGGTGTGTTCCCGGGCAGGATCATGGAGTTCGTGCGGGATCTCCTGCTATAATCGCCCTTTCCCGGGAAGGCCCCATGACACTGCTGGATCATCTCCGCGAAGACCTTGTTTTCCTCGACCTCCACCCGAGGGACCTGCAGGATTGCCTCAAGACCATGGTCGACCTGGCCGCGGCCAAGGGGGCGATCGCCGATCCCGATGATGCCCTCAAGCGTCTGCTCGAACGGGAGCGCACCATGTCGACCGGCATGGGAGGCGGTGTCGCGGTCCCCCATGCCAAGACCGAGAAGTGCCGGAAGATGGTCGTGGCCATGGGGCGCGTCGACGAGGGGGTCGACTTCAAGTCGATCGACGCCAAGCCGGTCTACCTGGTGTTCCTGCTGCTCGGCCCGCCCGACTCCACCCGGCAGCACGTCGACCTGCTCGCGAGGATCGCCTACCTGGTGAAGACGCCGGGTGTGGTCGACGCTATCCGCGCGGCGAAGGATCCGGGCGAGGCGCTCGCCATCATGCGCGGCGAAAATCACCCCCGGCACTGAGCCGCTTCACACCCCTGACGGCCCGTCGAACGCGACCCTCCCTCGGGTCGGCGTTGCGCGCCGCCCCGGGCGTCAGCCGGCGTTGCGGCGAGACGATCTTCTGCGGAGCAGGACGGCATTGAGCGCGCCGCCGAGCAGCAGCACGAAGCAGATCATGTAGAGCCACAGCATGAGGATCAGCCCACCGCCGAGCAGCCCGAGGACCTGGTTGCCCGTCATTCCGACGCGAAGGTAGAGGCCCAGCCCCCACGAGACGATCAGCCATAGCGTCGCGGCGAGCACACCGCCGGGCAGGTCGTCCCGCCAGGGAGTCCGGCGAACCGGTGAGAAGTGATACACGGTCGTGGCCCAGGCCACCAGAAGGGCGAAGGCTGAGGGCGCGCGAAGATATCTCCACATGAACGCCGACACGGAAGCGAGGCCCGCCCGGGCGACCACCCAGCTTCCTATTCCGAGCAGCGGCCCGAGCACCATCGTGATGAGCAGCACCGCGAGGCTGATCAGACCGGCCAGCGACAGAAGGACGGCAATGATGCGGATCCGTATCCATGAGCGCTTCTCCTCGACACGGTAGATGATCCCGAGCGCCTCGATCACGGCGGCGTAGCCGCTCGACAGGGTCCACAGGCCGATCAGCGCCGCCGTGGTGACGAGACCTCCACTGCTTTCCCCGAACAGCCCGCTGACCGCGTCGGTGACGTTGGACGCCCGGTCGGTCAGCGCGCGATGGAGAAATCCCAGGATCGCGTGCTCGGACTGCGCGGCGAGATCGCGACCGATCAGAACATCCAGCATGCCGAGCATGCCCGCCACGATCAGCAGTGCGGGGAACAGGCTGAGCATGGCGTAGTAGGTGACCTCGGCGGCCAGGCCCGTGAGCCGCGTCGTGAAGATGAGGTCGACGAGCTCCCGCAGGACGCCGGGTTTCCTGCGTGTCGCCGTCACGTGTCCGCTCCGTGACTTCGGGCGGCCGTCCAGGCGGCCGCCTCGCCGAGGACGAACGCCGCGAGGACGGCGGCGCCGAGCCAGGCCGGGGCGATCCCGAGGAAGGCGAGCGGAAGCACCAGAGGCGACAGTGGCAGCCTCCTCAGGCCGCCGCTGCCGGACACCGGGACCAGCCGCCACCCCGCCAGGAGGACGAGGGCGTAGACCACGGCCGGCAGCCAGAAGGCCCCGATCCCTCTGCCCGTCATGGTGCCCGACAGACGCATGCCCGCGATGACCATCAGCGCGAGCGTGAAAGGACGGTCCATCTCGCGCAACGACGTGAAGACCAAATCGCGCTTCGAGCCGTCGCTGGCCAGCACGATACCCGCCGCGAAGAGCACCGCCGGTGGCGAGAGCCCGAGGCCGCGCGAGATGCCCCATCCGCCCAGCGCCACCACGATCAGCAGGGACGTGATGAGCGCCCTGTTGCCCGCGAGACGTGTCGCGGCGCATGCCCCGACACCGAGGGCCAGGCCGAGAGCGAGCGAGCCGGTGACATGGAGGGCCAGGATCCCGGCCGGGTGCACCGACAGGTCGGCGCCGGCGTGGGCGAGTCCCGCTGCGGCCGAGGAGGCCAGCATCGCCGTGCCGAGCAGCAGCGCCGCCCGCGCAGGGGCCGATCGGAGCCCGGATCCCGGACGGCGGGAGGCGCCCAGCATCTCACGCGCCGCCTGCGGGTCGAGAGCCAGTGCCGCGCAGGTGAGAAGCATGAAAGGAGCGGCCGCGACGACGCGTCCCACGGCCAGCGCGGCCAGCGGCGCGGCGATGGCGGGCACGCACGCCGCCAGCGCCAGGCGGCCGGGCCGTCCCGACCGCAGGCCGGTCAGATCCCACGACTCGGCGGCGGCCAGCACCAGCCATCCCGCCGAGAGGGCGAACAGCGGGTCGAGCAGGGCGGCGATCTCCTCGCCGCCGGGTGCTCTCCCGGCGAACAGGCCGATCGCGATCCCCAGACCGAGCGGGATGCTCCCGACGGAACGGTCGGCCTCGAGCCAGGGACGGCACAGCAACAGGCCGGCCGCCGTCAGGACCAGGGCTGTGACGGGGAGCGCGGTCATCGCCGGGTCACCTCATCGAGGCGCGCCAGGCGTCCGGGTCGTCCCGGACCGCGGCCTCACCCGACGTGACGAGGGCCCGGCGGGTCATGGCCATGCCGGCGGCCTCCGAGATGAGGCCCGCGAGGAGGAGGACGGCGGGCAGCCGGGGATCGGGGGGACCGCGAGCCGGCGGAAGCGATCGCCAGAGCGGATGCGGCCAGCATGCCCGGCATCGGCAGACGCGCGGCCGCGCTCGCGACCCCGGCAGCGCCGCGCCCTGTCAGGATTCCCGGCAGCAGCAATCCCGCCAGCCGTGCACCCACCACCAGGACCGACGCCGTGATCAACGTGGCGGGCTCGGGCACCGCGACGATTGAGGCGCCCAACGCGAACAGGACGATTGCCGCCGGCGTGCCGGCGTCGCTCAAGGCATCACGAACGATCGCGCGATTGGGTATCAGATTGCCGGCCATGAAGCCGGCCAGCGCCGAGGCCAGCATCACCGAGCCGGTCGAGGCGCCGAGATGCGTCGACACGCCGGCGAGCAGCGCCGCGGCTCCACCCGAGGCCGCCAGGATCGAGCCGCGCCGCGCCATCCGTGACAGTGGCACGACGATCACCAGGCCGGCGAGGACACCTGCGATCAGGATCCCGCCCAGCAGGATCGGCGCCCGCGACGGAGCGGCGAGGAGCAGCACCGACAGGAGCGCGAGCATCAGGCTCGAGGGAGCCGTCGCCAGGAGATCCTGCGTCAGATCACCGCGCGAGCGGACCTGCGTGGTGACGGCGATCACGGCGGCGGGCGAGAGCGCGGTCGCCGCGGCACCCAGGATGGCCGCCGACCGCGAGTCGAGCCCTAGACCGATCCCGGTCAGCCAGACCGTCCCGAAGACCAGCACGGCACGCGAGACGAATCCGGTCACGATCCCGCGGTGGTTCCGCACAAGGTGATTCAGGTCGACGCAGGCTCCCGCCAGGAGTCCCATGAAGGCGAGCAGCATCAGCAGCAGGAAGGTCAGGTCGGGCCGGCCCGCGTCGGGCGACACGAGATGCCGCCCCCACACGAACGCCGCGGCGGCGATCAGGGATCCGGCGGCGGCCGGAAGCCTGATGGAACGCGCGGCCATCGCTCCTACCGTGCCGGCGCCGATCAGCGCCGCGGTCTGGAGGATCGGGTTGGCCATCACCCCGGAAATCTATCATGCCCGGACGAGGCCCTGAGGAAGGGGCCCGGGGCCGTCAGGCCCCGGGGGTGATCGTCGCTATCAGCGGTTGCCGCCGGGCGGGCCGGCCGGCGGGCCTCCCATCATACGGTCGTGCATCCGGTCCTGCCTGTGCTCACGGCGTCTCTGCTGCATCTCGCCCATCTTCTCCCGCTGTTCCGGGGTCAGCACCTGGCGGACCTCCTGCAGCGTCCGGGCCATGTCGACGGCCCGATCCGCCTCGAGAAGGGCGACGGCGGCGGAGGCGTCACGGATACCCGTCTCGTCGAACACGTCGGCGTGGATCGCGGCGTGCAGCCGGTCGCGCGCGTCGCGCAGCTCGGTGTCGAGCTGTGCCGCGCCGTCGCGGCGATTGTCCAGGATCTGCCGGATCTGATCGCGCTGCTGATCCGTCAGGTCGAGATGCCTCGTCATCCTCTCGAGGTTCGGTCCTCTCCCGGGCCCGTGACCCGGGCCGGGGCCCATCGACCGGCCGGACGGCTGCGCCAGAGCCGCCGGCGCGAGCATCACGGCCAGCGCAAGCGCCATGGGAAGGGCTGTCTTCACTTTCATGTCGTTCCTCCTGTCATCATGGGCCGCGGGGCGGCCCGGGGGGGGTATGTCGTTCAAAGAAGGAGATGCCGGCGCGGCACCTTCCGGTTACATCCGGATAGCGGCCGCGGGGCAGGGGGATTCCAGCGGGTGCGGACGGGAGCCCGCCCGTGTAACCGGCGGGCGGGTGCCCCGCATCTCACTGTATGACACAATCACCCCGTGGAGACGCTTCCGGATGGAGCTGATCTGGACCAGGGCCGTGGACGCAGGGATCGCGCCGGCCGCCGCTGAGGTCGAGGCGAGACTGATCGCCGCGAGCCGCTCGGGCGACGGCGACGCGTTCGGCGATCTGGTGCGACTGCACCAGCACCGGATCTTCCGGCTCGCGGGGCGGTTCTTCCGCCGCCGCGAGGACGTCGAGGAGGTGGCCCAGGAGACGTTCCTGATCGCCTGGCGCAAGCTGGCCACCTACGAGGCGCGGGCGCCGTTCGAGCACTGGCTCACGCGGCTGTGCCTGAACTGCTGCTATGCGAGGCTGCGTCGCAGCCGGCCTCCCGAGGAATCGATCGGGGACCGCAACCCGGCCGGCCCGAGCCGTGATCCGGATGCGGCGCTGGAGGTGCAGAAGCTCCTGCGGCCGCTCGATCCGCGTGACCGGTTCATCCTGCTGCTTCTCGACGGCGAGGGATGGACGACGGCGGAGATCGCCGAGAGGCTGGGCTGGAGCCGTGTCAACGTGAAGGTGCGGGCGCATCGGGCGCGACGCAGGCTGCGCGCGCTGCTGGAGAAGCCATGAACGATCGCGACAGAGAGATTGAGCGGCGGCTCGAGACGGCTCGCGGCTACTTCCGCGACCATCATGCCGGAGTCGAGCCGGATGCCGCGTTCGCCGGGCGCGTGGTGGCGCGTCTGGAGCCGCGTACGGCGGATCTGCTCGGCTGGGCGGCCCTGCGACTGCTGCCGGCGACACTGGCCCTCGTGCTGGTGCTGGCCTGGTTCTCGCTGCGCCCGGCCGCGACCACGCAGGTCGCCTCGGCCGACAACGGGACCACCGACGACGTGCTGACATGGCTGCTCGAGGACCCGGGAGGCGTGCGATGAACCGCTGGGTCGCAGTCGTCGCGGTGCTGGCCCTGTTCCTCTCGGGGATCGCTGTGGGCGCTCTGGCCACGCACCTGATCGCCGAGCGGCCCCGTGTCGACGGCCCCCAACGCGGCCGGCCGATGGGAGGAGGCCCGCCCGGCTTCTTCTCGCTGGAGCGGCTCGAGGATTGGCTCGAGCTCACCCCCGACCAGGTGCTGCGGATCTCCGACATCCTGGACGACAGCCGGAAGAAGAGCGAGGAGATCCGGCATGACGTGCGCCCGCGGCTGGAGAGCCTGATGGACGAGACGAAGCGGCGCATCGACGAGGTGCTCACCCCCGAGCAGCGCAACCGTCTGACGGAGCTGCGCCACCGGCAGGGCGGCCGGCGCGTCGACCGGTTCCTCCTCGGCGGCGAGCCCCACGGGCCGCGCCGCCGGCCCGGGCCTGATTCCGGGCTTCCTCCGCAGCCTCCACCGCCGCCTCCCCCGGAATAGCATCGGACCCCGCTCTTCTCCCGCCGACCGGGGGTATTGACCTTTCCTGCACGATCGTGTACCAAGGAGATCTCGTCGAAGGGACGCGGGACAACGCCTGTTCTCCCGTGACAAGGGGTCGGCGTGGAAGGATTGCTCGTCCTGCTCGTCGTCGTGGTCCTGATCTCCCCCCTGGTCCTTTCGCTATACGCGGTGCTGCGTACGCGCGCGCTCAAGCGCGAGCTCAACGACCTGACGTACAGACTGGACCTCGATGAGAGGATTCTCACCCGGACCCAGGAGCAGTCCGCCCGGGCCGAGGTGAAACCGGTTCCACCACCCCCCGCCCCACCCCCACCGAAGCCACGGCCGGCCGCGCCCCCGCCGACCCGCGTCGAGCCCGCCCCCACCGTGCCTCCGCTGGAGACCGCGGAGCCGGAGAGATTGCCCGAGCCGGCGGCACCCGCCATGCCGGCTCCTGGAGACGGCGCCGCCGGTGACGACCGACGAAGGCGCCATCGAGACATGGGAAGCCAGGTTCGGTGGTTCCTGGCTGAGCCGGATTGGGGTGGCGATGCTGGTCCTGGGGATCACCTTCGCGCTCGGTTACACCCTCACGCAGCTCGGACCGATGGGCAAATCGATGGTGGCGTCGATCATCTCGCTCGGCATGATCACCGGCGGGGTGATTCTCGAGACACGCGAGGGGTACGCCCATTACGCCCGCGGGCTGATCGGTGGAGGATGGGCGGCCCTCTATGCGACCGCGTACGCAGTCCACGGGCTCGAGGCCACGCGGATCGTCCAGAGCGGGACCGTGGGATTCTTCCTGCTGATTCTTGTCGGCGTCGGGATGATCCTCCACTCGCTTCGGTACGCGAACCAGGGGCTCACGACTCTTGCCTACGGTCTGGCCTACGCCGCGATCGTGCTGCACAGCATCAGCCCCTACACGCTGGCTGCGGCGACGCTGCTGGGTCTTGGCACGATCCTCCATCTGATCCGCCGGCAGTGGTACGGGATTGCCCTGGGGGGCATGGTCGCCACCTATGGAAGCCTGTTCCTCTGGTACACGGAACAGAAGCCGCTCACGATGGTGACGCTGAAGCTGGGCATGACCGCGCTGGCTATCCAGTGGGCCGTCTTCCTGGCCGCCGACTTCGTACACAGACCCGGCGGCGCGACCGCCGGGAACAACAGCCGTGCCCTCAGCGTGACCAATGCTTTTCTCGCGAGCGCTCTGGCCTACGTGGCGTGGCAGCGCACTTCGCCGGACACGGCATGGCTGCCACCGGTGATCCTCGGCTCGATCTACGTCGTGACCTCCGGCGTTCTGCGGCGTCTCGGCCGCAGGGTCACGCATCCGATTCACTCTCTGGCCGCCGCGGTCCTGCTCGCCCTGGCGGCCGGGCTGGGTCTTCGCTTCGAGTCGGCCATCTGGGTCTGGCTGATCGAGGCACAGGCCGTGGTGCTGATCGGGCTGGCACTGAAGGACCTGTTCCATCGTCGGCTCGGATCGGTGCTGTTTCTCCTGCCGATGCTCTCGGTGCTGGTGGATCAGATCGGGTTTCGCGTGACGCAGGACGACGGCATCCTGAATCTGCAGCGACTGTCGCTGTCGGCGGCGGCGTGTGCCTGTTTCTACTTCACCTACGCGTGTCTGAAGGGCCTCGAGGAGGAGAATGTCCGCCGCGCGTTCCATCACGGCGCCTTCGCGATCATCGTGGTCTCCATCTGGGTGCAGCTTCCCGTGGTATGGGTGGCGCCCGCGCTGGCGTTCCTCTTCGTCCTCCTCTTCGAGGTGTCCGCGCGCGCCCGGCTGGTCGAGGTGCGTGCGCAGTGCTGGGGAGCCGCGCTGCTCGCGACGCTGGCGGCGGTCTTCCTCAGCGCGCCGTCCACGGCGATTACCGGCCCGTGGCACGCGCGGTCGACCGCGCTCGGGCTCGTTGCCCTCGCGTGCGTCGCCGTGTTCCTCAGGATGCGCGACGGCGCTCAGGTCCTTCCGGAGGACGCGAAGCTGCGGCCGGCCCTGCCGTGGATCGGTGTGGCACTGGCCGCGGCGGCCGTCTGGCTGGATGCCCGCCCCACGCTGGTCGGCCCTTTGTGGATGGTCCTTGCACTGCTGCTGGTCGAGGCGGGGCTGAGCCTGAGGGAGCCGCAGCTGCGCCGCCCGGGATTCGCCATGCTGATCGGCGCCGATTTTTCCTTGCTGGCGTCCAACGTCATGGAGACGGCGGAAGTGTTCGGCCTCACCGTGCGCACGGCCACCCTCGTGCCTGCCATAACCGCGAACTACTATCTCTGGTGGAGGCTGCGGGAGCTGCCCACGGACGCGGCGGCGGCCGGGGACGCAGCGGACGAGGGTTTCGGCCGACTGCTCTCGGTATGTCGCCGGCGGGTTTGCCGGACTGTACTTCCGGTTCCAGTTCGGTCTCGACGGCGCGGCGATGCGGTGGTCGCTGGCGATGCTGGTTCTCCTCTACCTGGGGCACGTGCTGCGTGACGCCGATCTGCGGCTTCAGGCCTACGCCCTGGCGGCGGCGGTCTTCGTGCGTGCCTGCGGCATCGACTTCCGTCTCGCCAGCCCTGTGCTCGGCGTCAGCGGGCCGGTCGCCGTGGTATTGATCTGCGTCGCGGCCTACGTGGCCGCGGGGTTCTTCCTGCGCTCCCGTCAGGACGCAGGGAAGGAGGACCGGCGATCGGTCGAGCTGGAGCGACGGATCGCGGAGTATGGCGTCGACATCATGTGGGTCGCCGGCGTGGTGATGACGGCCATCTATCTCTTCCGCACGCAGTCGGGCTCGATGCTGATCGTCACCTGGGCGGTCGAGGGTCTCGTCGTTTCGGCCGCTGGATTCGCGCTCAGGACGTTCTCCTTGCGGATCTCGGGACTCGCGCTTCTGGGAGTCGCGCTCGTGCTGACGCTGGTCCGGGCCTTCACCACCTTCGACACCATCGGCAGGATCATCTCCTTTACGGTGCTCGGCGTCGTCCTCCTGATCGTATCGTTCGGCTACACACGGTTTCGCGACTGGTTCAGGAAAGCATCGTGAGGTCCCCTCCTGCGTTTCGCCCTGGTGCTGCTGATCGGGACGGCCGTTGTCGCCGGCGCCTGGATCGCTTCGATGGCGCCGGGAGAGGGGCAGCGGAACGTCGATGCGCTGGTGACCGTAGGGGGCGACGCGGTCCACGATGCGATCAGACCCGCAATCGACCTGACGCGGATCTCCGAGGCCGACGAGATCAAGCTCGGGGACGCGATTGACATGGAGGTCCGCGGTCACATGAGTGTCGTCGCGGACCCGGCGCTCGCGGTCTATATGGGCGATCTGGTGCGACGGGCCAGCCGCGGCGTGAGCCGGAAGGGAATCAGATACAGCGCCGCGGTCGTCGAAAACAAGGACGTCAACGCCTTCGCGGTGGCTGGTGGGCACATGTACCTCACGACGGGCATGTTCGATTTCGTCGACACGGAGGCGGAGCTCGTGGCGGTCATCGGACACGAGATCAGTCACGTCGATCTCGGTCATTGCGTGGAGAGGCTTCAGGTGGAGCAGGCGGCGGGCAGGGTCGCCCCCGGGCTCGACGTCCTGGCGAGCCTCGGTTACGAGCTGATGCTGCGAGGCTACTCCGAGGAGCAGGAGCTCGCGGCCGATGCCGCCGGAGCGCGCCTGGCCGCGATCGCCGGATACGATCCCTGGGCGGCCGAGGCCCTGTTCGGGAAGCTGCTGCCCCGCGAACAGGCGGAGGTGCGCCGTCCCACGCGCAACCCCGTCGTGGAGGCGGGTGCCATCATCCCCGATGCGCTCTCCCGCTATCTGGCCACGCATCCTCCCGCGGACCGGCGCATCGAGGTGATCCGGCGAACCCTGGAATCGCGAACCGACCTCTGGCTCGGCAAGCGTCTTTACAACGGCGCCTCGAACCTCGAGGACCGGCTGTCCGCCGATTCGGCGCCGCGCGAGGAGGAGTGGATCGCACGGGAAGAGGAGCCACCGCTTCCGTCACCGGCCGAGGAGTGACGCCCGGCGGTCCGGCCGCGTCGCTCAGGTCGTCCGCCGGGTCAGCCCTCAGCTTCTCCATCTCGCGGCGGATATTCTCCGCTTCCGCCGGGCGGCCCATCTCGTCCAGCATCGCGGCGCAGGCGTCGAGCTCTTCGATCATGTCATCGCGATCCTCGTCGAGGAGCCCTTGACGGCTCAGCTCAAGTAGCGGTTCAAGGGATTGGAGCACTTCAATCTGGCCTCGCTTGTTTCCGATGCAGGCGTGTCAGCCTCAGCTGTTCGTACGTCAGGCCGGAGTCCGGGGGGGCACCCGGCACGCGGAGCAATTCGATGGCCTCGCTGCAGCGTGACTCCGCGTTTTCGAGGTCGTGGCGAGTCTCGTAGAAATCCGCTGAGCAGGCTGAGAGTCCCGGCTATGGAGTCGACATTGGGCTCAGAGGACTGTCGGAGGATTCCGAGTGCTTTCAGCAGCGAATCCTCCCCGAGATCGTATCGACCCAACTTGAGTCGCGCCCATCCGAGGAACTGGAGCGTGCCGACCCGCTCGGGATGCACGCGGCCGAACCGGTGTCTCTCCAGAGCGCGGAGACGTCTCAGGAACCTCTCGGCGTCCGGGAGGTCTTCCAGCTTGAACGCGCAGAGCGAGGCAAGGCTGTGGAGCGAGCTTCGCACCCCATCGGCAGAACGGCCCTTCCGCCGTCTCATGAGCCCTCAGGCTCCGCCGAAGGAACGATCTGGCCTCCTCATAGCGCTCGCGAATGATGAGGATTTCTGCAAGCCAACGGCACGCCTCCGCCAGCGTCTCGAAGTTCATCTCGTCCGCCTGATCGAGCCTCTCAATCAAGCGCCGATAGCAGGGCTCGGCTCTCTCGTAGTCTGCGAGCCGGTAGTAGCTATGGCTGAGGTGCAAGAGGGCATCCCGTGTCGTCCGGTGACCCGGACCCCACACCTCTTCCTGGATCGCGACCAGGCGTTCCAGGACCGGGACGAGTCGCCGCGCATCCTCCGATGCGGCGTAAAGCCGCCAGTGCTCGACGAGCGCCGCCGCGATCATGCTGTGGTCGGGGCGCAGCCAGGCCATCCAGGATGCCCAGGGCCTCCTGGCAGGCGGCCTCGGCCTCCGGGTAGCGTTCGGATTCGCGCAGGATCCGCCCGAGTCGCAGCAGCCAGCGGGCGCGCTCGATCGGAGGCAGGCGCATCGGCCCGCCCGCTCGCAGCCGCAGCCTCACCCACCACTCGTGCAGGCGGGTGAGCCAGCCGGTCGGCATGAGGGTCAGAACGCCAGCTTGAGCCCCAGCTCCAGCGTGCGGGGCGGGCCCGCCTGGCTCACCGGCTCGCCGAACCGGCTCGACGTGGCGACGCCCTCGATCAGCCCAGCGTTGAACCGATCGAGGATGTTGAACACCTGCAGGAAGATCTCGCCGCCTCCCTTCTCGCCGTGGAAGGCGAACGGCCGCGAGAGCCGCACGTCGACCTGGAAATAGGTCGGCTCGCTCAGGGAGTGCACCGGCTTGAGCCCGGCGGCCTGCCGCAGCTCGTTCACCGGCCTGAGGCTGGTCGCGGCGCCGGTGTTGCGCCCCACACCTTTCGGCCGGTCCGTGGTGATCCCGTCGAGGTTCTCGTCGCTTCCGGTGGTGACGTTGAATGGGATCCCTGAGGCGAGGTGGATCACGCCCGAGGCACGCAGCCCCAGGCCGGGCAGCGGTGCCGACCCCGAGAAGACGAACCGATGCCGTCGGTCCGAGTCGGAGCGGCCCCGCTCTTCGCTCAGATCGTCCGAGTTGTCGGGCAGCGAGATGCCGCCCTTGAGCGGGTCGGGCCCCATGTCGATCGCTTTCGACCAGGTGTAGGAGGCCGAGTACCACACATCGCCGGAGCGCCACTTCCAATCCAGGGCCAGGCCGCTGTACCAGCTCCGCCCCTCGGTCACGATCGCAGCGATCGAGCCGACCGTGTCGTCGCGGTGGATCGGAACGCCGGACGAGTCGGTGGCCACGACCGGATTGAGGTCGCGCAGCAGCACCAGATTGTGCCCGAGCGCCCGCGTGGCGGTGGCGCTCCAGACGCCGTGCTTGCCGGCGGCGTGCTCCATCCCGAGGCTGTACTGCTCGGTGAACGGAGTGTCGAGACGCGTGCCGGTGGAGAAGCGCAGGGTCAGCTCCGGGGGGAACACGAGACCCACCTTGATGGCGTCGATGCCGTACTGCTCGACCACGTCCTCGGTGATCTCGAGGCCCTGTCCCTGCGGGAAGATCAGCCCGATCTGTGTTCCCGAGGTGATCGCCGCCACGGCGGGAAACCCGAGTGCGATCTTGTCGTAGAACAGACCCGCGCCGCCGCGCACCACGTACCGGCCGTCACGCCGCGGATCCCAGGTGAAGCCGAACCGCGGGGCGATGTTGTTGGTGTCGCGCCCGGCGCCACCGTTCGGGATGAACGAGGGGACGCTGGTGTCGGCCGGCAGCGTGAAGGTGCTGACGTCGTACCGCAGGCCGTAGTTGAGCTGGAAGCCCGGGGTGGATTGCCAGGTGTCCTGCACGAAGACCGAGGCGCGGGTGTCGTCGATCGAGGCGTGCGGATACCCCTCGATGAGCTGGAACACGGTGGGGAAGGTGTCGATCTGACCCACCTCGTCGATGACGCCGTCGCCGTCGTCGTCCACGCCAGGGATCCCGATGCACATCGGGTCGAGCGTGGAGTTGGGGTCCGTGACATAGTTGCCGCAGTCGCCCGGCTCGAACGGCGCGTCGGTCCCGTACAGGAAGTTGCCGTTGGGATTGAATCGGGTGGAAACCCGCGTGCGCGAGTGCAGGAGGTCGACGCCGGCTTTCAGCGTATGCAGCCCGCTCTGCCAGGTGATGTTCTCGACGAGCTGGAAGCGGTCCTCCTCCCTGTTCTGCAGGTTGAGGTTGTTCCCCCCGAAGGTTCCCGAGGGCCGCTCCACTCCGGGCCGATCCGAGTTGGCCGTCTGGTCGAACGAGGACCGCGCCACGAGCAGCCGGGCCTCGTTGACCACCGTCGGGGAGAGCACCGAGGTGAGGGTGGCGGCGGCCGAGATATCCCGCTGGTTGAGCAGGAAGCCGGACTCGGGCGTGATGTTGCCGCCGACGTTGACATCGTGCGTGGTGGAATCGTCCGCGGAGAGGCGCGCCATCAGGAACTGTCCCGACCCGAGGTTGAAATCGGTCCTCAGGAAGACGTTGTCGTCGCGGCCCGGAGCCATGACCCATCCTCCGGCGACGCCGTTGCGCCCCACGCCGGTGTAGGGAGTGACCAGATCGGATTGCTGGTGCTCGTAGGCGAGAAAGTAGGTCGCCTTGTCCTTGCGCAGCGGACCGCCAATCTTGAAGCCGGCCTCGAGCCGGTCGCTGGTGTCGTCCTCTCCATTGCTGCCGGGCAGCGAGGAGACGAACTCTCCCGCGGGGTTGAGGGCGCCGATCGCCCCCTGCAGGAACCCGCCGGTCGTGGTCTCGTTGCTGCCGCGCTCCGTGACGATGTTGAGGATGCCGCCGCTGGCGCGACCGAACTCGGGTGCGTACTGGTTGGTCAGGACCGTGAACTCGCGGATCGCCTGCGCCGTGACGAACGAGTTCGGGGCGGTATTGCTCGACAGATCGTTGTTGTCCAGACCGTCGAGCAGGAACGAATTGGAGCGTCCCGACTGGCCGTTCACGACGAAGACCGACCCGTGCTCGCCGTAGAAGTCGCCTGCCGGCGCAGCATAGACGGAAGAGTCGAGGAGCGCGAGGTCGGTGAACTGTCTGCCCGCGAGGGGGAGATCCTCGACCTGGCCTCCGTCGATCCGCAGCTCGCCGCCGATGCGCGAGGTGTCGATCAGGGAGGCCTGGGCGTTCACCTCGACCCTCTCGGTGTGCACCGCACCCGCCGTGAAGTCGGCGACCGCGGTCTGCTGCAGACGCAGGAGCAGGGTGCGCGCCTCGGCCAGCCTGGCCTCCGAGGCCCCGGCCGGCCGTGCCACCACCGTCCAGACGCCGGGTGGCAGCGAATCGATCCGGTACCGCCCCTGCGCGTCGGTCACCCCGGTGCGGATTACCCCCGTGGCTTCGGAGACCGCCTCGACGCGGGCGCCCGGAATCGGATGGCCGCCGGCGTCGCGCACCGTGCCGGCGAGCGACGCGGTGGTGGACTGGGCAGCGGCGGGACGCGCGGTGGCGAGGGCCAGCACGGCGAACAGCCCGCAGAATGCCAGCGCTCGTCGGATCCTCGGCGATCTCACCGCACGTGTCTCCGGGTCAATGACCGAAGTGTCCCCAGGGCCCGTTGCCGCCGGTGCCTCGTGCCGTGACCAGGAAATATCCGTCCGTCGTGCTCCCGGTCCAGCAGCTCGTCAGCCCGACGTCGGCCACCGGCGAGAACCCCGCATCGGAGTCGGGCGTCGTCGAGCCGAGCACCTCGTAGCCGGTCAGGCAGGGATCGCTCACGGTGTCCCAGCAGATTCTGAATGTCTCCGCCACCGGCGTCGGTGATATCCACACCGGTCACCTCGGCGGTCGGGATGCAGGCGCCACCGGTTGTCGTCGCCTGCACCTCGATCGGGTATACGAATGACGGATCGCCCGACACCTGCGTCGGGTACAACAGGCTCTCGTACCGAGTCGTGACGCCGGTCGAGGGATCGGTGTAGTCGGACACGGAGGTAACCGTAATGTAGTAGGTGGTCGATGGGCTCAGCCCCGAAATGGTGGCCGTGGTCCCCGAGCAGGTTACGCTGCCCGTGTTGCAGAAGTCGTCGAATGCATAGCTCGAGCCGCCGCCCGTATCGGTATCCCAGTAGACGTGGTAGTCGTTGATGCGATGTGTGTCCAGACCCGGGTCCCAGGAGATGCTGACCGAATTGTCGGTCGATCCGGTCACGCTGATGGTGCGCGGCGGGAAGAGCCCGAACTTGATGTCGGTGTCGGCCAGCGTCGTGTATGACGTGAGATCAGGCACGAGCTGGGCCGACTCCAGCCGGGTCACGGTTCCGAGGTAAGGCACCTGCCACAGGTAGTTGACCTGGCGCACCTCCGCCTGCTTGAAGAAGTCGGCGCACCCGGAGGCGATGTAGACGCAGAAGTCGGCGGTGTAACGCACCAGCAGCGCGTTGAAGGTGTGACCGGAGGGCAGGATCACCACGCCTCCCTTGACGACCTCGCCGAACTGGGTGCCGGTGTGGTTGCCGCAGGCCTTGGCGTAGAGCTTCGGAATCAGCCCGCCTCCGCCGCAGACCTCGTTGAACAGGGTCTGCTGGCAGGTCGCGCCCGGCCCCCCGGCCCAAACCGGGTCGCCCGCCTGCATGTACCAGCCGCCGGCGTCCTGGTTGGGGAAGCGCCACAGCGGCACCTGGTTGCGGGGAGTGTTCGGATCGGCGACATAGCAGAAACGGGTCTCGCCGCCCGCGTTGCCGAAGCCGCCGGCCTTCCCCTCGTTCTGCGAGCCGGCCCTGAGCCAGATCGTCAGGTCGGATGCGCGCACCTCCTGCTCGGTCACGGTGTTGACTTTGACCAGGTTGTTCGGGTCGGGAGCGTCGAAGTTCTTGTCCTCGCGATCCAGCTCGGCTCCCGGAAAGCTGTAGCCGCAACTGTTCACGTTGCAGGTCTCGTTAGGGTCGACGAAGGTGCTCGTCGAGGCGATCTCGGCGCCGGTGTTGTTGGCCGAGAAGTCCCAGGTGTCCAGCGCGATCAGATCCCCCATCGTCGACACGTTCGGGTCGGGCACCAGGGAGGAGATCGTCGTGTTGGCCCCCTTGTCACGCCCGTACGCCACCGCCGTGAAGGTCGGCAGGTCCAGCTCGTCGACGTAGATCTTGAGCGTGGCCGCGCCCAGCAGCACCTGCTGGACCACCCGGGCCGAGGTCACCGAAAGGCGGGTGCGGCCGTCCGGTGCCGCGGGGCCCGCGATCTCGGCGAGGACGCCGGCGCGCGGGTCGATCCAGCGATGCATCAGGACGTCCGGACCAGAGTCCCGGGCGCCATCCGGCTTGCGCGATACGAGCGCGCGCTGCAGCACCGCCTCGTGCGGGCCCGAGGGGAGGTGCACCCAGCCGATCCCCACGATCTCGGTCTCGATACGGAGACGGTCGGTGCGTGTTCCATTCTGCTGAAGGATCTCGAAGGTGTCACTTGCCCCGGGCCGCAACCGGTCGCGGGAGCGATCGGGCAGGAGCCACCGGCGGGCGTTGTCCGCCGAAGGTGCGGCCGCATCGTCGCTGTAAAGGGTCGAGGCGGAGCCGTCCTCGAGGACGAGACGCCCCCCCTGCTCGCGGACCGTCTCCACGGCGCCTGGCTTCAGGGTCACGCCGGTCAGATCCCAGCGGGTGGTCCCCTCCGGGTCGGTCAGGCGCTGCGGAAGCGGCTTGGTGAGATCCACATCGGCGATGCGGACCTGGCGGGCCGGAGAGGGAGCGGTCTTGTGAACCTCGGAATCGGCGCCGGCCGCGGTGACGGCGGCGAGAGAGAGTATCAGTACGGGAATCCAGGTGATCTTCATGTGCGGCTGTCTCCCGACGATCGGTGAAGGTTACGGTGCGTCGCCGCGGGTGTGCCGGGGCAGCGGTGACGAGGTCAGCCCGGCACGGCCTGGACACGGCCCCGGACGGATTCAGGATACAGGACCGGGGCGGGGATGTGTAGGGGCGGCCGCGGGCGGGATAGAATGGGGACCTCGGCCGGATTGGAGGAGGACCCACGCGGTGAATATCCTCGATTCCATCGGCAATACGTCGCTGGTGCAGCTCCGAAGGGTCGTGCCGGCCGGCTGCGCCGCCATCTTCGTCAAGCTGGAGTGGGAGAATCCGACCGGCAGCGTCAAGGACCGGATGGCCCGGGCCGTGATTACGCGGCCGGAGCAGGACGGCCGCCTGAAGCCGGGCGACACCGTGGTGGAATATACCGGCGGCAGCACCGGGGCCTCGCTGGCCCTCGTCTGCGCCGCGAAGGGGTACGGGCTGAAGATCGTCACCTCGGACGCCTTCAGCCGGGACAAGCTGGACCAGATGAGGGCGCTGGGCGCCGAGCTGAGCCTGGTGCCCAGCGAAGGCGGCCTCACCACGAGGAAGCTGATCCTGGACATGATCGAGGCCGCCCGCGTCATCAGCCGGCAGCCGCGCACCTACTGGACCGACCAGCTCAACAACCTCGACAGCGTCGCCGGGTATCATCCTCTCGGCGAGGAGATCTGGGATCAGACCGGCGGCGAGGTCGACGCCTTCGTCCACTGCGTCGGCACCGCGGCGTCGTCACGCGGTGTGGCCACCGTGCTGAAGCGGCGCGAGCCGGGCGTGAGGATCGCCGTCGTCGAGCCGGCCGAGTCGGCCGTTCTGTCCGGCGGGCAGCCGGGAGCGCACAAGATCGAAGGGGTCGGGATCGGCTACATGCCGCCGCTGTGGGACCCGGCGCTGGTGGACGACATCATCCCGGTGAGCACGAGCGACGCGAAGGCGATGGCGCGGCGTCTCGCGCGCGAGGAGGCGCTCTTCGCCGGCACATCCTCGGGAGCGAACGTCGTCGCCGCGATCCGGCTGGCGCAGCGTCTCGGCCCGGGCGCGACGGTCGTGACGCTGATGGTCGACTCGGGGCTGAAGTACATGGGCACCGACGTCTACAGGGCGGGATAGAAACGGGCCAGTCTCATCGATCCCCAAGACGGTGCAGGGCGTTTTGCGCCTCCTCTGCCCACTCGCCGGCGTCCGGATCCCCGGCTGCCGCCAGACCCTCTGCCGCGTCGAGGGCGTGGCCCAGCGTCTCGCGCGCCTGCGCCGTGTCACCGGTGGCCTCGAGCGCCTCGGCCAGCGCCAGCAGGTTGGGCGGGTAGTCGGGAGCGCGCTCGACCGCCCGGCGGGCGTGGTCCAGACCCAGGTCGGGATCGCCCGGACCGCTCGGCCAACCGGGGGCGCGCAGATAGAGCAGCGCCAGCGCGCGGTCGGGGCCGCCCTGCTCGAGGTCCGGGTCGGCGGCCGCGGCCCGCTGGAACGCCTTCTCGATGAGCGGCAGCGCGTCCAGCCCGGTAGATCGCTTCTCGCGCGCCTGAAGACCCAGCGCGGCGCCGAGCCAGTAGGCGCACGCGGCGCTGAGGGGGTCGATCCGCTCGCACCACTGCGCCGTCTGCACCGCGGTGGTGGCGTCGTCGGCGCGCGCGGCGGCGTCGGTCTCGTGCTCCACGAGCCACGCATACACGCGCACGGCGCCGATGAGGCCATCGGTGCGGGCCGCGTCGGCGCGTGCGGCCTGGAGATACACCTGCGCCGCCCGGCGCGCGTCATCCGGCACGCGGCGGGCGAAGAGATCGCCGGCGCGTGCGAGCAGGCCGTCGACGTCCGCGGGTGTGGCGCCGGCGGAAGGCGAGGCGCCCCCGAGATCCGACAACGGCGGCGGCTCGTGCAGGGCGCGGGCGCATCCGGCACAGAGAGCACAAAGCGCAAGACCCAGTGTCAGGGCCGCCCTCACCGGGCGGGGCCCTGCCCGGCGCGGACCTCGGAGAGGACGGCCTCGAGCGCCGCATCGTCCACCGGGGCGAACCGCTCCACGCGGATCGAGGTGAGCGCCGTCCGACCCGCTTCGGTGCCATTCATCTTTCGCAGTCCGTCCGCCAGTGCCGCGGCGGCCTTCGGGTCGACCCTGCCGCCGACGACGCACAGCAGGGCGGCCGGCAGCGGGCGGGATCGGAACACCACCTCGAGGTCGGATCCGAACGGCAGCGAGCCGAGCGCTTTCACCTCGGCGGGGTCCAGCAGCGCCGCGACCTTCTCGCCCGCGGCCGCCTTGCGCAGGGCGCTCAGCACGCGCGGGGCGAACGTGATCGTGACGCCGTCGGGCAGGGGGCCGAACCCGGCGAGCAGCACGTGCCGGACGTAGGCCTCGGCGTAACCGGGCGCCCCGGTGATCTGCCAGCCGGCCAGGGACCCGGGACCGGTCACGTCCCCCTTGTGCGCGACGAGCGACCAGACTTCGCCCTTGCCGCCCGCGTCCCCGCCCTCGGGCACCACCGACAGGATCGGATCCAGCTTCAGCGCCGCACCGTGCTCGACGTAGAAAGACAGCGGCACCATCGCCAGTGCGGCATCGTCCTGCGCCAGCCGGTCGAGCCCCGCCTTTTCTGCCTCGAAGTAGACGGCGCCGAGGCGTGAGGCGGGCCAGCCGGCGGCCGCGGCGGCGTCGGCGGCGAACGCGTCCATGGTGGGCTGAGCCTGTGCCGTGTTGCCCGGCGACCCGGGAGAGCAGACCACCAGCGTCACGGCGGTGGCGGCGGGCAGCGCGACCGTCGCCAGCGCGAGCAGCAGGAGCAGGATGCGGATTCTCATCTTCAACCTCTCATCTCCGGGCCAGACCGAACGCCACGAGCATGTTGGGCAGGACCAGCATCGCCGTGGTCACGCACGAGCCGACTCCGACCAGCAGCACCATCCCGAGGCTGGCGAGCCCCCGGTGGGAGGCGAGCGCCAGGCTGCCGAACCCGATCATGGTGGTGAGCCCCGCGATCAGGATCGCACGTCCCGTGTGACGCAGCACCACCGACATCCCGTCGCGTCCCTCGAACCGCATCCGGTGCACGATGTGGACCCCGTTGTCGATCCCGACGCCGATGATCAGTGGCACCGCGATCAGGTTGGCGAAATTGTAGGAGATCCCGAGCAGTCTCATCGCTCCCAGCATCCAGATGACGCCCATCACGAGCGGGGCCAGCGCCATCAGAGTCTCGCGCAGATTGCGGTAGTCCGCCAGCAGGATCAGGAAAACAAGCACCGACCCGACCGCCACGGCACGGACGAACCCCGACGTGATCCGGTTCGTCATCAGGTGAAACAGGATCGGAAACCCGGTGCTGGTGTCCGAGACACGCTTCGACGCCGCCACGTACGGCCCCAGAAAGCCGGGGGCGAACATGTCGCCGTGCGGGTGCATGAACGCCAGGAACCGGCCGTCGCGGGTGATCAGCCGCTTGCGGACGGCGTCGGGCAGCGTCTCGATCGTCGGGGGAGGGGTGGCGGCGGCCTCGCGCAGCGCCGACAGCGCCTCGTGGGCGAATGCGAGCAGGCGCCGCTGGCCCTCGTCCCATCGGCTCTCCATCCCTGCGGGGGCTTTGCCTGCCGCGAGCCGCGCGGCCTCGGCAGCCGCGCGGGCCTCCTCCAGAGGCCCCGCCAGGTCCGCCAGCCCCGCGCCGAAGGCGGCGTCGGACGCGTCGGTCAGAGCGGTCTCCAGCCGGGTCAGGGCGCGGGTGAGATCGGCCCGCCGCACCGGGGCGGTGCTGGCGGGCAGGGCGATCCGGTCGAGCAGAGGAGCGAGGCGCGCCACCGCCTCGCGGGCGGCTTCGGGATCAGCGGGCAGGAAATCCAGCACCGACTCGAACCGCTCGATCGTCGGCTCGTCTCCGGCGCGCTGCCGCATCGCGCGCAGCTCCTCGAGGCTGCCGGCCACCGCGATGGTGAACGCGGGCGACAGGCTCGACTCCATGATCATCCGCCGCTGCTGCTTCACCGACTCGGCGTCGCGCGGAAGCATGTCCAGGATGTTCTGGTCGAACTGCACGCCGCGCGCGCCGGCGGCGGCCCCCACCGTCGCGAGCAGCGCGATCGCGGTCACCGTACGCGGCCGGGCGCAGACCAGCCTCGACAGCTTCTCGCCCCAGACCCGGTCCACCATCGCGGCGCCCGAGCCGGTGCGTGGCACCCGATCGCGGCCGTGCCGCCAGCGCCCGTAGACGGCCAGGAGTGCCGGCAGGGTCACCAGCGAGGCCATCAGGCAGAGCAGCACCCCGAAGCCCGCCACCAGCCCCAGCTCCGAGAAGCCGCGAAAGTTCATCAGCAGGATTGCGAAAAAGGCCGCCGCCGTGGTGACCGCGCCGGTCGAGATCGCGGCGCCCGTGCGATGGTACGACTCACGCACCGTGGCCAACGGGTCGCCGGTGTGGGCCCCTTCCAGCTCGTACTCGGAGACGGGGTGAATACCGTACGCGACGCCGACACCGACCAGGGTGGAGATGAACGACGACGTGATCAGGTTGAGGTATCCCAGCTCGAGATACACGGCGCCGAACGACCAGGCGATCCCCATGGCCAGCGCCGACAGCACCAGGAGAGAATGGCTCTTCCAGCGGAACACCAGCAGGGTGAGCAGCGTCACGCCGGTGGCCGCGACCGCCGAGGTGAACCAGGTGTCGCGGCGCACGATGTTCATCTCTTCCACGGTGGTGGCCGGCTCGCCGGTGTAGGAGACACGCACACCGGGATGGGTGGCGGTCACGATCGACGCGCACCGCCGCGCGGCGTCGATGAGCGCGCGAAGGGCGGGCAGGCTGTCGTCGTTGCGCTCGGGAGAGACCAGGATGTACAGCACCGACCCGTCCCGGGTGGACAGATATCCCCGCGAGGCCAGCTGTTGCCGGTCGCCCGCGAGCACCAGGAGAGGCGGCTTGCTCCCGTCGAGTCCGATCGAGCGCAGCAGGGTTTCGGGGTCTTCCAGGAACCGCCGCTCGAAATCGAGCAGCGAGACGAGGGCGCGTACCCCCTGCGCCGCCCCCTCCGGCGCCGCCGTCCCGGCAGCGAACGATGCTTCGAGACGCGCGGCGAGGAGATCGTCCAGACCGGTGAGCCCTTCGACCTTCGACAGCGAACCGAGTGCGTCGATATCCTCGTCCGCGGCCCGTTCGATCCCCTCGAGCGTCGACGGCGGGGCGAGATACAGACCGCGTTTGAGGAACCAGTCGAGGTCGACCTTGTAGAACACCTGGGCGACGAGCGGATCGGCCGCAAGCTGCGCCGCGAGCGTATCGGCCGCCTCCCGCAGCCGCGCCGCGGGGATCTCTGCACCCGGTTCGGCTTCCACCGTGACGATCAGAATCCGACGAGCCGCCGAATTCCTTCACCAGCGCGTCGAAGCGGATCTCCTCGGGGTCGTCGGGCGGAGCCAGGTCGCTTCGCGACGTCCTGAATTCCACCTTCGTGCCGAGCCAGAGCGCCACGAGGGTGAGCAGCAACGAGGCGGCGACGACGCGTCCCGGCCGTTTCAGGATGAGCTCCTGTATCCGGGCGATGAGACGATGAGCCAGCATGAAGCGAAGGATAACCCACGGGAGGAGGGAATCGCTTGACCGCCCGCCGCGCATCGGGTATCAAGAGGACGCGCAACGGTGGAGGGGGCATGGGGCGGGTCAGGCGTATCCTCAGATGGCTGGCGATCGGAGCGGGGGTTCTGGTGATCCTGCTTCTTGCCGGCGGGCTCTGGGTACGGAGCCGACTCGTGGCCAGCCTGCCGCAGCTCGACGGCGAGCGCGAGGTCTCCGGGCTCGGCGCCGACGTCACGATCCGGTTCGACGACCTGGGCGTGCCGTCGGTTCATGCGGCGGACCGGATCGACCTGGCGCAGGCGGTGGGGTTCCTGCACGCGCAGAACCGGTTCTTCCAGATGGACCTGATGCGGCGCCAGGCGGCGGGCGAGCTGGCCGGGCTGTTCGGCGCCGGGCTGGTGAACGCCGACCGGCGCAACCGGGTGCACCGGTTCCGCGCGCGGGCGGAAGCGATCCTCGACGGCCTTCCAGAGGATGACCGGCGCGAGTTGCAGGCGTACGCCGACGGCGTCAACGCGGGGCTGGCCGCGCTCGGCGCGCCTCCCTTCGCGTACCAGGTGATCCGCTCCGAGCCCGTTGCCTGGAGTGCCGAGGACTCGGTGCTGGCGATCCTGTCGATGTTCGTGATGCTGGACGACAACGACGGCAGCCGCGACTCGGCGGTCGGGCTGATGCACGACCTGCTGCCCGGGCCGCTGTTCGCGTTCCTGGTGCCGCCGGGAACCGAATGGGACGCGCCGATCGTGGGGGAGGCGTTCGAGACGCCCCCGGTGCCCGGCCCCGACGTGTTCGACCTGCGGTCGAGCGGCGTCCCGGCCGGAACGGTGCAGGCAGAGGCGGCGCCTGCGGGGGACGAGGGGGGGTGGGAGGAAGCGGCCGGCAGCAACAACTGGGCGGTGGCAGGCGCGCTGACGGCCGATGGCGGAGCGCTGCTCGCCAACGACATGCATCTGCCGCTGGGTGTTCCCAACATCTGGTACCGGGCGTCGTTGTCGACCGACGACGGGATAGGCGCCGTCACCGGAGTCACGCTGCCCGGCGTTCCGGTGGTGGTGGTCGGAAGCAACACCCACGTCGCATGGGGGTTCACCAACAGCTACGGCGACTGGGTGGACCTGGTGATCGTGGAGCGGGACCCGGACGATCCGAACCGGTATCTCGCCCCCGATGGGCCGCTGCCTTTCGAACATCACGCCGAGACGATCCAGGTGGCGGGCGGGGACAACGAGACGCTCGACGTGGTGACCACGATCTGGGGCCCGATCATCGACCAGGACTATCTGGGCCGCCCTCGCGCGCTGCGATGGATCGCCTACGACGACGGCGCGGTCGACACCGGGCTGTCGCGGATGGCGACGGCCGGAACGCTCGAAGAGGCGCTGACCGTGGGGGAGACGAGCGGGCTCCCGCCGCAGAACATGCTGGTGGCCGACGACACGGGCCGGATCGGATGGACGATCGCCGGGGCGATGCCGAGACGCGTGGGGTTTCCCGCTCCGCTGGCCGAGCGGCTGCCGATGTCGTGGGCCGACGGCGTGCATCGCTGGGACGGCTGGCTCGATCCGGAGGAATACCCGCGTCTGGTGGATCCGCCCGGGGGCCTGCTCTGGACGGCCAACGCCCGGGTCGCCGACGGCTGGATGCTGGCCGCGATCGGTGACGGAGGGTATCCGTCCGGCGCGCGGGCGGGCCAGATCCGCGACGACCTGCGGGGTCTCGACCGCCCGGCGGCCGGGGACATGCTGGACATACAGCTGGACGACCGCGCGCTGTTCCTGACGCGCTGGCACGATCTGCTGCTCGAGACGCTGAGCGACGCGGCGGTGGCCGCCGACCCGCGGCGGGCCCGCCTGCGCCGTCTCGTCGAGACGTGGGGCGGGCGCGCCGCGATCGACTCGGCCGGATACAGGATGGTGCGGGCGTTTCGTTACTTTCTCGCACGGCAGACCTTCGACGCGATCACGGCGGCATGCAGGAAGGCCGACCCACGATTCGACTATCTGATCACCGCGCAGGAGGAAGGGCCGTTGTGGCGGCTGGTGACCGAGCGGCCGATGCATCTGCTCGACCCGAAGTTCGACTCGTGGGACACGGCGCTTCTGGCCGCCGTCGACACGACGATCGACACGATGGAACGGGACGGCTTCACCCTGGAGGATCGGACCTGGGGCCGGCGCAACACGACGCGAATCCGGCATCCGCTCAGCCTCGGCGTCCCGATGCTGTCGAGCTGGCTGGACATGCCGGCTGTTCCGCTCCCGGGTGACTCCGATATGCCGCGTTTCCAGGCACCGTCGGACGGCGCCTCCGAGCGGATGGTGGTCTCACCCGGCCGCGAGGCGATGGGGCTGTTCCACATGCCGTGCGGGCAGAGCGGCCACCCGATGTCGCCGCATTACCGCGACGGGCACGCCGCCTGGGAGCAGGGCGCGCCGACCCCGTTCCTGCCCGGCCCGCCGGTCCACACTCTGACGCTGCACCCCGCCCGCTGAGCTCGGCCCGGGTCAACGCACCCAGGCGTAGCCGACCTTGAAGAAATAGGTGCGATCGGTAAGCGTCAGAGGGGTGTCGATGTCTCCGGCGCGGGCGTCCGAGTAGCCGACGAACACGGCGGTCTGCGGATTGACCTTGTACGAGAAGAGAAGCTGCGTGAACAGGTCGTTCGACTCGGCGGCGAGATCGCATGGCGGCTGGTTCGGGTCGCAGGCCGGATAGAGAGTCAGGTCGCGTTTGAGCGTCTGGTACTGCAGGATGGCGCGGACGAACGTCCTGACGTTTATCTGGTAGACCACCCGCAGCTCCGCCTGGCTCGCCCGGAAGAATCGTCCCCCCGACCCGTCCAGCCTCCGGATCTCGGTGTTCAGGTTCATCGTCACGTGGCGCCCGGGGCGGTAATCGAGATACTGCGTGATCCGGGTGCCGCGTCCCTCGCGCGCTGTCATCGCATGGTTCGGGTCGACGTAGGAGTAGTCGACCTTGTTGCCGCGCTCATAGGTGAATCCGACCTCCACGTCGTCACCCGGCTGGAAGTTGGTGCGGACGTCCCAGTACGGCTGCTGGAAGACGGCGGCCCGGTATGCGCTGACGTCGCGCCCCAGGGTGAGGCGCGCGTACGACTGTGCCGCGCCACGGAAGGTGTACCAGGTCTCGAGCTCCTTGACGATCAACGTGCCCGACTGGTCGTGCGTCTCCCCGTAATTGCCGCCCGCTTCGAAGCGCAGGTACCAGTCGTTCGGATCGCCCCACCACCGGTACTCGTAGCCGACGTGCGGCTTGCGGTAGTCGACCTGCGGGACGAACCCGAGGTCAGCGCGGAAGTCGGCCGAGATGTCCTCGTAGTTGGTCCAGACCGACCACTCGCGGATCTCGTGGGTGTAGCTGGCCTCGATCGCGTGGCCGGCGAAGTCGCCGGACGGCTGTCCCAGGTCGGGGTCTTCCGCGATCGACCCGGGATATCTCGTCTGCGAGACGAGCGCCTGGAAACGTAGCGTGTCCGGTTTCGCAGGGTGCAGCAGGGTGTCGATTCCCGCGACACGGTTGTGATAGCCGTCCCCTTCGCGGTCGGTGTCCCCCTCGCGGACGGTGACCAGGCCGCCGATCGCGGAGCTCTTCCCGATGTCGCGCCGGTACCGGAAGACGCCCACCGTCGACTGATCGGCGATCGAGCCGGAAGACGAGCCCTGGCTGCCGGGGAAGATCAGGTTGGTCTGATCGTCGCGCGACACGAACGCCCCGATGGCGTTTCGCCCTTCCTTGCCGGTGAGCTTCACCCCCCACGACGGGTCGGAGACGGTGCGGGTGTAGACCGCCTGGATCGGCGTGGTGAAGAAGTCGGCGCCCTCGAGAAAGAACGGCCGCTTCTCCGGGTAGAACAGGTTGAACTGCTCGTTGACGTCGAGCTGCGCCGCATCGGCCTCGACCTGCGAGAAGTCGGGGTTGATCGTCCCGGACAGCGTCAGGTTGGGCGTCATGCCCCATCGCCCGGTCACCCCCAGCTCGTAGTCGGGATCGCCGTGGACGAGCCCCTCCCCGATATACCGATCGCCGGCATAGTCCGGGCCCACGGCGACACCGGCGTCCTGTTCCGTCGGTGTGGTGTCGGTGCGCGTCGCGGTCAGCGTCGGCGTGACCTCGAGGTTCAGGCCGGGCTCGGCCCCCTCGAAGCCGGACACCTTGCCGATCTGGCACAGATAGCAGGAGATCTTCGGGTCGCGCCGGTTCATCCCGAGGATGTAGCGACGATCCCGCGGATACACCCGCACCAGATCCAGCCCCCAGATCTGGCTGCCCCCGCCCCGCTGGAACCGAAGCGAGGTGTACGGCAGCGACATCTCGACGACGTAACCGTCGGGCGTCAGCCGCCCCGCCGAATCCCAGATAGCGTCCCACGACTCGTCCTCGCCGTTTCCCAGGTCGTCGATCGTCAGGTCCATCTGCACGCCGAGCGGGTTGACGAAGAACTCGAATCCCCTCCGGCCGTCGTTGAAGGTATCGAGCGCAACGCCCACGAAGTCGTCCTGGAACGCTGTGTCGCGGTCGCTGATCCGGGCCCGGATACGATCCGGGTCGGGGTCGTGGGCCACAAAAGCCAGATAGAAGCCCGAGTCATCGTAGGTGAGACGGACGTCGGTGAGCACGCGGGCGGGGATGTTGTCAGCCGGGGAGACCTCGAACGGGATGTGCAGCTCGAGCGCCGAAGCCCATGCGGGCTCGTCGAGCACCCCGTCGACCTTGATCGGGCCGGTAGCGCGGGGGATGTCCACGGGCGGCCGCGTAGCGGCCGCCTCGTCCGCGAGGGCATGGGATGTGACGGCCGGCGCGGCCGGCGCCAGGCAGAACAGGATCAGGGCGAGACGGCTTCGGATCAGCCCGCGGGGCTCTGCCACAGGGCATGCCCCACGAAGAATGGCCCCATGGACTGAATGTACTCCGAGGTCTGCCGCGTCTTGCGCATGGTCTGCACCAGGTGCGACAGCGGGTGCAGATGGCTCCCCACCAGGCCGATGACGAACTCGTTGTCGGCTGCGTCGATGCCGTGACAGGCGAGTCGGATGTCGTGCGCGAGATCCGCCTCACCGTAGGCGATACCGATCCGGGCGTGCTCGGCGAGGATGCCGCGCTGCTCCTGCGGCCCCAGCGAGGCGAACGACCCGGTGCGGCGCAGCGGGTACCAGACCGCCCAAGGCCACTCGTGGTTGAGCACCGTGCGGCGGGGCTTCTCGATCAGCCAGTCCTTCAGGTCGGGCTCGTACCCGATCGCGTAGCTGCGGCCGGTCATCGTGAGCTCGGTGCGGGGCCGCAGCGAGGCGAACGAGCCGCTGTTGACGAAGTCACGCACGCGCGTGACGAAGTGCGCCGGGTCGACGCTCATCGCCAGCAGCCCCACGCCACGGGGGTCGGACAGATCGCGGTAAAGCACCAGATCCATGCCGGCCGCTTCGGCGGCCTGGGTCAGGCTGGCCTCGTCCGCGGCCCCCGTGAAGACGAGGAGCTGCATGAACAGCCGTTCGTTGATCTCCTGCTTGACGCCGTTGCGAGCGACGCTGCGCTCGTGGACGTCGACCTCCATCCTGCCGCCTTCGGTGCTCATAGGTCGCCCATTCTAGCGCAGCGCCTGCATGCCCTGCTCGAAGACGATGTCGACGGGGATGCCGGCCGAGGAGAGGCTGTCGAGGCCGGCCTGCAGCTCGGGCCCGATGACCCCCATCTCCTCCATGAAGGCGCCCACACCCTCGTAGTCGCCGTTTCCCTGGAAGGTGAGGATCTTCTCCGACAGAGCGTTCATGGCCGCCTCCATCCTGTCGAAGTCGACGCGATACGTGCCGGTCGCCTCGTCGCGGCTGAAGGCCCCCATCTGCTTGAAGAAGTTGAACCGGGCCATGTTGGCGCGCCCGTGGGCGTCGGCCGCGCCGAACCGCACCGAGCGGAAGATCCCCGCCAGGAAGGTGACATAGTTATCGCGCACGTCGGCATCGCCCAGCTCGTGCTTCTTGATGAGCTGTGTGACCATGTACAGGCCGAGCACGTCGGCCTTGCCTTCCTCCAGCGAGCCGGCACGGTCCTTCAGCGCCTCGCGCACCGTCCCCTTGCCGTCGATCGTGTTCTTGATCCCCAGCCCGTGCGCCACCTCGTGGAACATCGTGTTGGCGAAGAAGGCGTCGAAGGTGACGTGGCTTCTCTGGTCCTCGGCGATCAGCCGGTCGGCGATCGGCACCATGATCTTGTCGAACTTGGCGCGCATGGCGTTCTTGAGCTGCAGACGCCGGGTTCCCTTGGAGAGTTGCACCTCCTCGTCGTTGGGCAGGTTGATCGCGATCGTCTTGGCGCCGGCGTTGCAGTCGCCCGCGTAGTACAGCGCGTCGTAGGCGTTGAGATCCGACTCGGTGCCGGGGGTCTCCTTCTTGTACTCGTCGGGCACGGGCAGCCCCTTCTGGAGATCCGGCAGCATCGCGATGTAGCGGGACAGACGCTCGCTCCACTCCTTGTCCTTCACCAGGACGTACGCCTCGAACGATGCCTTGTAGCCGTAGAGCTGATCCTCGTATGTCTCGATCGGGCCGATGACGATGTCGACGCCGTTGTCCTTCATCTCCATCCAGGCGAAATCGCTGGGCCGGTAGTCGTCCGATAGAAGCGCGTCGGCCCGGAGCTCGAGATACTTCTTCAGCCCCGGGTCCTCGGCCAGCTTCGCCGCCTCGCGCAGCTTGCCGGCGGCACGGGTCAGCCCGTCGGCGAACGCCTTCGAGTAGGGCACCGCCTCGAGCCCGCCCTGCGCGTCACGCCGGACGATCGTGTACAGATCCTTGAGCGCCTTCGCCTTCTCCTCGGAGGCGGCGCAGGCGGCGTCGAACTCCTCGCGCGTCATGTCGACCGGGTAGAAATTGGCCCCTTTCGGCTTCGGGCCGACGCCCTCCATGAACGGCTCGTTGTCCGACAGCCGGTCCCAGGGGCCGTAGTTGATCTCGAGGAAGCGCCGCAGGTCGGGGTCGTCAGCCTTGGCGAGGAGTGCCTCCTTGTCGCCGTACGCCTGCTTCCAGTACAGCGCGTCCATCTCCTTCGCCGCGTCGATCAGAAGCGGGATCATCTGCCGCTGCTTCTCGGTGAGCGCGCTCATGTCGGTTGTGAGGGTGAAGGGGGCGTACTCCGCGAGCCGGTCCTTGATGTCGCTTTGCTGGCTCATGTCCGGGGCCGCCTGGTCCTGGGCCGGGGGCTCGGGCGCCTGGCAGGCGATGAGTGCGAGGGCGGCGGCGCCGGCGAGCAGGGGCGCTGCGGGAAGGATTCTGCGCATCGTGATCGTCTCCTGGGCTTCATGTGATGGTGAGGGCCGGAAGCGGGGGCCGCCCGCTCCCGGCCATGGTACCAGAGATGCGCCATCGTCTCATCTGACGGGCAGAGGGCCCCGCGGGGCGGGCTGGTCGTGGCCCAGGATCCCGTGCGGCGCGTAAGGCTTCTCCAGCGCGGCGATCTCCTCGGCGGTCAGGGCGATCCCGACCGCCTCGGCGGCATCGTTGATGTACTCCACCTTGCTGGCCCCGATGATCGGCGCGGTCACGCCGGGCACCGACAGGATCCAGGCGAGCGCCGCCTGGGCGGGCTTGACCCCGCGGGCCTCGGCCACTTTCCTCAGCGCGTCGAGCACCTGATAGTCCGACTCCTGGTAGTACATCCGGTCGGCGAACTCGTCGGCGTTGGCGCGCTTGGTGGGACGCGGCTCCTGCCGGGTGCGCCGGCCGCCCAGGAATCCGCGCGCGAGCGGGCTCCAGGGGATGACGCCGACACTCTGGTCGAGACACAGCGGGATCATCTCGCGCTCCTCCTCGCGGTACACGAGGTTGAAGTGGTTCTGCATCGAGACGAACCGGTGCCAGCCGCGGGCGCCGGCGGTGAACAGCGCCTTGGCGAGCTGCCACGCCGCCATGCTGGAGGCGCCCAGGTACCGCACCTTGCCGGCGCGCACGAGCGAGTCGAGCGCTTCGAGCGTCTCCTCGATCGGCGTGTTGAAGTCATAGCGGTGGATCTGGTACAGGTCGATGTAATCGACACCGAGGCGTTTGAGCGATGCGTTGCAGGCGTCCAGGATGTGCTTGCGGGACAGGCCGCCCTTGTTGGGGCCCTTGCCCCAGGGAAAGTACACCTTGGTGGCGAGGACGTAGTCCTCGCGTGGGGACATCTCGCGCAGCAGCGAGCCCGTGATCTCCTCGCTGCGGCCGCGCGAGTACATATCGGCGGTGTCGAAGAAGTTGATGCCGGCGTCGAACGCGGCCTTGAAGTGCGCGCGGGCTTCGGATTCGTCGAGGACCCAGGGGCGCCAGGCGGTGTCGCCGTAGGTCATGCAGCCGAGACAGATGCGGGAGACCTCCAGGCCGGTCCCGCCCAGACGGGTGTACTTCATGGGAGCTCCTTTCTCGTCACGTCGGTGAGCCCCCATTATGGCAGATGCGGCCGCCCACCCGGTGAGCTCACGCCCCCTCGGGTCGGGGTTGCGCGCCGCCCGTGCGGCGCACCCCCCTCGCGCTCCCTCGCCGCCGCGCCCGGCGCGGCGGACGGCTCGGTCCGCGACGCCCTCGGGGCGCGTGATCTCACCGGGTCGGTACGACGCCGGCGGTCGTATCGGGTTACGGGCAGGGGCGCGCCTTGCGCGGCACGCCGATGGTGGAAAACCCTACCGGCCCTTCGGACTGCGGGCAGGGATTGGCGGCCCGGGTCAGATAGTAGAACGCCTCGCCGACGGCTGGTGTCTCCGTATCGACCGCGCTCGTGTCGGAGCCGTCGTCCGACTCGATGCACGTCGTGTCGCCGGGCCAGTAGCCATAGAAATCCGATGGGTGTCGAGAGCGGATCGTGTCGTACGTCAGCGCGATGGCTCCGGGAAGCTGCGGAGGCTGCCATGTCAGCGTCGCGGCGTCGGAGAGGAAGGCGACGTAGCGCACCTCCCCCGGGCTGGCCCACCGATCCGGATCCGCAGTGGCACAGTCGGCGCAGTTGGCCGCACCGTCGCCATCGGTGTCGTCGGTGCAGGGCAGCCCCGCGGCGCGCAGGTCGGTCAGCACGATGTCGTCGATCCACCAGCCGTCGTCCCCCTCGAAGTACTGGTAGGCCACGCCGCCCGGTTGGGGCTCGAAGAACGACCGGCTGATGCCGAACGACCAGCCTCCTTCCACCATCCCGATCCAGCGCAGTCGCGCCACGCGCCCGGCGAACGGTGAGAGGTCGAAGGCCGAGCGCGCCCACACGCCCACGCCGAGCGAGCCGTTCTCCGTGCAGCCGGGCCCGCCCGTGCAGCTCGAGATGGCGCCGCAGTCCTTGTGCAGGGGATCGTTGGCGTCGGTGTCGGTGGTGCAGGTGGCGTCGGTTCCCCTGACATCGCCCAGGTCGGCCCACAGCTGGCCGTGGTCGCACAGCGTCAGGTCGTCGGCGATCACCGCATCGTCGGTCGGATCGAAGCCACAGAGGCTGATCCCGACCTGATCGGTCGAGTCGTAGCCGTTGAACCCGGGTGTCAGGCGCCGCCAGCGGTCGAACCGTCCGTCCGCCTCCAGCAGGCTGATCTGAACCTGTCCTCCTCCGAACGTCTCGCCGTCGCGGATGAAGCCATGACCGATCCCCTCGTCATCCGGCATCGTGATCATGTGCCAGAACTCCAGGCTGGTCGCAGGCCCCGGCACGAGTCCCGGCAGATTCGGATCGCCCTGCGAATCGAGGACGAAGGCCGAGACCTGACGGAAACGGATCGTATCGGCGAGGGTGTAGGTGGGATCCAGATGCCTCCCCATATGCATGGAACGGAGACCGCCGTGCGCCTTGCCCCCGTCGGGAGCGCCCGCAACGGGCCGTCCCGGAGGCGTATAGCCGCCGCCCGGCCCCTCGCTGGGCGAGTGCAGGTGCCAGTCGTTCTCCTCGGCCACCGGGACGCACGTGTCATATCCACCCGCGGCGTCCCCAGGGCACGTGACCGCGCCGGTGCCGGTCGGGGCGGCGCCGGTGCCCTGCGTGTAACCGAGGATGTCGTCGTCAGGGTCGCCGATCGCGCGAAGCGGGTCGTTCGGGTCGACGGCCACGGGGAGACGGCTCCACTGGATCCCGGGCACGCCGTTTCTGTCGGTGTCGAAGTCCTCGCACAACACTCCCGGCGCATCGATGGCCGGGTTGTTCGGGCAGCCCGGTGGGATCAGCGGCGGGAACGAGAGCGGCTGCAGCGACACACCGTCGGGTGGCCAGGTCGGTATCCAGGCCAGGTGCGGGATGACCGGCGGGATGGCGTCATACCGGGTGGACGCAGCGGCCCGAAGCGGGCACCAGCCCATCACGAGCGCGGTGGTCAGGATGGCGATCCGGCGCATGATGTCCCCCGTGCGGGGTACAGCCATCATACGCCCGAATCCCGCTCGAGGAAAGCCCTACGACCCCCCGCCGATCGGGCTGCCCGGTGGTGGCTCGTGCGCGGCAGGCGGGCCGGGCGAGGGCGCCGCCGGCCGCTCCAGCGCGCGATGGATGTCGGCGGAAAGCGCTGCCCGGTCGGCGGCGTCGGTCTCATCCGCCGCCTTGCCCGAGCCCAGGATCTCCAGGATGCGGCGCAGTGCCGCCTCGGCGGGGGCCCGCACGCGCGAGGGCGCCGACGGGTCAGCCGACAGGGAGACGATCCCGTCCGCGGCGGCGCGACGCGCCACACGGGCCAGCGCGGCCAGCCGGGGCGACGACGGCGCCGGCGTCTCGAACGTCTTCGCCACCAGCGCGTCGAGAACCGCCGTCAGACCGGGCTGTGACGGGTCGCGGCGATGAAAGTCCACCAGCCGCGCGTCACGCTCGGGATTGAGCAGCCCCGACACCACCATCGACGACGCGGTCGCGGCGGCCGCCAGCGGGTCGAACACCATCCCGGCGTCGCCGTTGAACAGCTCCCTGTGCGGCGCGTAGCCGTGAGGGCGAGGCAGGATCATCTTCAGCACCGGCTCGGGCAGGTCGAGCTGCCGCGGCTCGAGCAGCCCCAGGATCACGTCGAGTGCGTGGCGCTGCCGTTGCGGCTCGATCATCCGGGCCCCCGGCTGGCCGTCGCCGCGCACCGCGTAGGTGTAGTCGAGGCCGCCTACCACCTTCACCGCCGCGTCGAGCTCGTACCGGTGATGCAGGTAGACCGGCACCAGGGCTTCCTCCAGCAACGCCAGCGGCTCGCCCTTGCGGATGCACCGCTCGCCGAAGTTCTCCAGCGCGATGCGGCGTACCTCGATCGTGTGCGCGAGCGCCTCCACCGGGTCGGCGCCATTGTCCCAGAGGCTGGCCAGCGGGTTGGCCGCGCCGGCCGGGCGCGCGTCCTCGTCGGTGAGAAACAGCAACCCCTTGGACAGCCCGTCGCGCACGATCGCGTCCAGCGCCGCGTCCTCGTCGGTGCCGGGAGGGAACTCCGAATAGGCGTACCGGATCGCCTGAATGTCCCACGCGCCCATCCCGACGGCGTACGCCGACGAGAAGTCGAGCTTCCCGTCGGGCGTGATCCCGATCAGGGGCGCCGGGTAGTCCATCACCGAGGCGCGTCCGTAGGTGCTGGCGGCGAAGTTGTGGTCGAGACCGAGGGTGTGGCCCACCTCGTGCGCCGCCAGCTGGCGGATGCGCGCGAGCGCCAGCTCGATCGGATCGTCGGCGCGGCCGGTGCCGGTGGCGTCGGTGCCCGCCAGCCCCTCGAACAGCAGCCGGTCCTGCCGCACGCGAAGCGACCCGAGGCTGACGTGCCCCTTGATCATCTCTCCGGTGCGCGGATCGACCACGCCGCCGCCGTACGACCAGCCGCGGGTCGAGCGGTGCACCCACTGGATCATGTTGTACCGGGCGTCGAGCGGGTCGGCCCCCTCGGGCAGCAGCTCGACCCTGAAGGCGTCCACGAATCCCGCGGCGTCGAACGCCTGAGCCCACCAGCCCGCCCCTTCCATCAGCGCCGAGCGGATCGGCTCGGGCGCCCCGCGGTCGACGTAGTAGACGATCGGTTCCTTCACCTTCGATCGGGCGGCGCGCGGATTGACCTTCTCCAGCCGGTGACGCACGATGAAGCGTTTCTCGATCGGCGCGCCCAGCGGAGCGGCGTAGTCGCTGAAGGTGACGGCGAACGACCCGGCGCGCGGGTCGAACCGGCGCGTGTGATACCCGTCATCCGGCAGCCGCAAGAGGGAATGGTGCTGCACGAGCGTCACGGCATCGGGCGACGGCACGGTCGAGCGCACCTCGCGGCCCGGCTTCCCGCTGGTGAGCGTCAGCACCGCCTCGAACTCGACGTTGTCGCGAAACGCCAGACAGCGGTCCGGGTCGACGGCGCTGCGGTCCGCGTCGAGGCTGAACGAGCCCTGACCCGTCGCCTCCAGCGTGGCGGCGGAGCCATGTGCGTCGCGCGCGATGAACGAGGTGAAGTCGACCAGGATGCGGCCATCCGGATCCTCGGCCGCCACCTCGCCGCCCCACAGCACCGAGCCGGCGAACGACTCGCGCACGGCGCGCCGCTCGTCGGGGTTGTCGGTCAGGGCGCGGAACCGTGTGTTGATCTCCTCAACGAGCAGCCGCCCGCCTACGCGCCGCAGCGTCACCAGCCGTGCCGGGCCGATCTGCCCCCGGTCGAGTCCCACGTCGTTCGATCCGAGCCCGCCGGCCAGACCCTCGACGTACAGAAAACGCCACCCCTCGGCTGCGTCGCGTGGTGCCGGCACCTCGATGAAGACCCGGCCGTGCTGCCGATCGAGATAGAACGGTATCAGGCCGTCGTGACGCGTCATCCCGGCGGTCAGCGTCGCGATCGCGGGCAGCGGCGTGACGGGGGAGGCGGCGAGCGTGGCGGCCGCGAGGGCGAGAGAGACGACGATACGGGGCATCATACGCACGGTTTCCATCTCCTGAGACGAAGGGGAGCCGCCGGGCCGAACGGTGCTAAACTCACCAGACATCCCGACAGGCACGCAGGACCGAAATCCTGCCATAACGACATCATGAATGCGAGGCTCGCCCGCGATGCACAGGGCGGCCCGACCGCCGGCCGGCGTCCGGCCCGCGGTCCCATTTGAATGGGGGAACGGATGATGAAGCCGATGAGGAGGGTCCCGGTCGCCGCGATCGTCGTCATGACGATGACGCTGGGCGTGGTGCTGGCCGCGCCGATCGACATCCCATACAAGAAGTTCGTGCTGGACAACGGGCTGACCCTGATCGTCCATGAGGACCACAAGGCCCCCATCGTCGCGGTGAACGTCTGGTACCACGTCGGCTCCAAGAACGAAAAGCCCGGCAAGACCGGCTTCGCCCACCTGTTCGAGCATCTGATGTTCAACGGCAGCGAGAACTACAACGACGACTACTTCAAGCCGTTCGACCGGATCGGCGCCACGAACATGAACGGCACCACCAACTTCGACCGGACCAACTATTTCGAGAACGTCGCCAACACCGCGCTCGACACGGCGCTGTGGATGGAGTCGGACCGGATGGGCCACCTGCTCGGCGCGATCGACCAGGCCAAGCTCGATGAGCAGCGCGGCGTGGTGCAGAACGAGAAGCGGCAGGGGGAGAACCAGCCCTACGGGCAGGCGTTCCGGTTGATCTTCGAGGGGACCTACCCGGCCGGGCATCCCTACTCCTGGTCGGTGATCGGGTCGATGGCGGACCTCGACGCGGCCAGCCTCGAGGACGTCCACGAGTGGTTCAAGACGTACTACGGCGCCGCCAACGCGGTGCTCTCGATCGCGGGCGACATCGACACCGAGACCGTTCACAAGAAGGTGGAGGAGTACTTCGGCGACATCCCCTCGGGGCCGCCGGTCAACCGCCAGCAGGTCTGGATCGCAAAGCGCAGGGGCGAGCATCGCGAGGTGCTCGAGGACCGGGTGCCGCAGGCGCGGATCTACAAGGTCTGGAACGTCCCCGAGGTGACCTCGCCCGACAACGAGCTGCTGGACCTCGTCTCGAGCGTTCTGACGAGCGGCAAGTCCTCGCGTCTGTACAAGAGGCTCGTCTATGACGACCAGATCGCCACCGACGCGCGGGCGTTCGTCTACTCGCGCGAGCTGGGCAGTCTGTTCGTGGTCTCCGCCACGGCGCAGCCAGGCCAGGATCTCGCGACCGTGGAGAAGGCGCTCGACGAGGAGATGGCCCGGTTCATCGCCGGCGGGCCGACGTCGGCCGAGCTGGAGCGGGTCAAGACGGAGTACCGCGCCGACTTCATCCGCGGCATCGAGCGGATCGGCGGGTTCGGCGGCACGTCGGACATCCTCGCCCAGGGCGAGGTGTACGCGGGCGACCCGGGCTATTACAGGACGCGTCTGGACCGGGTGGCGAAGGCCACGGCGACGGACCTTCAGGGCGCGGCCTCGCGCTGGCTGTCCGACGGCGTGTTCGTGCTCGAGGTGCATCCGTTCCCTGACTACAAGACGATCGAGACCTCGGTGGATCGGTCGAAGCTGCCCGAGCCGAAGTCCTGGCCCGAGGTGACCTTCCCGCAGATGAAGCGGGCGACGCTGTCCAACGGGCTCAAGCTGATCGTGACCGAGCGGCACGCCGTGCCGATGGTGCATTTCGATCTGGTGATGGACGCCGGCTATGCCGCCGACCAGAAGGGGATTCCCGGCACCGCGAGCCTGACCCTGGACATGCTCGACGAGGGGACGACGACGCGCTCCGCGCTGGAGATCAGCGACGCGCTGGAAAGGCTCGGCGCCAGCCTGGACACCGACTCCACGCTCGACACCTCGAGCGTCAGCATGACCGCGCTGAAGGAGAACCTCGGGCCGTCGCTCGACATCTACAGCGACGTCATCCTGAACCCATCCTTCGCACAGAAGGAGTTCGCGCGTGTCAAGAAGGACCGTCTCGCGGAGATCAAGCGGGAGAAGTCGAGCCCGTTCCAGATCGTGCAGCGGGTGATGCCCGAGCTGCTGTACGGCAAGGGACACGCCTATGGTGTCTCGTTCACCGGCTCGGGGACGCTCGACTCGGTGGGGCGGATCGGACGTGACGATCTCGCCGCGTTCCACAATGCCTGGTTCAGGCCGAACAACGCCACGCTGATCGTCGTGGGCGACACGACGCTGCAGGAGATCCAGCCGGCGCTCGAGCGGCTGCTGGGAGGCTGGAAGAAGGGCGACGTGCCGGTGAAGAATCTGGCGCACGTCGAGCCGAAGGCCTCGTCGCAGGTGTACCTGATCGACCGGCCCGGCTCGATCCAGTCGATGATCGTCGCCGGCGAGGTGGTACCGCCCAAGTCCGACCCGCACGATATCGCGATCGACGCGATGAACGGCGTGCTGGGTGGCAGCTTCACGGCGCGGATCAACATGAACCTGCGCGAGGACAAGCACTGGTCGTACGGGGCGCGCAGCCTGATCGTCGACGCGCGCGGCCAGCGGCCGTTCATCGTGCGGGCCCCCGTGCAGACCGACAAGACCAGCGAGTCGATGCACGAGATCCAGAAGGAGCTGGAGGGGATCATCGGCGGCGAGCCGCCCACCGAGGACGAGGTGGCGACGATCAAGGACAAGAGCACATTGACGCTGCCCGGCCGGTGGGAGACATCGGGATCCATCGTCAACTCGATCGAGGAGATCGTCCAGTTCGGCCTGCCCGACGACTACTGGCAGAGCTACGCCGACACGGTGAAGGCGCTCGATCAGGCCGCCGTGGCGGCCGCGGCGAAGCAGGTTCTCGAGCCGGGGCGTCTGGTCTGGGTGGTGGTGGGTGATCGAGAGAAGATCGAAGCGGGCATCCGCGACCTGGGGCTGGGTGCGATCCATCTGATCGACGCCGACGGCAACCCGGTCGTCGCGAAGTGAGGAGGCGGCCATGCGCGTCAAATCCATACTTGTTCTCGTTGCGGTTCTGCTGGCGGCAGGCGCGTGGTGCGTTCCCGCCGTCGCGTCCGAGGCCGTCGTCCGGGTGGAGCGCGGCAACCTGGCCATCGAGGGGATACCCGAGCTACCCGAGCGGGTCACCGAGCGGATGCGGCCCTATCTGAACATCCGCTCGGCGTCGCTGCAGGGATGGGATCCCGAGGGACCGGGGATGCTGATCGCCACCCGGTTCGCCGACGTGAGCCAGATCCATCACGTGGCGGAGCCCGGTGGCGCCCGCAGCCAGATCACGTTCTTCGACGAGCCGGTGTCCAGCGCCGTGCCCAGCCCGAGCGCCGAGGTTCACGGCTTCATCTTCTCCAAGGACGTGGGCGGTGGGGAGAACTACCAGCTCTTCTTCCACGATCTGAAGACCGGGCGCGACCGGATGCTCACCGACGGCCGCTCGAGAAACGGCGCCGCGGTCTGGGCCAACGACGGCCACCGATACGCCTGGTACACGACGCTGCGCAACGGCCGTGACTGGGACATCCACGTCGCCGACATCCGCGAGCCGGGCCGCTCGACGCCGCTTCTGGAGAAGGAGGGGGCCTGGGTGCCGCTCGACTGGTCGCCCGACGACACGAAGCTGCTGGTGATGAACCTGGTGTCGGCCAACGAGAGCTATCTCTGGATCGCCGACACGACGACCGGGGCGCTCACCCCGGTCAATCCGGGCGACGAGAAGATCGACTACGGCACCGCGAAGTTCTCGCGCGACGGCAAGGGGATCTGGCTTACATCGGACCAGGGCTCCGAGTTCCATCGCCTGCAGCGCTACGACCTGTCCACGAAGAAGACCGACGTTCTCACCGCGAGCATCCCGTGGGACGTGAGCGACTTCGATCTGTCGAGAGACGGCCGGCGTCTGGTCTATGTGGTGAACGAGGACGGAATCGCGAAGCTGCATCTGATGGAGCTTCGCACGCGGCGGGCGCTGCCCGTGCCCGACCTTCCTGTGGGCGAGGTCACCACCCTCGCCTTCGACGCGAGCGGCGACCGGCTCGGCATGACCCTCAACACGCCGCAGACACCGGGGGATGTCTACTCGGTGGAGGTGGCGTCGGGCCGTCTGACGCGATGGACGGCAAGCGAGGTGGGGGGGCTCGACGCCTCCACGTTCGTCACGCCGGAGCTCATCCACTACCCGACGTTCGACACGGTGGACGGGAAGCCGCGCGAGATCCCGGCCTTCTACTACAGGCCGGAGGGCAAGGGCCCGTTCCCGGTCATCGTGAGCATCCACGGTGGTCCCGAGTCGCAGGCGCGGCCGTTCTTCAGCGCCACCATCCAGTACTGGGTCAACGAGCTGGGCGTCGCGGTGCTCACCCCCAACGTGCGCGGCTCGAGCGGCTACGGCAAGAGCTATCTGAAGCTCGACAACGGCTTCGACCGCGAGAACTCGGTGAAGGACATCGGCAGCCTCCTGGACTGGGTGGCGTCGCGGCCGGAGCTTGACCAGGATCGCACGGCTGTGTACGGCGGCTCGTACGGCGGGTACATGGTGCTCGCGTCGATGGTGCATTACAACGACCGGCTCCGGGCGGGCGTGGACATCGTCGGGATCAGCAATTTTCTGTCCTTTCTGAAGAACACCAGGGACTACCGCCGGGACCTGAGGCGCGTCGAGTACGGCGATGAGCGGGACGCCGAGATGAGGGCGTACCTCGAGCGTATCTCGCCGGCCAACAGCGCGGAGAAGATCACGAAGCCGATGTTCATCGCGCAGGGGCTCAACGACCCGCGCGTGCCGGTGGGCGAGAGCGAGCAGATGGTGGAGGAGATCCGCAGCAACGGCGGTCTGGTCTGGTACATGCTGGCGAAAGACGAGGGGCACGGCTTCCGCAAGAAGCCGAACAGCGATTACTACCAGGCCGCGGTCAGTCTCTTCCTGGAGCGGTATCTGCTCGGCGAGAAGACGGCCGAGGATCAACCCTGACGGGGAGGGCGCCGGTCGTCACGTGGGTCTTCGCGGCGGTGTGCGTCGTGGTGTCGGTGGCGACGATGTTCGAGCCGGGGCTGTACTCGATGATCGGCGGCTTGAAGCCGCTCGCCTCGCCGTGGCAGCGGCTCACGCTCGCGTTCCAGCACGGCTTCCCGGGGCTGCCGGCCCCGGTGCACCTCGGGTTCAGCCTCGTGCTGCTGGCCGTGTGCGCGGCGCCCGTCGAGCGGCTGGTCGGGCCGGCGCGCTTCACCCTCGTGACCGTCTGCGCCATGGGCGCCTACGCCGTCGCCCACCTGGTTCCTTCCGTCGACGGCCACGGTGCTTCCGGTGTCATCTGGGCATACGCGCCGATCCTGTTCGTCGCCCGGCGCCGTCGCCGCGAGGAACAGCCCGGCAGGGACGCGGCGGTCCTGACCGTCATGTGGGTCGTCGTGCCGGTCGTGATGACCCTCCTGGTGTACGCGTCCGGGTACCGTGGGAATCCGCTGACCGCGCTGGTGCTGGCCAACCTCTTCCACATCTCGGGCACGCTGGTGGGCGTGTTCTTCGCGATGCTCTGGTCGCGCGGCATCCTCGCCCCGGTCAGTCCCGCGCCGCACGGGCGTAAATGCTCTTGAGCACCAGGTAGACGCCGAACAGCATCGGGATCACAGGCCACCAGTCCTTCAGCCACGCGAGCGACAGATCGAAGCGGGTGTGCAGGAGCAGCAGGAATCCGCCGGCGATCAGCACCACGCCGCCGAGCACCGAGCCGGCCGCGCCGCTCGTGATGATGTCGTCGGGTGGCTGGATCGGGCTGGCACCGGCCAGCGCCTGGTTGTACAGCGATGCCCGGCGAGCCGCGTCGATGCAGTTGTACAGCCAGAAGAAGGCCAGGAAGATCCCCATCAGTGGAATCAAATCCGGGATCACCTCCCCGGCGAGCAGGGCGATGAGGCTGCCCACCACGAGGATGTGGATGAACCCGCGCTGGTAGTAGCCGACGTACACCTGCCCGAGACCCGGCATGGCCGAGAGCAGGAACGCCAGCAACGGCGACTTGCTGCGCGGATCGTACCGGTACGAGGAGTCCCGGTACGGCTCCCGCGCGGGTGCGTGCGGCGGCGGCGTCGCCATGCCGGCCGGTGGTGTCTGTGATGCCATGCTCTGCTGCTGTTCCATTCAGGCCTCCTGGGCCGGCGCACCGGCCTCGTTCGCGGGGCGGGTCAGCCCCTTCCAGATCGATTTGATGTCGGTTCCCATACGGTTCAGATACGTGGCGCCCGAGTCGAGATCGCCCGACACAGCCGCGCCGAGCAGGCCCACGCAGTCGGTACCGAGAGTGCGCGAGGCGCCGGCGGCGTCGCGAAGCCTCGTCCTCCAGATCGGCTCGGAGGCACGGGCCTTCGCCAGCACCGGCTCGCCTGTGCGGTCCCAGACCTTCTTCCCCACCGAGGCCGGCTCCACGACGTCCTCGACGACCTGCACCGGATTCACCCGCGTCAGCTCCAGAGCCCGTCCGGGCAGACCGCGCAGCGGGGAGATCGAGGTGCCCGCGAGCAGCCAGACCACGACCATGCCCGCGTAGGCCGCCTCCATCGGGAAGCGGGGGCGGGCCAGCAGCGCCGCGATTCGTCCGCGCATCCTCGCCAGCAGGCCAGCGAGCCCCGTGGCCGGGCGCGAGGTCGCCCGCACCACGTCGGCCACGAACCCCGGGTCGGGCCTGATCTCCGCCATCTCCGGCAGCGTCTGCGAAAGCATTGCCAGCGTGCGGGCCATCTCCCGGCAGCCGGTGCAGTGCTGCAGGTGCATCCCGACCAGATTCGTCGCTTCGCGCGTCGAGCGTCCCGTCGATCCGATCGCACAGGCGATCCAGCGCCGTGTCGCAGGCCCGCCCGCTGGTGCTCTCGAGGATCGACGCGGTGAGGGCGGCGTCGCCTCCGGGCGGCTGAAGTGAGAGGTCGAGTTCGCCGCGCACCAGCGACACCAGCTCGCGGCAGCGCGGGCAGCCTTCCAGATGGGCCGCGGCGGCGACACGCTCGGCCTCGCCCAGCGTCTCTTCGATGTATCCCTCGAGCCGGTCCTCGAGCCAGCGGCAGCTCATGATCTCCACCCCGATGTCTTCAGCATGGCAGGCCTTCCCCGGCCGGTGATTCGAGCGACAGCACGGCGCGCGCGAGCTCGAGCCGCGCCCGGTTGGACCGCGACTTCACCGTGCCCAGCGGCAGATCCAGCATGGAGGCGATCTCGTCGAGCCGCAGCCCTTCGATCTCCTTGAGGAGGATCATCTCCCGGGAGATCTCGCTCAGGTGCTGCATCGCCCGGTAGACGAGCTGCTTGCGCGCGTCCGCCTCCCAGGCCGCCTGCGGCGTCGGGCCCGGATCGACCGGCTCCGGCGCGTCCTCCATCGGCACGCCATGCGCCGGGGTGCGTACCTTCATCCGCCGCAGGTGATCGATGCAGACGTTGCGCGCCACGCGGAGCATCCAGGGCAGAAACGAGTCGTCCTCCCGGTAGGTGCCCAGCCTCTGGTAGATCCTCACGAACACCTCCTGCGCCAGGTCCCGCGCCTCCTCCCTGTCACGGACGTAGTGGAAGGCGAGACCGTAGACACGCGACTGGAAGCGGCGCACGAGGGCCTCCCAGGCGAGAGCGTCGCCTTTCCTGCAGAGCTCCAGCAGCTGTGCAAGTTCCATGCAGGCCTTTCGTCAGCCGGGGCGGCCAGAGCCGCCGGCCGGGCCGCCGCTTTTGCGTCGTCTGGACAGGATGACGCAGAAACGCCGGGAAAGTTCGCCCGGGGAGGGACGGCTTCCCGCTGATTGTACCGTAAGTGATTGATACAAGAGAGGAAAGAGGCTTCGCGCCCCTGCGGCCGGTTGCTCCGGTTGACGGGGCCTTCGGGACCGACCATCTTCTGCCGGTGTCGGGACCTCCGTCCGGCGGCGGAACCATCGGGAGGTGTGTCGGTCGTGAGACTCGGTGATGCACTGGTCGCCAAGGGGATCATCGACGAGAAGCAGCTCAAGCAGGCTCTCGAGACGCAGATGATCTGCGGGGGGCATCTCGGCACCTGCCTGATCGAGCTCGGCTACGTCGACGAGCATCTCCTCGGGCGCGTGCTGGCCGATCTGCTCGGCGTCCGGTATGCCCACCCCGGCCTCTTCCACAACATCGACCCGAAGGTGATCGAGGCCATCCCCGCCTCCGTGGTCGAGAAGCACAAGGCCATCCCCCTCAATCTGAAGGGTCGGGTGCTGCAGGTGGCGATGGTGGAGCCGAAGAACCTGCCCGCCCTCGACGAGCTGGCGTTCGTGTCGAGCTGCCGGGTCGAGTCATGGCTGGCGCCCGAGGCACGCATCTTCGAGGCGATGGAGCGGTACTACGATATCCCGCGGAGAATGCGATACATCAGCCTCTGCCAGCAGATGGATGCCGAGCCGGCGAAGCCGGCGGCCGCCCCGAAGGTCCAGGTCGCGACCGCCTCGATCGGGGGTGCCGCTTCGATCGTGGACGCCGGGCCACAGGAGCTGGGCGGGTCGATCGTGATCGGCCCGACGGGCCGCCGGACCCCGGGGCCTGCCGGCGCAGGGCGTCGTGCGAACACATCGGCCCCAACCCCCACGGAGACGCCGCTTCCCATCGAGGAGATCCTCTGCCGGGCGGAGTCGGTGGACGACATCGCGCAGGCGGTGATCGAGCGTGCGGCGGAAGGGCTGCAGCGCGCCATCCTGTTCATGATCAGGGGCAGCGACGCCCTGATCTGGCACTCCCACGGGCTGACCCTCGATCGGGAGACGAGGCAGGGTCTCACATTTGCCGTGGTGGACGAGCCGGTCTTCGCGCTGCCGATAGGGGATCCGTATTATCGCGGGCTGGTCCCGCGTGACCCGCTCTACTCGAGGTTCTTCCGCAAGCTGGGGATCGACACGCCGGCCGAGGTGCTGATCGTGCCCGCGCACTTCAACGACCGCCTCGTCGCCATCCTCTACGGCGACGGGGGAGCTCAGGGGCGCGTCCAGGGTCCCGCCGAGGACTACCTCAGGATCATGCAGCAGCTCTCGCTCACCCTCAACCTGCTGGCGATCAAGAAGAAGATACGGTCGATCTGACACCTCCCCCTGTGGCACAATGCCCGGACCACCCGCACGACTCCACGACGTGATCTGACCAGGCGGATGACGGGATGCCGAGACCGACTCCGTTCCACGAGCGCACGGCACGACTCTGCACCAGCCTGTTCTGGAAGGACTGGGCCGGCTATTACGCCGTCCGCTCGTACGACACCACCCACGATCGGGAGTACTTCGCGCTGCGCCACGGCGCGGGCCTGATCGACGTCACCCCGCTGTTCAAGTACGAGGTCACGCGGCCCCGACGCGGCGGCCTTCCTGTCGCGGGTGATGGTGAAGGACATCCGCAGGCTCAAGGTCGGCCGCGTCACCTATCTGTGCTGGTGCGACGACGACGGCAAGGTGGTCGACGACGGCACCGTCGCCCGGCTCGACGAGAACCACTTCCGCGTCACCGCCGCCGAGCCGGCGCTGGCCTGGCTGATGCGCCACGCGCGGGGCTTCCGACGTCGCCATCGAGGACTCGCAGCGAGTCGCTCGGCGCGCTCGCCCTTCAGGGCCCCACCTCGCGTGACATCCTGGCCGTGGTTGGCGACGCCGATCTGGACGCGCTGCAAGTTCTTCCGCGTCACCCGCGCGACGCTCGACGGGCTGCCCGGTGAGCATCTCGCGCACCGGCTACACCGGCGACCTGGGCTACGAGATCTGGGTTGACGCGCGAGCACGCGCTGCCCGTCTAGGACGCCCTCATGGCCGCGGGGCGCGCGTACCGGCATCGAGCCCGGCGGGCTCGACGCGATGGACGTCGCCCGCGTCGAGGCCGGCTTCATCATGAACGGCGTCGACTACTTCAGCGCCCACCACTGCCTGATCGAGTCGAAGAAATCCACCCCGTACGAGATCGGCCTGGGCTGGACCGTGAACCTCGACCGCGAGCCGTTCATCGGCCAGGCGGCGCTCCGGGCCGAGCGGGCGCGCGGCTCCGCCGTGGCGCTGGTGGGGCTGACCTACGACTGGGACGAGTACGAGGCGCTGTTCGCCGAGTTCGGGCTCCCCCCGCAGGTTCCCGCCGGCGCCTGGCGCACGCCGGTGCCGGTCTACGACGGCGAGCGGGAATCCAGGTCGGCCAGGCCACCAGCGGCGCCTGGTCGCCCATGCTGAAGAAGAACCTGGCGCTGGCCAGCGTGCGGGCCGCGTACGGCAACCCCGGCACGCGCTGCGGGTCGAGGTCACGGTGGAGTACCGCGCGGCGGCAGTCACGGCCACCGTGGCGGAGACCCCCTTCTTCGACCCCGACAGAAAGAGAGCCTGCGTGACCTCACAAACCGGCAACCCTCCCGCTCGCGTACGACGCGATCGTCGTCGGCGGCGGGCACAACGGCCTGACCGCGGCCGCCTACCTGGCCAAGGCCGGCCGCAAGGTGCTGGTGCTGGAGCGGCGCCACGTGCTGGGCGGCGCGGCGGTCAGCGAGGAGCTCTACCCCGGCTTCACCTTCTCGGTCTGCTCCTACGTGGTGAGCCTGTTCCGGCCCCACATCATCCGCGAGCTGGATCTGCCCCGGCACGGCCTGGAGATCATCCCGCTGGAGTGCTCGTTCCTGCCGCTGCCCGACGGCCGGTCGCTGGCGCGCTGGGCCGATCCGAACCGCACGCGCCGCGAGATCGCACAGCTTCAGCCCGCGCGACGCGGAGGTCTACCCCGAGTTCGGCCTGGCCATGACGCAAGCTGGCCCGCTTCGCCCGCAGACGATCATCGATCGGCCCGCCCCCGACCCGGCCTCGCTCGACCCGCGCGAGCTGGCGAACCTGCTGCGTCTGGGCAGGGCGACTGCGGCGAGCTCGACGAGTCGATGCGCTATCTGAACTTCAAGCTGATGACCATGAGCGCGGTGGATTTCCTCGATGAGTGGTTCGAGAGCGACGTGCTCAAGGCGCCGATGTCGGTCAGCGGCATCATCGGCACCTTCCTCGGCGTGCGCTCGCCCGGCACGGCGTACGTGCTGCTGCATCACTACATGGGGGAGATCGACGGCGCGTTCCGGGCCTGGGGGTTCGCCAAGGGGGGCACGGGCAGGCGTCAGCCTCGCCATCGCCTCGGCCGCGCGCTCCTTCGGCGCCGAGATCCTGACGAACGCGCCGGTGCAGCGCGTTCTGGTGAAATCGGGGCGCGCCGTCGGCGTCGTGCTCGAAAACGGCGACGAGATCCGCGCGCGCAGCGTGGTCTCGGGTCTGGATCCGCACCGGACGTTTCTGAAGCTGGTGGGAGAGGAGCACCTCGACGCCGGGTTCGCCTCGCGGATCCGCCGCTACAAGCTGCGCGGCAGCTCGGGCAAGGTGAACCTGGCGGTGGACCGGCTTCCCGACTTCGCCTGCCGCCCGGGTGACGGGCCGCACCTGCAGGGCGACATCGCCATCGCCCCGGGCATCGACTATCTCGAGCGGGCCTACGACCAGGCCAAGTACGGAGACTTCTCCGAGCGGCCGTATCTCAACGTGGTGATCCCGTCGCTGAGCGACCCGAGCGTGGCGCCGCCCGGCAAGCACGTCATCTCGATGTTCGTGCAGTACGCGCCGTACGACATCAAGGAAGGGGCGCCCGCCTGGCCGCAGAGGCGCGAGGCGTTCGGCGACGCCGTGGTCGACACGCTGGCCGAGTACTGTCCCGGCCTCAAGGAGTCGATCCTGTTCCGGCAGGTCCTCACCCCGTGGGACCTCGAGCAGGATTTCGGGCTGACCGAGGGGAACATCTTCCACGGAGAGCTGAGCCTCGAGCAGCTCCTGTTCCTCAGGCCGGCGGCCGGCTGGGCGCGCTATCGCACGCCGATAAGAAACCTCTGGCTCGGGTCGTCGGGGGCGCATCCCGGCGGCGGGATCATGGGGGCGCCCGGCGAGCTGGCGGCGAAGGCGCTTCTCGGGTCAGGTGAGCTGTGAGCGCCGCCTTCGATGTCATCGTCATCGGCGCGGGGCCCAACGGCCTGACCGCGGCGGCGATGCTGGCGCGCCGCGGCCGGAAGGTGCTTGTCGTCGAGCGACGCGACACCGTCGGGGGTCTGGCTTCGGGGTTCGAGTTCCATCCGGGGTATCGCAGCGCCGGGCTGCTGCACGACACCACGCTCGTGCGCCCGCAGGTGATCGAGGCGCTCGGGCTTCAGCGCGCGACGCGCCGCCCCTCGGTCCTGGCCCTGGGACGCCCGGGCGAGACTCTGCTGATCCACGGCGACGACGGCGAGGCGGCGCGCGCGATCGCCGCCGTGTCGGCGAAGGATGCCGCGGCCTGGCCCGGCTACCGCGCCCTCATCGAGCGGTTCCGGCACGTGGTGGCGGGCTTTCTGGACGAGCCGCCGGTGGATCTCGATCGACATCGAGACGATGGGAAGCTGGGATCTCCTCCGGCGCGCGCTGAGAGTGCGCCGGCTCGGCGCGGATCGGATGCTCGAGCTGATGCGTCTGCCGCCCATGTGCGCGCAGGACTGGCTCACCGAGTGGTTCGAGACCGACATGCTGAAGGCCGCGCTGCTGCTGCCGGCGCTGACGGGCGCCTTCATGGGGCCGCGATCGCCCGGCAGCAACGCCAACCTGCTGTTGCGCGAGTGCGCCGCCGGGGCCGGTGTGGCCGGGGGCACGTCGGGGCTCGTCGCCGCGCTCGAGCGTGCGGCGCGTGAGGCCGGCGCGACGATCCGCACCGGCGCCGACGTCGAGTCGATCGTCCTGGATGACGGGGCGGCTCGCGGCGTGCGGCTCGCGGGAGGTGAGTCGATCGCCTCGCGTGGCGTGGCGGCATCGTGCGATCCGCACACCACGCTCCTGCGGCTGCTGCCACCCGGAGCGCTGGCCTGGCACACCGAGCACCGGATCCGCTGCTTCAGGGCGCGCGGCACGGTGGCGCAGGTGCTGCTCGCCCTGGACAGGACGCCTGCTCTGGCGGGCGCCGCGGGCGAGCCGGTCGAGTTCGTGCGTGTGGCGGAAGGGCTCGACGCGATCGAGCATGCGTTCGATGCCGTCAAGTACCGTCGTTGCTCCGACGCGCCGGTCCTGGACGTGTGGCTTCCCGCGGCGTCGGCTCCGGAACTCGCTCCGCCTGGTGGTGCCGTGGTGTCGGCGCTGGTCCACTTCGCGCCGTACGACCTCGAGGGCGGATGGAACGACGCCGACCCGCTCGGCGCTGTCGCGGCGTGTCGCGGAGATCCTGGAGGTCCATGCGCCGGGTCTGTCGTCGTCGGTCGTGGGCGACACGGTCCTCGCGCCGGCCGACATCGAGGCGCGTTACGGCACCACCGGCGGGCATCTGCATCATGGGGAGGAGGCGCTCGATCAGATCCTGGTGCGGCCCGCGCCGGAGTGCTCGCGTTACAAGACCCCCGTGCCCGACCTGACTCTGTGCGGCAGCGGGAGCCATCCCGGCGGCGGGCTGACCTGCGCGCCGGGGATGCTGGCGGCGCGCTCGATCCTGGCCGGCTGAGCCGTCAGGCCTCGGCGGGAGCGAACACCACGAGGATGCGCAGCGCCGACTCGATCCGCTCGAACCGGTGCTCCACTCCCGCCCGCACGTAGATGACCGAGCCGGCCTGGACGGGTCTTGCCTCCTCTCCCGCGATGAACGTCGCCCGGCCCTCGAGCACGTGGTAGATCTCGTCGGTGGCGTGCGGGCTCTGGTAGTCGACCCCCTCCGCCGGAAGCTCGTACAGGCCCGCGCTCATCGCGGGCACGCGGAGGAACTCCCGGTACGGCTTGCCGTCACGCTCCCGATCCCGGGTCACCTCAGCCAGCTCGAAAACCGCCGAATCGATCACCGTTCCGCCCTCCCGATCCCGTCGTCGCCGGGGTTGTCCGTGAGCCTCTGGTCCGCACACGTTATCAGCCGTGCGCTCTCGTGAAAAGGGTCATCCGCGCGATCCGCGCGCCGGATGGTGCGAGGGATGGCCCGCCATGAGTGATATGGCGCTCGAGTCGCGGGAGGGGCCGCCGCGTGCGCCGGAGCGAAGTCCACTTCGCACAATGGTTTGCAGCATGCGTTCGCGGCGCGGGCTCGCGGCACGGAAGTTGCCTTATTCCCTGTGCAGTCCTGGGAACGCCACCGGTGACATGCCGCCGGGGCCGCGACGGCCCCGACCGAGGTGCCGGAACATGGACGCCAGGGAGATCGTCAGCAGCACGGCCGAGCCGGCCTTCGCGACCGATGAGAAGGGCCGGCTCGTGCTGTGGAACGCCGCCGCGCTGGATCTTCTCCGCCTTCCCCCCGAACGGCTCGTCGGCAAGCCGTGTCACGAGATCCTCCGCGGAACCGATCTGTTCGGAAACCGCCACTGCTGCGAGCGTTGCTCGCTGCACCAGATGGTCCGGCGGAGGGAGGCGGTGCATGATTTCGAGCTGGACGTGAGTATCGCCGGCGGCGAGAGACGGCGGGTCGCGGTGTCCGTGGTCGTGGTACCGGGTGTCAATCCCGCCCGCTACTGGATCGTCCATATCCTGCGGCCGCTCGCAGCGAGCCTGGGCAGGCCGGTCGCGAAAGACATGCCCGCGCCGGGGGAGCTGTCCGGCGCGGACCGCCGGGCGCGCTGCGCGGCACCCCGCTCGAGTCCGCGCTTCGCCGCTCTCACGCCGCGGGAGCTGGAGATCCTCGATCTCATGACGCTCGGCGTCTCGACGCCGGAGATCTCGGACCGCCTCTGCATCAGCACCACGACGGTGCGCAACCACGTGCAGCACATCCTCGCCAAGCTCAACGTCCACACGAAGATGCAGGCCGTCTCGCTTGCCCTGAGGAAGCCGGCCCGTCGTGAGGAACCGCTTCACTGATGCGTTCGCATCATCCTCAAAATGATGCATCGGCCGGATGCGCGGCGTGGCGATCGGTGCATAAGATTACGGAGGAGATCCGCTTGCGCTGTGCCGGGGAGCCGAAGGCAGGGCCGCTCCCCGGCTACAACTCGGTCCATAGCCTGTTCCACCCGCCGCGTCCGAAGTGGCCGGACGCTGAACAGGGGCTGGGTGGGACAGGGGGAGACCCCGCCGCAATGTCGAGACGGGGGCGAGAGCCGGAGCCGGGCTGCTCCGGCTCTTTCTGTATTCGCAGCCGGATCACGGTCGTATGCGTTGACACCTGAGGCAGCGCCGGGGTAGAAAGGGACGCGGCGAAGGGCTGCCGCGAGCCCGGAGCCCCCTGAGAATCCCCCAATCCCTTCCAACCCTGCCCCCAGGGCCGGCATCATAATGACTGACACCAACCCCCCGGACACTGGGAGCCGGCCCGTGATCGAGGCAGCATCCGCACAACAGGCAGAGACGGTCGACCTGGAGTCGGGGCTGGTCCGTCGGGCGCAACGGGGCGATACCGACGCCTTCGAGACGCTCTACCGCCGCAACGCCGGCCGCGTCTATGCGTTGTGCCTGAGGATGACGGCCGATGCGGCGCGGGCCGAGGAGCTGACGCAGGACGCTTTCCTGAGGGCCTGGGAGCGGCTCGGGTCGTTCCGGGGCGAGAGCCGGTTTTCGACCTGGCTGCACGGGCTGACGGTGAACCTGGTGCTCGGCGACAGAAGGACGCGCTCGCGAAGGCCGCGGACGACCGGCGACGCCGTCACGCTCGAACGGACTCCGGGGTCCCCGGCCGGCGCGGTACAGGGCGAGCGCAGGGACCTCGAGAGGGCGATCGCGGCGCTGCCCGACGGGGCGCGCACCGTCTTCGTCCTGCACGACATCGAAGGATATCGGCACGATGAGATCGCCGCCTTCACCGGAGTCACGGCCGGAACCTCCAAGGCCCAGCTCCACAGGGCGAGACGGCTTCTGAGAGAGGCGCTGGGATCATGAGCTGCCAGGAGAGAAACGAGAACCTCAACGATTTCGTGGACGGATCGCTGGACGCGCGCGCGGCGCTGGCCGTCGAGGAGCACCTGCTGTCCTGCCCCGGCTGCCGCGAGGAGGTGGAGGCGTTGCAGTCGCTGCTGGACGCGACCGCCGCGCTGCCCCGCCGTCTCGAGCCGCCGCGGGATCTGTGGCCCGCCATCGGCGCGCGGATCGCGGGCGGCGTTGCGGGCGCACGAGGCTCCTCGGGCGACGTGGCGGCCTGGCGCCGGTGGCCGGCCGTTGCTGCGGCCATTCTGATCCTCGCGGGCGTCGCCGGCACCTCGGTGCTGTGGCGCACGGGGCCCGCAAAGACCACCGCGCCGGGCCTCGTCGACGTGATGCCGGCCGCCTCACGGGCGGACCTGCCTCCCGACCTGCGCGAGGCCGAAGCGGAGTTCCAGCGCGCCACGGCGAAGCTGCTCGCCGCGCTCGAGCAAAGAAAGCCGCAGCTCTCGCCGCAGACGCTCGATGTGTTCGAGCAGAACCTTCGGATCATCAACCAGGCGATCGCCAGGACCGGCGCCGCCCTCGAGAACGACCCGGCAAATGTCAGGCTCGGACGGATGCTGACGGCCATGTATGCGACGAAGGTGGACCTGTTGCAGAAGGCCGCGCGGATTCCGGGACCCGCCTGAGGAGGAACGATGATGAGGAAGTTGGCAACCGTGGTACTGGTGCTCGCCGCCGCGGCCGGTTTCGCCCTCGCCCAGGAGACGATCGACAGGCGGGTGCCCGCCTCGAGCGACGGCGTGGTGAGCATCGAGAACGTCGCCGGCAGTGTCTCGGTCACCGGCTGGGACCGGGACGAGGTCGAGGTGACCGGGACCCTCGGCAGGGGAACCAGAGAGCTGAAGTTCGAGAACAGCGGCAACGAGACCACCATACGCGTCGTGCTGCCCGAGCATGCGAACAACGTGGACAGGTCCGATCTCCGGATCCGGGTGCCCCGCGGCAGCCGTCTCGAGATCGAGGTGGTGAGCGCGGACGTCACGCTGAGCGATCTGTCCGGCGCTCTCGACGTATCCTCGGTGAGCGGCGATGTGGAGGTCACCGGTGACGTCCGCAACGCGGAGATCTCCACGGTCAGCGCCACGATCTCCTTCCGCACCGACGGGCTGCTGGAGAACGGTGAGTTCAACACCGTGTCCGGCAAGATCGATGTCACGGCCGATCTCGATGCCCGCGGCCGGTTCAAGTTCGAGACCGTGAGCGGACCGATAGACCTGCGCGTTCCTCGCAACGTCTCGGCCAGCTTCGATGTTTCCAGCTTCAGCGGGAGCATCAAGAACGACTTCGGGCCCGAGCCGGTGAAGAGGGACAAGTATCTTCCCTCGAAGGACCTGAAATTCTCCACCGGCGGCGGCGGCGCGCGTGTCTCGGTGCAGACGCTGAGCGGTCCCGTGAGGCTGATCGGGCAGTAGTCAGGCGGTCGGACCTCCTCGGGAGCGTGAACCGGTGGAACGCGAGCTTCTGCACTACAAGCTTCTCTCACGCCTCGGAGAAGGCGGCATGGGCGTGGTGTACCGGGCCGAGGACACGCGGCTCGGTCGCCACGTCGCGCTGAAGATCCTGCGCGAGGATCTCGCCACCGACGAGGAATGGAACCGCCGTTTCCATCACGAAGTCCGTGTCGCCTCGGCCGTCACGCATCCCGGCATCGCCACGGTCTACGACTTCCACCGCGATGGTGACATCGCCTTCTTCACCATGGAGTTCGTGGAGGGGCGGAACCTGCGCGAGGTGGTCGAGGACGGGCCGATGCCCCTGCCGCGGCTTCTCGATGCTTCGCTGCAGATGGCCGAAGCCCTCGCGGTTGCCCATCGCAAGGGTGTCGTGCATCGCGATCTGAAGCCGGAGAACGTCATGGCTTCGGACTCGGGCTTCTACAAGATCCTGGACTTCGGCCTCGCGCGTCTGGACATCGCCGGCGGGGACTTCGGCTCGGGCTCGCAGCTCAAGACGGTGTCCGCCGACACGACCGGCTCCGGCCGGCTGGTCGGGACCGTTGCCTACATGAGCCCCGAGCAGGCGCAGGGAAATCCCGTGGACGCCCGCTCCGACATCTTCACCTTCGGCAGCCTGATCTACGAGCTGGCCACGGGCCGGCCCGCCTTCCGGAAGAACAACGCCATCGCCACCTTCCATGCGATCGTGCACGAGGAGCCGGCGCCGCTGCGCAACGTGCGCGGCGGACTGCCGCCGAAGTTCGAGCGGATCGTCTCGCGATGCCTGGCCAAGGACCCGGCACGGCGGTACCCGACCACCGACGCGCTTGCCGGGGATCTCCGTGCGCTTTCGCAGGAGACGGGCTCGGGAGCGAGACGGATTCCCTGGACGGCCTCCGGGGCGGCAAGGAAGCGGCGGGTCTGGCTCTGGGGTGCGGCGCTGCTGATCGCGGCGGCGGCGATCACGGCCCTGATGCTGACGGGGAACCGCACCGATCGGGCGGCCGGGCGAGTGGAGGCGCCGCGGCAGGCGGGGGCGGACACCCTGCCTGCGGGCGCACCGGCCGCCGACGGATACCTCGCCGTGTCCGCCTTCGCCAACAACACGGGCGATGCCGATGCGGACTGGATGAAACGCGGGCTCGCCGAGATGCTGACCACCGAACTGGCCGCCACAGGAAATGTCAACGTCATCTCCACGCAGCGGCTCTACGACCTGCTGGCGGTGGCGGGCCGCGACGATCTCGGCAGCGCGGAGCAGACCACGGTCACCGAGCTGGCACGCTGGGCCGGAGCCTCGATGGTCGTGACGGGCTCCATCGTGCGCGGCGCCGCCGGGTACCGCGTCGATGCACAGGTATACGACACGGCGACCGGCCGCGTCCTGACGGCCACCAAGGCGGAGGGCGCGGATGTCGCGCGGATGCCCGCCGTGCTCGCGGCCGGTCTGGCGCGAGGGCTTCACACCGGAGCACAGGGCCCGTCGGCCCCGCCCGTGCCTGCGTCGCAGATCGCCGGGATCTCGCCCGAGGCCTCGCGCAGCTACACGAACGGGCTGGAGCTGTACCACGATCTGCGGTTCACCGAGGCGGCGAAGGAGTTCGAACGCTCGGTGTCGGCCGACCCGGCGTTCTCCCTGGCGCATCTGCGGCTCGGGATGAGCCTCTACCTCGACGGCAGGAAGCAGGCGGGTCTGAAAGCGATCGACGAAGCGGCCGCCCGGGCGAGCACGCTGCCGGATCGCGAGCGCCGCCTGCTCGTCGTGATCAGGGACGGCCTCGAAGGAAAAGGGCCGGCCGCGGTCGACAGCGCCCTGGCGGGGTTCGTGCAGCGGTACCCGCGCGACCAGGAGGCGCTGTTCTGGAAGGCCCAGGCGGCGTCGGATGTCGCGGGCGACTCGGTCGCGGCCATCCGGATCCTGAGGGGAATCCTCGAGAAGGAGCCCGACAACCTGCCCGCCGTCTCGGCCATGTCGATGCAGCTCGCGCGGCTCGGGCGTCCGGGCGATGCGCGGGCGATCCTCGAGGACTACATCGCACGGCACCCCGAGGCGGCCGAGCCGCTGAGGAAGATCATCACGGCCTGCGAGACCGCCGCAAAGGGCGGCTAGCGCGAGGCTTTCGCGGTCAGGTCGGACAGGCAGCGGACGAAGTCCGCCTCGGTGATGATCCCGACCAGGCGCCCGTCCTCCAACACCGGCAGACAGCCGTACTTGTAGTCGAGCATCACCTGCGCCGCCTCCTGGACGCTCTTGTCCGGCGCGATCGTCTCGACGTCCTCGATCATGATCTCGCGGACCCGGGTGCGCCGCAGGAGATCGCGCTGCACGCTGACCGGCAGGTCCTCCTCGCTCGCCAGCGCGCCGCGAAGCAGATCGCGGTGCGTCACCAGCCCGACGAGGCGGCCGTCCTCGTCCACCACCGGGATGTGACGGACGTGCTCGGCGTCCATCAGGTCGTACAGGCTGGTCAGGTTGTCATCGGCCTTGAGCGTGAACACATCGGGGGTCATGAGGTCGCGCACGAGCATCTGGTTCATGGGAGGTCCTCCTTCGGGCCGCTACACCTTCATTGTAGCCCACACCCGAGGGAGGAGAGTCGCCGGGCGCCCGGCGCCCCGTGTCACGAACAGCCGCTGGTCGCCCCGCAGGAGACGCACTTCAGGCAGGTGCCGTTGCGGACCATGGTGAACTGGCCGCATTCGACGCACGGATCGCCTTCGTACCCCTTGATGCGCGCCTGACGCACCAGCTCGCCCTCGTGCAGGCCGGCTGCGGCGGGCATGCCGAGCGAGACAGCGGTGGCGCGGGTGTGAGGCTGCGCCACCATGACGGGCCCGGTGGCGGCGCCTGTCGTCTGCAGGCCGTCGGCGGAGCTGTCGGTGTCGCCGGTGACGAAGCCGACCTTGAGGTGCCGGGTGCGCGGCACCTCCATCCGGGTCGCCTCTTCGTCGTACTCGACCACGCGCTCCGTGATGAACTCCGCCTTGTCCTCGTCGAACTCCGGCTCCTTGTCGGGGCGGCCCGTTGTGTCGCCGCGAAGATCCTCGCTCGTCACCTGCGCCAGGTCGGACCGGCCGAGGTAGGTGATCGCCAGCTCGCGGAACACGTAGTCGATGACCGAGGTGGTCATCTTGATGTGGGGATTGCCCGCCACGATGCCGTTCGGCTCGAACCGGACGAACACGAAGGCGTCGACGAACTCGTCGAGCGGAACACCGTGCTGCAGCCCGAGCGAGATCGCGATGGCGAAGCAGTTCATGAGGCTCCGGAAGGCGGCGCCTTCCTTGTGCATGTCGAGGAAGATCTCGCCGAGCTGGCCGTCCTCGTACTCGCCGGTGCGCAGGTACACCTTGTGGTGCCCGATGACCGCCTTCTGGGTGTAGCCGCTGCGCCGATCGGGCAGCCGCCGGCGGGAGTGGATGTAGCGATGGATGACCCGCTCCGCGATCTTGACGTGGTCCGCGGGTACCATCTCCACCTGCCCGGCGTCCGCTCCCGCGCCCTTGGCGGCGAGCGCCGGCGCTTCTTCCGCTTCCTCGTCGGTGTCGGCGAAGAGCCACTCGGTGGCGGTGGAGCTGAGCGGCTGGCTCAGCTTGCTGCCGTCGCGGTACAGCGCGTTGGCCTTGAGCATGAGCTTCCAGGACTGCATGTAGGCGTCGCGGATTTCCGCCACGGTCGCGCTCGACGGCATGTTGATCGTCTTGGAGATCGCCCCGCTGATGAACGGCTGCGCGGCCGCCATCATCCTGATGTGGGCCGTGTGGTGGATGTACCGCCGGCCGTACTTGCCGCACCGGTTCGCGCAGTCGAACACCGGCAGGTGCTCCTCGCGCAGGCCGGGCGCCCCCTCGATCGTCATGCGTCCGCAGATCGTGTCGTTCGCCTCGTCGATCTGCTCCTTCGTGAAGCCCAGCGACTCGAGCATGTTGAAGCCGAAGTCGTTGATCTCCTCCTTGCTGAACCCGAGCGTCTTCGTGCAGAACTCGTCGCCGAGCACGAACCGGTTGAAGGCGAACTGCATGCTCGAACGCCGTGGGCAGGGCGGCGTCCACCTTGTCGAGCGCGTCGTCGTCGAACCCGTGCGCCTTGAGGCTCTCGCGGTTGACGTGCGGCGCGCCTTCCAGCCGGCCGGTGCCCACGCACCAGGTGACGATGGCGTCGATCTGCGCGGTGTCGTAGCCGAGGTTCCTCAGCGCGGCCGGCACCGACTGGTTGATGATCTTGAAGTACCCGCCGCCCGCCAGCTTCTTGAATTTCACCAGCGCGAAGTCGGGCTCGATCCCGGTGGTGTCGCAGTCCATGACCAGGCCGATCGTGCCGGTCGGCGCGATGACGGTGGTCTGCGCGTTGCGGTATCCGTACCGCTCGCCCAGCTCGAGCGCGCGTGTCCCACGCCTGCCGGGCGGCCCGATGCAGCTCCTCGGGGCAGTACCGCTGGGTCGATGCCCGTGCGGGGCGATCGTCAGCGCCTCGTACTCCGACGGCGCCGCGTTGTAGGCGGCGCGGCGGTGGTTGCGGATGACGCGCAGCATGTGCTGCCGGTTGGCGTGGAAGCCGGGGAACGGCCCGAGCTCCTTGGCCATCTCGGCCGAGGTGGCGTAGCGTCGCCGCACAGTATCGATGTCGATGGCGCCGCAGATCGCCCGCGCCTGTGCGGAGTCGTACGGGATGCCCGAGACCATCAGCATCGTGCCGATGTTGGCGTAGCCGAGACCGAGCGTGCGGAACTCGTAGCGCAGCTCGGCGATGCTTCGCGACGGGAACTGCGCCATCAGCACCGAGATCTCGAGCACGACCGTCCACAGACGCGATCGCGTGCCGGAAGCCGCTCGATGTCGAACGGTTGGCCGTCCTGCTCGTAGGAACTTCATCAGGTTGAGCGACGCCAGGTTGCAGGCCGTGTCGTCCAGGAACATGTACTCGGAGCAGGGGTTCGAGGCGTTGATCCGGCCGTCCTCGGGGCAGGTGTGCCATTCGTTGATCGTGGTGTCGAACTGCAGCCCGGGATCGGCGCACGCCCACGCGGCGAAGCAGATCTGCTCCCACAGATCGCGCGCCTTGACGCGTGTGGCGAATCCTGCCGTCGGTGCGGCGCGTCATGTTCCAGTCGCCGTCCGCCTCCACGGCCTCGAGGAAGGCGTTGGTCAGGCGCACCGAGTTGTTGGAGTTCTGACCCGAGACGGTGCCGTACGCCTTGCCGTCCCACTTCGTGTCGTACTCCTCGAAGCGGTATCGCCTTGTATCCCTGACGCGCCAGCTCGATCACGCGCAGGATGTAGTTTTCCGGGACGCAGGCCTTGCGCGCCTCACGGATGGCGCGCCGCAGGGCGGTGTTCTCCTTCGGGTCGAACCGCTCGCCGTTGACCGGTGCGGCCGGGTTGGTCCGCTTGAGCCCTTCGTGGCAGGCGCGGATGATCGCGTTGAGATGCCTGTTGTGGAGCCGGCTGCCCGCGACGAGGGCCGCCACCTTCTGCTCCTCGAGCACCTTCCAGTTGATGAACTCCTCGATGTCGGGATGGTCGATGTCGAGGCACACCATCTTGGCGGCGCGGCGCGTGGTGCCGCCGCTCTTGATGGCGCCGGCCGCCCGGTCGCCGATCCGCAGGAACGACATCAGCCCGGAGGAGCGTGCCGCCGCCCGACAGCGGCTCGCCCTCGCCCCGCAGGCGCGAGAAGTTGGTGCCGGTGCCTGAGCCGTACTTGAACAGCCGCGCCTCGCGCGTCCACAGATCCATGATGCCGCCGTCGTTCACCAGATCGTCGGACACCGACTGGATGAAACAGTTGTGCACGACGACATTGCCGGACAGGTAGTTGCCGCTGGCGGTCTGGATGTCGAAGACGGGCTGGACACCGAGGTACTCCACCCGGGTGATGGTCTCGTGCCGTGCCGGCGGGATCGACTTGCCACGAACGGCGGCGTGGATCGAAGCGGCGAGTTTGTCCCTCTTGTCAGACGAGACGAAGCCGATGGCCTCGGCGAACTTCTCCCTGGCGCTCTTGTAGCCGATCGAGAGCTGCCAGTAGACACGGCGGTTCTCCCGCGAGTCGGTGCACGGGGTGAGGCGAGAGTTAGATTCCCATATTGGCGAGAAGACGCTGGACGTCCCCGATCATCCGATCGGAGATCGAATCCGAGCACGACGTCGAACGAGTCGTTCTCTCCGGAATGGGCCCTCACCGTGCCGTCGGCCTGGAACAACGCCATGAGGTAGGCTGACGCGACGTGAGATCCGCCCGTGCGCACCGCCCCGGGAACGCGCATGTCCAGCCCCCTCGCCATCAGATCGTATTTCTCGATGAACTCACGAAGGGGCTCACCGTACAGCCGGATCCGCCTGACGATCAGATCCGTTGATACGGTCTCGGCCAACCGGACATGTCGGCGCACTCCCTCGAAGATCCTCTCGACATGAGGCAGCAGGAATTCGTATTCCTCGTCGTTGCAGGTCATGAATTCGAGGGTCAGCGATACGGTTGGTTCCTTCCCGGTACTGCCCGACGAAGCCGTCGCCCTGCAGCCATCCGGCCAGAATCGCTTCGCTCACTTCTCGGGAGTCGTCCGATGATGCCGGTCGGACATCCGTGTCGGTCCGCTGCAGGAGCCGCATTCCGGGCTCCAGCGCGCCCACCTCGATGAAACGATAACCGCGCCCGGCGGGGGCATCGGCCGAGGCCGCCCAGACGAGATGGTCCGCAGTGGCCTCGACGTAGTTGCCGTTCGAGAGCAACACGCGCAGCACCGGCTTCTCGCCGTTGCTCTTCACTGCGGTCACCCGGGTGGTCCCCTCGCGGTCGTACACCTCCAGAATCGACCAGGTTCTTCTCGACGATTTCCCCGATCGCGAAAAGTCCCCGCGGCGTGCTGACCAGCGCGTCGTAAGGCTGGCAGGCGTGCGGCTGCGGATGCTCGTATGCCGAGGCCGATTTCTTGACCTCTCCGGTGGCCTGGTCGACGAAGTAATGCCCCTGCGCGGGGCCGTCGATCCCGTACGCCCAGTGCAGCCCGGTGTTGAACCACTGCGGCGAGTTGGGAGAGGCCATCTGCGCCGCGAACATGTGCAGCGTCTCTTCGTAGAAACACAGGGCGTCGTCCTCGGTGTCGAAGTACCCGTGACGGTAGCCCCAGTAGGTCCAGCAGCCGGCGAGACGGCGGAACACGTCGCGCGCGTCACGCTCCATCCCGTAGCGCTCCGACTCGGGAAGCTGGGCGAGCGCCTCCTCGTCGGGCACCGAGCGGCGCAGCCAGGCGGGCACGCCGTACTCGTCGACCGGCTTGACGCGGCTCGGCACGCCGGCCTTGCGGAAATACTTCTGCGCCAGGATGTCGACCGCGACCTGCGACCAGGAGGCCGGCATCTTTATGCCTTTTGCTTCGAAGACGAGCGACCCGTCCGGATTCGTGATGCGTGAATCCCTGGTGGCGAACTCGATCCCTTCGTAGGGATCATGCCCCGCACGGGTGAACCGCCGCTCGATCCTCATTTGAGCCTTCCTCCAAGGAGTAGAAACAAGAAATTAACAAGCCCACGGGGAAAAAAAGCCCGCGCGGCGCATGCGCCGCTTCACGCCCCGAAGGGTGCCGGACTTTAAGGAAAAACCCGCAGGATGGGGGCTCCCGAGAGAGCCGTTTCGAGTCTGCCGGGCGCCGGAAACCCGCCCGACCTCCGACCGTCTCCCGCAAGCCGTCGATGCAACATCTGGGAGGCGGAAAACGACTCTACCACGACATCTTGTGCTGTCAAGGGATAAAAATCAACCTGCTCAAACCCTTGCCTGGCGTGGGTTAGGTGGGGTCTCAGGATCGCGCTGCGGGCCGCCCGGCGGCCGCCTGCCAGCGCTGCTCGAACACGTCTCGCAGGCTGGTATACAGCGCGCTGGAAACGCCGAGCTTGATGAGGGTCTGGCCCGCGCCACCGGGCGCCGAGAGCCGCAGGTGCAGCACCTCCGGCAGGAAGATCATCCGGAAACGCCACAGGGGAGCCTCGTCCGAGAGGCGCACCTCGAAGCGGTCGCGGTGGTTCGCGGGCATGGCGGAGGCGACCTCGCCGGCGTGGGCCAGCGTGGCCCGGATCCGTTCGCGCAGGTCGCCCATCAGCGGCGACTCGTCACGCTCCTGGGCGGCGAGGCGCTCGGCTGCGGGCGAATCGGGGTTCAGCAGCAGGAGCCGCGCGCGGGCGTCGGCGGGGGCGCCCGGCGCCGACAGGTTCCGCGTGAGCATGCCGCGAAACTCCGGGTTGCCGAAGAACGACTCGAGGGAAGGGGCCATCATGTCGATGCGGTGCGGGCGCACCTCGGTCACCAGCTCGAGCATCTCGCGGGTGATGCCGCCCGCGGGATCGTCCATCGTGGCATAGAAGCGCACGCCGCTCAGCTTGCGCACCTCGAAGAAGTCCTGCAGCGAGTAGGCCGGGCGCGACGGCTCCTCGCCGTGCACCTGGATGCGGAACATCTCGTCGAGCAGGCGCACGTCCCGGACAAGGAAGAAGAACGTGCCGAGCTTCACGTTGATCGCCTCGACCGCCTGACCGATCGCCTTGCGCCGCGACGCCTCGTCGTCGCGCTGGCTGCGCAGCACGCCGCCGGCGCGCAGGTGCTCGTGCAACTCGTCGTACGGGACGGGGCGGCCCGCGTCGCGCAGGTACTTCAGCACCGCCACCTGTCTTGCCGGCTCGCCGCGGTATCTCCGGCCGGCGGGGCGGATCACGGCGAGCTGCAGGATCCGCTCGAACGCATCGGACGGGATCCGGGTGGTGTCGTCGACCATGGAGGGTGCCCTCCTCTCATCCCGCCCAGCGGCGGGCTCCGGGGCCCCGACGAAAGGACGCGCCCTCCGGCGGTGTCCCGCAGCGCCGCCGATGACGCGGCGCCCGGCCGCGCCATGGCGCCGGGGCGGCCCGAAGTGCCTGCATACACGGCCTTTCCCGGTGACCCGGCCGCGAAGGAAAGATACCCTACCCGGTGCCGACGTTCAACCGACAAGTGGATTGACTAACACCAATAAACGGGCGACATTCGGACAGCATGCGCAAACTACCATATGGAAAGGACTTGTCTTGCGGAGAAGCGCGGATGCCCGTAATATGTGCGTCATGGAAGCCGTTGCCGTCAGCACTCTCAGCCCCCTCAAGAGCCATCACTACCCGCGCACCACGCGGGTGCTGAGGCAGAAGCTCACTGCAGCGCTGCCTCGCGAAGAGCTCAGGCGGCTGCACGAGCGGTCGGCGGCGCGCCACTTCCTGGTGGTGGCGCGGCAGGTGGTCCTGCTCGCGGTGAGCACCTTCATGCTGGTGCGCTTTTCCAACCCCCTTATCTGGATCCCGTTCGCCTTCATCCAGGGGTTCACCATCTTCAACTTCACGGTGCTGCTGCACGAGGTGGTGCATGACGCCGTCGTCAACCGGCACCGATCATGGATGACGCGTCTGCTCGGCGTGCTGTACGCGTTTCCGAGCGGCATCTCGCACCTGCAGTTCACCCGGTGGCATCTCGATCATCACGACAACCTGGGATCGCCCACCGAGGATCCGAAGCGCTTCCATCTGTCGCCGAAGCGCAACGCGCGCTGGTACAAGGCGCTCTACTTCACGCCGGCGCTGTTCCCGATCTACTTCCGGGCGGCGCGCAGCGAGGCGTCGACCTACCCCGAGGCGCTGCAGCGGCGGATCGCCTTTGAGAGAAACCTGACGATTCTCGGCCACCTCACCATCATGACGACGATCGGACTCACGATGGGTGCGGCGATCATGGCGCGTGTCTACGTCGTGCCCTACTTCCTGATCTTCCCGATCGCTTTCGCGCTCAACCGACTCGGGCAGCATTACTACGTCAATCCGTCCAACCCGGCGCAGTGGAGCACGCTGGTGAAGTCGTCGCTGTTCTGGAACTTCGCCTTCCTGTGGTCCAACTTCCACCTCGAGCACCATTACTTCCCGCGCGTCCCGTTCTACAACCTGCCGAAGCTGCACCGGATGCTCCAGCCGTTCTACCGCACCGAGAGGATGAAGGCGGTCGGATACGGGACGCTGCTGTACGGCTGGCTGGTGAAGAACGGCGCGCCGCACACCGACTGGAGTCTCGTGTAGGGTGTCGCCGGCCGGGGCGAGGACGCCTGTTTCGCCCCGGCCGGTCTCTTAACGCCGGGACGGATCCCGACGGGAATAGCGGGCCACGACGATCGAGTTCGGCCTGCGTCGATCCCTCAGCACGCCGAGCAGAGCGATCAGCAGGATCCCCAGGCAGACGATCGCCACGGTGGTCGTGCCGGCGTCGAGCTCTTCGGACCCGGCGGGCGGTGTCGTGGTGTCATGTGAGGCCGCGGCCGCCGCCGGGGTGACGGCGTCGCTCCCGGCCTGCAGATTCCGCTCGGCCGCATCGAATGTCGTGCCGAGGTGCTCGGTATCGATGGTGCCGGCACTGCGCGTCATCAATGTCGCACCCGCGAACCCGATGAAAAAGGAGAACCCGGCCGCGAAGATCAGGCCGAGGACGATCGCGAGGCGGTTGCTCATAAGCTGACGCATGATGCCCCTCCTTCCACGCCACGAAGGCTCGTGACGCATCCGTTGCTGTTACAATCTCCGTGCCATGAGTCGGTGCGAGGCCCGGATCGCGCGTGATCCCTTGGGGTACAGGGACTTACGCCGGACGATCGGCGCTCCGCTCGACGCGGTGAATCATGGAGGAATGTCCATTATTCGAGGACGCGTCTTGCAACAACCGACACCGATCCCGGCGCCCGCATCGGCGCCCGATGGCCTGACATCCGCGCAGCGGATGGTGGTGCTCTCGGTGCTGCACGCCGCCCGTGCGGCCGCGCGGATCGCCGGCTGTGCGGCACCGGCGGATCCCGTGGATCGATGGGAGTGGGCGGCGTCCGGCGCCGTCTTCGAGCGCGCCGGGATCGAGGGGTTTCTCGATGACGTGACGCTGCCCGCATCGTCGCGCTGGCGCGGCGCGGCCTCCATCGGGTCGCTGCGAGAGCTGATCGCCCGGCTCGACTCGGGCCGCGAGATCCGGCTGGGCGATCTGTACGCGCGCGCGATCCCGGCGAAGACGCGTCATGCTCTCGGCGAGCACTACACGCCGCCGTGGCTCGTGGAGCACGTCCTGGACCGGGTCGGCTTCGACGGCCGCCGAGACCGGACGATCGCGGATCCGATGTGCGGCGCGGGGGCGTTCACCGCCGCCGCGCTGCGGCGGCTGAGGCGGGCGCGGTCGGGTATGCCCGCGGAGGATGCCGCCGCGCTCGTCACCGGGTTGGACCTCAATCCGGTCGCGGTGCTGATGGCGCGCGCGGCCTGCCTGGAGGCGCTCGAGGGCGCGCCGCGTCGTGGCACGCTGCGTCTGAACATCTCGCTCGCCGACGCGCTCGACCCTGCGTGCCGAGCCGTCGAGCACGATCGGATCGCGGGCAACCCGCCCTGGGTCGGCTGGGAGACGCTCACACCTGCGCAACGTGACGCCACCCGATCCTCCTGGCATCACCACGGACTGTTCACCCGGAGCGTAGGACGGGGGATGCAGGCGATCCTGGGCGGCGGAAAGAAGGACCTCGCGATGCTGGCCACGATGACCGCGGCGGAGAGGTTCCTCGCGCCGGGCGGGACGCTCGCCTTCGTCATCACACAGACGGTATTCAAGAGCGCGGGCAGCGGCGCCGGGTTCCGCCGTTTCATGCTGGCCGACGGGACGCCGCTCGGGGTGACGTCGGTCGATGACTTCTCGCAGCGGCGAGTCTTCGCCGGGGCCGGGGCCCGGCCCGCCGTGCTCACATTGCGCAAGGGGGAATCGACGCGCTACCCGGTTCCGTGGCTCGTCTGGCCGCGCGGCCCGGGGCCGGCGCAGGAACAGGCCGCCGAGCCGGTCGACCCGCGTGATGCGACCTCGGCGTGGCTCAACGGCACTCCGGATCGGATCGCCTCGATGCGCGGGATCCTCGGTCCGTCGGCGCTTCGGGCCCGCGCGGGCGCGTACACCGGCGGAGCCAACGGTGTCTTCTGGATGGAGGTGATCGAGCGGGGCGCCGACGGCGCGTGGGAGGTGGCCAATCTCGCGTCGGCCGGCAAGCGATCGGTGGCCCCGGTGCGCGCGCGCATCGAGGAGGCGTTGCTGTACCCGTTGCTGCGCGCGTCCGACGTGCACGCGTTTCGGGCCGAGCCGTCGGCCTGGATCCTGATGACCCAGGATCCGCTCATGCGGCGCGGCATCGAATCGGGGCTGATGGCGTCGCGCTATCCGCGGGCGCTCAGGTACCTCGAGCGGTTCCGCGAGCCGCTGGCCGCGCGCCGCGACCGCGGCACACGCAGCCTGGTCGACGCGGGCGCGCCGTTCTACAGCATCTTCTCGGTGTCCGAGGAGACGATGGCGCCCTGGAAGGTGGTGTGGCGACGGATCGACTCACGGGTGCGCGCCGCGATCTTGGGCCCGTGCGAGGGCCGCCCGGTCATCCCGCAGGAGACCTGCACCTTCATCGCCTGCCGGGGCGAGCGGCCGGACGAGGAGGCGGCGTTCCTGACGGGTATCCTCAACTCGACGCGGCTCAACGAAGCGGCCGCCGCCTTCGCCCCGATCGCGGGCAAGAGCTTCGGCGCGCCGCATCTGCTGCGTCACATCGCGGTGCCACGATACGATCCGGTACGGCCCGCGCACCGCGCTCTGGCCCGACTCGTGAAGGAGCACTCCGGATCCGTCGCCCCCGCGAATCTCGACGACGCGGTGGCGGAAGCCTGGACCTGATCGGCCGGACGGGACGCCTCAGCGGCCGTCGTTATCGGTGATCCGGATGTCGCCATCGTCGCTGCGCAGACGCAGCTTGGCGCCGCCGCCCGCGACCGTCGCCTCGAGCCGGTCCTTCCGCATCGGTCCACGGACCTTCAGATCTCCGACCCTGGCGATCACCTCCGCGCCGTTGGCCGCCGCGTCGATGTCGAACCCGACTCCTGCAGGGATCCGCACGTCGATCGATCCGCCCGAGGTGCTCAGGTCGGCTCCTGCGCCGTTGCCGTCGGCCAGCGACAGACGCATCCGGCCGCCGGACGTGCGCGCCGTGACGTGTCCGCCCATCCGCTCCAGCATGATGTCTCCCCCCGAGCTGGACACGTCGGCGTCGCCGTCGCTGCCGGCCTCGGCCTCCACATCGCCTCCCGACGTGCTCAGGTCCATGGTGCCGGTGACATGATCCACGTCGATGTTTCCGCCCGAGGTATGCGCGTGCAGGCTGCCCTCGACCGGGCCGAGCTTGATGTGCCCGCCCGATGTCCGCACGTCGAGGTCGCCGCCGGCGCCGTCCATGGTGATGTGGCCGCCCGAGGTCTTCAGCTCGCCGCCCTCGCTGAGCCGCCCGCCCCGGATGTGCCCACCCGACGTGGCCGCCTCGAGCCGGCCGCGGACGTCGGCGAAGGTGATGTGCCCGCCACTGGTGCTGACGGAGGCGTTGCCCTCGATGTCTCCCAGCGTCACGTGGCCGCCCGCGGTTCTCAGGTCCAGGTCGACCCGTGATGGTCCGTCGATCACGAACCGGATATCGGGAGAATCCCCGCCGAACCAGCCCGACATCCAACTGCCGCCCGAACCCTTGCCGGTCTTGCGCGCGGTGATCCGCGCGCCGCTGGGCGTGCTCTCGAAGTCGACGTCGAGATAGTCGGCGATGGGGCCGTTCTCGCAGGAGACGGTGATGCTCAGGCCGCCCGTGCCGCCCGACCGGTACTCGATCGAGCCGCGCTGGGTGTCGACCTCGAGCCTCTGGCCCGCGTCGAAGGAGAGCGACTTCGTGATGGTGTCGGCGGCGAAGGCGCCGGGCGTCGCGAGAAGCGCGGCCAGCGCCACCGCACCGGTCGGAAAGAGTCCCTTGCTGACGGAATGTGTCATGGTTTCCTCCCGGGAATGCGTGTGATCACATCCTGCACCTACGCACGAAGCGGCGGAAGGTTCCTTCGCGACAGTGCTCCGAGCGCCTCGAGAATCACCTGCGCCCCGAGAAAGGCCGTCACGTCGTTGCTGTCGAGGGCCGGGGCCACCTCGGTGATGTCCAGCGCCGCGATCGGCAGTGTCTCGAAAAGCCGCTCCATGAGGGGGAAGAAGGTCGCCGGCATCACGCCGGCCGGCATCGGATATCCGGTGCCGGGGGCGCAGGAGGCGTCGAATCCGTCGATGTCGACCGCGAGGTAAACGGCGGTGGCGCCCTGGAGGCGGGAGACGATCCGGGAGGCGATCCGATCGATCGGTTCGGAGGCGCAGTCGGCCGCCGTGACCGATTCAATCCCATGCCGTCCCATGTGGTCGAGCTCTTCCGATGACCAGGAGCGTGTGGCCACGAGGACGACGTCGGCGGGATCGATCCCGGCCAGGGTCATGCCCCGGCGCAGGGCGCATGCATGCGAGTCGGGGTTGCCGTCGTAGGTCTCGAACAGGTCGGGATGCGCGTCGAACCAGATGACGCCGACGCGGCCGGAGCCGGGTCGGCGGGCGAAGCCGGCCAGGCCTGCGATGCTGACCGAGTTGTCGCCGCCCAGGATCAAGGGGAAGGCGCCGGCAGGCAGCGCGGCGACACGATGCTCGGCGGCGTCCAGCCAGTCGCGTTGCGGCTCGCCGGCGGGGGGCGCCACGTCGCCGAAGTCGCGCACGGACAGGCCGGTGACGGGAGATCCCCGGCGCGTGATCGGATCGGAGGTGAGTGCGATCTCGCGCAGCTTCGCGGGTGCGGCGGCGGCGCCGGCGCGGCGGCTGGCGCTGCCGTCGTATGGCAGACCCAGGATCGCCACGGCGGGTTCCGCCGCCGTCTCGTCATCGAGATCGAACCACGCCCGTCTCGGCCGCACCTCGGGACGCTTCCTCAGACCTGCTCGAGCGCCTGCTCGATGTCGTCGGCGAGATCGCGCCAGTACTCGACACCGATCGACAGCCGCACAAGCCCGTCGGTGATGCCCGACCGCTCCATCTCCTCGGCCGACATCTCCGAGGAGACGGTCGTCTTCGGGTGCGTGGCGAGCGTCTCCACGCTGCCGAGGCTGACCGCCAGCTTGGCGAGCCGCAGGGAGTCGAGGAACCGGAACGCCGCCGCTTCGCCGCCGTTCACCTCGAGCGCGATCATCCCGCCCGGCGCCGAGCACTGCGCCTCGTAGATCCGCCGCTGCTCTCCCTCGAAGAGCGTCGGATAGTGGATCTTCGCGACCTTCGGATGGCCCGACAGACGCTCGACGATGCGGGCGGCGTTCTTGGACTGCTTCACCATCCTGGTATAGATGGTGGCGAGGCTGCGCTGCAGCAGCCAGGCGGAGAACGGCTCGCAGATCGTGCCGAAGAACGAGCGCACCGATTTGATCTGGTGCGTCAGAGCCGGATCGCGGGCCAGCACCGCGCCGGCCACGACGTCGGAGTGTCCGCCGATGTACTTGGTGGCCGAGTAGATCACCAGGTCGGCGCCATGCTCGAGCGGTGCCTGGAACACCGGGCCCATGAACGTGTTGTCGATCACCAGCCGCGCCGGCCGCACGCGGTCGCTCTCGTGCGCGATGCGCGCCAGAGCCGCGATGTCGGTCATCCGCAGCGTTGGATTGGCGGGGGTCTCGGCGTAGATCATCGCGAGGCGGTCGCCGATCCGGGCAGCCATCTCCTCGACCTGGTCGATGTCCCCGGCGTCGACGCAGTGCGCCGAGATGCCGAAGGGCTCGAGCATGTGTGTCAGGACGTGGTCGGTCCCGCCATACAGCGGGCAGGTGTGCAGTACGGCGTCGCCCGGACGCAGCAAGGCGAGCAGGGTGGTCGTGATGGCGGACATGCCGGAGGCGAACGAGCCCGCCTCGGCGGCGCCCTTCTCGAGCGCCTCGAGCTGCTCCTCGAACATCTCGGCGTTCGGGTTGTTCAGCCGCGCGTAGATCAGATCCGAGGAACGGCCTGCCGGGGCCTCGGCCCGGCCGAGCGCGATGTCGAAGTACTGCTTGGCTTCGAGCGCGTTGTGGAAGCAGTAGGTCGAGACGGGATAGATGGGCGGCCGGGCGGCCATGACGGAAAGGGCCGGATCGAATCCCTCGGCGACAGCGGCCGTCTCGGGATGGAGCACGCGCACTCTCGGCGGCCTGACGGGCGGAGCGTCCTGTTTCGTGGCCATGAGACACCTCCCGATCCAGTATACACCGCGGCTCTCGGGCGATTCGGGGGGAGGAGAGCGGTCGGCTCAGCCGCGCGGGCCGATCCCGAGCTCGTCGGCGTGCGGTCGGAGCGCGTCGATGATCATCTGTATGTGCGCCGGCGTCTCGACGCCGAGCAGCTCCACGCCTGCGGCGATCTCCGATCGCTCGACCTTGGCGGCGAACGCCTTGTCCTTGAGCTTCTTGACGACACTCTTCGGCGCAAGGGTGGCGACGCCCTCCGGGCGTACGAGACAGGCGGCGATGACGAAGCCGGTCAGCTCGTCGCAGGCGATGAGCGACTTGTCGAGCGGAGTGCGGTGCGGGACGCCCCATTTCGTGTAGTGCGCCGAGATCGCGTAGGCGATCTCCTCCTCGCCGCGCTCGCGCAGCCAGGCCACGATCCGGTTCGGGTGATCCTCGGGCCACTGCTCGTAATCGGCATCGTGCAGCATCCCGGCGATGCCGAACCGCTCCTCGTCGGGAGCCCCGGCGCCATGGACGTGTGCCGCCCGGCGCATGACGATCTCCACCGCGCGGGCGTGCTTGCGCAGCGAATCGGTCTTGGTCCATTCGCAGAGATGTTGCCAGGCCTCGTCACGGGTCAGCATGATGCCCGATTGTACCAGGAGGCCGGCCTCGAAGCACCCGCGGAGTCCCTTCGTGTGTCGAATCAGGTTAGACTCGGCCCGAACTGACCGGCCGATCCGAAGAGGAGGGGCTATGAAACGGGGGAAATGGGTTGCAATCGTCTTCATGATGCTGGCGGGAGCGGCCGCGGCGGGGACGCAGACCGCGCCGGCGGCCACGGAGGATCCCGGCGTGCTGGCCGATCAGGTGCGCGATGCCGAGCGGGCCTTCGCGAAGACGATGGCGGACCGGGACCACGAGGCGTTCGGCAAGTATGTCTCCGAGGAAGCGGTGTTCTTCGGCGGCAAGGGCGCGCTGCGCGGCCGGGCTCAGGTGATGGAAGGCTGGAAGCAGCTCTACGAAGGCGACAAGGCGCCGTTCTCCTGGGAGCCGGAGCAGGTCGAGGTGCTCGACTCGGGCACGCTGGCTCTCAGCACCGGTCCGGTGCGCGACCCGGAGGGGAAGTCGCTCGGGACGTTCTCGTCGATCTGGCGGCGCGAGGCGGACGGCAAGTGGCGGGTCATATTCGACAAAGGGTGTCCGCCCTGCAAGTGCCCATAGGGCGAGGTTGCCGAAACGGCAGTGAATGCTATATTTACGCCGTCAATCGGACATCAACACCCGACCTGCCGCGCCACGAAAATGTTGGGGGCGAAACGGGTTCGACGGGAGTGTTGAAGCCAGGGTTGCATGCCGAGGTCCAGTCCACCTCGATAATCAGGCTGGAAAACAACAACTGACAACAGTCAGCTTGCTTACGCTGCTTAATTAGCAGCGTCGTCCTGGGGTCGGCCCCGCCGGTGGCAGGCCCCGAGGACGCCGCGTAACCGGCTAGCTTCCCCTGACCGCCTTCTGGGGGGAGGCGAAACTAAGAAGGCTGGCTGCCGGGTCGTCTGCTTCCTCTGGGGCCCGGTGGCGAGAGCACTTCAGACGAAGCTAAGCATGTAGATACTCTCGGTGGATCACTTTCGGACGCGGGTTCGACTCCCGCCGCCTCCACCAGGTCACTCCGTCCACCACGAAACAGCCGCCCGTTGCGGGCGCCCGCCTGCGGACGCTGGTCGTTCGGAGCGTCACGATCCGTGACAGGAAACCTGTGCCGTCCTCCCGCGGCTCGCAGGTGCAACCGCCGTGATGGCCGTAGGTTGCCGCGAGGCCCTGTGACCTGGCATCGACCCGGCAATGCGCGGGCCGCATGCAGGCTCGCCACGAGCGATGTGGTCCAGGTGGACGCAACGCCCTGAGATCGGAGTCGCGACCCCGCCGGCTCAACCGGCTCGTCTCCCGTGAAACGGGAGGCGCCGACAGGCAGGGCGCTGCTGCCCGCCCGGCCGTTCTCCCTCGGTCAGCACCTCGGCGCTCCTGATTTGATTGCGGTCACAATGAAATCCCGTCGCATGTTCACAATTCATCCGAGGGAGCTCCCGCTGAAGTGCAGGGCGCGGGTTCTGTGACAACCTCACAGAATCCGCGGGCCCGATTCGGTATTTGTTTTCAAGAAATCGCTCTCATCACGAACGGGGCATCGGCTTCCCAGAGGGGACCCGGGAAGTGCCGTCGTCCAACCGACAGCTCCCGAAGTCCGCCCCCTCCCTGGAAGGGCCGCATGGAAAACAGGAGGAGCCTCATGCCTTCCGGAAAGACTGCACGCACCGTACTCATCCTCTCCGCCTTCGCATGCTCGGGAGCTCTCGTCAGCGTGCCCGTCACGGACGGAGCCATGCTCGTCCCCGGGGGGCATGATTGCCGGGTCATCGATTGGCACCCAGGTGGCACCGGCCATCGCCGCCGGCGGATCCGGATTCCTCGCCGTATCGCAGGACTACCGGACCAGCCCCTTCAACGGCCCTCCCTTCAGCTCCTCCGGGCGCAGGTCGGACATCTATGCCATGCGGCTGGATGCGGCAGGCTTGCCGATCGATCCGGCTCCTCTTCTCGTCGACCGGACCTTCGGAGATTAGACGACCCCCCAGGTCGCCTGGAACGGCGAGAGCTGGCTCGTGGCGTGGCAGACCTCTTCCAGGTTCTGGTCCTACAGCTCCATCATCCGCGCGGTCCGGATCTCGCCCGCGGGCGACCTGCTCGACTGACTCCCCCCGGGCCCTCCCGTTGAAGCCCCCGCCCTACGGCGTAGGATCGCCCGACTCTGCCGGAAGTTGTCACACTTGGCCTTACAGGACGCCCCCAGCTACTCGGGATCTCGGCCGGAACGCACGTTGAATATCCTAGCTGCCGCGTCTCGCGCTGCCCGCGATCGACCGCGTTGCTCATCGCGATCGCGCTCACCTCCACGAAGTCGCTGAACACCTGCCAGGCGCTGTGGCGTTGGGCGAGGCGCAGGATGCCCTGCACAAGGGTCTTGCAGTGCTGACCCGGTGGTGGCCGCGCGCGCGTCGGCGCGGGCAGGGCCTCGCCTCCATCATGCACGGCCGCGAAGTGGAACCCGTCCTGCGTGACACGCCTCCCGACCGGTCCTACCCGTCTGAGAGGTCAGACGCGGGATTCGCTCCACGGGACGCGCGAAGCCGTCCGGGGGCGTGGTCACTTGCTGCGGATCAACGTCGTGCTACTGGGATTTCAGAAACGCCGACGCAAATTGCGTGACAGCCGCAGAACCGAGGATGGTGAGGTGCGTCGTGTTCGGGATGATCGCGAGGCGGTTCGGTGATCGCAGCGATCCGTCGAGGCCGGCGTCGCGTTGTCCGCCGCCCAACAGTTTGTAGAACTCCACGACGTGTTCAGGGCGAATCGCGTCGGCATCCGCAAACATGAGCAGAGTCGGCGCCTTGATGTCGGCCACGGAGGCAGACCAATCGTAGCTTCGATTGGCGAGCTCACCAGTCTTCCTGAACATGGTTTCCCAGTTCACGGACGGATAAAGTGATGCGAGCGGCGATTTGCTCACGTCGGCCGCGATCATCGGCGCTGCCGAGGGCATCTGCGCGAAGGCCTCGAGGACCTCCGGGTAGAAGCCGTCTGATCGAAACGCGGTCGAGATCACAATCAATTTGTCGACGAGTTGGGGATGGCGGATCGCGGTCTGAAGCGCGACGAGAGCGCCGCTCGAGTACCCCATCACGCTGGCCTTCTTGATGCCGAGATGACCCATCAACGCGGCGACGTCGTCGGCGAAGACCTCGTGCGACCACGGTCGGCTGCTGTCCTTGCTCAAACCGTGGCCCTGGGCATGTAGCGCGACGACCTTGTGCGCCTTGGCCATTTCCGCCAGCGGCGCACCGAACATCTCCGAAGGAGTGACGCCCCCGTGCAGCATGATCAGGCGTGGGCCGTCACCGTGGACCTCGTAGTACAGCTCGACGTCGTTGACTTTGGCATAACCCTTCGATTCTGGTGTGCGCATGGCTTGTCCTCCCGCCGTCGACGTGTGCGCGGACACGGCAAAGGCCGCGGCAACGAGGACCAGCAACCCATAATCACGCATTCTCCGAGGCCGCGTGGCCTTCTCAGCGCTTACCTTGCCGGTCATGGCGACCAGCACCTTTGTGCCCGTTTCGCGTTGGGCTTCAGGCCTAGGTCGAGGCTTTCTCATGGTCTCACCAAGGTGACGAGAAGCTCGTCCAACAGCTCGAACTGCTCGGCCGCCCCGCTGGTGCCCGTGCTGCCGGAGGCGATGGCGTCGTCGAGGGCTTGCTTGGAAGGATAGAGTTCGTGCAGGACCAGTAGCGTCTTGCCGTCCTTTTCCTCGAAGGTCACTGTGGTAATGGGACCATCGGCGCTCTCCTCGTTCGTCCAGACGATGCGCGACTGGGGCGTCACTTCGATATACCTGCCGAAGAACGCCATGGGCTGCTCGAGGGCAGGGTGGCTGAAAACGAAACGGTACGTGCCCCCCGTGCGGACATCGGCCTCGCAGGAAATGAAGGATATTCCAAACGATTTCGGCGCCCACCACCGCTTGAGCAACTCGGGTTTGGTCCAGGCCTCGAACACGATGTGCGCGGGGCCGTTGAAGGTGCGCGTGACGACTAGCTCACGCTCAGACTTTCGTTCTACCGTCGTGGGGTTCTTCACGGGGTCATGCTCACTTTCCTTTTCTTTTTCCATCGACTCTTTTCTCCCGTTTCACTTCCTCAACGATCGTGTCCAACTCGTCGAAGCGTGCTTCCCAGAGCTGGCGGTACCTCTCGATCCATGCCGCCTCTTCCTCCAGCCGGCGCAAGCCGAGCTTGCAGGTCCGCACCCGCCCGACCTTTTCCGTGGTGACGAGCCCCGCCTGCTCCAAGACACCGACGTGCTTCTTCATGCCCGTGAGGGTCATGCCGAACTTCTCGGCAAGGTCCGAGATGGAAGCGTCCGCATGCCCTAGCCGCTCCAGAATGCCGCGTCGGGTGGCATCCGAGAGCGCGGCGAACGACGCATCCAGGTGGGCATGTTGAAACTGAACCATGTGGTTCAGTATACGCCAACTCAGAGGCGTATGCAAGGGGAGGCGGGGCGAGGGCTGCGTTGGAAGCGAGATTGATAGCGTGCACGACCACATCGACTACAGGCGGCTGGACTTCACCATGTCGGTGCTCTATGCCACCATGCCAGATAATACGCTTGGCCTACCGGCTTCCGGTCAGCTCTTTCCCCTCTTCGGGACCGGCCACTGCTCGGTCGGCTACTCGAGCCCGCCGACGACGCCAGCGATCAACCCGCGACTGCCGTCTTGAGCTACGAGCACTGGCAACGGGAGTTCGGTGGCCGCCGCGATTTGGTGGGGAGCACCATTCAGCTCGACGGCATCAACCGCACCGTGGTCGGGGTGCTCCAGCCCCGCACCACCATCCCCTTCGCCTCGCGGCTCTTCCGGCCCGATGTCTGGGTACCGCGTCGATTCTCGGCCGACGAGCTGAGCGAGCGCCGCAGCAACTTCCTGAACGTGATGGGACGGCTCAAGCCGGGCGCGTCGCTCCGGCTCGCGCCTCTGGTCGCCGAGTCCACCCGGGGCATCCGATCACCGCTCTTGATGCTGCTGGGCGCCGTCGGGCTCCTCATGCTGATCGCCTCGGCCAACGTCGCGAGCCTCCTGCTCGCCCGAGCGGGCCGCGGCGCTGGTCGTTGCGAGAAACGGGCTCTCGGGGCCCAGGCCGGAACGCACGCTGAATGTTCCGTGGCGGCGGGACACCGTTCCTGCCGCCTCCACCAGCATGAGTCGTTCTATTTCAGAAGCTTACTATCGACAAGCGATCGCCCCGGCCGTCGTTGTGCACGGCGGCCTCCGCTTTCATCCAGCAGATTTATCTACAGTTCAATCACCTGGAGCAGGAGACCGACTTGGAGGTGGCGGGAACCTGTCTCTACTCGTCCACGGCCCACCGTGGACACGAAGTATCCACGCCCCCAGAAGTGTTGACCTGTGAAGTTCCTCTTGCGACCCAGAAACTCCCGCGCGCTGTGGATCGCACTCTTTCACTTGATCTATCCAATCACCTGCGATACTGCGTACTTCGGGGGAATCGAGATCATCATGTGAGAATGGTCCGACATCAAGGGCCCTTCCTCGATCCGGCTTTGGCGCCCATTGACACCGCGGCTTGATTCCAGATGTCGAGGAGGGGGAACGAGTCGGGCAGGTGCAGCACGATGCGGCGGACCGAGATCACCAGATGAACTGCCAGCGTGATGAACCGTTCGCGCAGCGTGGAGACCTGGAACCGGGCGCACGACGTGCGGGCGAGCCGCAGCCGCAGTTCCTGCATCAGGATGCAGGAAGCCGCCGTCATCAGGACGCGCAACTGGTCCGGTCGGGCGGCGTCGTTGGCGTCCTCGTGGCCGCAGGCGATGGCGAAGACGCGCTGGCCCGGCAGCTCGCCAAGCTCGTGGTCGACCTTGCCGGGCTGACGGTCATCACGCAGGCAGCCGGCCAGACGACCCAGCAACCCGAGCCGTCGGTCCGCGACCTTCAGCAGGGCCGCTCCGCCATCGGAGCTGCCGTTGTGCTGGTCGAGGCGGGCGAGAACGGGCTTGTCACAAAGGTTCGGAGGCAGCGTACACTGTGTTATAGTCGCATCGTTCATGCGAAAGCCTCCGAGGTGGCTGAAAGTGGCGTCGCAACTGCTTTTTCCACACGGAGGCTTTCTTGTGTCCAGGATTCGTGGATAATCCGGGTTGGTGGCACGCTGGGGCGGAGGCCCTCCGATGAACAGACACCTCGATCGGGAGTATCGTGCGACGAGGCATTCCGTTGTCTGAAATACGGTGGAGGGGAAGTGAGCGTCCTGCTGATCCACGCGACAACCGTGTTCATGGGGTTCTTTGCCATCATGAACCCCATCGCCAATGTCCCGATCTTCCTGAGCATCACCGCCAACACGGACCAGAAGACGACCAAAGCCGTGGCCTTCCGATCGCTGATGTTGGCGTTTGTGATCACCGCCATTTTCGCCGTCGCCGGGAAGCTCATCTTCATCCTCTTTGGCATCACTCTGCCCGCCCTTAGGATTGCCGGCGGCCTGCTCGGCTCGCTGATTGGCCTCCACATGCTGCAAGGAACTCAATCTCTCCTTCATCATCCCGGCGAAGCGCAGCCCAACACGAGCCGGGAGGAGGCACTCAGCGCAGCCGCGTCCCCCTTGGGGATGCCTATCTCGCGGGTCCGGGCACCATCGCGACGGCGATGAATTTCTCCGCGCGGGTCGGAATCGTCGAGATGACGGTGACGATTGTCGCCTTCGCCGTTCTGTGTGTCATCACGTACGCGCTCTTCGTGTCTGGAGGGAATTTATTTCCTTATCCGGTCCGAACTGCTGGGAGTGATCACGCGCCTGATGGCTCTGATTCTTCGCGGTCATCGGGACAGAGATGGTCATCGAAGGAGTGCATGGCGCCTTCAATCTCCCGGGCTGATTCACGACGGGCAAGTGTCGCCGGCATGCCTCGCGCGAGGATGAGTCATGTCATCTTGTGACTGAACGCTCGGCAACGGAGAACACGGCGAGTACCGAGAATGCGCAAGCACTTTGAACGACATTACGGTGAACGGATTGGTTGGTTGCGGGCCGCGGTGCTGGGCGCGAACGATGGCATCGTCTCGACGGCTAGCTTGGTGGTCGGCGTGGCGGCCGCGAACGCGGCGCGCGGCGAGGTTCTGATAGCCGGGATGGCGGGTCTGGTCGCGGGGGCGATGTCGATGGCCGCGGGCGAATACGTGTCCGTGAGCTCGCAGGCGGACACGGAATCCGCGGACCTGGAGCGCGAGCGAAGAGAGCTTGAGGACGATGAAGATCCGAGCGCAAGGAGCTCGCGGCGATCTACGTCAGAAGGGGGCTCGATCGGGAGTTGGCGCAGCAGGTGGCCGTCCAGCTCATGGCTCACGATGCCCTGGGAGCCCACGCCCGAGACGAGCTGGGACTCTCGGAATAGCCTCGCTCGGCCCATTCAAGCGGCGCTCGCGTCCGCCAGCACGTTCGCGGTGGGAGCGGCCTGCCATTGCTTCTCACCTGGTCCAGTCCCACGGCCATCATGGTCCCGGCAGTGGGGGGAGGCTCGCTCGTGTTCTTGGCGCTGTTGGGCGGAGTGGCTGCGCGTGTCGGCGGTGCGAGCATGGCCATCGGCGCCGGTCGGGTGACTCTATGGGGAGCCTTGGCGATGGCAGCCACGGCCGCCGTCGGGGCTTTGTTCGGTATCGTCGCATGATGCCGGGTGGCAGACGGTAGAAGGTGAACTGTGAAGCGGGCTGCTCGAGCGGGATTTGAAGATTGGCGACCGGCTCCGCGTGGGCACTGCCGAGTTCCTGCCGGGGTTGTCATCATCGATGATAGGGGACACCCACGGCTACTCGGAACCCCTGACCAGAACGCACGTTTTTTCTTCTATCCCTGTTTCCCGCTTCGGCTGCGGGGCTACCGCTGCGGGTGCGGTACGTGTCGATCACCACCAACAAGGGGCAAGAGTGATCATCTGATTTCAGTCGGAGTCCGCATCCACGAGATAGACTGCGTTCCTCCACCATCAGCCGGTTAGTTGATCGGCCTGGATCGGGTTCGACTCCCGCCGCCTCCACCAGCCACGCATCCAACCGCCGGCTTCACAGACTGACGAGCGCGCTGCGGATCCATGGCAGCAAGTGCTCGAAATCGCACCGCCCCTCCTCGAGGAGCGCGATCAAGATGCGTGAGCCTCCTGAGGATCCACATGGAGCTTCCAGCCGTTCAGCCTCAGGAAGACATCCGTGGCGAAGAATGCCACGCGCTTGTTGCCGTCGATGAAGGATGATTCATCAGCAGCGACTCGAACAGGGCGCCCGCCATCTCCGCGATGTCCCGGTAGTAACCTGTACGGGGCGAACAGAGCGCTCTCGAGCAGACCGAGATCGCGGACTCCGGGGGGGCCCCCGACGTCTCGAGCAGACGGTGGTGGATCGCGACCACTTCATCCACGCTCAGGTGCAGGACGCGATCACTCGGCAAGGCGGCGACCCAGCTCCTCGTTTTCGGCTATGGAAGAGTCCAGGTGACGGAGGACGGCAGGGCGGACGCGCCTGCGGCTGACCTACTCGCGAATCGCCTCAGTGAGGAGTCCCGAGATGCTCTGATGGCTCTCTCTCGCGAGGGGGCGGGCTGAAGTAGATTCCCCGGATGTCACTCGCTCCCGGCACCCGCCTCGGTCCCTACGAGATCACCGCGCCGCTCGGCGCGGGCGGGATGGGCGAGGTGTACCGGGCCCGGACACGCGTCTCGGCCGCGACGTCGCGGTGAAGGTGCTGCCGCAGCACCTCTCGGCCAACCCGGAGGTGCGCGCCCGCTTCGAGCGCGAGGCGAAGACGATCTCAGCCTCAACCACCCGTACATCTGCACGCTGTACGACGTGGGTCGCGAGGGCGACACCGACTACCTGGTGATGGAGCTGGTGGAAGGGGAGACGCTCGCGCAGCGGCTGGAGAAGGGAGCGCTGCCCGGCCGCCGAGGTGCTCCAGGCTCGGCGGTCAGATCGCCGACGCGCTGGAGCGAGCGCACCGTGCGGGGGTGATCCACCGTGACCTGAAGCCGGGCAACGTGATGCTGACGAAGTCGGGGCCGAAGCTGATGGACTTCGGTCTGGCGCGGGCCACGGGGATGGCGGGGCCGGCGTCGGGAAGCGGGGTGACGGTGGCCGACGCTGACCAAGTCGCCGACGATGGCGGCGCCGCTGACGGCGGAAGGGACGATCCTCGGCACGTTCCAGTACATGGCGCCGGAGCAGCTCGAAGGGAGCGAGGCCGACGCGCGCAGCGACCTGTGGGCGCTGGGCTGCGTGCTGTACGAGATGGCGACAGGCCGCCGCGCGTTCGAAGGCAAGAGCCAGGCGTCGCTGATCGGGTCGATCATGGGCACGCAGCCGGCGCCGATCTCGCAATTGGCGCCGCTGGCGCCGCCGGGTCTGGAGCGAGCTGGTGCAGGCGTGCCTGGCGAAGGACCCGGCGGAGCGACTGCAGAGCGCGCACGACATCCGCATGCAGCTGGCGTGGCTGGCCGAGGGGGGGTCGCAGGCGGGCGTGCCGGCGCCGGTGGCGGCCAGACGCAGAAGCCGCGAGCGGCTCGCGTGGACGCTCGCGGCCACGGCACTGATCGCCGCCGCGGTCATGGCCTGGCAGGTCGTGGGCTCGCGAGCCCCGGAGCCCGAAGCGATCCAGACGCTCATCGAGGCGCCAGAGGACGCGAGGCTCCCTCAATATCATGCCGAGATAGCCATGGCACCCGATGGCCGCACGGTCGCTTTCGACGCCGGCGGCGCGCTCTGGGTCCGCCCGCTGGGATCGGACACGGCTACCCGCCTGCCCGGCACGGAGGGGGCCCTGAGACCGTTCTGGTCGCCCGATTCCCGCACGATCGCCTACTTCAATGAAGCGGCCGGGAAGCTCATGCGGGTCCCGGCCGCGGGCGGGAGCCCGACCAGCATCTGCGACGCGGTCAGCGGCCGGGGCGGCAGCTGGAGCGGCGACGATAGCATCCTGTTCGCCCCCGCCCTGAGCGGCCCGCTCATGCGGGTCTCCGCCTCGGGTGGAGACCCGGTCGCCGTGACGACGCTCGACGGCACCCGGCACGAGAGCGGGCATCGCTTCCCCTACTTTCTGCCCGACGGCGATCATTTCCTGTTCGTGGCGCTCCCGGGCGGCCCCACCGGCTGGGACACCTACGTGGGATCGTTGCGGTCGGGCACCGTGAAGCGCCTGCTGACCGCGCGTTCGGTGGCGATCTATGCCGAGCCCGGATATCTGCTGTTCGAGCGCGACGGGCGCGTGCTCGCCCAGCGCTTCGACCCCGTGCAACTCGAGCTCCAGGGAGCGCCCGTTTCCATCGCCGAGGCGCCGGAACCATCGGAGCTGGATGCGGAGCCGGTGGCATCGGCCTCGCGGAACGGCCGGCTGGCGATCATGCGCAGCGAGCCCGCCGACACACGTCTGGAGAAACGCGACCCGACCGGGGCGACCACGGTCCGCTACGATCTGCCACCAGGGCCGTGGGAGGTGTCGAGCGTCGCCCCGGACGGGAAGCGAGCCACGGTCATCAAGGGCGATGAGATCTGGGTGCTGGATCTGGTCCGTTCGGTGCCGATGCTCTTCGCGTCCAACCTGGCCAGCGCCCCCACGACGGTATGGTCACCGGATGGAAACCGGATCGCCTTCGCCGCGAAGCACGATGAACGCGAGGAGATCTACATCGGGGGGCTGGATGGCCGGGCCGACCTGGTGCCGACCACCGATGATGCGTTCAAAGGTGTGACTGACTGGTCCCGCGACGGCCGCTACATCGTCTTCTGGGCGCAGAACGCGGAGACCGGCGTGGATCTCTGGACGCTCCCCATGGACGGTAACCGCAAGCCGGTGCCCTACCTGCGCGGGGCGGCGAATGAGTCGATGGGCAGGATCTCCCCGGATGGTCGCTGGCTGGCCTACGTTTCCGACGAGACGGGCCAGCAGGAGGTCTACGTTCAGTCCTTCCCCGAGCCGGGGCGCAAGACAAGGATCTCCGTGGACGGGGGAGTCCTCCCAGGCTGGGGAGACGGTGGCAGGCGACTGCGATACATCAACCCTGCTCGCCGGGAAATCATCGCGGTCCCGGTGAAGGAGGGCGAGGAGTTCCAGCCCGGCTCACCGAGCAAGGTCGGGGACCTCTCCCCCGACATCACGGGTGGCGCCATCCTGGGTGACAGCGGGGACAACAGCGGCATGCTGGTCAGCGTCGCACACGGCCGCCGTCCGAGGGACATCCGGCTCATCCTCGACTGGACGGCGTTGCTCGGTCGATAATGAGACCATTCCGCTCTCCGGACTGTATAGTCGGTGCGCCGGTCCGCACGCAGCGCCGGCCATCCTGGAGGAGCGCATCCCATGACCCCATCCCGTTTCCAATGGTTCCGGCTCGTCCTCGTCGTGGCGCTGCTCACCGTGGGGCCCGCGCGCGGTGCCACCCGTGTCGACGAACCGGCGAAGCCGGGGGCGGGAGGCGCAGGCCCGGCCGCGGCCGCCGCGACGGAGTCGACATCCCGCGGGCCCGTCGTGACCGATGTCTCCGCCCCGACGCGCGTGGCCATGGCGGAAGGTGTCGGCCACGTCCTGATCGACGTCAAGCTCGACGGCCGCGGCCCCTACCGGATGATCCTCGACACGGGCGCCGCGACCACGGTGATCGACGCCGACCTGGTGAGCGAGCTGGGCCTGAAGAGTCTCGGAACCACGCGCATCGGCGACCCCTCCAACCCGGAAGCGAACGAGGTCGACGTCGTGAAGATCGACTCGGTCGAGGTCGGTGGCGCGCGATTCGAGGGAGTCGACGCGGTCGGCTGGCGCGGCCCTTCCCTGACCCGGGCGATCGGGGCCCGCGGCGTGCTGGGGCTGCCCACCTTCCACGACTGCCTGCTCACGATCGACTACCCGAAGCGTGAGGTGGAGGTCGCCCCGGGCGAGCTGCCCGTGCCCGACGGCAAGCAGGTGCTCGAGCTCGCGCTGAACCCGATTGCCGAGATCCCGATCGCCGTCGCGGGCAGGAAGGCGTCGGCGCATCTCGACATCGGCAACGCCTCCAGCCTGGCCGTGCCCGGCTCCTGGCAGAGCGATCTCAGGACGAAGGGAGAAGTCCGCAAGGGAGCCGGGATGCGCGCGAGCGGTCCCGTCGAGTTCGCGGTCGCCACCCTCGACGGCGATCTCACGATCGGGGAGCAGGTGTTCCACGATCCCGAGATCCGCTTCGACGGCAAGCTCGATCACGCCAACGTCGGCTACGGGCTGCTGCAAGGGTTCGCCGTCACGCTGGACCAGCGGAACGGCCGTGTCCGCCTGGTCGGGGCGCCGGTCACGGCCTCTGCAGGCCAGGCGCCCGCCGAGGGCCGCCGCCGGCTGGGCGCCATGCTGGGGATGACCCCGGACGGATTCGCCGAGGTCAGGATGGTGATGCCCGGCTCTCCCGCCGAGGCGGCGGGGCTCCGGGCCGGCGACACGCTGATCCGGGTGGACGGGAAGCCTGTCACCAACGACGCCATGATGACGGCGCTCTCGGGCACGGCGCCGGTCGTCCTGGGCGTGCGCCGCGGTGACAAGGAGCTCGAGCTGGTGGTCTTCGGCGACGCCCCGCCCAAGGGGTGACGGAGCCCGGCCGTCTCCACCACACCCGGTCAGGTAGGATCAGTTCATCAAGGCACGGCTGCGGGTCTCAGCCGCGTGCCCGGATGCGTTCCAACGGCGCCGTCTCCCTGGACCTGGATCACCCGTTCAGGTGATATAGAAGTCAAGTATTCTCAAAGCTTTACTTGACATTACCCTCCATACAGGGTATTAACACGGCTCCACTCCGCCCGACGAGCTGCTACGGCGGCAACCCCGAACACAAGAGAAGAGGTGTCATGACCAGACGGCAGAGGCGCGCGACCGTGCTTGCATGGAGACCCGACAGAACCACCATGACCCTGATGGGCCTGGCTGCTGTCGCCTGCGTCTGTCTGATCTTCTCCGCACCCCCCGCCCTGGCGCAGCCGGCCGCGCGCGGCGCCTCTCAGGGTGCACAGTCCCGCACGGATGCCTGGAAGGTACACGCGATGCGTGGCGACCGGCCCGTCTACCGCCGGAGTGGCGAGATCCTCGTCCAGTTCGAGGCGGGGGCGAACCGGAGCGTGCTGGGGACGTCGGCGCTTGCGGGATTGATAAGGGGCACGCGGGCCTCTCACGGTGATGTCGAAGCGGTGATCTTCGACGAAGAATCGGTGGCGTTCGCCGTTCTTCGGGACCGGCTGCTCGCAACACCCGGCGTGGTGCGAGCCGAGCCGAACACCCTCCTCTCGACACAGGCCGGCGCGGGCCCGCCGGTGGGTGTCGACTACGCGTCCAAGGAGTGGCACCTCACCAGCACCAGGGGCCACGCCGATCTCATACGGCGCTCGCGTGCACCCTTGCCGGCAGGGAAGGCCACCCGCGTCGGCGTGATCGATACCGGCGTGGACTACGGCCACCTCGAGTTCGCCGGGCGCACGCTGCCGGGGGTGAACCTGATCAGCCATCCGCTGCCGAGCGAGGACCCGGAGAGCGAGCTCGACCTCAACGGACACGGGACGAAGGTCGCGGGCATCATCGCTGCGGCGGATGACGAGGCCGGGGTCCTCGGCGTCAATCCTCGGGCGGAGATCTGCAGCATCAAGACCTTCAACCGTGACGGTGACGGCTATCTGGAGGACATCATCGCGGGCATCGATTGGGCGATCGCCAATCGGATGCAGGTGATCAACATGTCGTTCGGGACGTACGAGGACTCGGCTCTCCTTCATGACGCGGTCGCGCGTGCCCGCAGCGCGGGCGTCCTGCTCGTCGCTGCCGCAGGCAACGATGCGGCGGAGACGGCCATGTTCCCCGCCGCTTACGAGGAGGTGCTCTCGGTGGGCGCGTATGACGAGGGCGGATGGAGCAGCACGTTCTCGAACTGGGGCCCGGAAGTCGATTTTCACGCGCCCGGCGACCGGATCCTGACCACCGACCTGTGGCATGACGGGATCTCGCCCTATGCCGTTTTCAGCGGCACGTCGGCCGCCGCCGCATACGCCACGGGAGTGGCCTCCCTGTTGATCGAAGACGGCGAATCGGCGAGCTCGTCGGCGGATCTCATGAGACAGAACGTGATTGCGTTCAGCAACGACTACCACGTGGGATCGCCCACGATCTCTGGCTGAACGGCGGCTTTATCATGGCCCGCCTGCTCCACGAGCCGTATGCGGATCTCACGATCGTCTCGTTCCGGACGGATCGGTCGATCTTCGCGCACGAAGACGACGTCTCGGTCACATACGAGATTCAGAACACCGGGACGTTGCCCACCGCGCCGACGCAGGCCTGGGTCGTGGTGCGGGAGGGCGAGACGGAGCGACGCTTTGCCATCGGCGGCGTGCCGCACCTCTCACCGGGGGAGCGTTACGAAGCAGGAGGGGTGATCGCCGCGCTCCGGCTCCTCGGGCAGGGCGCAGTCGCCGGCGCGAGCGCCCATCGACTCAGGCTCGAGCTGGCGCTCGGCGGCTTCCCGCGGGCGGTCCACGCACCACGGCGGCTCCTGATCACCGACGATCCCGCGGACGGCGTCATGGTCCGGGCGTTGTGGGTGAGCCCGCTCGATTTCAACGATGCGAATGCCACGCGGACTCTCTACGCCACGGTGCAGAACGCGGGCCGTGACCGCGAAGATGATCTCGTCGCGAGAGTCTACGCACTGGCCGCCGTGCACGAAGGCGTCGGTCAGGTGCCGAAGATCGACCTCGGAACCATCCACGTCGGAAGCCTGATGCCCGGGGAGATCACCCGGGTGAGCCTTCCGTTGACGGGATTCGAGCCCCCCTCCCGCAGAATGACGTTCCGGATGGAAATCGAGAAGAAGGGCCGGCCGGTGACGCGCTACATGCAGGGCTATCGTTATGCCGCGACGGGAGGCACCGCGAAGCCCGAGTACGCACAGGTGGTGCACCGGGTCATCGCGGACGAAGCGATCAAGCTGCTCGAGGCGCAGGGGATCTACATCCCGGATCTCCAGAATCCACAGTATCGGGGCAATCCCTCCAGCTTCAATTCCTGGCCCATGGTGGGTGCCTTGCCGACCGGGGAGTGGTGGAACGAGGGGTACTGGAGCGACAGCTGGCTCGCGAACGATCCCAACGGAGCGGGGTTCTTCGGGCTCGGGCTGAGCGACCTCACGCTGGTCGACGGCGCGCATGACGCCGACGGCGTCGACGTCGCATTCGGGTACACGGAAGAGGACACGTTCGACAGCCACTTCTGGATCGTCGACAACTTCGATGACGACGGCCTGAACTCGCTGGGGATCAATCATCACAGCGCACTCTCGAAGCTCAGAGCCCTCCTTTACGGGGACGGTACGACCAACTGCACCGATGGCTGTCCCGGCGCCGGACAGTACGCGGACCACCATCTCTTTCACGGCGCCATCGATCACTACGTCACGGGGCACAAGCAGGCCGCCTGGTGGTTCATCGGCCACGCGGTACATCTGATCGGAGACCTCTCGGTCCCCAGCCACGTCGACAACGAGAACGCGCATGGCGTCTGGGGTGCGACGTATCACGACTGGATGGACCGGGGGAATTACACCCTGTGGGATCACAGCGACGCGCTGGCGGCCGGCGGATTCGTCGACCCCTACAACCCCGTCAATGCGGGCGACCCGCTGCGCTATCTCGCCTACACGACCGCGCAGCTGGGCAACGCGTTCCCCTGGGCCGAGACGCTCGGAACACAGGGCGGCGGCGACGGCAACCGGACGGCCGGCGGCTACGCGCCGAACTACACCGCCACGATGCAATCACTTTTCGGGACGCTCTACTTCAGACCTCTCGTGAAGTGGCACGTCAACAAGGACGAGGTTTACGACTACTTCTGGAGCGAGTGCCAGCTCGTCGATTTCGTGGGTCTGGAGAGCCGGAAGGACTGCTGGGACCACGACGGCCACGTTGATTACGACAACACCGACGGCGACGGCACGAACGTCGATGGAGACCTGGCCCGCATCGGGAACGTCAACTATCCCTATGCGATCCGGGCCGCGGCAGGGCTCATCTATTATTTCGCCGTCCAGACAGGCCAGATCGCGCCCCGGACCGTCTTCGTCACGAACACCAACGACAGCGGCGCCGGTTCGCTGCGCCAGGCCATCATCGATACGCCGGCCGGGTACACGATAAAATTCGCCCAGAGCCTCGACGGCGGGATGATCACGCTCGCGAGCCAGTTGCTGGTAGACAAGGACCTCACGATCGACGCGTCGGCCCTGACAAACGGTCTGACCATCAGCGGCAACCACGATCACCGTGTCTTTGAGATCGGCACCGGCAAGGTCGCGTCGATGAAGGGGCTCACCATCTCAGCAGGGTTCGCCGACTATGGCGGCGGCATTCGGGTCAACGGCACCCTCAACCTCGCTGATTCCACCGTCTCCGGCAGCCAGGCGACCAACCAGGGAGGCGCGATCTACAACTACTTCGGAGTTGTCACGCTCCACGGGGTGACGCTCTCGGGCAACATCGCCAGCAGCCAGGGCGGTGCGATCTGGGCCGCCGGCGCCACGACCTACGTCGAAAACAGCACCATCCACGGCAATCAGGCGGGCTACCATGCGGGGATCGCCAACGAAAACGGGAACGTGACGGTCGTCCATTCGACCATCACCCAGAACAACGCGGTCGGCGCGGGCTCGGTCGGCGGCGGCTTGAGTCATCTCTATTTCGGCTCGGCGACCACGCGCCTGGAAAACAGCATCGTCGCATCGAACTATGCCGTCCAGGGCCCGGATCTCTACAAGAACCAGGGAGTATTCACGCCCACCGGCCTCAACCTCGTCGGCAACAACAACACGGTGAGCGCCGAGTTTCCCCAGAGCCCTCTTGTCGGCACGGGGGCCGCAACGCTGAATCCCCAACTGGGCCCGCTTGCCGACAACGGCGGCGCGACCTACACGCGGCTGCTTCTGACGGGCTCGCCCGCCATCGACGCGGCGGTGTCCACGCCGGACAGTCCGACCGCCGATCAGCGCGCGGTTCCCAGGGCGGGCGGCTCCGACAACGACCTCGGGGCGGTCGAGCTGCCGGAGTGCGGAAACGGCGTCATCCGGGTCGGCGAAAGCTGTGACGACGGCAACGCCGAGAACGGTGACTGCTGCTCGGCCTCGTGTTCCTTCGAGTCGACAGGGAGCGCGTGCGAGCTCGACCTCAACGTCTGCACGCTCGATACGTGCAACGGTGCCGGCTCGTGCGCGGCGGGTCCGCCGCTCGTCTGCGACGACGCCAATGCCTGCACCGACGACCAGTGCAACGCTGTCACCGGATGCGTGTTCACGAACAACGTCGCCCCGTGCAACGACGGCGACTCCTGCACCACTGCGGATGTCTGCGGTGGCGGGGTATGTCTCGGCGGTCCGCCTTCGCCCGCTCCCGGCCCCGTCGCGCTGCTGGAGGCCCAGGACGACACGACGTGGGTCTGGTCACCGGCCCTCGACGCCGCCGGCTATGATGTCGTCAGCGGCGACCTCGGCCTGCTGCGCTCGAGCGGTGGCAACTTCATGACCGCGACCGTGGGATGTCTCGGAAACGATCAGTCAGCGACGACGCTCAACCATGCAGCGGTGCCCGCTCCCGATACCGGATTCTTCTTCCTGGTGAGGAGCCAGAACTGCAGCGGCTCCGGGACCTACGACACGGGGAGCCCCGGTCTGGTCGGTTCCCGAGACGCGGAGGTCGACGCCGCGCCGATCGCCTGCGCGCTGGGAGATTGCCCCTGCTGGCCCGGCGGCCCGCAGGAGATCGCGGCGCTGCACGCGGGCACGCATCCGGTCACCTCATGCGGCATCGGTTCCGGCGCCCCCAGCCCGACGCGGTCGTACACCGCGTTGTTCTCTTACAACGACGCGGTGAGCGACGAGTATGCGACCCAGGTTTTCACCGGGTACTCCGGCCGGCCCGTCGGGCAGAACTACTGCCAGTCGTACGGCTCGTGCTACGTCCTGGTCGACACCTGCCCGCCCAACGGCTGCTTCGACACTCTGCCGTGCGACCCGGGCAGCTGGAGCCCGTCTCCCGACGTGGACATGCCGATAACGCCGGGGCAGAGTGCGGCATGCATCCAGGCTTTCGAAGCAGCGACAGTCATCTCCGGCTGCAACTGACGGACTACCGCGCCGGCCTCCTGGGGCGAACGGGATCAAAAAAATGCCCCCGATGGGTGTGAAGGGAGGCCTGGGCGGGCTCTGGAGCGAGAGCGCCCGGCTGAGCTCCTCTCGTGCGACGGACGGAGCCTGGATCGGGTTCTCCGTCTCGCTGAGCGGCGATGGGACCACGGCCCTGACGGGGGCACGCCTCGACAACTCCACCGGGTCGGGCTATGTCTTCGTCAAAACCGAGCAGGGCAGGATCGAGCAGGAGAGGTTGCAGGAATCATCCGCCGCGGGGTCCTTCGGAGTCTCGGTTGCGGCCAGCCGGACCGGGGAGACGCTGATTGGCGCCGCAGGGTGCCTGCATTCCTTGACGCGCCGGCTTCCCCGGATTGACCGTGGCCCGACCGGGAGAGGGGCCTGACGGTACGAGCTCGAAACCGGGCTCACCGGAAGCGCGCTCAGTGAACATCTCACCGCGATGCGGCCGGAGCCGTCGCGCAGCGAAAACCGAGATCGGCGCCGCGATACTCCGGCGGGTTCTTCCCCCGTTTGGTCACGCGCACGAATGACGGATCGCCGTAGCCCCATCCACCGCCGCGGATGACATGCCTGTCGTCGCCGCGCTCGCTGCCGTAGTCCGGCGAATACCCGCTCGATGTCATCTCCCACACGTTGCCCGCCATGTCGAGCAGTCCGAACGGGCTCGCCCCCGCGGGATAGCTCCCCACCGGTGCCGTCGACTCCCATCCGTCACTGCCGGTGTACATGGGCCTCCACCCCGGCCGCCCCATGCGCTCGCCCATCGCGACACACTCCGCACCGAGCGCATTCAGCAGACCCGCGCCCGGCGGCGCGTTCCCCCATGGGTACATCCGGCCATCCGTGCCACGCGCCGCGTACTCCCACTCCTTTTCGGTCGGCAGCCGCTTCCCCACGGCGCGACAGTAGGTGTCGGCCTGACTCCAGTCCACGCAGTTGATCGGATGATCTCCGCGGTCCGGTCGTCCTCCGTTGCAGAACCGGCTGTCGAACTCCCGGGCATCGTCGTCGATACCGGGCCAGTCCGCCGTGGTCCACGCCGGGGAGCACAGCGAACGAGCCACACAGTCCTCGTACATCGCCACCGTCACTTCGGTGCGGTCCATGCAGAACCCGGAAACCGCCACCTGGTGAGCCGGTCTCTCGTCCGGGTCGCCGTCATCGGCGCCCATCAGGTAGCTGCCCGAAGGGATCATCACCATCCCCGAAGGGCACGACGGTGTCGACTCGGCGCCGGATGAGCGCTCCTCCCTCTGAGCGCAACCCATCGTCGCAACGGACCAAACGAGCAGCGAGACGCCGATCGTCCTTCTCATGCGCATCCGTCGCTCACGCCTTTCCGCGGCGAACGCTCTCCTTGATCCTCTTAATGTGCCCCCGGCCCATCCCCTTGACCTCGCAGCCCAGCTCGAAGTAGCGTCGATCCGGTCGTCGTCGAGGATGCAGAAGCAGTCGATGAGCGCGAACGGGCGCCCGACGGCCTTCACCACTTCGGCGGGGTCGAGCTCCAGGTAGGGCGCGTGACGCACGGCGAGGACGATCGCCTCCACGTCCTTCATGGCCGTGAAGAGATCCTGCTCCACCTGCAGGCCCTCGAGCTTGTCCTGCCGGTGGAAGAAACGCGCGCGGCTGGCCCCGGGGGCGGGATACGTCGTCCTGGGACTCGAACTCCCACCAGTGCTCCACGTACGGGTCGTGCACACGGATCTCCGCCCCCATCTCGGTGAGACGCCGGGCGATGAGCTCCGAGCCGGAGTACCGTGTGTCGCCCACGTCCTCACGATAGGCGGCGCCCAGGATCAGGACATCGGCGGCGGCGAGGGGCCGCCCCATGTTGCGCAGCGCGTCGCGCACCATCTGGGCGGCGCGCAGGGCGCGTGTGTCGTTGATGTCGATGGCCAGGGGCGTGATGCGGAAGATGTCGTCCTCCCAGCCGTAGATGTGGCGGTAGGCCCAGACGCCGAGACCACCATCCTTGGGCAGACAGTAGCCGCCGATCCCCGGCCCGGGGAAGATGATGTTGGAATGGGTGGGTCGCACCTTGATGGCCTCGATCACCTTCTTCAGATCGACGCCGTTGCGCTCGGCGAAGGTGGACCACTCGTCCAGGAAGGCCAGGATGGTGGCCCGGTAGCTGTTCTCCACGATCTTGGCTGTCTCCGACTCGATGGGCCGATCCAGCACGGTGAGCGGATAGTCCTTTGTGTTCAGGATGCTGTCGAGGAACGATTTCACCCGCCCGCGCGCCTCGTCGTTGATCCCGCTGCAGACGCGCCAGAAGTCGCGGATCGACCGCACGTACTCCCGCCCGGGCATGACCCGCTCGTAGCTGTGCGCGAGGAGCGGCTCCGTGGCGATGCCGCGCTTCCTGAAGATCTTCTTGATGATCGGATAGACGATCTGCTCGGTGGTGCCGGGGGCCACCGTGGTCTCGATGAGGACCAGCGCGCCGGGCTGCATCTTCTCCCCGACCACGGCCATGGATGACTCCAGCGCTTCCATGTCTGCCGACCCGTTCCGGCAGTCCCCCAGCTCGTTCTTCAGGTAGTCGCACTGCACGTCGATGACCACCACGTCGGCCAGCTTCACGGCGTCGTAGGTGTACGTGGCCACCAGCGTCTTCTTCTCGTGCACGCAGCGATCGATGAGCACATCGACCTCGGGATCCTCGGACTTGACCGGCGAGAGCCCGCGGTTGAGCAGCGGGATCTTCCAGTAGCTGCGGGCGCTGGGGCGCTGCATGCCGATGACGAACTTGGTCGGCCGGCCGTTGTCGTCGGTGGCGTCGGCCACGACCGCCGCCATCACGGCTCCCACGAATCCGACTCCCACCACCACGACGATCTCCCGCCCCTGCTTGCGGTGCTCTGCGGCGAGCTTCTCCAGGCGTTGGAACTCGGCGTCGTATTCCTCGGGGCGCGGCAGGGGGAATGTCTCGCCCGACGGGCTGACGGAGTGCGTGGCTTGCGTCATCGTCTTGTCCTCGAATGGTTTCTGCTGGTGGATGATGGCCGGACAGCCTCTCATTCAAGCACTCTCAGCGGTGGGGCTCAAATCAGCCGAAACCCCATGGCGCCGGGATGGCAGGCGAGTCGGGGGCCGGGGGACATGCGTCCTCAACATCCCGTTGCGTCCGGGGACAGGCCGGCAGTATATTCCGGTCTCCCTGTCCAGGGCCGGGCAACCTATTGCAGGACGATCCGTGATCGGACGCGACATACTTCAGTACCACATCGTCGAGAAGCTCGGTGAAGGGGGGATGGGGGTCGTCTACAAGGCCCACGATTCCAGGCTCGACCGCGACGTGGCCATCAAGTTCCTTCCCAGCCGCCTTTCCGGCGACGCGTCGGGTCAGGCTCGATTCACGGTCGAGGCGCGGGCCGCCGCCGCGCTGAACCATCCCAATATCGCGACCATCCATGCCATCGAGGACGTGGGCGGTGAGCTGTTCATCGTCATGGAGTATGTCGAGGGGCGCGAGCTGAAGGCGATCATCTCGGCCGGTGAGCTGCGCCCTGACCGTGCGGCGAGGATCGCGATCGGCGTGGCCCGGGGCCTGCAGCTGGCTCATCAGAAGGGCATCATCCACCGTGATATCAAGCCCTCGAACATCATGGTTGCCGACAATGACACCCCGAAGATCATGGACTTCGGTCTGGCAAGGATCGGATCCGGCATGGACATTACGAAATCGGGCACGACCGTCGGTACCGTGTCGTACATGTCGCCGGAACAGATCGCCGGAAAGCACGTGGATCATCGATCCGACATCTGGTCGTTCGGCGTCCTGCTCTACGAGATGTTCACCGGCCACCTGCCGTTTCCCGGTTCCTACGAGCGAGCGACCCTCAATGCCATACTGACAGCGGACCCGAAGCCGATGTCTTCGCTCAATGCCAACATACCTGCCGGGCTCGATGCGCTCGTCATGAAGATGCTGCATAAGGATGCCGCCGCCAGGCCGCAGAGCATGGTCGATGTGATCGACGTGCTGAAGCGTGACGATCCCGGCAGAACGCCGGGGCGGACCGGTCCGGGGCGGCGAGCCACCCGGCCGGGGCTCGCGGTGCTCCCCTTCACGAGCATCAGGCAGGATCCCGACACGGGGTTCCTGGGATTCGCGCTCGCCGACCAGATCATCGGCTCGCTGAGCTACGTGAACAGCCTGCGGGTCAGACCCTCGAGCGCCGTTCGCAGATACCAGGATCGGACGGTCGACGTGCCGACCGCCGCGCGGGAACTTCAGGTCGACTATGTCCTCATGGGCTACTACCTGAAGGACGGTGGCATGGTGCGACTCAACGTCGAGCTCGTCGAAGCGCGGTCGAACGAAATGGTCTGGCGGGAGACGATCAAGGCGAACTACGACGATATCTTCGCCTTGCAGGACGCCGCCGCGGAAAAGGTCTTGGGTGGTCTGAAGGTTCGCTTCTCTTCCGGTGAACGACAAAACATGCGGGCCGACGTGCCGGCGGATCCGCTGGCCTACGAGTACTATCTGCGTGCGATCTCCTACCCCATCACGCTGGACGGCGACCAGATGGCCGTCGACATGCTGGAAAAGGCTCTCAATCTGGATCCGGATCATGCTCCTGCATGGGCTGAGTTGGGATTCCGAATCAATCAGATCGGCAGTTTCGGTCTCCTTGGGGAGGAGCAGCAGTTGCGCGCGGAACAGGCGCTCGAGAAGGCCCTCTCACTGAACGAGAACATGCTGACGGCGTTGTTCCATCTGTCCCTCCTGTGCGTCGACAAGGGACGTTGTGAAGAGGCGATCGCTCTGGCCGAGCGGATGCTGGGCATCACGCCGGATGATGCACTCGCGCACTTCGTGCTGAGCTATGTCTATCGTTATACGGGCCTGCTGGAAGAGTCTGCAGCCGAGGTCGAAAAGGCGCTTGTCCTCGATCCCGGGAATCCGCGGTTTCGATCGGGTGGTTTCACCTATCTCTATTGTGGAAACTACCAGAGGGCGTTCGAGCTGTTCGAGCTCGATGGCGCCAGCACGTTCGGGATCGCCTGGAAAGGGATGAGTCTCTTCCTGATGGGAGACACACAACGCGCCCTCGAGCACTTCGAGCGGGCGGTGGCCATGGAGCCGGAGGGGTTTCTCGGCCTGCGGTATGGGGGGATCAACGCGTATGTCCGCGGCGACGCCGAGACGGGACGGCGCCTGATTCGCCGCCTGGATGAAGCCACCGATCCGAAGGCTGATTCCGAGCACTGGTACATGATTGCCAGCTCCTACGGGCTGCTGGGCGATCGCGCGAACTGTGTTCGCACTCTGCGCAAGGCAGTGGAGGGCGGTTTCTTCAACTATCCCGCGATGCAGATCGATCCGCTCTTCGATGCCGTTCGCGAAGATCCGGAGTTCCTCGAGGTCATGGCGAGGGCAGCGCAGAAACACGATGCCTTCCGCAGGACGCATGCCGCACCCCGTGGCGGCGGGCACACGACGCCCGGGGATCCCACCGACGGGGACAACACGGCCACGTTGAACAGGCGCAATCCCCTTCGACGTTCGTAGCTTTTCCCGCTCTCAGCGAGACACCGCTCCGGCGAACAGCCGGCTCACCTCGCGGTCCGCGGCCTCTCTCCGCCCGCGCGATTCGCGGCCGTCGGATCGAATCGATCCAGGTTCATGACCTTGACCCAGACCGCCACGAAGCCCTCGAAACGCGCATCCTCCGACGAGAACGGCCATCGGTCGCGGCCGTGCGACCCGGCACGATGAGGTCGGCCATGGAGATCTTCTTGCCGCCGCGCCCGCCCCTGTCGCGGTAGGTCGAGGCGGACCCGATTCGGCTTTCGCCTCCTGCGCCAGCTCGCGCATCTGGCCGAGGCCTCAGACGCCCAGTTGGATCCAGGCGCTCCCGGGTGGAAGGGGGCGATCCTCGGTTACCTCCCTTATGGCCTGTTTCGCGAGCAGGCGGGTCGAATCGAGCACGGGCAGGGATGAGTTCGCCTCGGAGGTGACGAGCGGGATTTCGGTGCAGCCGAGAATCACGCAATCCGGTCCGGCGGCTCGCAGCTCGTCGATGGCACGCACGAAGAGATCCACCGTTGAGGGGCGAAAGAGCCCCTGTCAGAGGTCGTCGAACATGGCGGCATTGATCTCGCCCGGTTGCTGCTCGCGGGGGACTGGATGCTCGAGGCTGCGCTTGCGCAGGGCGTTGGCATAGACAGGCCCGGTCATGGCCCATCGCGTGCCGGGAGCCCCGCCGTCCTCCAGCCGTCTTCGCGCGTCCGCTGGCAGACGACGTCGGCGATGTGCAGCCCCGGAATGGGGAGTGTCCCGGCGATCCGCTCCAGCACGACATGCGCCGTGTTGTCCGGACAGATGAAGAACTCCGCCCCGGCCCGCGTCACCTGATCCACGCCGCGCCGCACCAGGTGAGTGACCGTATCGTGGTTCCCCGATTCCCGGTCCGGCAGGCTCAACCCCATCGGGGTCGCGCTGACGACGATCTCCGGGTGCATGTGAGGGCCCGGAAGCCTCGGCCCTTCGCGGCACGCAGTCAGGAAGCAGAGGGACTTAGCCTCCCGGTCCCGCAGCGCAGGCCGGCTGGGCCGGCAGATCTCGGACATCCCCGGCATGCCGATCGGCGTGAGCGATGTCGGACAGGACACCATCGGCTACCTGTGGATCTCCAGCGGCGAAGGACTCAGCGGGTACGATGGCTTCGAAGTGCGGCCCTGGGGTGCGGTGAAGGGGAGGCTGACCTACGTCGAGACGGGGCCGGCCGGTCAGGTTCTCGGCGGCGATCCGCGCACCGGGCTGTACGAGGTCGAGGGATCCACGCTGCGCCGAATCGACGGGCCTGAAGGCGCCGTCGCGCCAGGTCCGGAGCACGCGATCTACGACGGGGAGGGGCGCCTGTGGGCCGCCTGGGACGGCCGCCTCATCCGCCGTCAGGGTGGAGCGTGGCTCGACATCGGCGGGGAGGAGATCGCCGAGGATCGGGCCTTCCGCCTCGCGCGCCGGCTCGCCGGCGACGTGTGGGTCGTCGACAAGCAGGACGGCGCCCGACGCATCGCCCGGGGGCCGGGCAGGTGGATTATGCAGCTGCATGACGATCCCCTCGGGCCTGTCGCGACCGTCCGGTTCGGCGACCGCCCGGGGTTCGTGCGCATTACCGACGACGGCGTCGAGCAACTGCTGGACTGGTCGGGCCGGGCCGAGGGGCTGGCCCGCCGTGGTTCGACCTGGTGGATCGCCTATGCCACCGGTGTCTGGGCGATCGATGACGACGGCACGCGGGAATTCCTCACGGCCAATGAAGGTTTCACCGGGTTCGGCAACATGGCGACGGATCGCGAAGGCGGGTTGTGGATGGCCAGCGTGCGCGGTCTCGTCCATTACCCGCAGCCGGACACCCGGATCCGGACCGAGCTGTCGGGACTGCCCCGCGTCTATCTCAGAGGCGTGCATCCCGTCGCGGGCGGCGTGATCCTCACGAGCTGGCAGGGACCGATGTTCCTCGACGACGAAGGGTATGCGCGGGACCTCGAGATCGAGGGACTCTTCAGCCGCGACGTTGGATGCTCCGATCCGTGGGGCGGTATCTGGATGAAGGCCTTCCCGCCCCCGGAGCACCGGGAGATGGCGGACAGCTATCGTCCCGAGGAGAGCATGCTCGTGGAGTGGCGTGACGGGCGTGCCCGCGTGCGGCGGCGCGGTAGCTGGTACCACGGTGATCTTGGCTGTGACGAAGGTCCGGATGGATCGTTCTGGCTGCTGGCGAACGGCGAGCTGCTCGAAGTCACCGGACCGGGCGAGCCGCTTCGCCTGCGTGCCCGCCTTCCTCACTGGCCCAGACGGGACTGCTGGTGCGCGATGATCGCAGCGAGGTGCTGATCAGCTGCTCGGACGGGCGCGTCGCGTCGCCCGGGAGGACGCGAGGATGCCCTGGGACCTGGTTTTGATGGGGACATCGAGCTGCCCGGCAAGAGCGGGATCGAGGCAACGCGCGAGCTGCGTGCCGCCGCGCCCGACCTGCCGGTGGTCATGCTGACCGTCTTCGAGGATCCGAAGGTGATCCTGGAGGCCATCACCGCGGGAGCCAGCGGTTACGTGCTGAAGAAGGCCACCGCACGGGAGCTGCTCGACCAGCTGCACAGCGTGATGGCCGGCGGCGCTCCCCTCTCGCCCGCCGGGGCCAGCAAGGTGCTGTCAATCGTCCGGAGGCTGAGCGCCGAGGAGGCCACATCCGCCTCGTCGGGATCCGGCGCCGCGGCCGTTCCCAGGCGGCTCGACCTGACCGACCGCGAGCTGGATGTGCTGCGTGGCCTCGTCCGGGGACTGTCGCATACCGAGACAGCGGATCACCTCGGTATCAGCGAGGGGACCCTGCGCACACATGTGCGCTCCGTGTACCGCAAGCTCCAGGTTCACCCGGTGGCCCAGGCCATCCGGCGCGCCATGGAGCTGGGCCTCGCCTGAGACGATGATCGGCGGCTCGGGCCCGGACCAATGTCCATACGCGAGATAGACAAGTATGCTTGACATGCGCGCTTTGCAGCAGTACAGTTCCATGTAAAGCGAGCTTGTCATGACGCCAGGAGTGAGAAACCGTATCAGGGAGCTACGCGCCGAGCGGGAGTGGACCCAGGCGCAACTCGCCGCCGCCGTCGGGGTTTCTCGGCAGAGCATCAACTCGATCGAGTGCAACCGGTACGTGCCGAGCCTCCCGCTCGCGCTCGTATTCGCACGGGTCTTCGGGCTCCCGACCGACGACATCTTCACCCTGGAGAAACGGAGATGAAGGTGCCCATCCTCGGCATCACTATCGACGAGCGCTTCCTCGAACACCGCCGACGCTCGACGAGCGCCGGCGGGATCGCCGGAGGCCTGCTCGCGATCTGCCTGTTCGCCTGGCGCTATTACGTCGACGATGTCTTCAGCCCGGACCTTCTTGCCGTCAGCCTTGCCGTCGTTGTCGTCAAGCTGACGGTCCTGATGTGGTATCGAATCAAGGACTGACCCTGAAAGGAGGCCACGACATGCTTTTTCGAAAGCGCATAAAAGGCCGCAATGTCCTGATGACCATCGGCATGAACTGCCTGCTGATCGCCCTCGTCGGGCGCTGGTTTTTTCACCCGGCAACGCCTATCGGGGCGGACGTGGCCGACGGGATCTACGGGGTCCTCATGGGGCTCGCCATCGCCTTCAACCTGATGAGTGTGAGGCGCAGCACGCGGTGCCCGGGCAGCGAGGCCTGAGCATGCCGATGCCGGGCAGGCTCAAGAGGGGCGTGGACCCTTCCGGCGGCGATCGAAGCGATCGTCGGCGAGCTTCCGCGTGGATGTGCTCGCCTGGAGCCATCCAGCACAAGAGTCAGGATATGCATCGAACTCGGGCACGTAGGGCTTGATGTGCAGGAGGGGCGTACCATCCGGCATGTCCACTCCCTGAACGTGAAGGAGGCAAGCTCTCTAGAACATCGGCGTCGGGACCCGGCCCCAGCCGGTCCCCTGGCCGAGATCCCTGACATCGAGCAGAATCGAGGCTGTGGACGTCGACGTCGATGAGGAACAGAGGGGTACGCTTCCGCGTTGATGGCGAACAAGGACGACGGAGGTTTCTCACCGCCGGACGTTCTCACGCCCAGGAAGATCAGGCGGCGGACGGTGCCGGCGGCGGATGAGCCGGGGGCGGACTCGTCCCCCATGTTGTGATGCATCATCATGTGCCCACCCTCCAGGTGGCGGAACGGGTGGAAGATCCAGTCGGTGATCATCGCCACCGTCTGATGGTGCTCGTAGAGCCGCCACCGAGGAGCGGTGTCCGCGATCATCCCCTGCATGACGTAGTTCCTCGGGAGAAGGTACACGAGGATGGAACCCGGATGCTGCGCCAGCCGGGTCTCGACCTCGGGCAGTGCCAGCAGACTCCGCCATGCGATGCTCGAGCATGACCGAGTCGACGGGCAGGATGGCAAGCGCCGTCACACGACCGTTCGTCCATAGAGGAAGGTGGGCGATGGTGTAGGCTCGCAGAGCGAACGCGCCTCCCACGGCCACGAAGGCAACGAGGACGAAACCCGAAGACCACCCGGAGCCCTGGCGAATTCGGAAGCGGCAACCCCCAACCGACCATCGATCCCAGCGCCTTCGGGAAGAACATGCCGGTCCGGGCGAGGTAGCTGCGGTACTGATCCCCGAACTGCGCCGCCATCCGTCGCTCCTCGTCCCGTGCCAGGAGGTAGTAGAGGCCGACCATGACGGTCCAGAGGACGATGGTCAGGAATCGGGGCCAGAGGATCGCCAGTCCCAGGCCGGTGGCCCAGAGCGCGACGTACTGCGGGTGCCGGACCCATCGATAGAGTCCGCCCCGCACCGGTCCCAGGCGCCGGAACTTGTGGACGTACACCTGGCCGGCGCAGACCAGGAAGAGAATCGTCCCTGTGACGAACAGGATGGAGCCGGCGACGCGCACGGCCTGGAGCAGAAAGCCGGGTGGCAGGACCATGTGCGGCAGAAAGAAGCCCGCAAGCCAGCGAGTCGCAGGCGAATCCGCGAGCAGCAGCAGGAACGGGTTGAACGCCGCATAGAAGAACGCGGCGAACGGACTGATCATGATCAGGACTTCAAGCGCGATGATGAAGTACAGCAGGATGATGCCACCGAGGACCGGACGTGATCCGTTCACGGAAAGATCCCCTGTGTCTGCTCCGCTCGTTTCAGCAACGGATGACCGCCGGCTCCTCGTGGTATCACGAGGCCCGATAGCTGCGGCTCCGCCAGGCTCTCGAGCTGGGACGCCACGCCTCCGGTCATTCTGGTTCAGCAGGCCGGTGGATTCAAGAGAATGCGCAGGCCAGGGTGAAACAGGCGCACACGTCCGGATCCGGCATGGTCTGCAGCGCGTGGAGGTGGTACATTATGGTGTCCCGGCATGAAGGGTGGAGTGACGATGTCCCGTCGTATCGCCGTGTTGCCGTGCCTGGCCTCCGGCCTGCTCCTCGTCGCCATGCTGGGCGCCGAGTCGCTGGCCGACCCGAAGACCGACCCTTCGACGACCGTCGAGGTCGAGAAGCCGGATGACCCCCCGGCGGCGCACTCAGCCCGGGCGAACCCACAGGCCCGATCGAAGGGCCTGCGTGTCACCCAGGGCTCCTATGCCAGCGTCCAGATCAACGTCGACGGGGCCGGGCAGAACATCCTTGGCGATGCGGCCAACGAGCCCTCCCTCGCGGTCAATCCCCTGAATCCCCAGAACATGGTGGTGGGTTGGCGGCAGTTCGACACGGTCGCGTCCAACTTCCGGCAGGCGGGCTGGGCCTACACATTCAGCGGGGGTGCGAGCTGGACCTTCCCGGGAAGCCTCCAGGCGGGTATCTTCCGAAGCGATCCCGTGCTGGATGTGGACTCCGGCGGAGTCTTCTACTACCAGAGCCTCGGGGACCAGTTCATCGTGAGTGTCTTCCGCTCGACGGATGGGGGGATCTCGTGGCAGCTTCCGGACCGTCGCGTGGGGCGGGGACAAGAACTGGATGGTCATCGACAGGACCGGAGGTGCAAGTGATGGTTTCATCTACGGGATCTGGCAGCGCTTCGCCGGCTGCTGCGATCTGAACGTCCTGACGCGATCCCTCGATGGCGGTGAGATCTTCCAGTATCCGGTTCCCGTTACACTCTGGCCGACCTTCGGAACGCTGGCCGTCGGGCCGAGCGGAGAGTTGTACGCCACGGGTATCGAAGGTACGACCACGCAGGACTTCAGCCAGTTCGTCGTGGCCAGGTCCCTCAATGCGCGCAACGCCATCGCGACCCCGACGTTCACGGGAGCCCGGGTGGACCTTGGGGGCAGCATGAGGTACGGCGTCCAGCCGAATCCTGCCGGGCTCCTCGGGCAGGGCAACGTGGCGGCGGACCGCTCAGGAGGGTCGACGGACGGAAACGTTTATGTCCTTGCATCCGTGTCGACTTCCGTCGGGACCGATCCTCTGGATGTCAACCTCGCTCGCAGCACGGACGGGGGGACGACCTGGAGCGCTCCCGTGCGGGTCAATGACGATCCCGTCGGCTCGGGTCACTGGCACTGGCTGGCGGCGCACTCGGTGGCCCCGAACGGGCGGATCGACGTGATCTGGAACGACACGCGCAACAGCGGCATGGTGAACGTCTCCCAGCTCTTCTACGCCTACTCCTGGGACGCGGGCGCCACCTGGTCGGCCAATGTCGCGGTCAGCCCGGCGTTCGACACCTCGCTGGGCTATCCGGGGCAGTTCAAGATGGGCGACTACAACGCCATCGTGTCGAACGCCACGGGAGCCGACGTGGCGTACACGGCGACTTTCAATGGTGAGGAGGATGTCTACTACGTGCGTCTCTTCCCGGACTGCAACGGGAACGGCTCCTCCGACGTGAGCGACATCGCCTACGGTTCCAGTCCGGACGCCGACGGGAACCACATCCCCGACGAGTGCCAGGCGAGCAGCTGCATCGGCGCCGGCACCGTGCCCGATGGAAACGGCAAGCTGCCACTGAGAGTCGCCCTGCTTCCCAATGGCGATCTCTCGCTGCTGTGGGGCCCTTCGTGCCGGGCAGGCGACAGCGACTACGCCGTCTACGAGGGGACGCTGGGTGATTACACCAGCCACGTGCCGAAATCCTGCTCGACCGGCGGCATGAGGAGTCAGACGATCACACCCGCAAGCGGCAGTACCTACTACCTGATCGTCTCCAGCGATTCAGGCCGTGAGGGTTCGTACGGCCTGGACAGCGCCGGGCAGGAGCGCCCCCAGGGGCCCGCCGCGTGCTTCCCGCAGGCGATCTGTTCCTGCGGGTCGTAGCGTCCCGGCGCTGCCGGACCCTCAGTACCTGTAGTGATCCGGTTTGTAGGGGCCGTCCACCGGAACGCCGAGGTACCGGGACTGCTCCTCGGTGAGCTTCGTCAGCCTGGCGCCGAACTCGGCGAGGTGCAGTCGGGCCACCTTCTCGTCGAGCTGCTTGGGGAGCACCGTCACCGACTTGCCGTACGATTCGGCGTTGCGGTGCAGCTCGATCTGCGCCATCACCTGATTGCTGAACGATGCCGACATGACGAAGCTGGGTGGCCCGTGGCGCAGCCCAGGTTCACCAGCCGACCCTCGGCCAGGACGATGATGGAGTGGCCTCCGCCACCGGGTCCGTGCGTCGTCTCCTTGAATTTCCACTCGTGGACCTGGGGCTTGATCTCGATCTTCTCCACCTTGCCCGCCTTGCGCAGACTCTCGAGCCCGGCCATGTCGATCTCGTTGTCGAAGTGGCCGATGTTGCAGACGATGGCGTTGTGCTTCATGCGGGCCATCTGGTCCGCCATGATGATCCCCTTGTTGCCCGTGGTGGTCACGAAGATGTCGTACGTGCCCACCACGTCCTTCAAGATCCACGACGTCGAGGCCGTTCATGCAGGCCTGCAACGCGCAGATCGGATCGATCTCCGAGACCGCCACCCGGGCTTTCTGGCCGCGCAGGGACTCGACACTGCCCTTGCCGACGTCTCCGTAGCCGCAGACGAGCACCCGCTTGCCGGCGACCATCACGTCGGTGGCGCGCATGATGGCGTCCACGAGCGAGTGACGGCATCCGTAGATGTTGTCGAACTTGCTCTTGGTCACCGAGTCGTTGACGTTGATGGCGGGAAAGCGCAGCGTGCCGGCCTGCATCCGCTGGTACAGTCGGTGCACGCCCGTTGTCGTCTCCTCTGAGACGCCGCGGATCGCCTTCGCCATCGGCCGCCAGAAGTTGTCGCCGTTCTCCTTGCGAGTCCTGTGGAGGAGCGTGAGGATCGACCTGGTGCTCCTCGCTGGTCGCCGTCTCCGGATCGGGGATGGCGCCGCTCTCCTCGTACTCGGCTCCCATGTGGACGAGCAGGGTCGCGTCGCCGCCGTCGTCCAGAAGGAGGTTCGGGCCGGCGCCGTCGGGCCACTGGAGGGCCTGCAGCGTGCACCACCAGTACTCCTCCAGCGTCTCGCCCTTCCACGCGAAGACGGGGACGCCCTTCGGGCTGTCGGCCGTCCCGCCCGGCCCGGCCACAGCGGCGGCCGCCGCGTGATCCTGGGTGGAGAAGATGTTGCAGCTCACCCAGCGCACGTCGGCGCCGAGCTCGACCAGAGTCTCGATCAGGACGGCGGTCTGAATCGTCATGTGAAGGGAGCCCATGATCCGGGCGCCGGCCAGCGGCTTGCTGCCCGCGAATTCCCTGCGCAGGGCCATCAGGCCGGGCATCTCGTGCTGGGCCAGTTCGATCTCCTTGCGGCCGAACCTCACCGTCGCGGGGCTGAGGTCGGCTACCTTCCAGGGCAGCCGGTCGGTCTTGCTCTTCGCGTTCGCCATCGTCGTCATTGTTGAAATGATCCTCGGTTCGAAAGGCGCCCCCCGCACCGGACCCGGGTGGTCGCAAGGCAGGGGAGGGTGCGTGTCGAATTCAGGCCGTGCGGAAGGGGCCGGCCCGGGGCGTCGATTCGTTGTCTGGGAACAGAGGGTACAGGAGAAGGCACGTCTTGTCGAGCGTTGCCCGGGCCCCGGGCCCCGGGCGGGCGGAGATCGTCCGTGACCGGAGCGCCGCGCCCCCGGAAACGAGCCATTCGCCCCTGTTGTATCCTCGCGGCATGTCGGAGTCGGCTGAGGCGGTCGAGAGGCCGCGCCCCACCTACTGGCTGACGCGATTCCTGATCCTGCGTCTGCTCGGGCTGGTCTACACCGTCGCGTTCCTCTCGCTGGCGATGCAGGTGCTTCCGCTCATCGGCTCGGACGGCCTCACGCCCGCGCGACTCTATCTGGATCGGAGCGCCGAATCGGCCGGCTCGCGCGTCGACGGCTTCCTCGAGGAGCCGAGTCTCTTCTGGGTCGATGCCTCGGATCGCGTCCTCGTGACCGCGGCCTGGATCGGCGTCGCCCTTTCGCTCGCGGTCGTGCTTGGCTACGCGAACGCGATCATCCTCTTGATCCTGTGGGCCCTGTATCTCTCGTTCGTCCACATCGGCCAGATCTGGTACGGGTACGGGTGGGAGATCCAGCTCCTCGAGACGGGTTTTCTGGCCATCTTCCTCTGCCCGCTGCTCGATGGCCGACCCTTTCCCAGGCGGGCGCCGCCGTTGGTGGTGATCGTGCTCTTCCGCTGGCTCGTCTTCCGGATCATGCTCGGTGCCGGGCTGATCAAGCTTCGCGGTGACTCGTGCTGGCGCGACCTGACCTGCCTGTACTACCACTACGAGACCCAGCCGATCCCGAACCCGCTCAGCCGTGCCTTTCACTTTCTTCCGAAGTGGATCAACCGGGGCGGCGTGCTCTTCAATCATCTGTGCGAGCTGGTCTGCCCGTGGGGCGTCTTCGGCCCGCGCGCCGTGCGGCACGTGGCGGGAGCCCTCATGGCCGCCTTCCAGGTCAGCCTGATCCTCAGCGGGAATCTCTCCTTCCTGAACTATCTGACGCTCGTGCCGATCCTGGCCTGCTTCGACGATGGACTGTTGCGTCATCTCCTGCCGGACCGGCTCTCTCGGCGGGCGCTACGAGCCGCGGAAGAGGCGCGGCCCTCCAGGGCGCAGACGGTGGCGACCCGGGCCCTCGCCGCCTTGGTCGCGGTGCTGAGCGTCTACCCGGTGATGAACCTCCTCTCGTCGCATCAGGCCATGAACACGGCGTTCAACCGGCTCGAGCTGGTCAACACCTACGGTGCGTTCGGCAGCGTGGGGCGCGAACGACGCGAGATCATCTTCGAGGGAACGCGCGACGAGCCCGGCTCCGGCGCCCGGTGGCGGCCCTACGAGTTCAAGTGCAAGCCGGGCGACGTCCACCGGCGGCCCTGCATCGTCTCGCCCTACCACTACAGGATCGATTGGCAGATATGGTTCGCGGCGATGTCCACGCCGAACAGGTACCCGTGGACCATCGAGTTCGTCTGGAAGCTCCTGCACGGCGACGCAGGCACGCTTTCGCTGCTGGACGGCAACCCGTTTCCCGGCGCGCCCCCGAAGTACGTGCGGGCGCTCCTGTACCGCTACGAGTTCGCCCCGCCGGACAATCCCGAGGGCGACTGGTGGCGCCGGCAGCTGCTCGGCACCTGGATACCGCCGCTCTCCACGGACGACCCCCGACTGCGCGACGCGGTCAGGATGCTCGAGGGCGCCGGCGTTACTTCTTCGAGTAGGTGAGCTCCATCATCTTGAACTCCTTGCCGTCCTTGCCCGGGCCGTACATCTCGAAGACCTCCGTCGTCGGGCTGGGCCACCGCGTGGTCATCCTTGTCGTGACGGGAGCCTTCTTGATCGGGTCGTTCCAGCTTCCCGTGAAAGTGCAGTCACGGACCTGGGCGTCGCAGGTGCCTTCGCTCACCATGACGCCGGTCGACATGCTGTCGTTCCAGGTGGCCCAGTACTTGCCGGTCACGTTGTCATAGCCCGTCATCCCGTGTCCTGTGAACGGCATTCCCATCATCGAGCCGTTGAACTCCTCGACCGCCACGCGTCCGTCGAGGATCATGGTCCGCGTGGCCGTTCCGGATTCCTCGGTCGGCTCGGCGCCCGCCTCCTGCCACGACCTTATCCGGACCGTGTACGCCCCGGCCCTGGACGCGAGCGCCTCGTGCGGAGCGCCCGGCGTGCCTGCCTTCATGTACGCTTCCATCTCGGCCTGCTGCTCGGGTGTAAGCTGAGGGGGCTCCTGGGCGGCGCGGGTGAGCGCGAGCCCGGCCACCATCGCGATCGCGGTGATGGCGAGAATTTTCCTTGCGGACCTGCTCATTGCGGCTCCTTTTCGGTTCGAGTCGTTGAGTGAACGGGGCCGGGTAGCGGCGGATTATACACCGGAAGGGCCCGGCTGGACGATGCGTGAGCCGTTGCGGCTCGCGGGTGGTAGAGTGCCGTCGCTCCCCACCCAGGAGGCAGGCTGGTTGAAGATCTTTCCTTCGAAAGACCGTCTGCGGACGTTTCTGGTGAACGCCGGTCTCGTGGCGGCCAGCGTCGCCTTCTGCATCGTGGTGCTCGAGACGGTCTTCGCGGTCCGGGGGCTCGGCGCCGTGCCCCTGCGATATCATCTTTATCTTCCCGAAAACGTGAAGGTCTTCGTGCAGTCCTCGAAGGACGGCGTGCGGCCGGTCCGGCCGATCGCGCTGGTGGGGGACTCGTACGCGCAGGGCCGCGGCGACTGGCTGCACGAAGTGAGCCCCGGGAGCAACGCGCCGTTTCACTCCGCCCATGTCATCCACGACCTGACGCACCGCGACGTGATCTCGTTCGGCAGACGCGGCGCCAGCAGCTTCGAGGGCCTCGTCGTCTATCCGACCGAGGCCTACGAGCTGGCGCGGCGTTCGTGGTTCTTCCATCTGGAGAGCCCGGAGACGATCGTCGTCTACTTCTACGAAGGCAACGACTTCGACGACAACCTCTCGTTCCTGCGGCACAAAGCCGGCCTCGAGGAAGGAGGCATGGTGGACCAGGCCGCGGTGGACCGGATCGTGCGCGACAGGATCGCCAGGCTCCGGCCCGGCGAGGGCATTCTCGATCAACTCGTCTTCTCACGCTTCGCGCTGAACATGGCCGCGGATCTGTTCCGGTCGCACGAGCGGCGCGATGCGGCCATACGCAGGGAAGAGTCGGACAAGCCGCGCATCACCGAGCACAATACCAACAAGGCGATGATCGCGGGCCATGTCGTTGACATCCCGGACGATCTGCAGGGGCCGGCGATGGAGCTGACCGACTCGGAGACTGTCGAAGCGGTCGAATTGTTTCACTCATCCCTGCGCTATCTGATGGATCACTTCCCCGGCACCCGGGTACTCGTCGTCTACCTGCCCAGCCCGCTGGCGTCCTATCGCCTCGCCTCGGCGGAGGTCACGGTGCACAGCTACCAGAATCGCTCGCGGATCCACGAGGCCTCGCGGGTCGAGCCGAGAAGCCTCGAGCTGTGCAACCGGATCCGCTCCGAGGTCCTGAATACGTCCGCGGGCTTCATCGACATGCACCCCGCGGTCCGGCGCCTGACCGCCGAGCAGCGGATCCACGGGCCGAGGGACTGGGATCACTTCAACCGTATCGGCTACACCGAGCTGGGCCGCGTCGTGGCGTCGTGGATCGACCGGCCCCGGCCGACGGACACCTGCGCGACAGGCCCGTGAACTCCGGGTCGATTGAAGCATGGTCCGGCGAGCCGGCCGGCGGTGCACGGATGGTCCATCCCCTGATGTCCTCCTTGTCCTTTCTTCCAGGTCAACGTGGACAGCCGGGGGAACGACATCCTGGGTGACGCAGCCGAGGATCCCTCCATCGCGGTCATCCCGCTGAACCCCCTGAACATGATGCTCGGCTGGCGGCGGTTCGAGACAGTCACCTCGAACCTCGGGCAGGCGGGCTGGGCCTGCACGCTCGACGGTGGAGAGAACGGGACCCTCCCCGGTGGCTATATGCCGGGCCGCGGCGGGAGGTACCACCTGATCGTTCCGACGAACCCGGGCTGTTGGGGCTCCTACGGGAGAACCCGCTTCGGACTGGAGCGCAGTGGCCCGATGCCTGCTTCCCCCGGCAGCTCTGCCTGTGCGGCTCGTGACGCGATACCGCGACGACGTGCGAAGAGGCTCGCAACCTACGGGATGGGGTCGAGCAGGCCGGCGATCTCCGTGGCGAACTCCTTCAGGTCGGCGGCCGCGGCCGGCGCGATCCACCTGGGCGTCATGGCGTCGACGCTCTTGTCGAATGCCTCGAGCCCCCTGAGCGCGTCGCCGGTTCGGCCCCGGGATACCGCCTGAGCGGCTGCGTCGAGCTTCGCGCCAAGGCTCGTGGAGATTCCGAACGGCAGACCCAGTTTCCACACGTCGTTGATCAAATCCCGAATCGCAACCTCCGGCCGGGCAAGCACGATGGCCGAGCGAGCGACCCAGGGCTCGATGCCCGCGTTGCGATCGTCGGCCGCGAAATAGACGCGATCCCCCAGCGCAGCGAACCCTCGGGGTTGCGAGCCGAGGAGACCGGGGTAGAGGTCCTGGACGAGGACGGTCCCGCGCGTCGTTCCATCACTCCTCCAGAGCTCGAACCCATGATCCGGATCCCACGCGCTGAACAGGAGCGCGCCCGTCGACGCGTCGAGGGCGTCCCAGAACCCCCCCAGATCGGTGGCCACCGGCACCGTGCCCTGCTCCGTGCCGTCGCTCTTCCAGAGCTGGTTGGCGTGGTACGCCGAGGGACCCGCAGTGAGGTAGAGCGTGCCGTCCAGGACGACCATCGAGCCGATCCCTGACACGCTGGACCCCGGATTGATGTCCTTCACGAGGACCGTGCCTGCTTCGGTTCCGTCGGTCCGGTAGAGATCCTCGCCGTGCACGCCGTCCGACGCGGAGAAGTAGACGAATCCGCCGAGCGCTGCCGAGACGTCCCCGTAGTAAAACGACCCGTTGTAGCCGGGGCGGATGTCCTTGATCATGTGCGTTCCGGCGACCGTGCCGTCGCTGATCCATGGCTCGTACCCGGCGGCGTCGGAGTCGCCCCGGAAGAACACGCGGTTCCCGAGCGCGACGAAGTCGTTGGCGGAGAACCACGAATCGGCATTGGTGGAGTCGGTGAGGATGATCGTGCCGGCCTGCGTTCCGTCGGTTCTCCACAACGCCTCTTCGATGTCCGGATCGTATGCCGTGAAGTAGAGCATGTCGCCGGCCACGAACAGATCGTAGGGGTAGAGGCTGCCGGGGCCGGGAACCGTCTCGAAGGCCAACCGCGTGCCCTGGGTGGTCCCGTCGCTCGTCCAGATCTCCGACCCGTGCACTCCGTCGTCCGCGATGAACGCGATTTCGTTCCTGTAGATCACCAGCTCGTGCACGGAACCCTGGCTGCCCGGATTGACGTCGGCCACCAGCACGGTCCCCCCTTCGGTGCCGTCGCTCTTCCAGAGCTCGCTTCCGTGCAGGCCGTCGTTGGCGACGAAGTAGACGGCGCCCTTGTAGACGACGGAGTCCGCATTGACCGACCCGCCCGGTCCCGGTGTGATGTCCTTCAGCATCCGAGTGCCCTGTGATGTTCCGTCGCTCATCCAAAGCTCCCTGCCGTGGTCGTCGTCGCCGGCCGCGAAGAGCATGCAATCTCCCGCTCCTGGTATCGTGAGCCCCCCCAGAAAGCCGGGATACGAGTTGTTCGTCCGGACGAGCGGATTGACGTCCTTGAGGAGGAAGGTGCCGGCCTCGGTACCATCCGATCGCCAGAGCTCGTTGCCGTGGAGCTCGTCGACACCGGCGAACAGGATCGCCCCGTCGGGGAGATCCCGGATTCGTTCCCGTACGAGCGCAGCTCCCGGATCGGGCGCGTTCCCGCGGCGGTGCCGTCGCTCGTCCACACCCGGCTGGCGACACCATCGGAGGCGATGAAGCAGAATGCCCCCGGGGCCTGATAGAGGTAGTAGGAGCCGCTCGCAGAGCCCGGCCGCAGGTCCAGGATCATCGAGGTTCCCGTCTCCGTCAGGTCGCTGGTCCAGAGCTCCCTTCCGTGGACGCCGTCGTTGGCCGTGAAGAAGATTCGTCCCCCGGCGGAAACGAGATTGTAGGGACCCGAGGACGCGCTGCCCGGGGCGATGTCCTTGAGCAGGTGGGTGCCGCTCCCCATCCCGTCACTGATCCACAGCTCCGTTCCCGTGGAGTTGTCCGCGGCGGTCAGCAGCAGGTGCCCGGCACAGACGCCACTGATCGTGACGGTACCGCTGAAGGAGTAGACGAACCGCGTTCCCGCGTACGTTCCATCCGTCGCGAACAGATTCCGGGAGACCAGAAAGTAGACAGCACCGTCCATCTCGGACACTGCCTGCGGAACCCCGGCGGGACTGAGGGGCCGCACCAGCCCGGTTCCCGCCGTCGTTCCGTCGCTGATCCAGGGATCGCTCCCGGTGCCGGCCCAGTCCGCCCAGAACAGAACCGAGCCGCCGCGCGTCATCAGATGCGAAGGCGAGGAGGAGGCCGCACCCGGGAGAATGTCCTGCACCATGGTGGCGCTTCCTGGGGCGCCGTCGGTGCGCCAGAGCTCGGACCCGTGGACGCCATCGTCCGCGGAGAAGAGGAGCGTCTGTCCCGCGGGCGCACCGTTGAACCCCCGCAGCGTTCCGTTGGAGCGAGCCCCGAACGGTCCGGCCGGGCCGGGCATGATCTCCTGAACCATGAAGGTGCCGGCTTCCGTCCCGTCGGTGCGCCAGAGCTCGAATCCGTGCTCGCCGTCGTTGGCGGCGAAATACAGCAGACCCCCTGCCTCGGCATGGCTCCAGGTGAGAGTGGATGAACCCCCGTTGACGGTGTCATCGAACGGACCCTGTGTGCCGGGCCGGAATCTCCTTCACCATCGATGTACCGGCCTCCGTCCCGTCGCTCTTCCACAGCTCCCAGCCGTGTACGCGGTCGCTCGCCATGAAGAACGCCTCGCCGTTCACGATGGCGGGGTCGAACGCGAGGCTCCCTTCCTGGGAAGAATTGAAACGGACGCCGCTCGTCGGGCCGGGGTAGATGTCCTTCACCATGAAGGTGCCGGCTTCGGTTCCATCCGTGCGGCAGAGCTCGAAGCCTGTCTCAGGCGTCGTGGCCACGAAAAAGGTCAGTTCGCCAGCCGAGTGGAAATCCCTCGGTGCCGAGTCCATGTCGTAGCTATAGGTGCGATTGATGTCCGTGAGCAGCCGGGCCGGGCCGTCCGCGGCGGCCGGGGCGCCGCTGCAGAGGAAGCCGGTCAGAGCGAGAGCTGCGATCGAGAGTTGGTCGTGACGCCTCATGGTCTGTCTCCTCCATCCTCACATGTGAGAGATCGGTTTCGAAGCCTCGATCCCGACATGGAAGCCCGAAATACAAGGTGGGCGCCCGGATCCGGCTGTCACGGATGTCGCTTTTCGTCTCCGGATTCCGATCTACCAACTGAAGACGACGTGTCTCCGGCAGGTTCCCCGGGGGGGGAATCCCGACACGACGCGTCATGCACCGAGGAGAATCAGATGAGGAAGGTCTTCCTAGTGATCCTGCTTCTGGCCCTGCCCGGGGCTCTGCTGGCCGCCAGCCCGCCGGGGCTTGTGAACTATCAGGGGGTGCTGCGCAGCGCGGCCGACGAGCCGCTGACCGGCGCCTACGACATGACGTTCCATTTCTTCGACGCCGAGTTCGCGGGTAACGAGCTGCTCGTCGATCAGCACCTCGCGTCGAACACCCAGGCGGTGGCGGTGGACGGTGGTCTGTTCTCGGCGGAGCTGGGCGGCGGCGCGGTGTCCGACGGCACCGGCCCCGGCACGTACGGCTCGCTGTTCGAGGTGTTCCATGACTTCGACGAGGTGTGGCTGGAGGTCGAGATCGACGGCGAGACCCTGGCGCCCCGGACACGCGTTCTGGCTTCGGCCTACGCCTTCAACGCGGGCAGCGCCGGCGACGCCGATCAGCTCAACGGCCAGTCGTCCAGCTTCTATCTGGATACGTCGTCGACGCCCCAGGTGAAGGCCGGGACGATCCAGTTCCACGCCGCCCAGCCCGGCCAGCCCGCGGTGGATGTGACGGGGGACTCGGGCTCGCTGGGGGCGCTCCATGCCTCGAACAACTACGGCGCCTACTGCAATGTCGCGTACGGCAACGACGGGATCGAGTGCCGGGGTTCATCGTATGGTGGTTTCTTCTACGACCTGAACGATGCCTCGTACGCCTACCTCGGCTATGCCACCTTCGGTGCCTATGCCGCCGGCCAGAACTACGGTGGTGCCTTCACAGCCACGGGTGGGACGGGAATCGGAGTGTACAGCGTAGGACCGTACAACGCTGGCTACTTCCGAAACACGACCAACAACTTCGAGGTGCGTCTGGGGGCGGGGACCTACGCCGTGGACGCGCATGGGACGGTAGCGGGACAGTTCCTCCAGGACGGTCTGCCCGGAACATACCTCTGGGTCGGATACTCCGGTTACGGGATCCTCGGCAAGAACTACAACGGGATCCACGAGATTGACATCACCGACAGCTCCTGGTCCCGGATCGGCAACAGTCCGTACAAGGTGCAGGGTACGGGTTCGGTCTCGTTCGTGCAGAATCACCCCGACGACCCGAACGAGGTGGTGATCTATCACGCCCCCGAGTCGTCCGAGGTGAATGTCTACACACGGGGCAGTGCGAAGCTGATCGACGGCTTCGCCCGCGTGGATCTCGACCCGACGTTCGCCTGGACGGCGAACCCCGACATCGGCCTGACCGCGCACCTGACGCCGCGCGACGAGCCGATTCCGCTCGCCGTCGAGCAGGTCTCCTCGACAGAGCTGTTGGTACGGGGGCCCAAGGGCTCCAACGTGGCCTTCGACTACTGGGTCACGGGTCTGCGGATTGGGTTCGAGGAGATGCCGGCCGTGTCCCAGAAGCAGGACGAATCGTGGATCCCGCTGCGCGCCTCGGGCGAGGACGTCTACGCCAAGTCGCCGGGGCTGCGGGCCTACAACGCGCTGGAGCGCTATCGCACCATGGCGAAGGCCGTGGGTCGGCCGGTCGACCCCGGGCTGAGGGCGACGTCCGACCTGAAGAGCCGCATCGGCCTCGGCCGTCCTTCGATCAGCGCAACCGAGCGGAGCCTGCCGAACGCGATCGCCACGCAGGCGCCTCCGCGGCCCGAGCTCGAACCGGCCGGGCCGGAAGCGAGCGGCGTCGGGTCGTCGGGGAGCATGCCGAATCCGGCGGCAAACGGGTCGTCGGGAGAGGCGTCTGAAGCGAAGGTCTGGCGCCGACCCGGTGAGATGTTCATCGCCACGTCGCTGATCCAGGCGGGCGACGTCGTGGTGCTCGACCCGGCGGTGGCCGGCGGTGTGAGGCGGTGCGACAAGGCGTCCGACAGGAACCTGGTCGGTGTGGCCGTGACGCCCGACCACGACGGCATGGTGGAGGTGGCGGTCGCGGAGATCCGCGAGGTGCTCGTGGATGCCAGCGTCGCGTCGATCGCGGCCGGGGATTTCCTGACGACCTCCACGACGGAGGGCGCGGCGATGCGCGCGACGACGCACAGCCCGGGGACGATCCTCGGCAAGGCGCTCGAGCCGCTCGGGTCCGGCATCGGGACGATCCGCGTCCTGCTGATGCCGCGGTGATGGCGGTGAGGCGCGACATGGATCCTCGACGATGGATGATCGTGGTGATGGCGCTCCTGGCTCCCGGCGCCGTCCTGGCGCAATCGAGCGCGAGCTACCGGCTGCAGGAGCACGCCCTCAACGCCGGCGGCCGGCCGATGGACGCAGTCGTCTCCACCTCGGCGAGCTTCCGGCTCACGCTCGATTCGATCGACGAGCCGATCGCGCGGCGTGGGCTGTGGGGGATGTCGTACATCCTGGACGGCGGCATGACGCCGACCTACGGGCCGCCCGGCGAGGTCGAGGGGCTGGACGTGCTCGGCGATCTGCAGACGCTGGTGTGGTCCTTCGAGCCGGCGTCGGATGCGTACAACCTCTACTCGGGTTCGCTCTCGACGCTGCCCGGGATGTACGGAGGCTGCGCCGCCTCGCGAGTCGGCGGGACGACGACGGTCGATCCTTCGTTGCCGGCGCCGGGAGACGGCCTGTTCTACATCGTCACGGGTGAGAACCGGCTCCGGCAGGAGGGGACCAAGGGGCTGACATCGGTGGGCGCGGAGCGGGCGAATCCCGCGCCGTGTCCCTAAGCACGAAGGGAACCTGACCCTCATGAAGAGCCTGTGGTCCATATGTCGAACGGTGATGGTGTTCATCGCGCTGTGGTCGGCCGGGCCCGCCGTCCGCGCGGACGGGCCGATGCATCTCGTCAAGGACATCAACAGCTTCCCTTTGCCGGGCAACCCGCCACGTACCGGATCCTCCTCGCCCGCTTTCCTCGAGGGAGCGGGGGAAAACTCTTCTTCGCCGCGGCGACCTTCGACTCCGGCAGGGAGCTATGGACCAGCGATGGAACGGAGGCGGGCACCGGCCTGCTCAAGGAGTTCAGGCCGGGGATCGCGTCGGGCACGCCGAAGGATCTGTTCGAACGGGACGGGGGTCTGGTCTTCACCGCCTCTGATGGCGTCACGGGCCGTGAACTGTGGTGGAGCGACGGGACCGAACCAGGCACCAGGCTCATCAAGGACATCCGGCCGGGCTCCACGAGCTCGATTCGCGAGGGAAACGCATTCAGCCCCACCGATATGATCGAGTTCCGCGCCGATCTGTACTTCCAGGCCGACGATGGCGTCCACGGAGCCGAGCTGTGGAGAACCGACGGCACGGAGGCCGGGACCGTCCTCGTGGCCGACATCGACCCCGGCCCCGCCGGCTCCTTCCCCATCGCGTTCACAGTCGCGGGCGATACCCTGTTCTTCTTTGCGCGGGATGCCGACCACGGCATCGAGTTGAGGCGAACCGACGGGAGCGCGGCAGGGACCGTCCTCGTCAGGGACATCGTTGCCGGCCCATCGGACTCCCACTGGAACATGCTCGGCGATGTCGACGGCGTGCTGTATTTCAGCGCCCGCGACCCCGACCACGGAGCGGAACTGTGGAAGAGCGACGGCACGGAGACGGGGACCATGCTCGTGAAGGACATCTTCCCGGGACCGGACGATTCCTATCCGGGATACGGCGTCGAGCTTGACGGTCGGCTTCTGTTTCTCGCGAACGACGGCGCGGACGGAATCGAGCTTTGGAGCAGCAACGGGATGGAGGAGGGCACGGCGCTCGTCAAGGATGTCGACGAGGGACCGTCCGACTCCGTTTCGAGCCGGCTCATCGTGGCGAGCGGGGCGGTGTTCTTCGTCGCCGTCGACGAGGCGCACGGTCGCGAGCTTTGGAAGAGCGATGGGACGCAGGCGGGCACAGTTCTCGTGAAGGACATCCAGCCGGGGCCGGCATCCTCCTCCCCGAGACTGCTGACGGTGCTGGATGGAGCCCTTCTCTTCACCGCGGACGACGGCCGGAACGGATCCAGCCTCTGGCGGACTGACGGCACCGACGCCGGGACAATCCGTGTCCAGGGCATCGCCGGTGGGCCGGCTGACGAATCTTCGGGCGGATCGGCAGTGCTGGGCAGGCATTTCTTCATGAGCGCCACCGATGAGGGGCACGGCGCCGAGCTGTGGATGGGATGGTCGGCCATCGTGAGCGGCCAGCCTGTGCGGGCCGTCGGGGATCTCACCCAGGAGGTGAAGTCGCTCGGGCTGCCGGTGGGGCTCGAGTCGAGCCTGACAGCAAAGCTCGACGCGGCCGACAGCGCGCTGCGCAGGGAAGGTCGGGCCAGGGCTGCGGTTGACCTTCTGCGGGCGTTCGAAAACGAGCTGGGAGCACGAGGAGTGAAGAGCATCTCATCGGAAGCCGCCGCCGGGCTGCTCGATTTCGCCCACCAGATCATCGACCTGATCGAGTGACCGGGTCTATCCGCCGGCGATCTCGTCCAGCTCTTCGAGATGCCGGCGGGCGTCGGCGGTGGCGGGGTGGTTGTCGCCCAGCGTGACCTCGAGGTGCTCGAGCGCCGCGCGGTAGGAGGCCTTCGCGGCGTTCCGATCCCCTTCAGCCAGTTGCGCCTCCGCGAGAGCCGCCTGCGACAACCCCATCAGGTACGAGGGAGTGCCGGGTTCGACGTAGGAGGCGGCGACCTCCATGCCGTGCCGTGCCGTCGTCTCCGCTTCGCCCGGCTCCCCGAGGGCCGTCTGGGCATGGGCCAGGGTGACGAGCGCGAAGACGCGCAGGCTGAGGTGCGAGTTCCTCTTCTCGAATACCTCGACGACCGGGACGAGCAGGCCCCGGGCGGTCGCGGCGTCGCCACGGGCCAGGGCCAGGCGGCTCTTGAAGTACGCCATCTGGATCTGCCTGAAGGGATCCGGCTTCGGGCCCGTCAGGAGCGGTCCGAGAGTCTCGAGCTGTGCGGCCGCCCGGCTCAGGTCGCCCTTGTCGACATACAAATCGCCGAGTTCGAGCATGGCGTCCGTCTCGATGCGCTCCTCCTTCCTGGCGTGTGCCGTGCGGATGGTCTCCTGGTATATCCGTTCGGCCTCGTCGTAGCGCGCGAGCTGGAGCAGGACGCCGGCGTAGTTGAAGGTGACCGTCGGAGCGATCCCATCGGCTCCCTCGATCGATCGCCGCAGCTCGACAGCGCGCCGGTTCAACGGCTCCGCCTTGGCGATGTTTCCCTCGTAGTGCACCAGAGACCAGTTGTTGCAGACATCGGCCGCGAGCAGCGTATCGTCCCTGCCGGCGCGCTCGAGCTCCTCCATCAGCTCCGCGTACGCTGCGTCCGCCTTGCGGGTCTCGCGGGCCAGGTAGTAGCCGTACGCCAGCACCCCGAGCGCATCGATCCGCTCCGACACGGCCGGTACGGGGATGGTGTCGAGGATCGCCAGCGCGGCCGCGCCGTCGCGCTTCATCGCCTCCGCCTCCTCGGTGTAGAAGCCGAATGTCCCGCGGTCGATCAGGCACTCGGCGCGCTGCAGGGCGTGCAGCGAGTCGTCGGGGAGGTTGCGTAGCGCCCGCTCCATCAGGGCGTTCGCCTCGTCGCGCTGGTTCCTGCTGATGCGCACGAGGGCGAGTGGGCACAGTGTATGTGCGATCAGGGCGGGATCGCCGGAACGTTCTGCGAGCTCGGCGGCCCGCTCGAGCACAGGTGTCGCTTTATCGAAGCTCTCGGTGCCGAGGTACTGCTCGCCGATGTCCGCCAGCATCTCCGCCTGCAGCGGCTCGTTGCCCGCGTACTCCTTGTCGATCAGCGACTCTCCCTTGGCCAGCAGATCTCCGGGCGTGTGTCCCGGCCCGGGAGTGGAAGCCACGCTCAGCAGATATCCCATGAACTCACGGGCCGCGGTGGCCCGGGCCATCTGCGCCTTCGCCTCGTCCCTCTGGCGACTTGCTTCACGTGCCTGCCAGGCGATCGCGGCGGTGAAGACGGCCACAGCAACGACGGCGAGGGCGGCGGAGGCGACGGCGGCCGGGTGGCGGCGCACCAGCTTCGCGGTCCGGTAGGCCAGGGTGTCCGGGCGGGCACTGACCGGCTCGTGGCGCATGTAGCGACGCAGGTCATCGGCGAACGCCTCGACCGACGGATAGCGCTCGCCGGGATCCTTCTTCAGCGCCTTGGCGGCGATGCTGTCGAGGTCGCCCTTCAGGGCGGCCCTGTAGCTTCCGTGGGCCGATCCGGCCGCCAGCTCGGACACCGGCTGCGGGTCGGTGTCGACGATGGCCCGGACCCATTCCGCCGGCGTCCTCGGGGTGAAGCCGGCCGGGTGCCGCCCAGTGAGCAGGACGCACAGCAGGACGCCCAGACTGTAGATGTCGGTGGCGGTCGTGACGTGTCCGCCCGTGACCTGCTCGGGGGCCGCGTATTCCGGCGTCAGGGCCGATTCTCCCGCGCGGGTCACGTTGTCGATCTCGCCCGGCTCGGGATCGATCAGCTTGGCGATCCCGAAATCGAGCAGCCGGGCCCGCCCGTCACCATCGACGAGCACGTTCTGGGGCTTCAGGTCGCGGTGCACGATCAGGTTGGCGTGGGCATGCGCCACCGCGTCCAGCACCTCCAGGAACAGCCGGATACGCTCGCTGATCCCCAGGCCGCGGGCCTCGCAGTACTGATCGATCCGCTCCCCGTCGACGTGCTCCAGCACGATGTAAGGCTGACCGAGTGGTGACAGGCCGGCGTCGAGGAGCCGCGCGATGTTCGGATGACGCAACCGCGCCAGGATGCTGCCCTCTCGCCGGAACCGCAGCTCGCCGTCGTGCCCGATGAGGCTGACGTTCAGCAGCTTGACCGCGGCCTGGCCGGAGAACCGGCCGTCGCTGCGGTCCGCGAGCCAGACGCTGCCCATGCCCCCCTGGCCCAGCGGTGTCCGCAGCGTCCAGGCGCCCACGGCGAGGCCGGCGAGGGACGCGGGGGGCGGCGGGGGGGCCGCGGGGCCCTCGAGGAATCCCTCCTGCTCGAGCGCGCCGTGCTCCGCCAGGAGCGCCGCCACCTCCTCCGCCATGGCGGGGTCCTCGCCCCGCAGCCGCTCCAGCCAGGCGGTCCGTTCGTCTCCTTCCAGCTCGAGAGCCGTATCGAGCAGCGCGCTGATGCGCAGCCACCGCTCCTTGTCGAACCTCCGGACCGGCCCCTCGCTCACAGAGCCGTCCCGCCGATGGCACCATGCAGATAGATGCGGGCCTTCTCCCAGTCGCGCTGCACCGTGCGTTCCGAGATGCCCAGCATGCGCGCGATCTCCTCGAACGAAAAGCCGCAGAAGAACTTGAGATCGACCACCTGGGCCAGTCGTGGATCGAGCGTTGCGAGGTCGTCGAGGGCCGCGCCGATCTGCTCCAGGTCGGGGCGGTTGGAGGTGCGATCCTCCAGCGCCTCCGGGAGCGGCGAGAAGATGAAGTCGCCGCCCCGCTTGAGGGCCTGCTTGCCGCGGGCGTGGTCGATGATGAGGCCGCGCATGGCGCGGGCGGCGTAGGCCATGAAACGCGCACGGTCGGGGAAGACAGCCTGCTCGCGCGCCGACATGTCGAGATACGCCTCGTGGAGCAGAGTCGTGGTGCCGAGCGTCAGTTCGCCGGCGTTGCGGGCGAGCTGGGACCTCGCCAGTCGGTGCAGCTCCGCGTACAGCAGTGTGAAGAGCATGTCGGCCGCGGGTTTCTCCCCGTTCTCTGCCTGCACGATGAGAGAGGCGACGGAATTATCCATGTTGGAGTACCCGGCTGCGGCGACGACTTCGGGCGCTGATGATATCACAGTATTGACACGGCCCACCTTGACGGAGGTAGCATCGGGGGCGCATGAAGCCTCGCACAGTTCTTCTTTGCATGCCGATCATGATCGCGGCGCTGGTCGTGTCGGCGCTCGCCGTCGCGGCGCCCGCGCCTGCCGGGAAAGCCCCGGAGTACGTCCTGCTGCGTCCCGCGGGGGTCTTCACCGCCGATGGGGAGGAAGTGCACGAGGGCTGGGCGGTCCTGATCGAAGGAGACCGGATCACCGCGGTCGGGCCGGCCGGCGATATCGAGCGCCCCAAAGGGACGCGGGTCGTGGAGCTGCCCGGCGCCACGCTGCTGCCCGGTCTGATGGATCTGCATTCGCATGTCTTCCTGCACCCGTACAACGAGACGCTCTGGAACGATCAGGTGCTCGAGGAGCCACCGGCCTATCGCACCATCGAGGCGGTGAAGCACGCCGAGGCGACCCTGATGGCAGGCTTCACCACGCTGCGCGATCTGGGGACCGAGGGGGCGGGGTACGACGATCTCTCGGTGCGCCGTGCGATCGACGAAGGACTGATCCCGGGACCGCGTCTCTTCACGGCCACCCGCGCGATCGTGGCGACCGGCTGCTACGGGCCGGGGCCCAGGGGCTTTCGCCCCGACATCGATCTGCCGAAAGGCGCGCAGGAGGCGAGCGGGGTGCCGGAGATCCTGGCCGCCGTCCGCGAGCAGGCCGGCCACGGCGCCGACTGGATCAAGGTGTACGCGGACTATCGTTGCGGCCCCGGCGGCTCGGCGGTGCCGACCTTCACCCAGGAGGAGCTCGACCGCCTGGTCGAGGCCGCCCACTCGCTGGCCCGTCCGGTCTCGGCACACGCGACGACGCCGGAGGGGATGCGGCGCGCGATCCTCGCGGGCGTGGACACGATCGAGCACGGCTACGGCGGCACGCAGGAGGTGTTCCGGCTGATGGCGGAGCACGCGGTGGCCTACTTCCCGACCCTGACCGCCGCGGAGGCTTACTCCGAGTACTTCCAGGGGTACGTGCGGGGCGAGAGCGAGCCCACCGAGGACATGGAGCAGGCGGCGCGCGCCTTCCGCTACGCGCTCGACGCCGGGGTGCGCATCGGGTGCGGCAGCGACGTCGGCGTGTTCACGCACGGCACGAACCACCGCGAGCTGGAGTGGATGGTCCGCGACGGCATGCGTCCGGCGCAGGCGCTGCTGGCCGCGACCGCCGTGTCGGCCGAGGTGCTGGGCAGGAAGGACGACCTGGGCCGGGTGCGCAAGGGATATCTCGCCGACCTCGTGGCCGTCGAGGGCAACCCCACACGGGAGATCGGCGCCACCGCGCGCGTGGTGTTCGTGATGAAGAACGGCGTGGTGTACGCGCAGCCCCACTGATTCCCGAAAGGCCGTCCCCCGGTGCCCGGGGGTGCCCCGCCCGTTTTTTCCTCTTGACATCGACCAAAATTATGTGTCATATGACCAACTATGTTGGTCTCTCGATCCTCACCCTTCGGGAGCAGGAGCCGGACCCTCGTACTCCTGGCTCTCGCGCTCCTCGAGGAGAGCTTCCCGCGGGAGCTCTCACGCGTTCTCGGGGTCCCTTTGTACGGCGTGCAGCAGGCCATCCGCGGACTCGAGCGTGACGGGCTCATCGCGGGGCGGACCGCGGGAAGGACGCGTCTGTACCGTCTCGATCCGCGTTACTTCGCCCAAAAGGAGCTGCAGGCCTACCTGAGACGCCTCGCCGAGCCGGAGAATGAGCTCGTGGAGCGGGTCGGCCGGCTGAGGAGGCGTCCGCGGCGTTCCGGCAAGCCACTGTGAGGCTGACGCGAAGCTCGACTCTGCAGGATGTCGCCGCGGCGGTCTCGGGTGCGCTGTCCGCCGCCGGTATCGAAGCCGTGCTGACGGGCGGAGCATGCGCGACGCTCTATACCGAGGGCGAGTACCAATCCTCCGATCTCGACTTCATCCTGCAGTCCTCGGCGACACGGCGTGCGCTGGACTCCGCGATGAGGAGCGTCGGGTTCCGGCCGAAGGACGGCCGATACGAGCATCCCGAGACGGAATTCTTCGTGGAGTTCCCGCCGGGCCCGCTGGGAATCGGTGCCGACATCGCGATCCGGAGCGTTGAGCGGAGGATCGGACGCGTCAGCGTCAGACTCCTCTCGCCCACCGACTCCTGCCGTGACCGCCTCGCGGCCTACTACCACTGGAACGACCGGCAGAGTCTCGACACCGCCGCGCGCATCGCGGCGCGTCACCGGGTCAACCTCCGCAGGATCCGCGAGTGGAGCTCTCGAGAAGGTGCGTCGGACAGGTACGATGAGTTCCTGCGAATCCTGAAGGAGCGCCGGGTAGCCGGAGGCAGGACGGGAGGCTCCGGGGGTTCCCGGAGGACCGGTCGGCGCCGGTGAGGGAGCGCGGCAAACGCCCCGTGCGGCGGTCCGGCACGGGGGTGGGGGGCACCCGCGTGCGGACCGCCGGCTCGTCGCTGTGGGGTGAGTCTAGAACTCGCCGGCCAGCACGGGCGTGCCAGGCCGCGGGTCGTAGTTGTCGCCGTTGCCGTCCGCTTCGAGCGTGACGACGACCGCGTTGTACGGCGACAGGTTGTTGTCGATGCTGAACCGGCCCTGGTACGTTCCGGCGCCGGTGCGCCGGAGCACGCCGGTGGAGAGCGCGTAGGCGGCCTTGTCGACCAGCATGTCGATATTGGCGTCGCCGAACGGCGTCCCGTAGGTCTCGTCGGCGTCGCTCACCGACGAGAGACCCGCACCGCCCGGCCCGCCCTCGAGACCCGGGTCGACGACCCAGCCTTCGAGCACGGTGCCGGCCGGCAGCTCCGCTCCGCCCGTGTTCACGACGATGACGACGGTGCCGCGATCCACCTGGACGTGAGCGGTCGCCGTGGCGTTCTCGAGGCCGGCGTTGGCCGCCAGCGGCGTGGGGCCGAGGGTGACCTCCACGAACGATCCGTGGCTCGCTCCGGCCAGCGCGAACGAGACCGGGATCAGGACGAGCAGGGCCAGGCCGAGAGCGAGAAGGGGTCGGTTGCGCATGTCAGCTTTCTCCTTGATGTGAGGTTGCCCGTTGGCGATGCGATAGTGCAGAGCAAGCCCGGTGCCAGGCCCGGCGGCGGTTTCCTGGGGCTTTGCGAGGCGCCCGGCGGCAGAGAATCATAGGGATTCCGGGCGCGCCTCATGGAGCCTAAGCGGGCAACCGGCGGCGCGGCGTATACTGCCCCAGCCCCGCAAATCATCGAGGTATGCCATGAGACCGGACACCGGAACATCCCCGTCGGCGATCCGGGGACGCGGCATCGCCATCGTCCTCGTCGCTCTCGCCATGCTCATCGCCGCAGGCCTCCCCTGGGCCGCGGAACGATTCGTCCCCGATGCCAACCTGCCGCGCTCGGCCGTGCCCGATCGGTACAAGTGGAATCTCGGGCCGTTGTTCGCGGACGATGCCGCGTTCGAGAAGGGGCTCCTGCAGGCGAAGGAGAAGCGTGCGTCCCTGTCCGGGTACGACGGCAAGCTGCAGGATCCGGCCACACTCGCCGCCTGTCTCGACCTGTACTTCGACACGCGGCTGCTCACGAACAAGCTGAGTCTGTACGGCAATCTGCGTTACGTGACGGACCAGGCGTCCACGGAGCGACAGGCGCTGAGGGACAAGGGGCTCGCCGCCCTCGACGACCTGATGCGCGTCGCCGCGTTCATCCGTATCCAGGTGATGGAGATCCCCGACGCGACGCTGGACGCGGCCTACGCGAAGGAGCCGAAGCTGGCCGCGTACCGGCCCTATCTCGACGAGCTGCGTCGTCGTCGATCACGCGTGCTCGATCCCGAGGCCGAGCGGGTGCTGTCGCTCGCGGGCGACAATCTGTGGGCCGAGATCGATCTCAACGAGATCCCGTCCGATCACGAGAAGGCGCACGCGGCGCTCATGACCGATCTCGTGCTGCCGACGATCCGCGATGCGTCCGGGGCCGAGGTACAGCTCACGCTCTCGAACTACGGCAAGTACCGCGCGTCGGCCGACAGGCAGGTGCGGAAGGCGGCGGTGGAGGGTCTGTTCGGCGCGCTGTCGACCTACCGGGACGCTCTGGCGGCAACGCTCGCCGGACAGATGCGGCTCGACGTGTTCATGGCGAGGGCGCGCGGCTACGACACGGCGCTCGACGCGTATCTGGACAAGGACCACATCGACCCGCAGGTGTATCGCAACCTGATCGAGGCGATCCACGACAACCTGAAGCCGTTGCATGACTATGTCGCGCTGCGGAAAAAGGTGATGGGTCTGCCCGACATCCACATCTACGATCTGTACACGCCCCTGGTCAGAGGCGTGGCGATGGACGTCCCGTACGACCGGGCGGAGAAGATACTTCCCGAAGCGCTCGCGCCGCTCGGCGACGCCTACGTGTCGACGCTGCGCGACGGGCTCGACCTCGCCAATGGCTGGCTCGATCTGTACCCGAACCGCAACAAGGAGAGCGGGGCCTTCTCCTCGAGCGTCTACGGCGTTCACCCGTTCGTGAAGATGAACTACCAGGACAACTACGAGGAGCTGTCGACGCTGGCTCACGAGATGGGCCACGCCATGCACTCGTGGCTGTCGTCGCATCATCAACCCTACGTGACCGCGAGCTATGCTACCTTTATCGCGGAGATCGCTTCGACGGTCAACGAGAAGCTGTTGTCGGACTACATGCTCGAGCACGCCGGCTCGGACGACGAACGACTGTATCTGCTCAACCGGCTGCTCGAGAGCCTGCGCACCACGATCTACCGGCAGGCGCTGTTCGCCGAGTTCGAGCTCGAGGCGCACACGGCCGCGGAGCAGGGGACGCCGATCACCGCGGATTTTCTCAATGACACCTACGAACGGCTGATCGCGCAGTACTACGGACCGGATCTGACGATCGACCCGGACGACGCGGTCGAGTGGGCCTATATCCCGCACTTCTACTACAAGTACTATGTCTACACCTATGCCACCGGCCTGTCCTCGGGCGTGGCGCTCGCCGAGAGGGTGCGCTCCGGGGATCCCGCAAAACGTGACGCCTATCTGGGGCTGCTGGAGGCCGGCTCGTCGAAGCCGCCGCTCGACATCCTGAAGGACGCCGGCGTGGATCTCACCAAGCCCGAGGCGGTCGTGGCCGCAGCGCGGCTGATGGAGACGACCATCCGGAAGATGGAGGAGATCCTGGACCGGCGCGGGGCGAAGCAGGAGTGAGGATGAAGAAGCGATGAACGAGCGGAGTCAGGGCCTTCGACTGCACGAGGAGATCCTTCTTCTCGCGCTCAGAGACCACAAGGGGACCATCGAGAACCGTGCCGCGATGTACAAGATCGCTCTGGGTGGAGCCATGCTGGCGGAGCTGATGCTGGAGAACCGGATTGCCATCGGATCCGACAAGAAGAACCCGGTGGAGCTGGTGGACCGGAAGGGCCTGGGAGACCCGCTGCTGGACGAATGCCTGGGTCTGATCGCGGGTGCGAAACGACGGAAACGCGCGAGCGCCTGGATCTCACGCTTCTCCAACCTGTCGCGGCTCAAGCATCGCGTCGCGGAGGGACTCTGCCGGAAGGGGATCCTCAAGGATTCCGAGGACAAGATCCTCCTCTTCTTCACGCGGAAGCTCTACCCGACCATCGATCCGGCCCCGGAGCGGGCGCTGATCGCCCGGCTCCGAAGGGCCGTGAACGGCGAATCGCTCACCATGAAGCCCAGGATCGGGATCCTGGTCGCTCTCGCGCATGCCACCGGCCTCCTTCGTGTCCACTTCGACCGCAGCGAGTTGAAGGCACGCAGGAAGCGGCTCGAGACCATCGCAAAGGGCGACATCATCGGCGGCGCCGCCGGGGAGGCGGTACGGGCGGCACAGGCGGCCACGATCGCGGTCATCGTGGCCTCCACCGCGGCGACGACGGCGGCTACCCACCACTGAGCCGGGCGGTTGCTGCGGCAGACTCACTATCGCCTCGAGGACCGGGTCCCGTCCGGCGAGATAGTCTCGGGACGACAGCCGGATCAGGGTGTCTGGTTTCAGATCCTTCAGGTCCAGATCCGTCCAGAGCCAGGACCGGTTCTCCGGCCGATCGGCGTCGGAGAGGCTGTGGAAGCCGTTGGTGAAGTGCACGGCGAGCTTCTCGAGGAACTCCTCGGCGATGCTGTCGTCGCCGCCGGTGATGAACCGCAGATCGAGGACGACTCGCGTGCCTGGGTGCGGTTCGACGAAGGCGAGGACCTCGGTCAGGTAGAAAGTCCTCTCGTCCTCGAGATACTCGGACCAGTAGTGCCGGTCGGGATGACGCAGGTAGAGGGGCAGCCGGGCAGGGTCGGCCGTAAGGGCGCCGACCCAACTCGCGTCGTCATCGTCCGGTTCGGCCGCCAGGGGAGACAGCGCGCGCCATGCTTCGGTCGGTGAGTTCCTTCGGTGAAGCGGCAGCGGCGGCGTCGCAGCTCGACCGGCAGCCTGGAGTCACCGAGCACGAGCTCTCCCGTGATCGCATCCTCCCGGCGGCGGCCGTCGAACACGTACGGCTCGGGGTCGTCGCCGAGGTCGAAATGGATCGCGCCCGTCTCGACACGCAGGGCGGGCAGGGGGATTCCCGCCGTTCCGGGAACCTCGGCAGACCCGGTCCAGCCGTCCGGACCGGCCGACAGCTCCACGAGGAACAGGGTCAGCTTGCCGGGCTCGGTGGTGATGAACCCTTCCCAGCGCCCCTCGACCCCGGCCGTCTGCGCGGACGGAGCGTGCATGACGAGGATCAGGGACGTGCACAGCGCGATGTGGGCGGATCGGCGCATCTTGCCTCCGGTGATGCAGGCAGTCATACGATCTCTGTGGCGCGGAGGTTCCCGCTGCGGATCAGATGATCCGCTCGCGCACGGCCCGGCTCACCGCCTGGGCCACGCTGTGCACCTGCAGCTTCTTGTAGATCGCGCGGACATGGCTTCGCACGGTGTTGTGCGATACGCCGAGATCCTCCGCGACCTGCGGGTAGGAGCGACCGGCCACGAGACACCGCAGCACCTCCTGCTCGCGATCGCTGAGAGAGAGCCGCGTCGGCGGGCCCGTCCGGCTCTTGGTGACGGCGCCACGGTTGGACAGCGAGCGCAGCAGCTCGAGCACAGTCCGGGCCACGCCCGCGCTGAGAGGGGCGCCATCCGTGACAATGCGCTGGATCTCCGTCATCAACTCTCGGGCGTTGCTCTTTTTCAGCAGGTAGCCGTCGGCGCCGGCGGTGATCGCCTCGAGGATCACCGAGGGCTCCTCGAAGACGGTGAGCATCACGACGGTGACCCCGGGCAGCAGCCGCTTGAGCCGTCGTGTGGTCTCGATGCCACCCGTTCCGGGCAGCTCGATGTCCATCAGGACGAGCTGCCAGTCGGGCTGCTCGCCCACGCGCAGCGCATCCTCGACGTGCCGCAGACAGGCCTCACCCGATCCGAAGACCCGTTGCAGGTTGAACCCCTCACTGACCTCGAAGAAGGTCTCGAGGCTGGAACGATAATGCGGGTTGTCCTCCACCAGAACGATGCGGATGCTCACCCTCTGCTCCCATGGCGATGTCTCGCCCTCAGTATGGCCGGCGCCCGACACTCGCGCCATCGCATCATGATGCTACGGCCGGCCGCCGCGCAGTCTGCGGTCTTCGGCATTCGGGCGGAATCCGACCTGCACGCGGGTCCCTCCCCCGTCCCTCGGCATCCACGCGATGGTCGCGTCGATCTGCGAGGCGCGGTCCCGCATCGCCTCGAGGCCGATGCCACGCTCGGGACGGGTTGCCTGCGTCCCTGCCGGCATGCCGTGGCCGTCGTCCTCGATCCACATCGACCAGGTGCGGCCGGAGGTGTCGAAGCCCAGCCTGACCTTCGAGGCGGCTGAATGCCTGGCGGCGTTGTGCATCGCCTCGAGAGCAATTGACTGGAGATTGCGACGCACCGCGAGAGAGAGTGGCGTTGCCGGCCAGCGATCGGGAAACTCGGTCCCGAAGCGGTCGGGATCGTCGGGGAAGAGCCTTCCGCCATACTCCGCGAGGTGGGCGGCCAGTCCCTGCAGGTCGGCCGCCGGTGTGCGCAGCGACCAGAGGATGTCGCGCAGCTTCGCTCCGAGCTCCTCGGCGGTCTCGGCGATCTTGACGGCGATGCCGTCCCGCCGGACGACGTCGAGGTCATTGCGTGACACGAGCGTGGCCAGGATCCCGATGCTGCCCAGACCGGCTCCCATCTCGTCGTGCAGGTCCATCGCGATCCGCGTGCGCTGACGTTCGAGCCGCAGCAGCACCGCCACGCGGGCCCGATAGACCGAGTACAGACCGGCCGCGCCTGCGAGCCCGAAGAGGGCGAGCGCCCAGCCGGTCCGGTACCAGGGAGGCAGCACGGCGAACGAGACGCTCGCCGGGACGGCCGTCCAGTGCTCGCCGTCGAGCGAGGCGATCACCTCGGGCCGGTAGCGTCCGGGGGCCAGGTCGGTGAAGCGGAATCCCGGGGTCCGGGTCTCGGCCCAGTGGTCCTTCGGGTCGGAGCGGACGCGATAACGCACACGCAGCGGGTCTCTGAAGGTAAGCGCGGCGAAACGCAGCTCGAGCCGGTTGCGAGAGAACGGCAGCTCGATCTCATCCGTGATCGGCACGCCTTCGCCGTCCACCGATGCCTCCACCAGCGTCACCGACGGCACCTGCAGCCGCGCGAAGCGGGCGCGCGCGGGCACGCGGATCGGGCCCTTGGGCGCCGTCACCCACAGCGTCCCGTCGGGCTCGTCGAGCAGGTTCCCGTTGCGCGCGCTGGTGATCCCCTGCCACATGCTGAGCTGCTCGACGATCTCGAGCCCGTCGGGAAGGTCAGGGCGTTCGATCGCTCGCGTCGCCGCCCCGGTGCTGGTCACCCAGAAGCCGCCGGCCGGACTCTCGATGATCTCGTGATAGAAGCGTTGCGGAGCTCCCGGGATCGGCTCCCAGGTGTCGCCCGCACGCCTGAAGAGTCCCCGGCTCGCCGCGGCCCAGGTCGTCCCCGAGGGGGTCGAGGCGAGATCGTAGGTCCATCCCATCTGCGGGACATCCTCGCAGACCCAATCCGTCCGGCCTCCCAGGATCGCGTCGACACCGATGCTGCACAACCGGTTGAACGCACCGGACCACAGCCGGCCGTCGTGCTCCATGAACACCGTCTCCCACTCGCCGGGTCCCGGACCCACCGGCTCCGGATTCCCCACGCCGCGTGGCGTGCGATAGACGATGTCGCCGATCAGGAACCAGACGCGGCCGTCGGCGCCGCGCGAGCAGGGACCCGCGGAGAACAGGTCGTCTCCGATCGGGTGGAACCGGAACCTGCCGTGGGTCCGCTCCAGGATCCCGGGCCCCGAGACGCCGGTGTCGTCGGACGGCGTCGGCGCCTGAAACGTCCAGAGCCGCTGCTGTCCGTCGACGCAGAGGTCGTAGGCGAACTGACCGCGGCGTGCCGTCGATGCGACCCAGTCGCCGGTCGTGTCCGGCCTGATGAGCCCGAGCCCGTCGTAGAAACCGACCCAGATCCCCTCGTCCGTCCGCGCGAGGTCTCCGTTGGCGGGGATGTCCGGCAGCCCGTCCGGTGCGGTGAAGGCGACCGTGTCCGGCTCCGGGAACTGCACCAGGCCGTCATAGCCGCCGAGCCAGAGGCTGCCTTCGCGGTCGACCAGCAGCTCCGGAAAGGAGATGCTGGAGTCGCTGCGAGGGTCGATCTGCTCTACGGCGCCGCCCGGCCTGTACCGGTAGGTCTCCTGGCCCGTGAACCAGAGATCGTCGCCGCGCACGACGATGTCGACGGGTCGTGAGCGGAACGTGAAGATCGTGCGGGCGACGCCATCGACGATCTCGACCAACCGGCTGTCCTCGCGAAGCTGGGTCCGTCCCCGGACGGTGACGTAAAGGGCGCCGTTCGGGTGCTCCGCCACCATCTTGGTGCCTGCCGCCTCGAGCACCCGCTCGACGGTCCCGTCCGGACCGAGACGCCAGAGTGACGCGGCGGTGTCGACGTAGGCGCCGCCGGTGCGCGAGCCGAAGACCAGCCGCGGCTTCTCGCCATCGAAGACCGTGGGCTCGTAGCGGCTCCAGGCTCCATCCCCTCCACGCCGAAGGAGGGTGCCGTCCTCACCGGTCAGCCAAAGCGTGGCGTCGGTGCCCACGCTCATCCACCGGCTCGGCCCCACGACCTGCCCGTCGTCGGTGACGAGCCGCTCGAGACCCGTCTGCGTGACGCGCCAGATGGCGCCGTCGGGCATCGTCCGGGCCAGCATGCCGAGCCCGGGATCCCACTGGAGCTGGTTGAACTCCCGCATGTCGGTGTTCCAGCGCCGGAACTCGTCGCCGTCGTAACGCTGCAGCTCGTCGAACATTCCGATCCAGAGGAACCCTTCGTCGTCCTGGGCGATCGCGGTGACGTGACTGCTCGTGAGACCGTTGCGATGGTCGAAGCGGCGGTAGAGACGCTCCTTCGCGGGGAGCGCGGAGACCGCGAGGCCGAGGACGAGCGCGGTGACCAGACGGATCGTGTGTCGATTCGGGTGTGCGGCCGTCATCAACCCTCCGCATTCGGGCCGGGGCGGCGCGAGGGAAGATGCGCCGGCTCCGGCGATTCTGGTACGAGTCTTCCCCGCGGGTCAAGGGATCCGATACCGACGGACTCGCATGGTGATGCTATGGCCTCCCCGGCCGAGGTCACCGTAGGGTGAGGAGGAACTCGGGGAGGACCGCATCGGCTCTCCGGCCGCACCTGGAGGCAGACCATGAACCTAGCCGCAATGTCTCTTGTCCCGCTCGCCTTCACGCTCGGTACGTCGGCACCACAGAATCCTACGGCCCCGGCCCCCCGGATGGCCGATGACAATGGCGCGCCATGGCTCCTGATGGAGCCTCTGCGCGAGGTTCCCACGACCTGGCACGGTGCCGCCTCGTTGAAGGCTTCGCTCGACTCGGGGACGGCCCGCGGGCTGTCGCTGGCGACGGCCGACTTCGACGAAGACGGCATGCCCGACATCGTGGCGGGCTACGACTCGGGAAACGGCGGGTCGTTCGCCCTGCACCGGGGCAACGTCGATGCCGTCTACCCGAACGCCCCCGAGGCGCAGGAAAGAAAGAAGACCGGCGCCTTCACCGACGCACCGTTCCTGCCGGACGTCAATGTGTTCGAGACGCCGGAGCAGGCGGACTTCATCGGCGCGGGGGACTTCGACGCCGACGGTCACTGGGATGTGGTCACGGCGTCACGAGGGGGCGAGTCGCTGTGGCTGCACCTGGGCGACGGCAAGGGAGGATTCGCACCGGCCGAGCGGATTGCGCTCGCCGGCCGGGTGACCGCGTTCGTGACGGGGAGATCAACCGCCGTGACGGGCTGACCGACATCGTGGTGGGCGTGATGGACGCGGCGGGCGCACGCGCGCTGGTCTTCGAGGGGCCCGAGGGGCACTGAGACGCGAGCCCGAGGTCCTGGCCCTGCCGTCGCCGGCGACGGATTCGTCCTCGATTCGGCTCGACGGAGACTGGGCTCACGATCTCGCCGCGGCCGCCGGAAGCCGAGCTCGTCATCGCGCATGGCCGGGACCGCAAGCTCTCCTACGAGTCTCCGGCGAGCGCCCCCCCTGTGGCCGACCCGGTCCTCGAGACCATCGAGGCCGGTTACGTGATCGAGGCGCTGGCCGTGGGGGACTTCGATGCGGATTGGAAGAGACATCTCGCGCTGCTCGACGCCGACGGCCAGCTTCACGTCCACCCGGTGGCGGAGCTCATGACACTGGCAGATGAGCCGCCGGGCCAGCCCGTGGCCACGCCGTTGGGCGCTGCATGGAAGAACGCAGTGCAGTCCTCGCCCTTCGCGCCGAGGAGATCACGCCTGCTGTCCTCACGGATGTCATCGTTGCCGGGCGATGATTTGGTTCTCGTCGATGCACCCGGCCGGAAACTGAACGTGAGGCTAGCTTCGGGCGAACCGCCCGAGCAGGCGCCGTGGGCGGCCTCTGCCTGCGCCAAGGCCGGGACGTGGATCAGCCGGGAGATGACCGGGAGGATCTCCGAAATCCTGCCCATGCGGCTCAATACGGACGCCCTCACCGACCTGGCCGTCCTCGATGAAGAGACGGAGGGGCTCGGGACGATGGATGCGGGGATTGCTTCGATCATCACCGTCACCAACACGAACGACTCGGGTTCCGGAAGCCTGAGGGAGGCCATCATCCAGGCGAACACCCTGGCGGGCGCCGACTCGATCGTATTCAACATCCCGGGCACGGGGCCGCACCGGATCGATTTTCTGGGCTCGCTCCCTCAGGCGACGGGGCCGGTGATGATCGACGCGACGACCCAGCCCGGCTACGCCGGAACTCCACAGATCTGGCTGTACGGGCTTCTGATTTCGACCCAAAGCTCCCCCGCCATGAGTATCACCGGAGGAACGAGTCTCGCCCGGGGGATCGCCTTCTCCTGGTTCAGCAGCACCACCACTCCTGACGGGGCCGCCGGAGTTCAGTTCGAGACACTCGGGGGCAATATCCTGGAGAACTGCTTCTTCGGGACGAATCCGGCGGGCACGCTCTCGGAGCCCGTCTTCAACATCGCGGTTACGGTCAAAGGCACAAGCTCCGACACCATCGGAGGGACCACCGCCGCTGCGAGAAACCTCTTTGCAGGCATGCAGGACTGCGCCCCCGCGCTGCTGATCGACGGGGCATCCCTCACGCAGGTACGAGGGAACTACTTCGGAACGAAGATCGACGGCGTCACGCCTCTCCCCAACACGCGGGCCAACGGGGCCATCGGCATCGTGGCAAAAAGCATGGCCTCCGACGCGACGATTGGTGGAACGGTGGCCGGAGCGGGGAACGTCATATCCGGAACCGGGGCGGGAGCCGTCAATTTCGGTGGAGGCGAGGTGAGTGGCTGGCTCGTGCAGGGCAACCTGATCGGTCTTGGCGCCGATGGCGTGACCAAGATCTCCGGATCCGAGAGTGGCGTGGTCACGGGAGGCTACTGGGGCGCCGCAGATTCGGATACCATCGGCGGAACGAGTCCGGCCGCCCGCAACGTGATTTCAGGGAATTCCGATCGAGGAATCTGGTTCGTCAAAAGCGGCAGCGCGTCCGGCACAATCATTCAGGGCAACTACATCGGGACGGACATCACCGGGACTCTCGCCAAGGGAAACCGGATTGGCATCGAAAGCACGAACGACAATTACACCATCGGCGGAACGGCCGCCGGTGCCGGCAATGTCATCGCTGACAGCTTCGACGCCGGGATCGACCTCTACGGTGCCGGCTTCCTCGTCATCCAGGGGAACTACATTGGAACCAACGCGACGGGCAGCGCCGTTCTGGGAAGCTCGTTCTACGGCATCAAGCTCGACGGATTCCCGAATACCATGATCGGCGGAACTGTCGCGGGGTCCGGGAATGTGATTTCAGGCCACCTGACCGCCGGCATCCTCCTGCGGGGCGTCGACAGGGGTGCCGGCTTCTTCTATCCCCACGGGAATACCATCCAGCGCAATCTCATCGGGACCGACGTCACTGGCACGCTGGACCTGGGCAACGGCACGGGCATCGATGTCCGGATCGGCGCCCACGACAACTATGTCGGAACGGATGTGGCCTATGCCAACGTCATATCCGGAAACAACAACGGCATCGTGATCAGCGGAGCCACCACGACGGGGAACCTGGTGCGGGGCAACCTGATCGGCACCGACGCACCGGGCACCTACCCCTGGGAAACGCCGACTTCGGCATCTGGATCGACGGGGCCGCGGGAAACACCATCGGTGGCGCCACCACCGGCGAGCGCAACGTCATCTCATTCAACGCCTCCGACGGAGTGAGAGTTGAGGGCGCGGGCGCGGCCGGAAACATCCTCCAGGGCAACTACATCGGGCTGAGTCTTGACGGCCTGACCACCCTGCCCAACGGAAACGGTGTCCACATCCTGGGAGAGGCCACCACCACGGACGTCGGCGTGCCCGGCGCGCTCCCCAACGTGATCTCCGGGAACTCCACCGGCATTCGCATCGAGAACGCCACCAGCTCCGGCCACCGCATCCGTAGCAACTACATAGGAACGGACGCCTCCGGCACGCTGGACCTGGGAAACACCACCGGCGTGTGGGTCACGGCCTCGGGGAACAACATCATCGGCGGCGCGGGCGCCTCGGACCGGAACGTCATCTCGGGCAACGGCAACAACATACTGCTCGAAAGCGTCTATCTCACCGGGGGAGTGACGCCCAACACCGTCCAGGGAAACTGGCTCGGGATGACGGCCGACGGTTTGGGGTGGCTGGGCAGCTCCTCGTCCAACGCCGTCCTCCTGGACATTCAGGGAACGACGTTCAGGGACAACGTCGTTTTGGGCTCGGGCCTGGACGGTCTCAACATGCTCGGGGCGTGGGAGACCACCGTTGCGGGGAACTGGTTCGGGTTCGATCCCACCTTCACGGTTGCTCCCGGCAACGGGCGCAACGGGATTCAACTCTTCCAGTGCTACGACAACATCATCGGCGGCCAGAATCCTCCAGACTGGAACCAGATCGCGGGCAGCACGCAGGATGGAATCACGATGGACGCCACCAGCCTCTCCAACTGGATCCGCGGAAACCGGATCTCCTTCAACGGGGAGATGGGGATCGACATCGAGGATGACGGCGTGACGGCCAACGATCCCGGCGACGGCGACGGGGGGGGCAACAACCGGCAGAACTTCCCCGTGCTGACCTCCGCCACCACCACCTCCGGGAGCGGCACGATCACCGGCACCCTGGACACAACCCCCTCTCCACCTTCATCCTGGAGTTCTACCACGACACGGACCGCGATCCCTCGGGCCACGGCGAGGGGTTCGATCCCCTGGGCACCGCCGTGGTCAACACCGACACCCTGGGCCAGGCCGTCTTCTCCACGGCCTACCCGGCGCGGTGAATGCGTCCGACATCATCTCGGCCACCGCCACCAACGTGGATACCCATGACACCTCGGAGTTCTCGATGTGCCAGGGGCTCACCGGCGTGCCGCCGGCGGCCATCGCGATGGGAGGGGAGTTCGTCGCAGGCACGCCGAATGTCCTGAGCTGGCCCGAGTCGCCCGGCGCGACGATGTACCACGTCTACTCGGGCAGCACGCCGACGATTTCACTGCTGGCTGCGGCACCTCTCGACTCGTGCGAATGGGGCTCGACCGCAGGCACGAGCGTCGCGACGGCCCCTACGGAAATCCCGCCGGCCGGTCGAGCTGCTCTGGTACGTGATCCGGCCGGAGGGTCCGTACGGGCTGGGTGACGTCGCCCCCGGGTCGTCGGGCCCGCGCAGCCAGGAGAGCATCGGGGCGTGCGGCGGGTCGTGCGCGCACGACACGTGCACGGCGGGCGCGGCGCTGACATCGCCGTGCGACCCGTGCGTAGCGCTGATCGCGGCGGTGGATCCGTACTGTGTCAATACGTCCTGGGACGGCACCTGTGTCTTCGAGGTGCAGAGCGTGTGCGGGAGCATGAGGTGTCCGGCCAGCCAGGGCACGTGCTCTCACCCGCTGTGCGGGACGGGAGCGGTCCTGACGGCCGGATGCGACGCGCCGCCGCTGTCTTCGAGCTGCGTGGCGGATGTCTGCGCGGTGGACTCGTACTGCTGCACGACGGCCTGGGACAGCGTCTGCGTCGACGAGGTGGCCACCGTCTGCACCCTGGGGTGCCTCTAGGTCCGCGCTCGAGGCCGTCGTCTCCGAGGCTTCCCGACATGGGCTACAATGTCGTCAGCCGGGAGCTCACTGTATGAATCTCAATGCCGGCGACGCCCCTCCTCCACTACCGTCTCGTCGAGAAATCGGTCAGGGCGGCATGGGGGAGGTATGGCGTGCGACCGATACCACCCTGAGCCGTGACGTCGCCGATGAAGGTCCTCCCGGCGAGTCGCTCGGCAGGCGACGCCGAGCGGCTCGGCCGGTTCGAGCGCGAGGCGAGGCTGCTGGCCTCGCTGAACCATCCCAACATCGCCTCGATCTACGGTCTGCGCAGAGCGGACGGCGCGTGCGCTTCCTCGCCATGGAGCTCGTCGCCGGGCGAGAGCCTGCTAGCGCGCTCGCGGCGCGGTGCGATCTACCCTCGAAGAGGCCGTTGCCTCTCGCGCTGCAGATTGCCGCCGGCGCTCGAGGCGGCCCACGAGCAGGGTATTGTCCATCGCGATCTGAAGCCGGCGAACATCATCGTGAACGACGACGGCGGCGCGAAGATTCTCGACTTCGGTCTGGCGAAGGCGATGGATTGGAGAGCCGCGCGTCCGGTGAGGCCTCCCCTCGCATGTGCCACCGTGACGACGCCGGCGACACAGACCGGCGTCATCCTCGGAACCGCGGCCTACATGAGCCCCGAGCAGGCGCGGGGTCGTCCCGTGGACAAGCGCGCGGACATCTGGGCCTTCGGCGTCGTGCTGCTGGGAGATGCTCACCGGTAGGGGTCTGTTCGGTGGGGAGACCGTCTCGGACACGTTGGCGGCGATCCTCCGGGAGCAGCCGGATTTCTCCAGGCTGCCCGCGGGGACGCCCGAACCGGTCCGGGAGCTGTTGCGGCGATGTCTCGAGAAGGACCCGGCGACCCGGCTTCGCGACATCGGCGAGGCGCGAATTCTGCTCTCGGAACCGGGGCGGCAGGAGGTCATGCCCGGGTCTGTGGAGGGAGGAGGACGTCGCGGCGTTCGCCCGGCGGTCGTGGCGACCCTGGTCTTCATCGGGCTCGCCGCGGGTGCCGTCGCCATGCGGTTCCTCGGCCCGGCCGCGCGACCGGACGACGCGGGCCGCGCCAGCTATCACCTCTCCATCCCCGTACCGGGCGACAAGCCGGTCGGGCTGCGGCTCTCGCGGCCGATCGCGATCTCGCCCGACGGGCGGAGGATCGTCTACGCGAGCGTCTCGGGAGAGGAAGCGCGTCTCTACACCAGGGCCATGGATGGCGACACGGTCGAGCCGGTTCGTGGCGGGGAGAACGGGATCGACCCATTCTTCTCACCGGACGGAGCCAGCCTCGGCTTCCTCGACCGGACGACCCTCGCGTTGAAGCGGATCGCGCTCGGCGGGGTGGCACCCACCGAGCTGGCAGGGTACCGGCATCCTCCCCGGCTCGATCTGGGGGCCGGACGGATACATCTACTACACACCGTTCCAGGCGGGCGGCGACGGGAAGAGCAGCACCTTCCTCAGATTGCCGGCCGCAGGGGGAGCGCCCGAGCCGGTCGCGCCCGAGACCGGCAAGGATGGAGAGGTCTATCTCTGGCCGGACCTGCTCCCGGGCGGAGACACGCTCATCTGCACCGTGTCCCAGGGCCTGGACTTCAGCACGGCGAAGGTCCGGGCGCTCGATCTGAAGACGCGGGCGGAGAAGGTGCTGCTGCCGAACGCCCAGCTCGCGCATTATGTTCCCACAGGCCACCTCGTCTACCTGCAGGGACAGACGATTTTGCGACGCGCTTCGATCCCTTGAAAGTCGAGATCCAGGGCACGCCGACGGCGGTGCTGACCAACATCCTCACGAATCCCGACTCCGGCTCGGCCGCCTTCGCCTTCTCGCAGAATGGAACGCTCATCTACCTTCAGGGATCGACCGCGCCGATCAGGAACATCCTCGTCGGCGCCGACAGGGAAGGCCAGGTCCGGCGGCTGGTGGAGCAGAGCGGTGACTTCCTGAATCTCGCCGCCTCCCCGGTCGCGCAGGAGATCGCGGTCACGCTACAGGAGAGGCCGGGATCACAGGATATCTGGGTGTACGACCTCCGCAGCGGGGCCGTTCAGAAGATCTCCGAGGGCGGCTGGAATCTCTTCCCGGTCTGGAGCCCGGACGGCCGGTGGATCTACTTCACTTCCGCCGCGGTGCCCGACAAGAGCACGATCATGCGCGTCCCTGCTGATGGGTCGGGCAGGCCGGAGGTCGTCCGCGAGATGTCGAGCCTCATCAGGACGATCAGTATCTCACCCGATGGCGGGTGGCTGATGTTGGACCGGTTCGAGGACAACAACGCGGACCTGTTGCTCCTCCCCCTCGAACGCGAGGGGGACGCCCGGCCGTTTCTTGCCACACCGGCGCTCGAGGGGAACGGGCACTTCTCGCCCGACGGAAGGTTCGTCGCCTACCTGACGAACCAGACAGGCGACACCGGTATCGGTATCCGCCCCTTCCCGGGGCCGGGACCCACCTGGCAGGTCCCCAGTCCGGGTGTCGAGGCGCTGGCGTGGGCGCCGAACGGAAGAGAGCTCCTGTACATCAGCGGCACCGACGTCATGGTGGTGCCCCTCGGGCCCGGACCCGGCATCACGCCGGGGAGGCCGCGCAAGCTGTTCGGTTTCGAGGGGGCACCCCTGGTTTCGGCCGGGTTCCGCGGACCGGATATCGGCGTGCTCCCGGACGGCACCATCGTCTCCATTCGGCCGGCGGGAGGCGCGGAGAACCCCCCCGCACAAATCGATGTCGTCCTGAACTGGTTCGACGAGCTCGAGCGCCAGGTCCCCTGAGCCGGTCGCGCGACCCGCGCGATTGGACTAAACTCTCCGGCCTGGGAGCGTAACGGATGAATCTCAACGCAGGCCAGAGCCTGCTCCACTACCGTCTCGTCGAGAAGATCGGCGCCGGCGGCATGGGGGAGGTGTGGAAGGCCCTCGACACGGCGCTCGACCGTGAGGTGGCGATCAAGTTCATCCCGGCGGCCTCGGCCAACGATGCCGAGCGGCTCGCCCGCTTCGTCCGCGAGGCGAAGATCCTGGCCACGCTCAACCATCCCAACATCGCCGCGGTCTACGGCCTGCACCAGGCGGAGGCCCCGGCGCCGGGCGCCGGCTCCGTGCACTTCATCGCCATGGAGCTCGTGCCAGGCGAGGACCTCTCGGAGCGTCTCGCCCGCGGGGCGCTGCCGGTCGACGAGGCGGTCGACGTGGCGCGACAGGTCGCCGAGGCGCTCGAGGCCGCCCACGAGCAAGGCGTGATCCATCGCGACCTCAAGCCGGCCAACATCAAGCGCACACCCGACGGGAAGATCAAGGTCCTGGATCTCGGGCTCGCCAAGGCCCTCTCCCCGGAGACCTCCGCGGAGCCGGGCAGCGCGTCGCTGTCGCCGACCATCACCACAGCCGGCACGGTGGCGGGCACGCTGCTCGGGACGGCGGGGTACATGAGCCCCGAGCAGGCGAAGGGGCGGCCGGTCGACCGGCGCGCCGACATCTGGGCGTTCGGCGTCGTGCTGCACGAGATGCTGACGGGGAAAAAGCTGTTCGAGGCCGACACCGTCTCGGAGACGCTGGCCGCGGTGCTCCGCGACGAGGTTTCGATGGAGTCTCTGCCCGGCGGCATCCCCGCTCCGGTGAAGAGCCTGATGAAGCGTTGCCTCGACCGGGACCCGCGCAGGCGCCTGCGGGACATCGGCGAGGCGCGTGTGGCTCTGTCGCAGGACTCGCTGGCTGAGGTCGGGCCCGGCGTCGGGCCGGCACGGCCCGTCGCGGCCGGGGCCTCATCGCGCGGGCGGCAGGTTCTTCCGTGGGTCCTCGTCGCCCTGCTGGGACTCGTCGCGGCGGTGTCTCTCTGGCGCGCGCCGGGCGGGTCGGTCGATCAGAAGGATCTGTTGACGCTCGTCGCGCCGGTCCCGGCCGACCTGCGGCTCCCCGCCGACCAGATGGGGATCCTGGCGCTGTCGCCCGACGGGAAGACCCTGGCCCTGGTGCTGCGAGACGAAAAGGGCAAGATGCTGTACGTGCGCCGGCTCGACAGCAACGGAATGACGAAGCTGCCGGGCACCGAGGCAGCGGCCACGCCGTTCTTCTCGCCGGATGGCCGATGGATTGGGTTCTTCACCGACGACAAGCTCAAGAAGGTGCCGGTCGGCGGAGGAGCTCCCATCACCCTGTGCGACTCGCAGGGGAGCAACCGTGGCGCCGACTGGGGCACCGATGACGTCATCGTCTTCGCGCCGCACTACACGCAGCCGCTGATGCGGGTTCCCGGAGCCGGCGGCGAGCCGAAGCCGTTCACCACCATCGACAAGACGAATGGGGAAAGAACCCACCGCTGGCCGCAGGCGGTTCCCGGCGAGGATCTCGTGCTGTACACCGTCGGCACCATGGACAGCCCGGAAAGCTACGACGACGCGCGGATCGAGGCGATCCGCCCGTCCACAGGCGAGCACCGAACGGTGCTGGAGCGGGCCAGTATGGCGCGATACGTTCCTTCCGGGCATCTCGTCTTCGGGCGCGAGGGGTTCCTGTTCGCGGTGCCCTTCGACGTCAAGAAGCTCGAGGTGCACGGCAGCCCGGTCCCCGTGCTGGAGAACGTGATGGGGATGCGCGGCTCCGGCGTCGTGCACGCCGGGTTCGCGCGCAACGGCCTGATGGCCTACCTCGAAGGAGCCCCCCAGTCCCGGCAGACCCGCCTGGTCTGGCGAAGCCGCGGCGGCGTCCCGGAGCCGATTCCCCTTCCCCCCGGAGCCTATTTCGGCCCGGCGCTCTCTCCCGATGGGTCGAAGATCGCCGTCATGTCGGCGGGAGCGGCGAACTTCGACATCGCGATCTACGACATCAATCAGACGACGCTGACCCGCCTCACCTTCGAGGGCGACAATACGGCTCCGAGCTGGTCCCCGGATGGTCGCCGGGTTTCCTTCGCCTCGGTGCGCAACAACGCGCTCATGAGCGCCTACATGAAAGCGGCGGACGGCAGCGGTCAGGACGAACTGATCTACTCGGCGGATCGGCTGGCGAACGCCGGTCAGGTGGTTCCGTTCGGCTGGACCCCCGACGGCCGGTCGATGATACTGTCGTTCACAAACGAGAACGCGAACAACATCGCCGTCCTTTCGGGAGAGGGCCAGGAGGCGAAGCCCCTGCTCGAAACGCCCGCATCGGAGCAGCAACCGGCGCTCTCCCCGAACGGGCGCTGGCTGGCCTACGCCTCCGACGAGTCCGGAGCATTCCAGGTCTTCGTCCGTGCCTTCCCAGGGGACGGCGGCAAGTGGCAGGTCTCGACCGATGGCGGTTTTGCCCCGCGCTGGTCGCCCGATGGCAGGAGGCTGTTCTACCGCGATCAGAGCAGACTGCTCGACGTGTCGGTGGACGACACCACGGGCAGCTTCAAGGCGGGGCGGCCGGAGATCGTGTTCGACGATATTGCCGTCATCTCCGGCTTCCGCGACTATGATGTGCGCGATGCGAACCGGTTCGTGCTGGTCCAGAGCGCCGGTGACGATTCCGCCCCCCCGGGCGTGACCGTGGTGGTCAACTGGCTGGACGACCTGAAACGGCGGGTTCCGGCGAACTGAGCGGCCGGGCTTCCTAGCTTCTTTTCTCTTCCAGCTCGGCCCACCGCGCGTACAGCCGGTCGACCTCGGCCTCGAGGCCGGACAGCTCGGCAAGCCGTTCCTGCAGCACGGCGGCGTCCGAAGCGATGGCGGGATCCTCGGCGCGCGCCCGGGCCTCCTCGACACGCGACTCGGCCTCGAGCACCGCGGCCTCCATCCCGTCGTACTCGCGCTGCTCGAGATAGCCGAGCCGCCGGGATCCGGTCCGTGGCTTCGCAGCCGCGCGCGGGCGCGGCGTTTTCTTCGCGGGCGCCTCCGGCGCCGGCCGGTTCGCCTCCCACTGGTCGTAATCGGCGAAAGGCAGCGCGCCGCCTTGCCCGTCGAGCGCGATGACCTGCGTGCAGACCCGATCGAGAAGATGCCGGTCGTGGCTCACCAGCACGAGAGCGCCCGGAAAGTCGAGCAGCGCCTCTTCCAGGACCTCGAGCGCCGGGATGTCGAGATCGTTGGTCGGCTCGTCGAGCACGAGCAGATCGGCGGGCTGGAGCATCATCCGGGCGAGGACGATCCGGGCTCGCTCGCCGCCTGACAGACGCGACACCGCGGTCTCGAGTTGCCCGGTCCGGAACAGAAAACGCTTCGCCCATGACGCCACATGGATCGCCCGGTCCCGGTAGATCACGCTGTCTCCTTCCGGGGCGAGCGCCCGCTTGAGCGAGAGCGAAGGGTCGAGTACCTCCCGGTTCTGGGCGAAGTAGACGACACGCAGGTCATCGGCTCGCCGTATCGTCCCGGCCACGGGCGTGATCTCCCCGACGATCGCCCGCAGCAGCGATGTCTTGCCCGAGCCATTGGGGCCGATCACGCCGTATCGCATCCCGGGTGAGAGCAGCAGGTCGAGCCGATCGATGATCACCCTGTCGTCGAACGCGATCCGGATCCCCTCGCCGGACCAGAGCCGCTTCGTCCGTCGTCCGGAGGATGAGAACTCGATCTCCACCGTCCGGGCGTCGGCGCGGGAGCGCGCTTCCTCGAGGCTCTCGATGCTGGCTTCGGCCGACTGGATGCGGGCCTTCGATTTGGAGGTTCGTGCCTTGGCACCGCGGCGCAGCCAGGCCACTTCGCGGCGGACGAGGCCGGCGAGCGTGTCCCGATAGGCCGCCTGGTTGCTCAGCGCGGCATCGCGCGCCTCCAGGAAATCCGTGTAGCCGCCCGCGACCTGGAACAGGCCGGCGTCGTGCAGCCGGTCGATCTCCAGCATCCGGCGCGCGACCTTCTCCAGGAAGTACCGGTCGTGGCTGACCACGACGAAGGCGTTGGAATCGCCGGACAGAAGCGACTCCAGCCACAGGATCGAGTCGATGTCGAGGTGGTTCGTCGGCTCGTCGAGCAGGAGAAGATCCGGTGCGAGGGCTATCGCGCGCGCGATCGCGAGCCGGGCGCGCCAGCCTCCCGAAAGCGTGTCGGTCGGCACGTCGGGATCGGTGAACCCGGTCTTCCCCAGAGCGAGCATGACGCATCGGCGCTGCTCCTGGTCGTCGAGCCGCTCATCCTTCGCGACCGTCTCGGAGACCACCTGCCCGGCCGTCGTCCCCTCGGTGAACACCGGTGTCTGGGGGACGTATCCGATGCGGATGTTCTTGCGGTGGGAGCGGGTTCCCACGTCCGCGCTCTCGATTCCGCCGAGGATCCTCAGCAGCGTCGACTTGCCCGCGCCGTTGGGGCCGACCAGCCCGAGATGGTCTCCATCGTGTACGGCGAAGGTCAGGCCCTCGAACAGCGGCGGACCGCCGAACGACTTGGTGAGGCCTTCACAGCTGATGAGCGCGGGACGAGGCATGGATGACCACGTTGTGGACGAGAGGCGCCGGAGCTCCCGGGAGCCCGGAACCGGTCAATCGGTGGGGTCCTTCGTCGCTGCATCCGCCGGGTAGAGCTTCTCGAACTCGGGGTTGCCGTGCAGGAACGTGAGGTAGGGGTCGCGGCGCACCCAGTCGACGTCCCGGAACCCGGCCCCCCACGCTTTCTTCAGGGCGTCGAGCGCCTCGGGTGTCTTCTCCATCCGTCCGAAGACGCAGGCCAGGTTGTACAGGACGATCGCTTCATTGGGACGCAGCGCCAGCGCCAGATTGGCTTCACGCATCGCGTCCTCGGTGCGGCCCAGCGTCGCGAAGTCGGCGGCCAGCAGGGTGCGCGCCCGGCCATCCTCGGGCACCTTCTTGAGATGAACCTCCAGCACCTGCAGCCGCTGATGCGCCAGGTTCCGCAGGGCGTCCTTCTTGCCGAGCTGACCCAGCGCGTTTCCTATCGGGACGAGGATGTTGTAGTCCTCCGCGCTGTACTCCCGGGCGGACTCGGCCATCTCGATCACTTCCTGGTACTGCCCGCCGGCGAACAGCGACCGGCCCAGGAGGTAGTAGGCGCCCTCGGTGTCGGGTTTCTGCGCGATGACGCTCTTGAGCAGCTTGATCGCCTCGGCGTGCTTGCGCTCGGCGTAGAGTATCCAGCACTTGGCCACCTGCACCTCGGGCTGGTCGAACCTCAGCTCGATGCTCCGCTGGGCCGCCGAGTTGGCCCGCTCCAGCCACGACGGATCCCGCTCGTAGTGGTAGTAGAACTGGGCGCAGGTGCTGGCGATCGCCGCGTGCGCGAGGGCGAATTCGGGGTCCACCGTGGCGGCGTTCTCGAACATCTGGAGCGCGAACTCCAGGTCCTGCCGCGTGAGCCGGCGGGCAAAGCTCTTGCCCCTCAGATACAGGTCGTACGCCTGGAGATCCTCGGTGGGCTTGGCGGCGATGGCCGCCCTCTCCTGGGGTGAGAGCGTCACCCGCAGGGCCTCGGCGATCTTCCGGGCGATCTCGTCCTGCACCTCGAACACATCCTTCATCTCGCGGTCGTACCGCTCCGACCAGATCGGAAAATCGGTGCGCGTGTCCACGAGCTGGGTGTTGATGCGAAGCCGGTTGCCGGAACGTCTCACGCTTCCCGTCAGGACGTAGGCCGCCTTGAGCTGCTGGCCGATCTGCGCCGGTGTGACCGTCTTGTCACGATAGGCGAGCACGGTGGGGCGGGAGAATATGTTGAGGTTTCTGATCTTGGAAAGCTCCGTGATCAGGTCCTCGGTGACGCCGTCGCGGAAGTACTCGTCCTCCTTCACGCCGCTGAGATTCTCGAAGTACAGGACGGCGATCGATTTCGCCCGGGACGTGGTTTCCGCCGCCGCCCGGGAACCGCTCTGCGAGACGGTCTGCCGGGCGCCCGATTCGAGATCACGCCGCAGACGGATCAGGTCGGTCTTCAGATCGGTGGCGGTCTGGTAACGCATCTCCCGATCCTTCTCCAGCGCCTTGCCCAGGATACGGCCGAGCTCCTGCGGGAGATCGGCGTTGACCTGGCTCACGGGCGGCGGCTCGCGGTTCAGGATCGCATCGAAGACCACCGCCGACGTGTCCCCCTGAAACGGCAGCGTTCGGGTGGCCATCTGGTAGAGGACGGTGCCCAAAGAAAATAGATCGGTGCGGGCGTCAGTCACCTTGCCGCGCGCCTGTTCGGGGGACATGTACGCCACGGTTCCCATGGCGGTGCCGACCTTCGTCAGGTCGTCCGTCCCGATCGCGGTCTGTATCTGCGAGCCGGCGCCGCCCCTGGCCACCGGCGCGCTCTCGATTTTGGCCAGGCCGAAGTCCAGGATCTTGGCCCGCCCCTGAGGATTGATGAAGATATTGACCGGCTTGATGTCGCGGTGGACGATGCCCCGCGCATGGGCCGATTCCAGAGCGTCGGTGATCTGGATCGCCAGGTCCAGGAGCTCTCTGACCTCGAGCGGCCGATCCTGGATGATGCCGGCCAGGGTGCGTCCCTCCAGCAGCTCCATGACGATGAACAGCCGGTCGTCGTGCTCCTCGATGGCGTAGACGGTGCAGATCCCGGGGTGATTGAGGGCCGAGGCGGCGCGGGCCTCACGGCGGAACCGCTCCAGCGACTGCCGGTCCTGCGAGAGCGCTTCGGGCAGGAACTTCAGCGCGACGCGCCGCCCGAGGCTCGTGTCCTCCGCCTCGTACACCACGCCCATCCCGCCGCTCCCGAGCTTGCGGATCACCCTGTAGTGAAGGAACGTCTGACCCTCGGCTGAATGCATGCGGCGAGTCTACCATACCGGCTTGCCGTGCCGGCATCGGGCAGCCGCGGATCCGGCGCGGCGACCGTCCGCCGCCACGCTCGGCCATACTCATGCCCGTCATGGCACTCGCTCTGCAGCTCGCGGGCGGTCTGGCCGCGGCGCACGACAAGGGGATCGTCCACAGGGATCTCAAGCCCGAGAACCTGTTCATCATGAACGACGGGCGTCAGAAGATCCTGGACTTCGGCCTGGCGCGGATCATGGCCCCCGGGTTGCAGGGCCCTCTGACCCAGTCGCCAACGGCAGGCCCGGGCACCCAGCCCGGGACCGTGATGGGAATGGTGGGGTACATGTCGCCCGAGCAGGTACGGGGCCGGCCCGCGGACCATCGCAGCGATCTCTGCGTTTTCGGGGCATCATACGAATATGGGAGTTGACTTTGACCGCTGCCCCCTGTAGATAGGGGGTGTCATGATCACCCGTTCTGGTGGTTTCCGCCGCGTGAGGCGCCTGTTCGCCGTGGCCATGGTCTGCGCTATGGCGACCCTGTGCGTCCCCGCCCAGGAGTCGACAGGCTACGTGATGGACCGGGTGACGATCACCTCGACGGCGGATGTGGCGCTCTCGGCAAGCTTCCAGGTGGCGGTGACGTTCGGCCAGCAGGGCCCTGTCGGCTCCGTGTCGATATGCAACGCCGGAGCCTTCCAGAGCACCGGCTTCTGGTCGATCATCGGCGACCCGCCGGTGCCGATCTTCCTCGACGTGCTCAAAGACATGGTCGATCCCTCCTCCGTGGATCTTTCCTGGACCGGCGCCGCCCCCCTGTTCGAGATCTTCCGGGGTGAGATGGCGGACTCGGTACCCGCCCCGGCCAACTCTGTTCTGACAACTTCGCTGTGCGTCGGCTCGGACTCGCCTCCGGCAGGCGCCATCTTCTACTATCTGGTGCTTCCTGCCGGGCACTGACTGTCACGGGAGGTGACGTCTTGCGGATGCGCGCTTTCGGAATCCTCGGCCTGGTGATCGCTTTTTCGTGTCTGGCCGCCGGTCCCGCGCCGGCGCAGAGTGTCCCTCCCGCGGTGAAGATCCAGGGGTTCCTGACCGATCGATCCGGTCCGTCGCCCGTGCCGGCCAACGGGACGTACACGATGGTGTTCGAGGTGTACGATGCGGCGACGGCCGGATCGCTCGTGGCGTCGGCCGGTCCCCTGATGGTGGACGTGACCGACGGTCTTTACGAGGCCGAGCTTCCACTGACGCCCCCCGACTTCGACGGCGCATCGCGTTATCTGCAGATCACCGTCAACGGTGAGGTGCTCGCGCCCCGGATCCGGATGGTGAGTGTGCCTTACGCGTTCCGTTCCGACAAGGCGGGCAGCGCGGCCTCGGTCGATCCCGGAGCCGTGGACAGCACGGCGCTTGCCGATGACGCTGTTACGGTGGAGAAGATCGGCGTTGTCTGCCCGAACGTCGGTGATGTACTCGCGTGGGACGGCGCCGGATGGTCCTGCGCTTCTCCGTCGGTTTCCGCGGGCGTATGCCCCGTGGGGGGCTTCATCAACTGCTACAGCGGCCCGTTGAGCACACTCGGCGTCGGGACCTGCCTTCCGGGATTGAGCTACTGCAACCCGGCCGGCACGGGTTTCGGGGCGTGCACGGGTGAAGTCCTGCCAGCCACCGAGATCTGCGACGGTCTCGACAACGACTGCGATGGCACGGTGGATCAGGGCGGGGTGTGCAGTGTCTGCGGCAACGGCAACGTGGACACGGGCGAGCAGTGCGACGGAGCGGATCTGAACGGCGCCACTTGCACGACGCTGGGCTTCACGGGCGGCTCTCTGCTCTGTGACGTGAACTGCGCGTACGACACGACCAATTGCACGGGAGCCTGCCAGGACCTGGACGGTGACACCTTCACGGATGCGCTGTGCGGCGGTCTGGATTGCAACGACAGCGATCCGTCGATCCACCCGGGCGCGACGGAAGTGTGCAACGGAGTCGACGACAACTGCGACGGTCAGGTCGACGAGGGCGGGGTGTGCAGTGTCTGCGGCAACGGCAACGTGGACACGGGCGAGCAGTGCGACGGAGCGGATCTGAACGGCGCCACTTGCACGACGCTGGGCTTCACGGGCGGCTCTCTGCTCTGTGACGTGAACTGCGCGTACGACACGACCAATTGCACGGGAGCCTGCCAGGACCTGGACGGTGACACCTTCACGGATGCGCTGTGCGGCGGTCTGGATTGCAACGACAGCGATCCGTCGATCCACCCGGGCGCGACGGAAGTGTGCAACGGAGTCGACGACAACTGCGACGGTCAGGTCGACGAGGGCGGGGTGTGCAGTGTCTGCGGCAACGGCAACGTGGACACGGGCGAGCAGTGCGACGGAGCGGATCTGAACGGCGCGAGCTGCGCGACGCTGGGCTTCACGGGCGGCTCTCTGCTCTGTGACGTGAACTGCGCGTACGACACGACCAATTGCACGGGAGCCTGCCAGGACCTGGACGGTGACACCTTCACGGATGCGCTGTGCGGCGGTCTGGATTGCAACGACAGCGATCCGTCAATCCACCCGGGCGCGACGGAAGTGTGCAACGGAGTCGACGACAACTGCGACGGTCAGGTCGACGAGGGCGGGGTGTGCAGTGTCTGCGGCAACGGCAACGTGGACACGGGCGAGCAGTGCGACGGAGCGGATCTGAACGGCGCCAGCTTGCACGACGCTGGGCTTCACGGGCGGCTCTCTGCTCTGTGACGTGAACTGCGCGTACGACACGACCAATTGCACGGGAGCCTGCCAGGACCTGGACGGTGACACCTTCACGGATGCGCTGTGCGGCGGTCTGGATTGCAACGACAGCGATCCGTCGATCCACCCGGGCGCGACGGAAGTCTGCAACGGAGTCGACGACAACTGCGACGGTCAGGTCGACGAGGGCGGGGTGTGCAGTGTCTGCGGCAACGGCAACGTGGACACGGGCGAGCAGTGCGACGGAGCGGATCTGAACGGCGCGAGCTTGCGTGACGCTGGGCTTCACGGGCGGCTCTCTGGCTCTGTGACGTGAACTGTGCGTACGACACGACCAATTGCACGGGAGCCTGCCAGGACCTGGACGGTGACACCTTCACGGATGCGCTGTGCGGCGGTCTGGATTGCAACGACAGCGATCCGTCGATCCACCCGGGCGCGACGGAAGTGTGCAACGGCGTCGACGACAACTGCGACGGGACGGTCGACGATGGGAACCCGGGCGGCGGTGGCTCGTGCTCGACGGGGTTGCTGGGTGTCTGCGACCCCGGCACGACGGTCTGCTCAGGCGGGACGCTGGTGTGTGCCGCGAACCAATCGCCGACGGCCGAGGTATGCAACGGCCTGGACGACGACTGTGACGGGACAGTAGACGATGGGAACCCGGGCGGCGGTGGCTCGTGCTCGACGGGGTTGCTGGGTGTCTGCGACCCCGGCACGACGGTCTGCTCCGGCGGGACGCTGGTGTGTGCCGCCAACCAGTCGCCGACGGCCGAGGTATGCAACGGCCTGGACGACGACTGTGACGGGACGGTGGACGATGGGAACCCGGGCGGCGGTGGCTCGTGCTCGACGGGGTTGCCGGGTGTCTGCGACCCCGGCACGACGGTCTGCTCGGCGGGACGCTGGTGTGTGCCGCCAACCAGTCGCCGACGGCCGAGGTATGCAACGGCCTGGACGACGACTGTGACGGGACGGTGGACGACGGGAACCCGGGCGGAGGCGGCTCGTGCTCGACGGGGATGCCGGGTGTTTGCTCCGCCGGCACGACGGCCTGCTCGAGCGGGACGCTGGTGTGCGCCGCCAACCAGTCGCCGACGGCCGAGGTGTGCAACGGCCTGGACGACGACTGTGACGGGACGGTCGACGATGGGAACCCGGGCGGAGGCGGCTCGTGCGTGACGGGGATGCCGGGTGTTTGCTCCGCCGGCACGACGGCCTGCTCGAGCGGAACGCTGGTGTGCGCCGCGAACCAGTCGCCCGTGCCCGAGGTCTGCAACGGCCTGGACGACGACTGTGACGGAACGGTCGACGATGGGAACCCGGGCGGAGGCGGCTCGTGCGTGACGGGGTTGCCGGGTGTTTGCTCCGCCGGCACGACGGTCTGCTCGAGCGGCTCGCTGACCTGCCAGCAGAACCAGTCGCCCGTGCCCGAGGTCTGCAACGGCCTGGACGACGACTGTGACGGAACGGTCGACGACGGGAACCCGGGCGGAGGCGGCTCGTGCGTGACGGGCCTGCCCGGCATCTGCTCCGCGGGCACGACGGTCTGCTCGAGCGGCTCGCTGACCTGCCAGCAGAACCAGTCGCCCGTGCCCGAGGTCTGCAACGGTCTGGACGACAACTGCAACGGGAGCGTGGACGAGGGCGGCGTCTGTAACTAGTCCTGCCCCTTGAGGCGGCGGAGCCTGAAGTAGGCGTTGTCGTTCATCATGTCGAGCCGGATCGATCGCTCATAAGCATCGATCGCCTCGGGGGTGTCGCCCCGTGCGGCCAGCGCCTCGCCGAAGCTGTCCCACGCGTTGGCAAGGTGCGGCCGCAGCTCGACCGCCCAGCCCAGCACCGCCACGGCATCATCGAGCCGCTTCTCCGCGAGCAGCTCATAGCCGAGCGCATTGAGCAGGTCGGCCCGGAGCGCAGGGTCGGGTTCGAGGAGCGAGCCGTCGGGTCGGATCTTCCCGGCGAACGATTGCTTCAGACCCTCGATGCCGCCCTTCGACAGACCCGTCCTCAGCTCATCGAGAAGCTCCGCTGTCCGATCCGGCGGGTAGGTGAAGAGGAACTCCCGCTCGATCACCTGGTCCTCCACATCAGCTCCTGACAGGAAATCCAGGATCGCGGGAGCCGTGTCCGCACCGACGAGGCCGCGGTGGACCGCGGCGTCGACCACGATCTGGTGGCTGGCGGGAAACCACTCTCTGAGCTCCGGCAGGTTCTCCAGGGGGGTGACGGCATCGAGAGTGCCGGCGAGAAAGAGGACGGGATGCCCCGATGAGACGGGCGACGGCCCGGCGGGCTCCAGCGGTGGGAGCCCGAGGGCCCGGCAGAAGGTGTCCCTTCTCCCGAACACGAGTGGTGTCGCCTCGATCAGCGAGGTCGATCCCTCGGCCTCGGCCCGGGCCATCCGCTCGGGCAGGTATCCCGTGGCGCAGTTCGTCGTGAGAAGAACCCCCGGCGGCATCGCCTGGTGCCGGAAGTTGCGCACGAGCCGCCCCGCCCGGTAGAAGTCGCCGGACTGCATCGCCGCATAGAACGAGGGCACGCGACGTATCCAGGCTTCGCCTCCCATCTCCTGCGCCATCAGCATCTCCAGGTGGATGCCGCCCACCTGTACCTCGAGAAACGGGTTGAACGCCGCCACGAGCTCGAACACGGTCGTGAGGATGACGCCGTCGTCGGAGCCGACGACATCCATGGTCGGGATCTTCACCTCGACGGGCGCTCCACCCAGCCGGCGATGGATCGTGCCGATCGCACGGGCGAGATCCGGCATGACGCTAGGCATGATCGGGTCCCGATTCAGCAGTCCCTGCATGCGCCCAACCACCGCGTCGAAGCTCGAGGGCAGCTTGATCGCCTGATCGGGAGCCACCGGCCCGGCCAGCACGGCGCGGTCGACGCCGGTGCCGTAGTCCCGCATCAGGATCATGGCCAGCTCGGTGCCGTGGCTGTACCCGAAGAGACTCCACTTCGGGTAGCCCAGCGCCGCCCTCAGCTCATCGATGTCGGCGGCCGATTCGAGGTCGTTGTACGATTCGACTCTCACCCCCTCGCGTCGGTACGCGTCGAGGCACTTCCGGGCGGCCCGGGTCGCTGCGTTGATGAAGCGCTCCTCCAGAGCGTTGGTGGACGTCACGGAAAGCCCCAACTCCTCACCACAGGAAAGATCCGGGATCGAATGACCCACACCCCGCTCGTCCAGGACGATGACGTCGTGATTCTCCCTGAGCTTCATGAACAGGTGGAAGTACGCGCCCTTCGCCACCTCGATACCCGACGTGCCTGGACCGCCCGGGATGAAGAGGACGGGGGTGCCCGGATGCGCCGCAGTGGAAGGGAACCTCACGAAGGCCAGCTCGATGAGGTTGGAGGTGGGCCCTCCCCGGCTCTCGCGGACGACGAACCGGCCCGATTCGGCCTCGGCCTTGTCGCCGAGATGCGTCGTGAACGTGATCGGCTCGAGTCTGAGCTCGCCCGTGGCAGCGCCATTGACGTTGAACGGCCCCGCGGGGCCGCCTCGGATCCACCAGGCACCGGCGAGAGCCAGTCCGCATACGGCGACGAGGCAGAGGACGACAAAGACGCGTGAGGCAAGTTTGCGGCTCATGGCTCGCTGATAAACGACGAAGGTCGTGGAACGGTTCCGCGCCGTCCCCGGGGCCCGCTCGTCTACCGCCCGGCGTCGGGAAGAACGGGGCCCATTCTGCGGTCGAGCCAGTCGAGCGTCTCCCGCGCGACCTCCTGCCAGTGGGGCGGAACGTGCCCTCCGTCGAAGAGGTAATGGCGCTTGTCGTCCTCGGGAACGCCGAGGAGATGGAAGAGGGGAGCCTGTGATTCCTCGAGCGGATAGATGAAGTCGTGGCTGCCGTTGATCATCAGTACGGGTATGTGGACGTGGGGGGCGAAATTGAACGGGTCGACCTCGGGCGGCGGCCTGTCTGAGTCGAGGCCACCTCCCACGAGAACCAGAGTCCGGAGCCGGGACTCGACCGCGCCCGCGATCGGAGCGTATGCGGCGCCCATGCTGAGACCGTAGTAGGCGATGCGCCCGGCATCGATGTCCGGTCGGCTCTCGAGATAATCCAGCGAGCGGCCGACGTCCTTCGTCCACTGGATCCTGATATCCCGCCAGAGATTGGCGCCGCCCGATCCGGGCCGCAGATGGCGCTCGTAGGTCCCCTTGTAACTCGGAAACAACAGGGCCCTGCCGCTACGGATCAGAAACGAGAATTGCCGCGTGCCCGCGTCGTGGATCGAACTCAGTAGGACCGCGCTGCCGGGAGGGAAGTAGAGCACTGCCTGGTATGGAGGTGAAGCGTTCTTCGGAATGAAGAGCGTGGCCGGAATCCGCTCGCCGTTGTAGGCCGCTGCGTAGCTGACACGCTCTTCCGTCCAGTATTCCGATTGGCTCCTGGACGACTCGACGCGGGCGGCCAGAGGGGTCGGGTCGTAGCGGTGCAGGCTCCGGTACGCCTCGAACACCTTGTCCCCGACGGGCGTTTCCTTCGCATAGTCGCGGAAGACGGACCGGATCGGGCCGAAGGCCTCATCGCCAGGCGATTCGGGGTAGATCGCGCAGCGGAATCCGAGCGACGGACCCCGGTCGAACGGATCCAGCGCGTCCGGCCCCGTGAACAGATAGGTGGGGTCGCTCCAGGCGCCGCCCAGCGTGTACCGGCGGTCATCGGCGGCGTTCCACACCCATTCCCTCACGTTGCCGGCCATGTCGAGGTTGCCCCAGGGAGAGAGCCCCCTGTGGCTGCCCACGGGCGCGGGTCCCTCACCTCCGAAGTTGCTCAGTCGGATGATGCCGGAGAAGAGGTCCTCGGCGCCGGCTGCGTGGTACCAGTGCAGGAATGTGGGCAGGCTCTTGCCCGCGAACTTCGCGTACGCACGGGCCTCGTACCAGCTCACACCCCCCACGGGGAACTCCTCACGGCCTTCGGGGTACGAGCCCAGCTCCCATGTGGAAGGACCCGGGCGGCCGGTCGAGTCCCGGAACAGGTCCATGGCCTGCTCGAATGTGAGGGTGCGTCCCGCCTTGACGAAAGTGTCGGGCCACAGCGAACGGTCCACGTATCCGCCCTGATCCACGAACCGCTTGTAGGCGCTGTTGGTGACCTCGTAGCGATCCAGCCAGTAGTCCTCGAGATCGACCCCCTGCGTGGCCCGGTACCGGATCGTGCCGCCGGGAATGCGTACCATGCCCGGGGGTGCCTGGCCCCGGGGGACGAGCGTCACGACTGCGGGCAGCATGACGCCCGGCCCGGCCAGCTCCATAGGGTCGAACCCGTCCTTCACGATCTTCCAGCGTAGCTGGCCGACGGGGACCGGAACGCTTCTCAAGGGCGTGACGCCGAGACGCTCCCACTCGGCATCGGGGGTGCTGTAGCCCTTGTAGAGAACCTGCGCGCCCTCCGGGTCCGTGCGCAGCGATACCGGCAGGGAGACGTCCTTTCGGAGCCTGTCGAACTCGGGATCTCCCTCGAGCAGATGCTCGTTCTGTCTCAAGAGCCGGAATGCGGCGATCGGTTCGTCGGCGTCGACAAGATGAGCGATCTCCGGAAGGATCGTCTGCCGCGCCCGCCGCTCGCGGGAGCTTCGCCAGCCGGTCCAGACCGAGAAGCCGATCGCAGCCAGAGCGACGATCGCCGCCGCCACGATCACCCATGCCTGCCATGAAGAGCGTCCGCCCGATGCCGCGCGGTGTGACTCGCACGCGGAGAGGTCCGAAACGAGGGCGGCGGCGTTCCGGATAGCGCTCCGCCGGGTCCTTTTGCAGGCAGCGGTCGATGACCTGCTGGAGATCCGCACCCACGTCGGGCCGCAGCGTGCGGGCCGGCGACGGCTCGTCGCGCAGAATCCCCGCGAGCACCTGAAGCCGGGAATCACCGGTGAAGGCCGGCCGGCCCGTCACCATCTCGTGCAGCAGCAGCCCGAAGGCGAAGATGTCCGAGCGCGCGTCGGCAGGCTTGCCGAGCGCCTGCTCGGGAGACATGTAGGCGGGTGTGCCCACGAGAACTCCCTCCCGCGTCGCCTCCTGTTGTGTCACGGTGGTCGCCTCGGTCACCTCGTCGCCGGGTGTGCTCACAGCACTCCGGCGCGCCAGGCCGAAATCCAGCAGCTTGGCGCCGGTCGGCGTGAGCATGACGTTTGCCGGTTTGAGGTCGCGATGCACTATCCCGCGTCGATGCGCCGCGTCGAGGGCCCCCGCGATCTGGACCGCACAACGCAGGCACTCATCCAGCGGCAGAGGGCCAGACGCGAGTCTGGTGGACAGTGTCTCGCCTTCGAGGTACTCCATCACGAGATAGTCCACGGGCCCGCGATCCGTGTCCATGCGGCCGATGTCATGCAGCGTGCAGATGTTCGGGTGGCTCAGGGCCGAGACAGCGCGAGCTTCGGTCTCCAGGCGCCGCCTCCGCTCCGGATCCCGGAGGAGGGCTTCCGGCAGAACCTTGATCGCGACGGTTCTCTGGAGCCGTGTGTCCCGCGCCCGGTAGACCTCCCCCATGCCTCCGGCTCCGGCAGGCGAGAGAATCTCGTAGGGGCCGAGACGGTATCCGGGCGACAGGGTGGTGGCTTGACGGGACATACTCCTCGAGATGGTCGAATCCGGCGCGGAACTGCTCGATGGGCCGTGCCGGCCAGGGCAGCCCTGACGAGATGCTGCGATCCTACCTCAATCCGGCAAATCCCGGGCACGCCTCCGGGCCTATTTTCCCAGGTGGTGATCGAAGGCGATGACCCGGTTCTCCCAGTCGCGGATCGCCTCCACCCCCGCAGGCAGGTCGAACAGCCCGGCAGCACGAACCCGGTACATGATGGCCGCCGCCGTGACGTCGGCGGCTGTCATCGACTCGCCGACCAGCCACTCGCGGCCGGCCAGCCGGCGAACCAGCGTGCCCGCGGCCTCCCCGAATGCGACGGCCAGCCGCTCCTGCATCGCGTCATCGACGGTCCCACCGGACACGCGATGATGGACGATTTCGACCATCGGCCCCGCCAGCGTATGCCGGGCGAACATCTCCAGGTCCTCGATGGCCCACTGCTCGGCCATGCTGGTGCCGAACAGTGGAGGCCCGGGGAAGTTCGCCTCGAGATAGCGCAGTATCGCCGCGGAGTCGAACAATACGCGGTCGCCATGCACCATGACGGGCGTCAGGTACTGTCCCGAGATCCGGTGGATCTCCGTGCGATCGGCGCGGTCGATAGTCTGGAACGTGTAGGGGATGCTCTTGAATCCCAGCGCGATGCGGACCTTGAAGTTGTTCGAGGTCTCGAATCCGTGAATCACGACTTCGGACGCCATGGCCGTCTCCCTCATATGCCTCCCGGTCCAGGGGAACCCGTGGAGGTGCGACAAGGCCATCATATATGTATCCTGTGCGGACCGGCGGCCCACGGTTCCCGGGGCGGAAGGAGGCAAGGGATGTCAACGTATGGAGTGACCGTCGAGTGGCGGCGCGATGAGGCCGTGTTCACGGACAATCGCTACAGTCGCGGGCATCGGTGGGTGTTCGATGGGGGCGTCGAGGTGCCCGCGTCCTCGTCGCCGCACGTCGTGCCTCTGCCGTATTCGGTGGAGGCCGCGGTCGATCCCGAGGAGGCGTACGTGGTCAGCCTCTCGAGCTGCCACATGCTGACGTTTCTGCATATCGCAGCCAGACGCGGCTACCGGGTCGACAGCTACCGGGACGCGGCGGTCGGTGTCATGAGCAAGGATGCATCGGGCAATCTGGCGATCACGCGGGTGACCCTGCGGCCCGAGACCGTGATCGGCGGAGACAGGCGGCCGACGCACGAGGAAATCCTGGCGATGCACCACGAGGCGCACGATCAGTGTTTCATCGCCCGTTCGGTGAAGACCGACGTGCGCTGCGAGCCGGCCGGGGTGTAGGGCAGGTGGGGCCGGTATCGAGGTGCAGTGGCCTCGAGGAAGAATCCCCGACAAGGAGGAAGCCCGTGAACGCACTGGTTCGAATCGGAGCCCCGCTCATCGTTCCGACGCTCGCCGCCTGCGCGGCGCCGGCTTTGCCGCCCGCGGCTCCGCTGTTCGCACTCACCTTCACGCCCGACAATGTGGTGGTGGCCCGGTCGGGCGACATGGCCTACGAGACGGGAACCTGCTCGATGACCCTGACCGGACCGGAGGACAAGCCGTTGCCGGAGCAGGGCCATTACGTGGTTATCTGGCGCAAACAACCTGATGGCACCTGGAAGGCCGCGGTCGATGTTCCGGTGTCCGATCCCCCTCCCACGGGCGAAACCGCAGGCGAGACGGACTGATCGGCCCCGCCCGGGGCGGGTTCCCGCCCGGCCGTCTTCGATTGGCCCGGGCCAGTCAGGTCGCTATATTGGGCGGCATGGAAACCTTCGGACAGAAGCTCAGGCAGGCTATCGCGAGCCGGGGGCTGACGATCGAGCAGGTGGCCCAGGTGACCGGTCTGGGGATGCAGAAGATCCGTGCTCTCGAAGCGGATGACTTCTCCGGGCTGGGTGACGACGGGGCCATCGTGGAGAGTCTCCGGGCACTCGCGCGGGTCCTGGAGGTGGACGCCGACGAGGTGATCGCCGACTACCGCCGGGAGAGGCAGCGCGCGGCGCCCGCCGCCCCGGCGCCGACGGGGGAGGATGAGGAGACCGCCGCACCCTCCCGCCCGGGGCGCATGGCGAGCCCTGTCGTCCCGGCCGCAATCATCCTGGCAGTGGCAGCGGTGACCCTCGTGGTCTGGCTCCGCTCGCCGGGCTCGTCCACGGCCCCACCCGCGACTCCGTCATCGAGCACGGTCCCGGCCCCCGCTCCGACCCAGGCGCCCGCGGCGGAGGAGATGTCTGCGGCCGAGCAGACACAGGAGCCGAATCCGGAGCCGAGCCTGCCGGTCGAGGCCGCCCCCGAGCCCGCGACGGTGCCACCGCCCGCGATGCCCGCCGTGAAGCCCAGCGAGATACCCCCCGCCAGCCCTGCGCTTCTCTCCATTCCGAAGCACGGAGTCGGAAGAAACGTAGTCAACCACGAGCTGGTGGGTCGTGCGGAACGGTTCTCCGTGGGCTCCCGAGTCTGGTACTGGACCCTCGTCGAGGGCGGCACGCCCGGCATGAGGATCGACCACGTCTGGATGCGCGAGGGCGTGGAGGTCGCACGTGTGCCGCTGAGGATCGGCTCATCGCACTGGCGAACGAAGAGCTACAAGAGCCTCAAGCCCGGCTCCGAGGGGAACTGGGCCGTCGAGGCCCGGGACGAGGACGGACATGTCCTGGCCCGACGGGAGTTCCGCTGCACTCCTTGAGATCCCTTCTGATCTCAGCGGATGCGCGCCACGCGCCCCTTCGTGGGGAACCGGACGAACTGCAGAGGATCGTGCCCCGGGACGACTCGATCCACGGATCCTGCCAGCGCGATCATGCGAGCCTGCGCGGCGATGCTAGCGGCGTGGTCGGCGTCGTCGAAGGTGGCGCTCGCCGCCCCGGATCAGCCAGAACACCATTGCGATGTCCCCTTCTCGTCTTTCGGGGCTCCCATCACAAGCCACGAAGCCGGAACGCCGTCACGTGAGGGGCCGCTCGGGGTATGCTCTCTTCATCGCGCCGCACGCCGCCCCGGCGGCAACCGGCTGGAGGGTCGTCATGACAGGCTTGCTGTTCATGGGAGGGTTGCTCCTCCTTCTTGTCATCGTGGTGTTCTGGGGCATCGGGATGTACAACGCGCTGGTGCGCCGTCGGATCGACTGCGACAACGGGTGGTCCCAGATCGACGTCCAGCTCAAGCGACGGTACGACCTGATCCCGAATCTCGTCGAGACCGTCAAGGGGTACGCAGCCCACGAGAAGGGCACTCTCGAGTCGGTCGTCTCGGCCCGGGCCCGCGCGGTCGCTGTGACCAGCGACGCCGCGCACGCCGGCGAGAAGGCGGCCGCCGAGAACATGCTCACGCAGGCGCTCGGCCGTCTCATCGCCATCGCGGAGGCGTACCCGACGCTCAAGGCCGACGCCAACTTCGCCAGCCTGCAGGAAGAGCTGGCCAGCACCGAGAACCGGATCGGGTTCGCCCGCCAGCACTACAACGACGTAGTGGCGCGCTACGAGACGTCACGGCAGACCTTCCCCGCCAACATCGTCGCGGGGGCCTTCAACTTCGAGGGACGTGACTACTTCAAGGTCGACGAAGCGGTCGTGGGCGAGGCGCCCAAGGTCAAATTCACGTGAACGAGCCGCTGCCGCGGCGGGTCGATCCCTACCCGGGCAGCCTGACCTATCTGGATCTGATCCGCCGCAACCGGCGCGACAGCGCCCTGCTGATGGCCGGCGTGATCCTCCTCGCCATGGTGCTGGGCGCCGTCATCGCCGGGTTTCTCGCGCTCTACTCAGGGCTCGACCCGGAGAATCTCCTGCTCCCGGTTCTGCTGGGGGCCTCGACGGCCTTCGCAGCCGGATCGATGACGGCCGTCTGGTCTTGGTACGGCGGCGCGAACGCGATCCTGGCCTTGAGCGGCGCGCGCCCGCTTCAGAAGGAGGAGGACCCCGAGCTGTTCAACGTGGTCGAGGAGATGGCGATCGCGGGCGGGCTCCCGATGCCGCGCGTGTACGTCATCCCGGAGTCGGCGTTGAACGCCTTCGCGACCGGACGCGACCCGGAGCACGCTGCCGTCGCCATCACGACCGGATTGCGCGCGCGCCTCGACCGCGACGAATTGCAGGCCGTGATGGCGCACGAGATGTCCCACGTCCGTTTCTACGACACGCGATTCGCGCTGCTGATGGCGACGGAGGTGGGTCTGATCGTGTTCGCTGCCGACGCCTTCCGGCGCATCCTGTTCTACGGTGGCCGGGGCGGCCGGCGGAGCGGACGCGGCAGGAGCGGGGGCGGCGCGGCCGCCATCCTGGTCCTCATCGCCGTGGTGCTCGGTATCCTCGCGCCGTTCATTGCCCGGCTGATGCAGATGGCGTACAGCCGGCAGCGCGAGTACCTGGCCGACGCCGGAAGCGTGGAGCTGAGCCGCAACCCCGACGGGCTCATCTCGGCGCTCGGAAAGCTCGCGGCCGACACCGAGCCGCTCGTCGAAAAGGCCAACCGGGGAACCGCCCACATGTTCATCGTCAACCCGTTGCGGCGGATGCGGGCCTCGGGTCAGACGCTCGACACCTTCCTCTCGTCGCATCCACCGATCCAGGAGCGGATCGCCAGACTGCGGGCGCTGACGCGGTAGCCTGCCCTCACTCCCCGATCGTTATTCCGATCGACCCTTTGGCCCCTTCGGGCCGGATCGTCTCGAGGAGCTTCGAGGGTCTTCAGGTCGATAAGGTGCACGCCGCCGGCGCGGTCGGCTCCCCAGCCGGCCGCCAGCAGCAGACCGCGATCCTCGTCCAGGGCGCAGTGGATCGGGTTGGGAGTGAGGCCGTCGATGACGGAGGCGACCGTCCGCTTCTTCAGATCGACCACCGTGATCGCGTCGCCGCTGACATGGCAGACAAAGGCAAGACTCCTGTCACGGTTCAGCGCCATGTCGAACGGGGGCAGATCCAGAACGATGCGCCCGGTCACCTTCCGCTCCACGATGTCGACCGCAAGAAGCTGCATGGATCCGGAATCGGTCACCCAGACCGTCCGGTTGTCGCCCGAGAACTTCACGTCGAGCGGATGGCTCGATGGCTCGGCGTCCGGCGTGTCGGCGTCCCAGTGCAGCCCGGGGGCCGGGCCGAGGGGGATGGTGTAGATGCCGTCCTTGGCGCTGTGGAGAGCGTTGTCGAGGTCGTAGACGTAGAGGTTGGCGCTCTTGCGGTTGGTGGCGACCAGCCAGCGGCCGTCGGGTGACACGTCGACATGGATCGGGATCAGCCCGGCGGGCAGGTCGAAGATCGGCTCCAGCGTCGTGCCGTCCAGCGCGAAGATCCTGTGCAGGTTCTCGTCGGCCACGTAGATCCGGTCGCGCTTCGCGTCGTAGACAAAGCCCGAGGGCATGCCCGGCCCGGGAAACGGGACGGTCTTGAGGAGCTTCCCGCTCGTCAGGTCCACCAGTACGATGGCGTCGTCGCTCTCGGTGCGTTCGTAGTTGTGCAGCGCCAGGATCATCTTCGTGGGATCGTGAGGATCCAGCGACGAGTAGACCGGATACCGGCCGAGCTCCAGGTCGCGGATCCATCGCCGGGCGTCGAGATCGATCACCGACACGGTGTGAGACATCAGGTTGGAGACGTAGGCCAGCCTGCCACCGTTTGCCTCCGCACCGGCGGAGCGTACCGACGGCAGCAGGACCAGGCATCCGATTGCGAGAATCGTGAAGGCCCGTCGTGCCGTTGCCATGCGAAGTCCTCCCTCGGCCGGGTAGTGATCCTGGCCGTGGATCAGGATACGATATGGAGAGCATCGGGAGGTCGTTCACATGCGTCGAATCGTCGCGATCCTGCTTTCGCTGGCGGGGCTGGCCGCCGCCGGCGCGCCCCCGCCCGACCGGGGAGCGGAGCTGCTGAGACCATTCAAGGACAACCTGCAGGCGGCGCTGCGCGAGGGTCTGTCCCACGGCCCCGATCAGGCGATCGATGTGTGCCGGAGGAAGGCGCCGGAGATCGCGAAGGCGCTGGAGAAGGACGGGGTCCGAATGGGGCGCACCAGCCACAGACTCCGCAACCCGGGCAATACCGCGCCCCCATGGGTGGCGGGCATCCTCGGGACGTATGTCGCCAGCGCGGAGGCACGGGTGCCTCGAACGGTGACGCTGCCCGGGGGGCGGCGCGGGTACACCGAGCCGATCACCACCGCCCCGATCTGTCTGACGTGCCACGGTGAGAACGTCGCGCCGGAGGTCGCCCGGCGGATCGCCGAGAACTACCCTCAGGACCAGGCGACCGGGTTCCGTGAAGGGGATCTCCGCGGCCTGTTCTGGGTCGAGTACCCTGGCGACCGGTGAGGCAATGGGTCGGCCTGCGGCTCACGGGTGGCGTTGGCGCGATTCCGTTGACGTGAAGGACTTGCCCCGGTATAGTTGCCGGAATCACTGACAGCGATAATCGTGCAGCCGCTCCTTCCCTTTACTGCCCGAACCTCGCGCAGACGTCGATTTACGACGCCTTGCTCCGCACAGGGAGGCTTGTGCCATGCCGAGACGCCCCGCAGCCGTTCTCACAATCCTCGCATTCATGCTCCTTCTGGTGCAGCCGGGCGCGGTCTACGCCGGCTGGGCCGACACCCAGATCGACACGATCACCATGCAGGTCAAGGACATCATCGACACCATCAATGATGCCAGGAGCACCATCGCGGACGGGAAGATCAAGGCGATGATCGCCGACGCCCTGGCGATGCTGCAGCAGGCGGTGGACACGCAGCAGGACGGCCTGACGGCGTTTCTCGACGGCGGGTGCGATGTGGGCAACCTCTCCTCGGAGTGCGGCAGGTTCCGGGCCGATCTCAAGGACTTCGTGCAGGGGGTGCAGGACCTGAACAACGAGATGCTGGCCTTCCACAACCTGGCCGGCCTCGACATCCAGATGCAGGACCCCGGGCTGCAGCAGTTCCTGGACGTCGTCCCCGGCCGCGCCCTCTTCCCGGCGTACAAGGTGATGGACAAGCTGGGGATCATGAACTCGGGTCTGCTGCAGTCGATCGAGGATGCCCGCACGAACCTCGCGGTCCTCAAGCAGGTGGTCTTCGACGAGGACCAGACGACTCTCGCCGCGCAGAGCATGCCCGGGCAGATTCCGGTGCCGTCCTCCTGCGGCTTCGTTCTGGATCATGAATCCGGGATCAAGATCGCGGGGGCCTCGACCGTAGGGATCGGAGTCGTGGCGCGGATCGTCGGTGCAATCCTCGAGGGGATCTCCAAGACGATCTTCGCCGGGCCCGTGGAGATGGACGGCGGTATCCATGGCTATGTCCATGGAACCATCAAGCAGAACACGCCGCATCTTGTGGGAGCGATCCTCGACGGCGCCGGCGAGATCCTGATCCCGGTCGGGGAGTTCGCGCTCAACAAGGTGAAGTTCTGCCGTGTCGAGCAGCGTCAGGAGAACATGCGGATAAACCAGGAGTCGATGCTCGCGAACCAGCAGTCGATCCTGGACAATCAGGCCGAGCTCCTGCTCGGGCAGCGGCGTGTCCTGTGCGCCTTCAAGCACAACCTGCCCGAGGAGTGCGCCGAATTCGTCGGTAACGGATACGGCAACCGCGGGATCAAGCTGCAGAGCACAGGGACCGGACCGGGCAGCGGTAATAGCCCCGGCAACGGTAAGGGGCCAGGCAATGGGAAAGGGAAGCAGTAGGCCGCGCCGCGCCGGCCGCATCGTCGCGCTGGCGGCCCTGGCCTGTCTCTCGGCCGCGACGTCGACGGGGGACCCGCAGCAGGAGCTCATCACGCTCACGCAGCGCTTCCTCGAGGCGGTGGCCGCGGGCGATACCGGATACCTCGCCGCCAACCTCTACCCCGAGGCGCGGTTCGTCTACATCGAGAAGAAACCGGACGGCACGGTCATCAGCTCGTCCTCGACGGCCCTTCTGCTCGAGGCCGCACCGCAATGGAAGTCCAGGGTCGAGGAGCGGATCCACGACCCCCGGGTCCTGGTGGATGGCCGGATAGGCCTCGTATGGGGGCGCTACGAGTACCACATGGACGGCCGCCTGAGCCACTGCGGCACCGACCTGTTCACCTTCATGAAGACCGACGACGGCTGGAGGCTGGCGTCCGGGAGCTGGACCGTGGAGCACGAAGCGTGCGAGGGGAGGGCCGGGCCGCAGCCGTGACAAAGCGCTCCCTTTCCTTCGTGCTCAACGGCACACCCCGCAGCCTCACCGTCGATGACGACCGGCCGCTGCTCTGGGTGCTGCGCGACGATCTGGAGTTGACGGGCGTCAAGTACGGCTGCGGCGAAGGCCTGTGCGGCGCCTGCACCATCCTCGTGGACGGCGACCCGGTGCGATCCTGCACCGCGCGGACCGGCGACATCGCCGGCAAGAGCCTCCTCACCATCGAAGCGCTGGAACGGGACGGCGCGCTGCATCCCCTGCAGCAGGCGTTCCTCGATGAACGAGCCTACCAGTGCGGCTTCTGCACGCCGGGCATGATCATGAGCGCGTATGCTCTGCTGCTGCGCACGCCGCACCCGTCCACCGACGAGATCATCCGCGCCATGGACGACAATCTGTGTCGCTGCGGGTCGCACGTCCGGGTGGTGCGGGCGATCCAGGCGGCGGCAGGCGCGGCGAAGACGGGTGCGCGATGAGATACCAGGACGAGGCGCCCGGAGCGGGTGCAGGCCGCAGCATCCTGCTCGATGTCAACCGTCGGGAGTTCGTCACGCTGCTCTCCTCGGGGATCACCGTGCTGTTCGCGGTCGACCCGGCCGGGCTCCTGGCGCAGGAGCCCGCCCGCCTCTCCGGCGCCCGGGGCTACCCGAAGGACTTCAACGCCTACCTGCACATAGGCGAGGATGGTCGCGTCACCGGTTTCGTCGGCAAGGTGGAGCTGGGACAGGGGAGCCGGACCTCCCTCGCGCAGCTCCTCGCGGAGGATCTCGAGGTCCCCTTCGAGCGGGTCGACATGGTCATGGGCGACACGGATCTCTGCCCTTGGGACATGGGCACCTTCGGCTCGCTGAGCATCAGGGTGTTCGGCCCCGTGCTGCGCGCGGCGGCCGCCGAGGCCCGGGCGGTTCTCGTCGAGCTGGCCGCGGAGAAGCTCGGCGTGCCGGAGGATTGGCTGGAGGTGAAGGCGGGGACGGTGGTCGACAGCGCCGACCCGGGCCGCAAGGCGACCTACGCGCAGCTCGCCGCGGGCAGGAGAATCGAGCGTCACATCGCGAAGCCGCCGGCACCGGAAGCGCCCGCCGTCTTCACGATCATCGGAACTTCGGCCGAGCGCAGCGACGGGCGGGAGAAGGTGACCGGCAAGGCGCGGTATGCGGGAGATATCGTCCTCCCCGGCATGCTGTATGCCCGGGTGCTCAGACCCACGGCGCATGGAGCGAGGTTCACCGGCGCCGACACCACCGCGGCCGCCGCCCTCGACGGGGCGCGGGTGATACGGGACGGCGATCTGCTCGCGGTGGTGCACGAGCACCCCGACGAGGCCGCGAAGGCTCTCGAGCTCGTCAAGGCCCGCTTCGAGCCTCCGGATTCGACCCTCGATGACACGAACATCTTCGACCATCTCGTCAAGGCGGCCCCGCCGGGGGATTTGGTGCACGAGAGCGGCAGTCTGCGGGAGGGGCGGGCCGCGGCTCGCCGGCAGTTCGACCGGCGCTATCTCAACAGCTATGTCGCCCATGCGCCGATGGAGACGCATACGGCGGTCGCGCGGATGCAGGACGGCCGCATGACGGTGTACGCCTCGACCCAGGCGCCGTTCATCGTCCAGGGTCAGGTGGCCGGCGCTCTCGGACTCGCGCCCGACAAGGTCCGGATCATCACGCCTTACGTCGGCGCCGGTTTCGGCGGCAAGACCTCGGGGCCGCAGGCTGTCGAGGCGGCCCGGCTGGCGAAGCTCACGGGACGGCCGGTTCAGGTGATGTGGGAGCGCGCCGACGAGTTCTTCCATGACACGTTCCGGCCGGCCGCGGTGGTCGATATCCGCTCGGGCCTCACGCCGGAAGGACGGATCGCGTACTGGGATTTCGAGGTATATGCGGCGGGCGACCGCGAGGCGAGGCAGTTCTACGATGTCCCGAATCAGCGCACCGTCTCGCACGGCGGCTGGCACGGCTCCACACCCGGTCTGCATCCGTTCGGAGTCGGACCGTGGCGCGCCCCGTCGGTCAACACCAACACCTTCGCCCGCGAGTCGCACATCGACCTGATGGCCTCGGCGGCCGGGATCGATCCGCTGGCCTTCCGGATGAATCACCTGTCGGACGAGAGGATGCGGCGCGTGCTGGAGGCCGCTGCGAGGAGGTTCGGGTGGAAGGCGTCGCCGGCGCCCAGCGGCCGCGGCGTGGGAGTTGCCTGCGCGATTCTATCTGGGCACATACGTGGCGACGATGGCCGAGGTGGACGTGGATCGAGAGCGAGGGCTGGTGCAGGTCAAGCGGGTCGTGTGCGCGCAGGACATGGGCGTGGTCGTCAACCCCGAAGGCGCCCGCCAGCAGATGGAAGGGAGCATCACGATGGGTCTGGGGTATGCGCTGGCCGAGGAGGTGCGCTTCAAGGGAGGGATGGTCCTCGACCGCAACTTCGACACCTACCGGATCCCTCGCTTCTCGTGGTTGCCGGCGATCGAGACGATCCTGATTGACGCTCCCGACATCCCCTCCTCGGGCGGCGGGGAGCCCCCGATCGTCTGCATGGGTGCCGTGGTGGCCAACGCCGTCCACGATGCCACCGGCGAGCGTCTGCTGCAGCTCCCGATGACCCCCGAGCGCGTGAAGGAGGCGGTCTCGTCCCGCGCCTGACCTCCCCCCGCGATGCTAGGATGACGGCCGGCGGTCCAGGGGGGAGGCGGGCGGTGAGAGGCACCGGGCGGATCATCTGGCAGGTCCTCGTCCTGCTGGCGGCGTGCGTCGCGGGGGTCGTGCTGCCGATGTCGCTGGCGACCGGCGCGCGGGGGTTCGCCCCGCCGGCGGGTCTGCTGGCGCTGGTCCTCCTGGCCGACCTCGTGATCAACGCCCGACTCCGGGGAGCCGCGAGACCGGGTATGCCGGGCGACACCGCCGCCGCGCGGTATCCATGGCGATGGCTGTTCATCGACGCGCTGGCCTTCGTCTCCGCGGCGACTCTCACCTGGTGGCTCATCAACGCGGGCGGATCCGATTCGCGTGCCGTGATCGCCCTGGGTCTCCTGCCGCTGCTGAAGCTCGTCCATCTCGACCGGCTCTTCGACGACCTGCAGGACAACCTGAAGATCTATCCTTCCACCCTGCGCCTGGTGTTTCTGGTGTTCGGTATCCTGCTCGGCGCGCACATCATCGCCCTGGGCTGGATCCTGATCGGGGGGGTGGACCCGGGCCTGTCGCCGGGCCTGACGTACACGACCTCTCTGTACTGGGCGGTGACCTCGCTCACGACCGTCGGCTACGGCGACGTGACGCCCGACCGCACCAGCCCGCTGCAGATGTTCTTCGCGATGATCGTCATGCTGCTCGGCGTCGGGATGTACGGCTACATCATCGGCAACGTGGCCACCTTGCTGGGCAACCTCGATGCCGCGAAGGCCGGGCATCTCGAGAAGATGGAGGAGGTCAATGTCTTCCTGAAGACGCACGACATACCTCAGGCTCTGCAGGATCGGGTCCGGGGGTACTATCGCTATCTGTGGAAGACGCACAAGAGCGCGACGACGCACGCCCTGCTCGACGAGCTGCCGCCGGCCCTGAGCGTCGATCTCGCGCTGTATCTGAACAGGGCCATTCTCGAGCGGATGCCCTACTTCACCGATGCCGGCGAGACGTTCATACGCGAGATCGTCCAGCGGCTGCGTCTCCAGATCTATCTGCCCGGCGATCCGATCCTCCTCCAGGGCGAGGCCGGAGACGCGATGTATTTCCTGAGCAGGGGCGAGGTGGAGATCCTGGTCGACGGGCGGGTCATCGCGTCGCAGACCGCGGGCACGTTTTTCGGTGAGACCGCCCTGATCAGGAACGAGCGTCGCAACGCGACGGTCCGTGCGAAGACGTTCTGCGACCTGTATCGTCTCGCGAGACAGGACTTCGAAGAGCTGCGGGCCGCCTACCCCGAGTTCGACAGGCACATCCGGGAGGTGCTGGGCGGCCGCGAAGGGCGGGGCACTCCGTGAGGAGACACAATGGCCAAGCGTGAGAAGCGGATGAAGGAGCGGTTCCTGGTCAGCCCGGGCCGTCGTGTGTCGCTCTCGAAGCACGACCCGGATGACACGGCCGGCTGGAGCCGGGGCAAGCGGTACGACAGGGCCCTGGAGCGGTGCATGTCGCGGCTCGACGAGCTGCAGTACCTGCTGTATGCCGAGAAGCGGCACGCGCTGCTGGTGGTGCTGCAGGCGATGGATGCCGGGGGCAAGGACGGACTCGTACGGCATGTCATGACCGGATTCAACCCACAAGGGTGCTCGGTGACCTCGTTCAAGGCGCCGACGCCCGAGGAGGCCGAGCACGACTTCCTGTGGCGGATCCACCACCACGTCCCGCGGCTCGGCGACGTCGGGATCTTCAACCGGTCCCACTACGAAGACGTCCTGATCGTGCGCGTCCACGATCTCGTGCCACGCAAGGTCTGGTCGCGCCGGTACGCCATCATCAACGATTTCGAGAAGCACCTGTCCGAAAGCGGCGTCGTCATCCTGAAGTTCTTCCTGCACATCAGCGAGGACGAGCAGCGCAGGCGGCTGCAGGCCCGTCTCGACGATCCTGCGCGCCAGTGGAAGTTCTCTCCCGGCGACCTCGAGGAGAGGAAGCTCTGGCCCGACTACATGCGGGCCTACGAGCAGGCGCTCGAGCGCTGCAGCACGTCTTACGCGCCGTGGTACGTCATCCCGGCGGATCACAAGTGGTTCCGCAACCTCGCGGTGGCCGAGATCCTCGTCGACACGCTGGAAGGACTGAACATGAAGCTGCCCAGGCCGGATTTCGATCCCTCGAAGGTGCGGATCGTCTGAACGGACTCCGTCACGGCCGCTGCGCCGCCGCCGTGAGCCGCTCGACGCATGAAGCCGCCGCTGCCGCGGCGATCTGATGGCCGAGGCGGTCGTAGTGCATGTCGCCGCCGGGGAGATAGAGCCCGACGCCGTTCTCACGGGCCGCCGCCGCAAAAGCCTCCACCGGATCGCAGCAATCGAGGCCTCTGGCAGTGCAGAAGGCGGCGAGCCGGCGGTCCTCGAGCCGCAGGTCGAAGTCGGCCGGATCGAGATTCCACCGGCGGGCGATGGCGTCCCAGTCCCGGGGCTGGACCTGATACCGCTGCGGATGGATCACCAGCAGGAACCTCGCGCCGCCGTCACGGGCCGTGGCCGCCATGGCGTCGAGCAGACCGAACAATGCGGTGTGCATCGCTTCGATTGGGGGCCCGCCCGGGCGATAGAAAAAGCCGATGTCCGACGACCCGTCGACGAGCCGCTTGCGGCCGTCGAGACGCTCCCAGGAGGAAGCATAGCCGGGCATGTCGACCGGTGTCTGCCGGCCTGTCGTCAGCGCCCGTCCGAGGCGGTCGAAGATCCGGAAGCGTGCGAGCTTTCTCGCGAAGGAGGCGGCGGTGGCGCCGCGCCAGCCGGCCGGCGGCGCGCCGGGCGCCGGGTAGGCGAACTGCTCGAACCGATCCCAGGCGGCAGGCAGCGCGGGGTCAAACCCGGGGTTCGGCACGAGCCGCCCTCCCTCCAGCCGAAACAGCCTGCCATCCCCGAAGAACTGCTCGGCCTGCATCGCGTCGTTGCCCGACAGCCCGTAGATCACGAGAGACGGGTGCCAGTCCATCCCGTGATTCTGCAGATACCAGAGGCCGTACGCCGGGTCGGACACCTCGGCGTTGAGAACGCGCACGCGGCGCTTCGGGGTGAGACGCGTCGAGAGTTCCTTCTGCAGGAGGGATCCGAAGAACGCGTCCTGGTCCGCGCAGTATCCGGTCGAGAACGAATCGCCCAGACTCAGGATACGGTACTCGCCATCCGCCGGCACCCGCGGGATGGGGCCTGTGTTACGGAATCCGTTCGATTCTGTGACGAGTCGCGCTCCGCGCGGGTACTCCGGTGCGCGCATCAGGACGTCGAGGCTCGGGCGGAGCCGGCCCCCCTCGCCCATGAACGGCGGCTGCCGTGGGAACAGCGTCGCGAAGGTGGTGTTGTCGCCCCAGACGACGAGCGGGTCGCGCGACACCAGCCCGGGCAGCTCCGGAAGAAACAGGCCCATGCCGGCCAGCATGACGATCGAACCGGCCATGAGAGGCTCCACGGCGCCGCGCGCGCATGACCAGATCGAGAGAAGCGTCGCGGGGACGAGAAGCATCATCCCGATGCTGACGTACTCGTCCGACACCGTGAACGCCCAGACCCACCCGGCCAGAAGCGCCGCGGCGGCCACGGCCCCGGCGATCGGCGCAGAGACGCGCCGCCGCGTGCGGGCGCGGCCCGCGAGGAGCAGCAGTGTGGAGAGCGCCAGGAAGGGGGCGATCAGTCCGACGAGGTACCGGGTGGAATAGGGCCCGAAGGTGGCACCTTCGGAGCGGTAGCGGAAGACGAACACCGCGAGGAGCAGGATGAAGAGGATGGCGATCGCAAGATGGATCCTGCGGATCGCCCCCTCGGGGGGTCGCACATCGGAGGGCATCGGCAGGAAACATAGGCGAGGCGGGCCGTCGGGATCAACTCCCTCCGGTCCCGGGCGCCATCCGCACAGGGGGGCGGCCGGCTCGTGTCGGATCCCGCCGGGGCGATCTCCGCCTCCACGAGGCCTGCGCCCGACGGCCGCCATTCGGTCCACGAGAGGTCCATCCCGTGCCCGGTAACGAGAAGGAACGACACGTCATCGCCGCAGCGTGAAAGACATGGCGGTGCCGATGGATGTGTGTACGCCGTGAGAAGGGTCCGTGCCTGGCTGTCCGCGCCGATCGCCACGACCCAGGAGAGGCAGCCGAGCGTCCCGCAGTTGTTCGAGCCCCTGGTCTGGACGATGAACAGATCGTACCCCATCCCGGTCAGGCCCCTGCCGGCGGCGGCGACATACACCTCGGACGGCACCGCGTCGGGGAACTCTTCGTTGAATTCCTTCGCCTCGTCGAGAGCCTGCGTCATCCAGGGGTACCGTTGCCGCGAGTCCGGGGTGTCCTCCAACCGGTCGAACACCAGCGGCTCCACCCGCCGGGCCGGCGGGGAGGATGGCGCGCTCCGGACCGGGGCGGCCGCGGCCGTGAGTGTGGTCACGACGGCCAGGGCCGGAACGATTCCATCCTCGTATCATGCCGATGCGCCGTCTCAGGCCATTGCCGCGGATTTCGACCCGATTGTGTCGAGGTATTCACCAAACGCCGACTCGATGGTCGCGATGTTGGTCCTGCCGCGCCGGCGGGTCCACCATCCGAACAGGATGAGCGGAATGCCGATGATGGCGGTCAGGATCAGGATGGTCATCAGTCCCCCCGTCACGTAGGCCCAGAGCCCGATGAACTTGAGCGGCTTGACCGGCTCGAGGAGGGATTGTTTCGCGGCGAAGAGAACATCCGGGTCCTTCGACCCGGTCGCCTTCAGCGCGCCGAGCACCTGCTGGCGGGTGACGACGGAGAAAGAAGCGGTTGCCATGAGCACCTCCCATGTAGGCGGGGTCCCTCCCCCGCGCCCTTGTTTGCATGGCATTGCGTCAAAAGGGAGACAGAATCGTCATCGGATGACGTGATTTCGAGGCGAAATCTCATGGGATCCGTTGCCCGGCCAGGCGATCCGGTGGTACGTTTCGGCGGCATCGGACCGCTGTCCGGGGAGCACGCGAGGACCGCCGTGAAGCGACCACACGGGACACAGGAGGACCGGCGCGAGCTGGACGACCTGTTCAGCCTGGCGTACGAGGAGCTGCGCCGGCTCGCCCGGAGCGTGCTCCGGGACGACCCTCAGGCGACCCTGAATCCGACCGCGCTCGTGAATGAAGCCTGGTTCAAGCTGGCGGCCTCGCCGGGACTGGCACAGACCTCGCCTCTCCACTTCAAGCGGATTGCGGCGCGGGCGATGCGTCAGGTCCTGATCGAGGCGGCGCGCCGCAGACAGGCGGCCAAGCGCGGGGGGCAGGAGGCGGTCCGGGTCATCCTCGACGAGAGCTTCGATGGACCGGGCCGGACCGACCGCGAGCTGCTGGCTCTCGACGCGGCCCTGCAGGATTTGGCTGGGCTCGAGCCCCGGCAGGCGGCGGTCGTGGAGAGCCGGTTCTTCGGCGGCCTGGAGGCCTCCGAGACGGCCAGAGCGCTGCAGGTCTCCGAAGCGACCGTCCTGCGGGACTGGAGGGCGGCGCGGGCCTGGCTGGCGCGCGTGCTGCGGGAGACCACCTGAGCGAGGACGCCGATCGGATTGGCCGGAGGGAGCGTGGATTGGGCGCGATGGCAGCGCATCCAGCAGTTGTTCCACGACGCGGCCGGGCGGCCCGAGGCGGAGCGACGCGGCTTTCTCGAGGCGGCCTGCGACGGCGACTCCGGGCTCATGGCCGAGGTCCTCGCCATGCTGGAGGAGGATGCTCGAGCCGATTCCCTCCTCGACCGCGGGCTGGCGGATGTCGCGCGCCACACGATGCGGGACGGACCGATGGAGACGCCCGCCGCGATTGGCCCCTACAGAATCCTGGGGGTCCTCGGCGAAGGCGGCATGGGTGTCGTCTATCTCGGGGAGCGGAGGGACCTGGGCGGTCGCGTGGCCGTCAAGGTCCTTCGTGACGCCTGGCTCTCGCCGGCGCGGCGCGAGCGGTTCGCCAACGAGCAGCGCACCCTGGTTCAGCTCGATCATCCCGCCATCGCCGTCCTGCACGATGCGGGCGTTCTTCCCGACGGCACCCCCTGGTTCTCGATGGAGCACGTCGAGGGACAGCCGCTCACGGCGTACTGTGCCCTCCACGCCACCTCGATCGAGCAGCGTCTCCGGCTCTTCCGGGAAGTGTGCGAGGCGGTACAGCATGCGCACCGTCACCTGGTCGTGCATCGCGACCTGAAGCCGTCCAATATCCTGGTAAAGGACGACGGGACGGTAAGGCTGCTCGATTTCGGGATCGCGCGGCGAATCGAAACCCTCGATCTGGCGGCGGATCGCACGCGGACGGGGCTGCGTCTGATGACACCGGCCTACGCGGCGCCCGAGCAGCTCCGCGGAGAGGGCGCGGGGGTGCAGACGGATATCTACGCCCTGGGCGTGGTGCTATACGAGCTGCTCACGGGGCGGCTCCCATTCGATTTCTCGGGGATGACGGCGGGAGAGGCGGAGGCATTGATCCTGGAGCACGTGCCGGTACGACCCTCGGTGCTGAGTCGGTCACCCCAGGCCGCCGTCGGTGATGGGCGGCAGCTCAGCCGGGCGGCATGGGCGGACCTGGACGTGCTCTGTCCGACCGCCATGCACAAGGATCCGGCCAGACGCTATCCGACCGTCGAGGCGCTCATCCGTGACGTGGATCACTATCTCAAAGGCGAGCCTCTCGAGGCGCGGCCAGACACGCTCGGCTACCGGCTTGGCAAGTTTCTCAGGCGGCACCACCGCGCCGTCACGACGGCGGCCCTGACGCTCGTGACGATGGTCGCGATCGTGACCTTCTACACCGTGCGTCTGACGACGGCGAGAAACGAGGCGCTGGCTGCCGCGGCACGAACGAAACGGATCCAGGAGTTCACGCTGGGGCTGTTCGAGGGAGGCGATCCCGAAGCGGGCCCGGCGGTGGATCTCAAGGTCGCCACGCTGATCGACCGCGGCGTGACGGCCGCGCGCAGCCTCGACGGGGAGCCGCAGGTCCAGGCCGAGATGTACCAGACGCTGGGGGGGATCTACCAGAAGCTGGGCGATCTGGAGCGCGCCGACTCGCTGATGTCCCTGGCCCTCGACCGGCGCAGGACCCTGCTGGGCCCTGATCACGTGGAGGTCGCCGACAGTCTTCTGGAGCTCGGGCTCCTTCGGCTCGAGCAGGCGAGGTATGACGAGGCCGAGACGCTCATTCGCGATGCGCTCACGCGGGGGCGTCGCGCCGGAGCGGCCGGCGGAGATCTGGTCGCGGCGGCCAGCTCCGCGCTCGGTCAGACGCTCGGAGCCCAGGGCAGGTACCCGGAGGCGCTCGAGGTGCTGAGGAAGGCGGCTCGCGCCCGGCAACGGGCCGGGGACTCCGCGCCCGATCCTACGCTGGCCGATATCCTGTACCAGCTCGCGAACGTCGAGTTCTACGCGGGTCACTATGACGAGTCCGAGAGCCTCAACGAGCGAATCCTGGAGATGTACCGCCAGCTCCACGGCGACAGGCATCCACTGGTAGCCGACTGCCTGATCAACCTCGGGGCGATCCGTTTCGAGCGTGGGGAGTACGCCGAGGCCGAATCGGAGTACCGTCAGGCGCTCGGGATCACCGAGGCCTGGTACGGCAGCGATCATCCCCAGACGGCGGCCAACCTCACCATGCTGAGCCGCGCGCTCGTCTATCAGAACAAGGGGGAGGAGGCGACGGGTCTGCTGCAGCGCGCGCTCTCCATACGCGAGCGGGTCTACGGTTCCGACCATCCCGCGGTCGCTTCCACGCTCAACGAGCTGGGCAACATCGCCGTTGCGGAGTCCCGCTACGACGTTGCCGAGGCGTCATTCGCAAGGATGCTCTCGATCTATCGTGCGGCCTATCCCGAGGGGCACTACCTGGTAGCGGTCGCGCTGGCGAATCTCGCAAGCGCCTACATGAACGAGGGACGTCTCGTGGAGGCCGAGCCGATGCTGCGGGAGGCGGTCGGAATCTACGAGCAGAAGCTCGCGCCCGATCATCCCAACACCGGGATCGCGCGCATCAAGCTGGGGCGGGCACTGCTGCGGATGGGCCGCCCGGCCGAGGCCGAGCCGGAGACACGCGCCGGCTACGAGATACTCTCCCGGCAGACCAGCCCTTCGGTGAGCTTCCTGCGCGCCGCGCGCCAGGATCTCGTGGCGATCTACGAGGCGCTCGGCCAGCCGGACAAGGCGGCAACACTCCGGGCCGATGGGGAACCGAACGGGGATCAGGTGGTCCGGGGGCGTTGAGGCGCTCGCCAGGCCGCCCAGCATCGGCGGGTTCTACGGGTGTCTTCCGCCACCGGACGCCAGCGCCCGGACCGCCTCCTCGGCGCGCCGGGTCGCCGCGTCGCCGCTGATGCCGGGCTCGACCGTGAAGGGCGCGCCGAACACGAGCCGGGTTCGTCCGAAGTGCAGCCAGCGGGCGCCATCGGGCACGACCCCGGCGGTCCCCTCCAGGTAGACCGGCACCACGGGGCAGCGCAGCTCGCGCACGAACAGCCCGATGCCGCCGCGAAACTCGTGGATCTCCCCTTCGGGTACGTGCCGGCCTTCGGCGAAGATGAGCGGGACGAATCCGCGGTCGGCCAGCTCGCCCGAGTACGAGAGGCTGCGGCGGAATCCCGCGGTCTCCGGAAGCGGCCACGCGTGAAACAGGAGCTCGACGAGCAACGCCAGGAACGTCTCCTTTGCGTATCGTGTGAACGACCCGGGCACCTCCCCGAACGCGCAGCGCAGGTATCGTGTGGTCATGGCTGGCGCCATTCTTCCGCGCAACCGGAGCGGGAGGCACCGTTTCACCAGCATCGTGTCCAGATACGAGTGGTGGTTCGACAGAAGGAGAAACGGCGGTTCGAGCCCCGCGAGGTTGCCCAGCCCCTCGATCCGTGTGCGTGTGTAGAGCCTGACCAGCGGGATGAGTACCAGCTCGTTCACCAGCCGCCGCAGAAGACGCACCGGCCATGATGCAGCCCAGCGGGGCATCGCGAGGCTCCCGCGCCAGCCGGCCTCGTGGACGGCGGCGCCTGTATCGGCGGGTGCGGGATCGCTCGTCGCCTCTTGCTCTCGTGGGGCTGCGGAGGCGATCGGCCGGCCGGCCAGCTTCTCCAGGTCGCCGAAAGTCACGGCGTCGATCCCCTCCTCGGGGAAGGTCATGCCCAGTTCGTCCTCTGCCGCGGCGATCATCTCCACGAGGTCGAGGCTCTTGAGCCCGAGGTCCTCCTGCAGCTTCGTCGTCTCCTGGATCCGGTCCCTCTCCACCTTCGCCACGCGCGCCACCAGGGAGCGCAGATCCGCCGCGGCCGGCCCCACGGCGTCCAGGGTGGAAGCTCCCCGCCGCATCGCCTGCACCGCCTCGAGCACGACCTTCTTGCGCACCTTGCCGGTGTGCGTGCGGGGCAGATCCTCCTCGGGCCAGACCGTACAGTCGCGGATCCGCTGACGCGGCTCGAGCCGCTCGTTGGCCTCACGCATGATCCGGGCGGCATCCGCCCCGTGGGCCAGAAGCAGAACCGCGTGCACCTGATCGGAGCCGCCGGCCGGCAGGCCGACCACGCACGCCTCACGCACGCCGGGGGCTTTCGACAGCGCCGCCTCCACGTCGGACGCATGCACGTTCTCCCCCTCGGCGGTGACGATGACATCCTTTGCACGTCCCTTGATGTGCAACCTGCCCTTGTCGTCCAGCGTGCCGATGTCGCCCGTGCGGAACCAGCCGTCCGAGCCCGGCAGCGCCCCCTCTCCGAGATAACCGGGCGAAACGTTTCCGCCACGCACGAGCACCTCTCCGTCGGGGCCGATCCGGACCTCCTGGCCCCCCAGCGGCCTGCCCACGGCGGTCGATCCGCGATGGAACGGGTTGGAGAGGGCGACCACCGGCGCGGTCTCGGTCAGGCCGTATCCCTGGACCACCAGATAGCCGATCCCCTCGTAGAAGCGCAGCAGATCGGGCGCGAGCGCCGCGCCGCCCACCACGATGAAGCGAAACCGCATCCCGAGATGACGCTGCACGTCACGGAATGCCAGGGACTGACGCAGGAAATGGCGCCCGCGCTGCCGCTCGAGGCGCTCCTCGAACGCCTTCGGTCCGCCGTCCCGTCGCGTCCGGCGTATGAGCTCGGACTCCAGCAGCTCCAGCACGCGCGGAACGGTCACCAGACCCCATGCCCCGTGACGCCGCGCGGCGTCGATCACCTCGTGCGGCCGTGGCGGCGTGATGACCGCCGTCAGACCCATGTGCGGCACGACGAAGGTCGAGAGCACCTGTCCGAACATGTGCGACAGCGGCACCGTCGTGAGCAGGGGCATCGTCCCGATGAGTCGCACCCAGGGTGCCCATCGCACGAAGCCGCGCTCGATCGGGGCCAGGTCGGAGACCAGGTTGCCGTGGGTCAGCACCACCCCCCTCGGGTCGCCCGTGGTGCCCGAGGTGAACATGATCTCGGCCTGGTCGGCGCGATCAGGATCCCCCCGGGGCGGCTCCGACTCGGGCCGCCCGGGCCAGCTGCCCAGCTCGATCCTGTCGACGCCCTGTGGCGCCGCGCTCGATCGCGGCGCGATGAGCATCCTCGCGCCGGTCTTGCGCGCCACTTTGTCGAGGAAGTCATCCGGTGTTTCGGGCGACAGGGGCACCGCCACCGCTCCGAGGCGTAGAATGGCGTGCAGCGCCTCGGTCCAGTCGGAAGCCTCAGGGCCCTGCAGCAGGACGCGATCCGAGGGGCCGACCCCGGCGCGAGCGAGCATCGCGGCGCACGCCAGCGCGCGATCGTGGACCTCGACGTACGAACGGCGCCGCCAGCGCACGCCGTCGCGCCACAGGTAGAGTGGCCGCGTGCCGTGCGCCGGCAGCTCGTCGAGATAGGAGAGGAGATTGCGACGATCGGAAGCCTGCCTGCCGGTGCGGTCTTCCATCACGCGAAAGGGTACACCGTCCGCCGTCTCGAGATCGATGGGGGTGTTTCCCCTGATGCTCGCAACCCTGCTCGCCGGTTGTGCCGGGGCCCCGTCGGGGCAGCCCGTCCTGCATTGGTACACGTTCAACGAGCCGTCGGGCGCCTTCATCGACGCGGCGAGCACCTGCTCGGAGAGCTCGGGTGGCGCCTACAGAATCGAGATGGCGTACCTGCCCGCCTCGGCCGACCAGCAGCGCGAGCAGCTCGTGCGGCGTCTCGCGGCCGGTGACACCGACATCGACCTGATCGCCATGGACGTCATCTGGACCCCCGAGTTCGCCGAGGCGGGCTGGATCCTCCCCTGGCCGGACCGGGAGGCGGCCGCGGCGGTCGACGGCCGGCTCGCGCCGGCGGTCGAGACCGCCCGCTACGGGGGAGTGCTGCGCGCCGCGCCCTTCACCAGCAACGTGCAGCTCCTGTGGTACCGGACGGATCGTGTGGCACGGCCACCCGCCACCTGGGACGCGATGATCGACATGGCCGAGAGGCTCGGCGAGGATGGTACGATCCTGGCGCAGGGGGAGCGGTACGAAGGGCTCACCGTCCTCTTCACATCGTTGCTCGCCTCGGCGGGAGGCTCCGTGCTGGATGCCTCCGGGTCGCGCACCGCGCTCGAGCCGGGGCCCACGACGAAAGCCCTGGAGATCATGAAGCGTTATGCGACGTCGGCGGCAGCGCCCCGCGCGCTGGCCACCATGCGGGAGGACGAGGCGCGCCGGGCGTTCGAGACGGGACATGCCACCTTCATGCTGAACTACCCGTTCGTCTGGCCGAGCGCGGCGCGCAACGCGCCGGAGGTCGCCCGCAACATGGGATGGACGCGATGGCCCTCGGTGATCGCGGGGCGGCCCAGCCGTGTGACCATCGGAGGCATCAACATCGGCGTGGGGGCGCACACGCCGCATCCCGACATGGCGTTCGAGGCCGCGGCCTGCATCGCCGCCGAGCGGAACCAGCGAAAGGCCGCCGTCGCGGGCGGGCTGCTGCCCACCAGCATCGCGCTGTACGACGATCCGGATATCCGCGCGAAGTTCCCCTTCGCCGACACCGTGCGTGACGCCCTGCGCGACGCGGTGCAGCGGCCCCGAACACCGCTCTATACCGACGTCTCCCTGGCGATCTTCCACACGCTGCATCCGATGCGATCGATCGACCCGGCGGGCGACGCGCGCCGTCTGCGCGACGAGGTGGGGCGGGCGCTGCGTTCGGAAGGGCTGCTGTGAGCCGCCGGGAGCAAGTGCTCGGGTGGGGATTGTGCGCGCCGGCGGTGCTCGTCATGCTCGCCGTCACCGCCTGGCCGGTCGTCTACGCCTTCTGGCTGTCGCTGCAGCGCTACGACCTGAGGTTCCCGGACCGGACCGCTTTCGTCGGGTGGTCCAACTACGTCGCCGTCCTGACGTCACCGGTCTGGTGGTCGGCGTTCGGCAACACGCTGCTCGTGACGGCGATGTCGGTGAGCATCGAGCTGGTTCTCGGCTTCATCCTGGCGTGGACGATGCACCGTGCCCTGGTAGGGCGCCGGCTCGATCCGGACGTGCGTGCTCGTCCCGTACGGCACGATCACCGTCGTGGCGGCGATGGCGTGGAAGTTCGCCTTCGATCCGGTGACGGGGTTCGTGAATCCCTGGCTGTCCACGGACCTGGCCTGGCTGTCGGCCCGTTGGCCGGCCTTCTTCGTGATCGTCCTGACCGAGGTGTGGAAGACCACGCCGTTCATGGCGCTGCTCCTGCTCGCCGGGCTCACGCTGGTCCCCGAGGAGCTTCTGAAGGCGGCGCGTGTCGACGGGGCGGGCGCGGCGCGGCGTCTCTTCTCGGTGATCCTGCCGCTGATGAAGCCGGCGATCCTGGTGGCGTTGCTGTTCCGCACGCTCGACGCGTTCCGGATCTTCGACACGATCTTCGTGCAGACGCGTGGAGCGGAGGGGACCGAGTCGGTCTCCCTCGTCGGCTACAACACGCTGATCGTACGTCTCAACCTGGGCGTCGGCTCGGCCGTGTCGGTGCTGATCTTCGCGTGCGTGGCGGCTATCGCCGTCCTGTTCGTCACGGTGTTCGGCGTGAGGCCGGGAGCGCAGGGGAGCGACGCATGAGCAACGGCCGTGACACGGCAGGCAGGCTGCTCTGGGGCGCCGCGGCCGGCGCGGTGGTCGTCTACGCGCTTCTGCCGGTGTGCTGGCTGGTGTCGCTGTCGCTCAAACAGCCGGGGGACCTCACGGACCGCGCTTTCATACCGCGCTCGTTCACCCTGGAGAACTATGCGGCGGTCTTCTCGGACCCGCAGTTTCCCGCGGCGCTGCGCAACTCGCTCGGTATCGCCACCCTCGCGACCCTGCTCGCGGTATCGCTCGCGGTGCTGGCCGCCTATGCGATCGTCCGCCTCCGGTTTCCCGGAAAACGCCTGATCCTCGCGGGCGCCCTGGCCGTGGCCATGTTCCCGCAGATCTCGATCGTGGGACCGCTCTTCGACCTCTGGCGCGTCACCGGCCTGTTCGACACCTGGCCCGGCCTGATCCTCCCGTACATGAGTCTCGCGCTGCCGCTGGCGCTCTGGACACTGTCGGCGTTCTTCCGCGAGATCCCGTGGGAGCTGGAGACTGCGGCCCGGGTCGACGGTGCCACGAGGCTGCAGGCCCTGCGGAAGGTGATCCTGCCGCTCGCCGCACCAGGCGTCGTCACCACCGCGATCCTGGTCTTCATCTTCGCCTGGAACGATTTCCTCTTTGCCGCGTCGCTTACATCCACCCATCGTGCGATGACGGTGCCGGTCGCGATCGCCTTCTTCACGGGAAGCTCGCAGTTCGAGCAGCCCACCGCGTCGATCGCTGCGGCCTCGATCGTGGTGACGGTGCCGCTCGTGGTCCTGGTGCTCCTGTTCCAGCGGCGGATCGTCTCCGGCCTCACCGCCGGTGCGGTCAAGGGGTAGCCGATGGCCGTCATCGTTCTCGAGGGAGTCTCGAAGCGGTTCGACGACGGGACCGTGGCGGTGCGCGAGGTGGACCTCGCGGTCCGTGACGGGGAGTTCTTCATCCTGGTGGGCCCCTCCGGATGCGGCAAGTCCACCCTGCTGAGCCTCATCGTGGGTCTGGAGGAGCCGACACGGGGGACGATCCGTGTCGACGGCAAGGTGGTCAACGGTGTGGACCCGAGGCACCGGGACATGGCGATGGTGTTTCAGGGGTACGCCCTCTACCCGCACATGTCGGTCCGGCGCAATCTCGCCTTTCCCCTCGAGCTGGCGGGCGTGCCGGCGCAGCGGATCCGCGAGCGTGTGGAGACAACGGCCTCGCTGCTGGGAATCGGCGACCTGCTGGAGCGCCGCCCGGCGCAGCTCTCGGGCGGGCAGAAGCAGCGTGTCGCCATGGGGCGCGCCATCGTGAGAGAGCCGCGGGCCTTCCTGATGGACGAGCCGCTGTCCAATCTGGACGCCCGGCTGCGCGTCCAGATGCGTGCCGAGCTGTCGCGCCTGCACCGCAGGCTGGGCGTCACCACCGTCTACGTGACGCACGATCAGACCGAGGCGATGACGCTCGGCGACCGGATCGCTGTGCTGCTCGACGGCTCGATCCGGCAGATCGGCACTCCGCGGGATCTGTACGCGAAGCCGGCGAGCCTGTTCGTGGCCGGTTTCATCGGCTCGCCTCCGATGAATCTCTTCCCCGCCCGGGCAGGAGACGGCCGCCTCGAGATGCTGGGACGATCGGTCGCGACGCCTCCGGCGCTGCGTCGCCGGCTCGAGCGTGCGCCCGGCGATCTGGTTGCCGGCATCCGTCCCGAGGATCTTCGCGTCGATCCGGGCCCGGCACGGCAGGGGGAGGCGGCCGTGGAGATGACGGTGGAGGTGGCCGAGTGGCTCGGCGCCGACCTGTACGTGCACGGCTCCGCCGGCTCGGGCGACACGCCGGGCCCGGGCGCCGACCGGCTGGTCGTGAGGCTGGAATCCGTCATCGTCCGCCCGTCCCGGCGACAGGCTCGTGCTGAGGCTGGATCCCGACCGGCTGCACCTGTTCGACGCACGCTCCGGCGAAGCCATTTCGGTGTGAAACTGGTATTCTGGCGCCGGTATGACACTCGATCTGTCCCGACTCCCGATCGACGAAATCCGCAGGCGCTTCCTCGATGAGATGGATGACGTGTCTCCCCGTAATCCTCGGCCATGCTCCGCCGGGACCGGCGCGAGGGGGTGCGGCGCATCTACCTCCTGCTCGAGGAAACGCCAGGAGCGGGAGAAGGAGCGAGCGGCTGCGGCTCGACGCGATGCTCCATTACGAGCGGCTCCTGTGGGCCTCGGGTGTCGAGCGAGTCGCCGGCGTGGATGAGGCCGGGATGGGGCCGCTGGCCGGCCCGGTGGTGGCCGCGGCCGTCGTGTTCCCCCGGGAGGTGGTCATCCCCGGCGTCGACGACTCGAAGAGGCTGGACCCGGGCCGGCGCGAGGAGCTCGCCGTCGTCATCCGCGAGCGCGCGCTCCACGTGGCCACGGGGCGCGCCGAGATCGAGGAGATCGACGCGCTCAACATCTATCATGCCGGCAGGCTGGCGATGCGGCGAGCCGTCGAGGCGCTCGCCGAGCCGCCGCAGCACATCCTTTGCGACGCCCGGGAGATCCCCGACCTGACGATTCCCCAGAACCGGTTCGAGAAAGGGGACAGTCTCATCTTCTCCATCGCAGCGGCGTCGATCATCGCCAAGACCTCCCGTGACGCCCTGATGGAGGATCTGGATCGACGGCATCCCGGCTACGGTCTGGCCAGGCACAAGGGGTACAGCACCCCCGAGCACCAGGAGGCGATCCGGCGGCTCGGGCCCTCTCCGGTTCACCGCCGTTCGTTCTCTTTCATCAGTGAGCTGTGCGGGGAGTTCTCCGACGATTTCTACGGTTTGCGGGAGCGGTTGCGCGCCACCACCGATCGCCGCGAGCTCGCCGCTCTGGAAGACGAGATCCAGGCGATGCGCGGGCAGCTCCAGCCGGAGGAGTGGCGCAAGCTGAAGCTCGTCCTCCACAGGCGCTGGAATCTGTCCTGATCGGTCCGAAAGTCGCTTTCAGCACGGGTTTCGCTTGATTCGGGTAAAAGTTCGGGGTAGGATTCGGGGCACACACCGAGGGGACAAGACTACCATGCGCCGAACCGTCTCGAACGTCACCCGAGTACTCACCGGCCTTATCCTGCTGACAGCCGGCTTCTCGCTCAACGGGGCCGCGCCCGCCCGCCGCACCATCGACCTTCGCAATCCGGATGGACCGTCGCACGGACCCGCCGCTTCGCTCCTGTCGCACGGCATCAGGACCTGGGGAATCGGCGCCGCGCGCGCCGACCGCGATCGGCCGGCTGCAGGCCGTGTCGAATACGAAGACACTTCCTCCACGGGACCGCAGGCGGCGCTGCTCGGCGTCACCCGCAAGATCTCCGGCACGCCGATGGCGGGCAGCGTCAGCGCGTTCGCCATCAGCCCCGACGGCGTGCGGGTGGTGTTCATCGCGGACAAGGACACGGCGGGCCTGCCCGAGCTGTACAGCGTGCCGGCCGGCGGGTCGACGGCCCCGGTGAAGCTCAGCACGGGCCTGCCGTTCGGCTCCGGCGACGCCGGCGTGAGCGCCTTCCAGATCACGCCGGACAGCACACGTGTCGTCTTTCTGGCCGACCCGAACACGGGCGGAGGCATGGACGAGATTTTCAGCGCGCCGATCGACGCCTCGGGAGCGCCCGTGCGACTCAACGCGGGAGGCGAGGCACCCGTGACCGCTTTCGGCATCACGCCCGACGGCACCCGTGCCGTTTTCTTCGGCGTCGACACGACATTCGCCAGCGGCGCCACCGAGGTGTTCAGCGCCCTGATCGGTTCGGCATCGTCGGCGGTGCAGCTCAGCGACATCGGCCAGGGGAACGTGCAGGGGAATGCCGTGGCGGCGGATTTCAGCCCCGACGGCGCGCGGGTCATCTATGCCGCGGACGCCACGACCGACAACGTGTTCCAGTGGTACAGCGTGCCGGCCGCGGCCACCGGGCCCGGCTCGGACGTGCAGCTCAGCGCGGCGCTGTCCAGTGTCGCTCTCCTGCAGGTCAGCCCCGACAGCACCCGGGTCGTCTTCACCAGCGACGCCAACACACTCAGCAAGATGGAGATCTTCTCCGAGCCGATCGGCGGGGGAACCCGCATCAAGCTCAATCCGTCCATGGCGGGTGACGGCGTGACCGCGATCTCCATCGGTCCGACCGGAACCCGTGTCGCGTATCTCGCCGACCAGACCACCGCGGGCGTCAACGAGGTCTACGGCGCGCTGATCGCGACGGCCGCCTCCGGGGTTCGGCTGAACGTCCCGATGACAGGTCACCAGTATGCGGACACCCTCAACATCGGGCCGGACGGGATCACCGTCCTGTACGAGGCGGACCAGGACACACCGGACACGTACGAGCTGTTCCGCGTGCCGGCGGATGCGAGCGCCGGCCCGACCGCGCTGCACTCTCTGACGTCGCCGTCCGACGTCGGGTCGTTCAGTGGCGTCGGGACTCCGATCATCGGCCGGCGTGTGGTCTATCCGGTTTTCGGCTCCACGGTGGATCTGTTCAGCGTGCCGTACGACGGAAGCGCCTCGTACGCGCAAGTCAACGCGACCCTCGCCGCCGGGACATCGCTGTTCAACGCGTTCCTGCCGTCGCAAGCGACGCGGCTCATGGGCTACGGGACAGGCCCGTCCGCCGGAACCGCCACGAGCAAGGTGTTCGCCACGCCGATCCGGGCTGATTTCCCCGGCGAACAGATCAACGTGACGGCGGGCGCCGGCGCGCTCGGCGTTCTCGCGTACGAGATCTCCTCGGATCAGGCTTACGGCGTGTACCTGCAGGATCAGGACACGCAGGGCAAGCCGGAGCTGTACAGTCGCCGAGCTGGACTCGGACGCGGACGGCGTCGTGAACGCGGCCGACAACTGTCCGTTCATCGCCAACGCAGCGCAGGGGCCGGTCATCTTCGGCCCGCAGGTGGAGGCGGTGAGCGACACCGAGCTCACGTGGAACCAGCCTCTCGACGTCCGCTTCGTGCGGGGCCCGCTGAGCTCCGTGGGGGGGCTCGTGACGAACCTCTCCGGGACCCTGGTCGAGGCCACCGGCTACACGGAGGCGGGCACGCCGGCTGCCGGCGCGGGCTGGTACTATCTGTTCGCGCACGACTGCCCGGGACGAAGCTACCAGACCGCACCCGGGGCGGAGCCGGCCAGGGATCTGGCCGCATTCCCGTAGAGCGCGCTTTCGCTACTTGCTGGTGAGACGGATCACACCGTCCCAATCGGCCGGCGGGGGCTCGGCCGCAAAGCCGGCGATCAGGTCGAGATACAGCTCCGAGGGCCCGTCCGCGCCGCCGAGCAGATCGCGCACCTCGGCGAACCCCGTCGCAGCTTCATCGAATCGTCTCGCCACGTAGTCCGCCAGAGCGCGCTCGAACCTTTCGATCGCCGGCGCATCGATCCGCACGGGCTCGCCGTGCAGACCGAGCAGCTCGTGCACGTCCACGGGCTTCGCGCGGCCGACGACCTGCACCCTGCCGACCAGCCGTGTGACCAGGCTTCCGTCCGTCGCGTCGAGCGTCTCCCCGCTGGCCAGGGCGCGGGTGCCGAAGTACTTGTTGATCCCCTCGAGCCGTGCCGCGAGGTTGATGGTGTCGCCGATCGCCGTGTAGTCGAACCGCTGAGTCGACCCGAGGTTACCCACGAGCATCGGCCCGGTGTGCACGCCGATCCGGGTCAGGAGCCTGCCGGCCGGACGGTCGGCGAGCGTTTCCTGAAGCCGGGCCATCCCGAGGGCGGCGCGGCAGGCGGGGGTGGCGTGGTCTTCCATGTGCAGCGGGGCGCCCCAGATCGCGAAGATGGCGTCCCCGATGTACTTGATGAGCGTTCCACCCGTCTCGAACACGTGCCCGGTGGCCTGAGAGAAATAGTCGTTGAGCAGGGCGGCGGTCTCGGGTGCGGACATCCCCTCGGCGATCGACGTGAATCCCTTGATGTCGGTGAACATCGCGGTGCCGACGATCTCCTCGCCCCCCAGGTTGACCTCTCCGGGGCTCTCCGTGATGCGACGGATCATGCTGGGCGACAGGTAATACGTGAACGCCCTGCGGATCTTCTCGCGCTCGCGCACCGTGGTGAGGTAGTACCAGACGACGCTCACGACGTAGGCAAGCGGGAGCTGGACGACCGACGGGATCACGACGGGCAGCCACAGCTCCTCGCGGGTGAAGGCGAGGTACCCGACGGCGGTGGGAATCAGCTCGAGTCCGACCAGCGCGAGAGCTCCCGCGAGCGGGCGCAGATACAAAAAGACCAGCGTGGCGAGATAGGAGAGGAGCAGCAGCCCCGCCGCCACCGCCATGGGGGATGCCGGATAGATCCTGCGCCCCTCGAGCAGGTTCGCTGCAATTGTCGCGTGGATCTCCGCGCCGAAGGTGTTGCCCCGGGTGCCGCCGCGATACGGTGTGCGGAAGGAGTCCTTCGCCTCGGTCGGTCCCGCGGCGGCCACGAGCGAGGCCCCGACGAACACGATCTTCCCCTTGAAGAACCCGGGTGGCAGGTACTCCGCCGGATCGAGCGCCTGGTACAGCGAGATGGTGGGGACGGTCCGCGACGGCCCGTAGTAGTCGATGAGCCGTGGGCCCGGCTCCCGGGCCGAGGTATCGCCCGTGGCGGTCTCGTAGGCGGCCAGCGCCAGACTCTCCCTCTTGTCGTGCAGAAGCCACGCCGTGCGGATGACGCCGTCGCGGTCCTCAGCGAGGCTGACGTCGCCGACGGCGGCCGCGGCCTCGATGAACGGCTCGATCGGCTCGATCAGGGTGACCTGTCTGAACCGCGGATCCTCCACCTGGTTGACGGTGGAGCCGAGGACGACGTTGCCCGCTTCCTCCATCCCCGCGGCGAAGGCGGCGTCCTGCTCGGGGTCGCCCGGGTGGTCGAACAGGACGTCGAAGGCGACCGCCCGCGCTCCCTCCTTCGCCAGGGTCCGGACCAGGTCACCGTGCAGGGCGCGGGGCCAGGGGGTCGCGGGATCGACGTTCATGACCCAGTACGAGTCTTCGTCGATGGCCACCACGCAGATCGGAGCGGGAACCGGTCGCGGCCCCCGGAGCAGGAAGAGGAAGTCCAGTCCCGAGCTTTCCAGGATCCCGGTCCGGGGCCAGACCAGCAGGGCCAGGCCGATGAGGCCGGGGATCAGGGCCAGCAGCGCGGCGGTGCGCGCTCTTCCTGAGGGCATCCCGGCTCAGTTCGAGGCGAACCTGAGCGACACGATGATGGTGCGGGCGGGCACGACTCTCTCCTCGAGAGAACTGCGGTAGAAGGTGAACTCCCGGTCGGTGATGTTGTAGGCGTCCACCGTGATGGAGCCCCAGCGGTCGGGCAGCCGGTAGCCGATCTGCAGATCGCCGAGCCAGAAGTCGGATGTCATCTGCGTGCGCGCGCTGGAGGCCAGGTCGTCGAACTGATCGACGCGCTGGTTGTAGCGGGTCGCACGCGCGGTCGCGAACAGGCCGAACGGGAAGATCAGACGGGCCTGCGGGCGCAGCCGCTGCGTCTCCTGGAAGTCCTCGAACAGCCCGGTCTGGCTGACCTGCGTGTAGTCGAAGTCCTTCTGCTCGTAGCCGTACTCGACACTCAACGCCAGGCGATCCCCCAGGGTGCTGTTGAGATAGGCCGTGCCGACCCAGTCCTTGCTGTTGCGCTCGACGACGTCCGTGGCGACCTGGAATCCGCAGCCCGAGAAGGATGTCGGCGTGTTGCAATACGGCTGGGGGACGTCGAGATGTCGGCGGATCAGGGAGAAGCCGCCGAACAGGTTGTGGGCGAATGTCTGGTCGACGCCGACACCGTAGTTCAGCGACCAGGTGCCGCCCGGGTCGTTGAAGAACTGGTTGAAGCCGGCGACCTGCGTCGGCTCGACCGTCTGCAGGCGGCCGATCGCCGGGCTGAGCCGATAGTAGGCGCCGGCGCGGATCACGGTCTTCGGCGTCACGTACGCCGAGAGGCCGAGCTTGGGGCTGACACGGCTGTCGCTGAACGAGATCTCCGCTGGCACGATGTTCGAGTCGCGCGGGGTCAGCAGCCCGACCGGCGCGGTCACGTCCTCGTACGAGGCTCCGGCGGTGATCTCCAGCGGGCCGAGGTTGCGGAGCTTCACGTAGCCGTAACCGTTGGTGAATGTGTCGTCACCCTTGAGCGTGAGCGACCCGCCGAATATGTCCTTGCCACGGATCTCCTGGCTGCCGTCGAAGCGGCCGGCGCCGGCGATCCAGGTCAGCCTGTTCTGACGCTTCACGTACTGGGCCTCGAGCTGCGGGCCCTGGAGCTGTGCGGTGGCATGTGTATTGAACAGGATCGACTCGCCTGTCTGCTCGGTGTCGCTGTAGATTCCGGACACCACCAGATCGGCCGACGGGGAGAGGATGCGGTGATACGCAAGACCGATGTTCGTCAGATCGGTCTCGAACCGCTCCAGTCCGACGATCACCGGAACCTCGCGCAGCGGCAGGTCCCCGGTCTCGCGGTGCCCGTCGATGAAATTCACCTGGATCTGGTCCCGATACGTCGGGGCAAAGACGGCATAGCCGCGCGCCACATCGTTGGTCGAGTCGTTGTTGATCCGGAAGCCGTCGTCGTCGGTGGTCGTGTAAGACAGCGACCCGGCGAACCGGTCCATGTTGTACGCCACGGTCGCCTCGGCGCCCGTCGGGTTGGAGCTGTCGAGCTGGAGGATGTCGGCGCACGGCCCGACGTTGAAGTTCAGGTCGACGCACATCTGTCCGGGCTGGAAGTACCCGCTCAGATTGGTATCGGTCCAGCCATAGCTCGCACCCACGTACCCGCGCATCCGCGGCTGCTCGATGAGCGACGAGTACTCGTTGAACGAGACGGTCTGATTGACCACGTCGGGGCGGACCGCGTTGACGCTGACCGGCTGGTAGATCCTGGCCTGCAGCACCTCGCTGAGGAAGGCGGGCGCGAAACCCGGCAGGCTCCGGTAGTTGCCCGCGAGGAACATGTGCGATGAGTAGTTGGACTGGTCCGCGTCGGCGCTGCGCCGCGCCGTGACCATACCGAGCTGCTCGAACCCGAGGTCGTTGTAGATTCGCGCGAGATCGGCGCCGCGCACCGCCTGGTCCTGATCGAGCAGGAGCCGGGACCGGTAGACTCCACGCCGGTCGTTGAGCTCGATCGAGGTCTGCAGCGAGTCGAGCGCCTCGACCGGTCGGTTGTAGTTCTGCTTGAGAATGGCGTCGTAAAGATGGGGGGTCGGGTCGGACGGGTCGAGCTGCATGGCGGTCGCCAGCTCCTTGGACGCCTCCTTCTCGCGTCGCTCCTCGTAGTACGCCTTGCCGAGGTAGGAGCGGATGAGCGAGTCGTCCGGGTCGAGAGCGGCCGCCGTCTGCATCTCCTCGCGTCCCGCTTCGAACCGCCCGCGCCGGATCGAGGCGATACCGTGCCCCAGCCGGCCCATCGGATAGCCCGGATCGGCGGCCACGGCCTTGTCGAACGTCGCCAGCGCCTCCGCGGACTTCAGCTCGGCGAGCTGGACGAAGCCGAGGACCGACAGCGCCCGCGCGGAGCCCGGATCGCGCCGCACGGCGGTCTCCGCCGGCTCCTTCGCGCCGCTGATGTCGCCCTCCGCCATGCGCAGCTCGGCCACGCGGGCCTGCGCCTCGGCGCTGTCGGGGGCCAGCCGCGCCGCCTTCTCGGCCATCTCCTTCGCGCGGGGGATGTCGAATCGCGCCTGCGACGCGAACGAGACGGCGAGAGCGGCCGCCGCCGACTGGGGATCCGCATCGTAGGCGTCGTCGGCGAGCGTGACGGCCTCGTCCGTGCGATCGGCCGCGAGCGCGATCACCGAGGCCAGCGCCAGAGCGACCGGCTGATGCGGATCCCGCTGCCTGACGTCGTCGATGAGCGGCTGGGCCTGATCCACCTGCCCGTTGGAGAGAAGCTCCGCAGCGCGGGCGAGGATCTCACCGTCCGAACCCATCGACTTCAGCGCCGCTTCGTCGCCGGCGCTCAGCACCCGCGGGTAGTAGAGCGACCAGGCCACGGCGTCGCGCGGCCGGACCACGATCCGCTTGACCGGGGCCTTGCCCGGCTCGACGTACGCCTGCTCGCCGGCGGTGACGGTGAGCTGCCCCTGCGGGTTGGACGCCTCCACCACGCCCTCGAGCATCGTGATCTTCGTCAGACCGTCGTCGTCCACCTCCACCACGAACTCGGTGCCGCGGATGGCGGCAGTGACCGTGGGGGTCTCGATGCGGCTGTAGTCCTTCGGGGTGCGGCTGGAGAAATAGTGGGTGCCAGAGATGACGCGCAGGACGCCCGGGTTGCCGGCGCTCGGAGCGAGAATCTCCACCTCGCTCTTCTCGTTGATCCGCTGCAGCGTCTGGTCGGAATACAGCACGGCCGCGCGGCTCGCAGGGCCCGTGCGGATGTGATCGAGCGGCTGCAGCGCCTCGTGCAGGGTCGCCGGCCTCCAGGCCGCGCCTTCGGACGAGGTCCTCGTCTCGACCTGGTTCTGGACCGAGGCGATCTTGCCCACGGGGGCGTCGGCTGCCAGGACTATGGAAGACGAGATGAGAAGGGCAAGCGACAGACGCATGCCCACACGGATCACGTTCATTCTCCAACCTCCTGAACCGCAGAGGCCAGACTGCGGACGGCAATGCAGCGAGCGTGCTCTCGCTACGGACTGATCGTGAAGCCTGCCTGGAACACCCGGGAGTCGGGCATCCTGACGCTGATAATGTACCTTCCGACGGGTAACGGCTGCGTCCGGAACTGATAGTCACACCCCGACGAGCCGCAGCTGAAGAACGGGTTGTCCGGGTTCGCATTGTTGCCGCCGTTGATCCCCTGCAGCGACTGCGGGCCGAGGGTCTCGTGCACCAGTGCGACGATCTCCGGGTTCGGGTTGATCTGCGCGTCGTTGAGCGTCAGGCCGCCGCAGCCCAGGGTGAGCTTGAATGGAATCGTCGAGCCGGAGTTGTATTTCCCGCTCGAGTAGTTCACCGGGGCTCCCTCGACAACGAGCCTGGCCTTGACGGGAGGCTGGAATCCGTCGAGACGGTCGAACGTCGATCGCATCGAGGTCGGTGGCCGGATCGCACACCGTGCCGATACCGAGAGTGAGCGGCATCTGGACGCTCCCGGGAACATTGGTGCAGCTGACGTCCATGAGGAATGGGCGGCCCACATCGGACGGCTGGTCCGACGTGCTCGTGATGCCGAAAGCGGTCGCGTTCGTCTTGGCGTCGAGCGGCACTCCGTCACCCGGATAGGCAGGAAGGGTGGGATACGTGGACGTGGCGTTGAGGAAGATGAGCTGGTTCGGGTTGAACTGGTCGGGCGGGCTCGACAACGTCGCCAGCGGATTCATGCATGGCGTGTCGCCGAGATCGGCGACCTTTATGAGATAGTCGCACCGTGCCTCACCCGGCTGACACAGTCCGTCACCGCTCGTGTCCGTCGTGACCACGGAGATCGGAGACAGGATGACACCGGAGGTGTCCACGCCGGTGACCGGCACGATCAGCGGGCAGGGACCCTGGGCGATCAGCTGGCCGCCCGACTCAATCCGCACGCTCGTCTGGATCTCCCTGCCGAACCGGCCGCCCGTCTGGGTCTGGGTGTAGGTTCCGCCGGGAGGGACCATTTCCTGAATCGGCTGCAGGTCGCAGACGGGCGCCTCGACCACGGTGAGGGGAGATTGCGCCGTGACGGTCTGCGTGCTTTGCCCGCCGGAGCTGTCCGCCGTGCTGCTGATGGGCCGCATCCGCCCTCCACGCCGGTCCCTCGCGCTTGCAGCGGCCGGGGATGTCCGGGCGGCGGGCGCGGTCCGCTGGGTCGCGGCCCCTCGCGGTGACAGGATGTTGGTGCCGGAAAGCGACGCCGTGCCGCGGCCGCCGGACGTGAGCCCGGGCACGCAGGCGCCGCTGCTGCACACCTCGCCGGAGCCGCACACGTTGCCACAGCCGCCGCAGTTGTCCGTGTCGGAATAGATATCGACGCACTGGTTGTTGCAGGACGTCTGCAACGCCCCGCGGCAGCCCATGCAGAGGCCGCCGGTGCAAATGTCGTTCGGCTCGCAGCGGATGCCGCAGCCGCCGCAGTTGGCCTTGTCCATCGTGGTGTCCACGCACTGGGTGCCGCAGAGGGTCTCGCCGGGACAGATGTCCTGGCAGGTTCCGCCGTCGCAGTACTGATCGGAGTCGCAGGTCACTCCGCAGCCGCCGCAATTGCCCGGGTCCGACAGGATGTCGATGCACCCGCTGCCGCACTGGGCCTGTCCGGAGGGACAGACGCAGGCGCCGTCGCTGCACAACTCACCGGTGCCGCAGACGTTCCCGCACCCGCCGCAGTTCTCCGGGTCGGTCAGATACGATGTGCAGTCCCCATCGCAGAAGGTCTGATGCGGCTCGGGGCAGCAATCGAGCTGCTCGGTCGCGATCATCACGGTGCCGCCCGACTGGTTCGAAAGCGATACCTCGCACTGCCCGGGGGCGCACTCCACGCCGCAGGTGGCGACCGTCTGCTTCGGGCTGAAGAAGGTGATGAGGCTCGACGTGAGCGACGTGCTGGAGAGTGTAACCGAGGTCGGGTTGATCGACTTGCCCGGGACCATGAAGCTGCTGGTGGTGCTGCCGCCCACCGTCTGCACGCCCCCGGTCGGGCTGCCGAATACCGGCAGGGATTTGGCCGGCTTGAACGTCACCGGACTTTCGATGCTGTAGACCTGGTAGACGGTGCTCCACCGCCAGACCGTCCCCACGCCGGGTCCCGCGGTCAGGAAGGAGGCGAACCCCCCCGGGCCTGCGCCGGGCCAGCTGAAATCGTACGATCCGCCGCCCGCGTTGTTGAAGATGGTGTTCTCGATCACGACCGGATATGTCTGGAGAACCTTCGTGGAGACCCTGCTCTCGGCCCCGTTGGCCGCGTTCTGATCCAGGTCGATGGGCTGGTCGGCGGCCCGAACGAACGGTATAAGAGTGAGCGCGGCCACGACGGCGACCGCGCACATGCTGTAGATTGCGATGGTCCTCAGGCTTGGCGTCATCTGTTCCCGTTGCATCGTCTGTCCTGTCCGTATGTAGAGTTAGCGCTTTCGAGGGTGGCAACTTTATACTCGATTTTGCCGTGTTTTACCAGCGGAATCGGCTTGCCGGCGCGGTATTTCGGGGAATTGGCTCCCCATGGTTCCAGGCTGCTGGTAGAATCAGGCCCGCCATGTTTGCCGACGGGCTCGCTAATGGTGGATGAGGATTTCATGACCACACCGAGATACAAGTTGCGGTTCTGGGGGGTGCGCGGCACCGTTCCCACATCAGAGGGTGACAAGCTCCGTTACGGTGGCAACACGAGTTGCCTGTCCGTGGAGCTTTCCCAAGGGGAGCACCTGGTACTGGACTGTGGAACCGGCCTTCGTCTCCTAGGCAACTACCAGGCGAAAGAGCAGGGACGGCAACGATACCACATCTTCTTCACCCACTACCACCTGGACCACGTCATCGGGCTTCCGTTCTTTCACCCCCTGTATGACAAAAACAGCACAATCGTATTCCACGGGTTTTCGTCCAACGGACGGCCGATAAGGGAGATCCTCGAACGGCTGATGACGCCTCCCTACTTCCCGGTCGAGCTGAAAAACGTCCCGGCGACCATCGAGTACGTGACGGAGGAGGGGGGCGGCACGGCCCGGGTCGGCGACCTGGCCCTGAGCATGCTCTCGCTGAACCATCCGGATGGGTGCCTGTCCTACCGCCTCGAGCACGGCGACCGGCGCATCGTCTACGCCACCGACCACGAGCATGGCAACGCCAGGACCGATGAGAACCTCGTCGGCTTCGCCACCGGCGCCGAGTATCTGATCTATGACGCCATGTACCAGGAAACCGAGTACGAGCGGCTGCGGAGAGGCTGGGGCCACAGCACCTGGTACGCCGCCGTCCAGGTGGCGATGGCGGCGAAGGTGAAGAACCTCGTGCTGTTCCATCACCACCCGGATCACACGGACGAAGAGCTCGAGAAGGTGCTCGGTCTCGCACGGGAGGAGCTGCCCGCCACGCAGCTGGCGGCCGAAGGGATGGAGCTTCCCCTCTAGCCGGCCTGCGGCAGCCGCCGCACCATCAGGATCGTCATGTCGTCGTTCTGGGGCGCGCCGGCGGCGAATCGATCCACCTCTCCGACGATCGTCTCGATCAGCCGCGACATCGGGTCGTTGCGGTGATCGGCGAGCAGCCGTCCCACTCGATCCTCCCCGAACTGCTCCCCGGCGGAGTTCTCGTACTCGAATATCCCGTCGGTCATCAGCGCGAGGATGTCACCCGGCGCCATCTCGATGGTGCGTGACGGCTTCATGGGGATGCCCGAGAGCATGCCCATCGGCATGGTGGAGGCCTGGAGCCATTCGCACTCTCCCATCGCGGCGCGGAATACCACGACGGGCGCCTGGCCCCCCGCGTGATACACGACGCGGCCCGCCACGGCGTCCAGCACGCCCAGAAACGCCGTGACGAATCGGTTGGATGCGAGATCGTCGGCGAGCTGGTCGTTGATCTGCTTGAACGCGTCGTCCAGTCCGGCGCCCAGCCGGACGCACATCCTGAGCATCGATCGGACCTGGGTCACGCTCAGCGCGGGCCCGATGCCGTGCCCGGTGGCGTCGCCGAGCAGGAGGATGACGCGGGCGCCGTCCTGACCGATGATGTCGTAGACGTCGCCTCCCGTCTCGTCGGCGGGGCGGCTCCACCCCGCGATGTCGAATCCCGGCAGGTCCGGAACCTCTTTGGGCAGGACGCGCATCTGGATGTCGCGGGCGACGGCGAGCTCGCGCTCCATCTTCTCCTTGGCCACCAGCTCCTTGAGCATGCGCGCACGCTGCAGGGCGACCGCGCACTGTGCCGCCAGCGCCGTGGCGATGCGCTCGTCCTCGCCGTTGAACACGCCGTCGGTCTTGTTCAGCACCTGCAGCACGCCCACGAGCAGATCGTCGTAGCCGATCAGCGGGACGGTGAGCAGACATCGCGTCCGGTATCCGGTCTGCTTGTCGATCTCGGGGTTGAAGCGGGGATCGGCGTAGCAGTCCGGCACGTTGATCACGCGGCGTGTGCGGGCGCACTCCCCCACGATGCCCCGGTCCGCCGGGATCCTGAGCTGCCCCGTCCCGGTGGCGACGGTCGTATGCAGCTCGTCCGATTCGGCGTCGTAGAGAAACACCGAACCCCGATCCGCCGAGAGCACCGTCAGTCCCGCCTCGATGACCCGTTCGAGCATCGTGTTCAGATCGAGCGGGCGGGCGAGCTGGCGGGTCACGTCGAGGATTCTCTCGACCGCCGCGAGGCCGAGGGCCGGCTTGCGCTTCTTTTCCGCCATGAGGCCTTCAGATTACATGAAAACCCCGCTCAGATCCTCCTTTCGTTGCGGTACCACACCCCGGTTTCCCTGCGGCCCAGCCGCCAGACGACGCCGAGCGGCGCCCGCCCGCGGCACGACGCCAGCCCGCCGTGCTCGCCGCGCAGGTGATGGGTCACGCACTCGGTGGCGAGATTGGAGTGCTCGTCACCGCCGCCCCACGAACGGTGGACCAGATGGTGCACCTGCAGGTTGCGACGCGAGGTGCACCCGGGCGCCGTGCAGCGATATCCGTCCCTTTCGAACACCGGTTGCCCCCGACGGCGGCTTCCCCGTGGCGGGTCCCAGGTGTCGACGAACTGCGCCAGAAGCGAGAACAGTCCAACCCAGGCGGGGACGCGCCGGTCGGTGTCGACGACAGCCTGGAGCCGCCGCCGCTCCGCCTCGATGGCGGCAACGAACCGATCGGCGATGTCGTCCGGAAGGGTGATCCTCTGGAAAACAGCCGGCCCGGGATCGGTCGCGAGCGACTCGCCGAGCCGCCGGATCCGCTCGCGGCTCATGCCTGGCTCCCGGCGAATCGACGCCTGCCACGCGGCATCGTCCAGCGGAGCCGGCGTCACGGACCCCGCCCCGTCACGTTGCCGGTTCAGCTCCCGCATCTCGTCGCGCAGCCGCTTGATGGTGGCCTCCCGCGCCCTCGCAATCCAGGCGCGCTGGGCGTCATCGGTGGCCTCCGTGCGACGCAACAGCCGCACGATGCGCAGTGTCGCCTCGAGCCCGATGGCGCCGGCCTCGTGCGCCTGCCGGACCTGCTCCATGTTCCGCAGCACCCTGGCCGCCCTCGCCCGGTCGCGCGCCGTGGTGCGTGACATCCCGAGTCGCTGCTCGGCATAGTGGCCCAGCCCGGCAAACCGGAGCCGCGACCAGGCGCCCCGGTCACCCATCTCGGCCAGCACCATCCCGAGCCTGCGCTGCAGGTCGTCTTCCGACTCGACCAGCGCCCGAAGCTGTGACTCCAGTTCCACCGGCCCGCCCGAGCCGGCCACCTTCTGCAGCTCGTGGAACCGCTCCAGGCTCTGTCGCGCCAGGAGGAAGGCCCACGAGTCGCCGGACGCCTCGGGCAGATGCGACCAGTTGCCCGTTGTTTCCGCCAGTGCCGACTCGACCGCCTCGCGCGGTGAGCCGTGTGCAGGCCGCAGCGAGACGATGTCGATTGGAGACGGCCCGGTCGTGGCCTCGGCCACCAGCGCATCCACGAACGAGGTGACAGTGGATTCGTGTCCCTCCACCGCGCGGTACAGATCCAGCGTCTCGTCAAATGCCACCCAGACGGCCGGGGGCGCTTCGATGAAGACCGCCTGACGGTCCTCGCAGCCGTCATCAGCCGGGACGTCCGGGACATCGAAGCCATCAGTCCGCGTCTGCCGCACCGCCTCGCGCACCGCCCGGACGCATAGCAGCCGGGCCCGCGCCACCCATGCAGGCAACGACTCGACCGAGGCCACCCGCCCGATGAGCGTCGCCGCGACCGCGCCGATCGGACGCCCGCCATCGTCGCCGGTCAGCGCCTCCGCCAGCCCGGGCAGGCGCCCGCATGCTTCGGCCAGGACCGCGAGATCCCGCAGCCACCGGCTCGAACGCCCGAGTCGCTCGCGGGTGAAATCCTCGGCGCGGGCGTAACCCAGCTCGAACCAGCCGCGCTGGCGGCAGAACGGCTCGGCCGCCCGCGCTGTCACCAGCGTCAGGCGGTCCAGCGCCGCCTTCAAAGACATCGCCAGCGCGTCGCCGCGAAACGCGGCATCCTCGCGCCATCCCTCCGGTCTCCCCCGACGCGACGTTGTCTCCGCACAGACACACGACTCCAGCAGCGCCCCCGCGGCTTCTCCCGCACCAGCACGGTGCGGCGATGCCGCGGGGTATAAATATGAGACAGCGCCCGAGACGGCCGACGAGGACATGCGAGTCATCATAGCGAAAATGAAGTGAATGTCAAGCAGTGCCTTGCCACCCGAGGGAACCTGGGATACGCTTACACCACGCGCGTGCGACAGGGCTGATGCGCGACGACCCCCTTCCCGGGTCAGGGGAACGCCCGATCGAGCGGCATGGAACCACGACAGCCGGATAAACCCGATCTATCGCGGCCTGACCCGGACTCCACAGCGCTGACCCGGGATCTGCCCCTACGCCGTCCCTCCCCCTCCGTCGGCCTCAACCCCTTCGGATCCCTCAATCAGGAGATCCTCGCCCTCATCGAGCGCAACATGGCCGGGGAGCAGTTCGCCCCGGGCCAGGATCTCATGCGGAAAGGGGATCCCGGCACCTCGCTCATGGTGGTGGAGGAAGGCCAGGTCGAGGTGAGCGTCGAACAGGACGGCGAGCGCCTCGTCATCACGCGGGCGGGGAAGGGAGAGATCCTCGGAGAAATGGCCCTGCTCTCGCAGGGGCCGCGGATGGCCACCGTGACCGCGATCACCCCGGTGCGGGTCAGATCGCTCTCGGCCGAGCGGTTCGACGAGCTGGCCACCCGCTATCCGCGGATCAGCGCGCTGCTGACCCTCCTGCTGGCCAGCCGCCTCGGAATGGCGCCGCACGACGCGATGACCGGCACCACCTTCGAGGGATACCGGATTCTGCAGTGCGTCGGCCATGGCGGAATGTCGGTCGTCTACGAGGCCGAGGACTCCGTGAGGCACCGCCGCGTCGCGCTGAAGATGATGAGCCACCGGCTCCTGTACGATCCCGTCGCGAGAGATCACTTTCAGCGTGAAGCCGACATCGTCGAGTCGTTCGACCACCCGAACATCGCGCGGATGTACGGTCGCTTCGAGGCGTTCCGCACCTCGTTCATCGTCATGGAGTTCTGCGAGGGGATATCGATCTCGCACGTGATGAAGTCGAAAGAGCCGCTGCCGGAAGAGGTCGTCCGCCGCATCCTCGGGCAGGCGGCCGCCGCCATCACCCACGCGCACGGCGCGGGCATCGTGCACCGCGACGTCAAGCCCTCCAACATCATGGTGACGCAGGACGGCACGGTGAAGCTGATCGATTTCGGGCTGGCCGGGCAGGTGGACAAGGAGTCGCTGGCTCCGGCGCTGTTCGGCACCCCCAACTACATGGCGCCCGAGCAGATGACGGGCGGCGCAATCGGCCGGCAGATCGACCTGTTCGCCCTCGGCCATGTCGGCTACGAGATGCTCTCGGGTCAGCGCCTCTTCAGGGGCAGCACCTTCGCCTCGCTCAAGAGGAGGGTGGTCGAGTGCCGGATTCCCGACCTGGCGGTCGCCCTGCCCGGCGTGACCCCCGAGTTTCGCGACGTGCTGAACGGGCTGCTTCAGAAGGACCCGGCCGCCCGCCGTCTCGACATCGAGCGGGTGGCCGCGTGGGCCGGCCCGGTCCGGCACGAGCGCTTCCAGACACACTGAAGCCGGTCGTCCCGCCCCCACCCCGCCCTCAGAACCGGATCCCCGCCTCCCGCAACGCGCGCGCCGCCTTCTTCGCCCAGTCCCTGTTCGCGGCCGGGCTGGCCGGGCTTGGATGCAGCAGGTGACCTACCCGGACGGAGCGCCCACCGACCACGGCGCGCGCACGGGACTCGGCGAACTTGCCGATCCCGATGACGTGATCCGGCTCGAGGCGGTCGATGACGCGCGCGAGCGCGCGGTCGCACGATCGCGAACAGGCGGTCGCGCTCCTCCTGCGGCAGGCTGGTCCGGTGTGCGGTTGCGCCCGAGTCTCCTCCATGAAGCTCAGCGGGCAGTAGTTGTAGACGAAGAAGCGCTCGAAGAAGCGCTCGGGCGTGTTGAAGGTATCGCGCGCCCATCCCCACAGACGGCTGCCGCTCACCTCGCGCCGCTCGCAGTCGAACCCGCGCACCGGCCGCTTCGGATGCTCTCGCGAGGGCAGCCGCACCCGGCCGGTGATCCCCATCCAGTCGCGCACCATCGCCACGTCGCCGAACGGCACACCGGTCTGCGCCATCCCGTACGGGCCCGGGTTCATGCCCACCAGCAGCACCGGTCGCCGCCCGTGGCCGTACCGCTCGATGTAGCGACGGTGCGGCTCCCAGGCGTAGTCGAGCGGGTCGTACACGTGTGTCACCGGCGGGCCGAACTCCAGGCGATCGGCCTCGCGGCGCAGGTCGCGGGCGATGCGCAGGAGGGATCCGGGGGTGCTCGCTCCTGACATTCTCGATGAGGCCATCGGTGTCTCCCCGCGCAGGGTAGCACCCGAAGTGCTGCCCCTGATCACGCTGCACGGCGCAGGAAGGGATAAAGGCGCGTTGACGCACGGTCGGGGTCGAGGAACTCGGCCCACCGCGGCGTTACACGGAATGACGCAGAGATGGGAGGTCCCATGTCCCCACAGCAGCATGTTCAGCACAAGAGAGCACACCTCGTCATCTGGTCGGTCATCATGCTGGGCTTCGTGCCGGTGGCCCGGGCAGCGGACAACCCCCCCGGTGAGAAGGCGTCACCGTCACCGCCTGCGGCGAGCGCCGGCGTCGATCCGGGCTGGTCGCGGACAATCCAGGAGAGCATCCGACGCAGCGAGTACAACTTCACGCAGCACGGGGAGGGCCGCTGGGCGGCGCCCAACCGGGCGACCGACCTGCGCACGTTCGTGACGTCGGAGGGGGTCGAGGTGGTCTCGCGCACGCGCGGAGCCGAGGCGTTCGATCTGAAGCTGTCGCTGGCCGGATGGGGCCGGCCAGACGCGCTGGCATCCGTCGATGCGGCCGGCCAGCCGCCGGTGGTTACGGTGAAAGACAACCGGGCGACGATCCGTCACCGTGGGATCGAGGAGTGGTTCGTCAACGACGAACACGGTCTGGAGCACGGCTTCACGATCCGGGAGAAGCCGGGAGGAGAGGGTCCTCTCGTGCTGAAGCTGGCGGTGGGCGGCGGCCTCGAGGCGGTCGCAAATCCCCGGGGCGAGTCGATCCGGTTCGAGAACACGACGGGCGCCGCGGCGCTCGAGTACGGCAGCCTCGTCGTTCGTGACGCCGACGGTAAGTCAATGCCGGCGCGATTCGGCGCCGAGGATCATCTGGTCCGGCTTGAGGTGGAGGATGGGGATGCCGCGTACCCGATCACTATTGATCCTCTCATGACCGTTGCGAGCTGGACGGTGTTGGGCGATCAGCATCTCTGCTTTCTGGGTTTTTCGGTTGCCTCCGCCGGAGACGTCAATGGGGACGGATTCTCGGACGTCATTGTCGGAGCCTACAAGTACAACAATGTGGGACGTGCATATGTGTTTCTCGGATCGAGTGTTGGACTCTCGACAAGCCCCTCCTGGACAGCTGAGAGCGGCCAGGGGTATGAAGAATTCGGATGGTCGGTCGCGTCCGCTGGCGATGTCAATGGAGACGGCTACTCGGACGTCATCGTCGGAGCTCATCTTTATGACAACTCCTTCATCGACGAAGGTCGAGCCTTTGTATACACCGGCTCAGCCTCGGGCCTTTCGGCGACCCCGACGTGGATAGCGAATGGTAACCACGAGAACGCCGACTTCGGATACTCGGTTGCCTCGGCCGGTGATATCGACGGAGATGGCTTCGCGGATATAGTCATCGGGGCGAGACTGGATTTCAATGGTCAAACGTCCGAAGGGCGGGCCTATGTCTATCGCGGATCCCCGTCCGGGCCAGACAGCTCGACGGCGTGGGTGCTGGAAATGAACGTATCCTACGGCTACTTTGGAGCTTCAGTCGCCTCGGCCGGGGACGTCAACGGGGACGGGTACGATGACATCATCGTCGGCTCTCCGGGCCTGTTGAATACCATCATCGGGAAAGCGTACGTCTACCTTGGCTCCGCATCGGGACCTGCGTCGAGTCCGGCCTGGTCCGGCACGGACGGGTATGCCGACAGTTCTTTCGGTGATTCGGTAGCCTCGGCCGGAGACGTCGAATGGTGATGGCTTTGCAGACTTGGTCATCGGCGATTTCTTTCACAACGGCCCTTCCGGTCAAGGAGCGGTCTACCTGTACTACGGGGGGCCCGTGGGACCTGGGGCAAGCCCGGTCTGGGTGATCGAAGGCCATAGTCCGTCACCTGGCTGGGCAGGTCCGTGGCTTCGGCGGGGGATGTCAACGGAGACGGATTCTCCGACGTGATCATTTCCGAGCGCTACGCCACAAATCTTCTGGGCGGCACTGGACTCTGCCACTTATATCTCGGATCCTCGCTCGGGCTGTCCAGCACACCTGGGTGGGAGGCGTATGAGGGACCGTCGCAGGGGCCGTTCTGCGATTCGGTCGCGTCAGCCGGCGATGTGAACGGCGATGGATTCTCCGATGTGGTCATCGGGGCCAAAGAGTACAACTTTGGTAGCCCAACGGGAGATGGAGCCGCATTCGCATACTATGGTTCTCCCGATGCTTTGCTCGCCGCTGCGCCTGTCTGGAACTCGGAGGGTGACCAGGCCGACGCACAGTTCGGCGTGTCGGTTGCCTCGGCCGGGGATGTCGACGCCGACAGCTATGACGATATCGTCGTCGGCGCCTGGATGTACGACAACGGCGAGGTGAACGAGGGCCGTGCATTCCTGTACAGCGGCTCGCCTGCCGGTCCGGCCAGCACGCCCTCCTGGACCGCCGAGGCGGACCAGGTTTCGGCATTCTTCGGCTCTTCGGTGGCCTCGGCAGGTGACGTGAACGGCGACGGCTACTCTGACGTTATCGTCGGTGCCCCCAGTTTCGACAACGGAGAGACGAACGAGGGGCAGGCGTCTCTGTATCTCGGCTCCGCCTCCGGGCTGTCACCCACGCCATCCTGGACGGGACAGGGTGACCAGGCCGACACCCAGTATGGACTGTCGGTGGCCGGGGCCGGAGACATCAACGGGGACGGATACTCGGATGTTGTGGTCGGGGCCCCCTTGTTCGATTTCATCGGCCTGATCGACACGGGCCGTGTCTATCTGTATCTCGGTTCCGCGTCCGGGTTGTCCCCGACAGCGGCCTGGATCGGCGAAGGCACCCAGAGCTACGGCGAGCTCGGTGTCTCGGTGGCCTCGGCTGGCGACGTCAACGGTGACGGATACGATGACATCATCGCTGGCGCTCCGCTCGAGGACAACGGTCAGTACAATGAGGGGCGTGCGTATGTCTTTGCGGGCTCCTCGTCCGTGCCCTCCAGCACACCCATGTGGACAGGGGAGGGTAATAGACCGAATCAGGCTACGGTCTCGTGGTGGCCCCTGCAGGGGACGTGGACGGGGACGGCTACGCTGACATCCTTGTCGGGGCAAGCACCTTCGACGATGTCCAGGCCGACGAAGGGGCCGCGTTCCTCTATCCTGGGTCCAGCGGCGGTCCAGCAGCGGTTCCCAGCTGGACAGCCGAGAGCAACCAAGCCGGGGCAGAGTTCGGGATCTCCGTTGCTCCCGCAGGCGACATGAATGGGGATGGCTTTCCCGACGTGATCGTCGGCGCCCGCTCTTACTTCAATGGTCAGGTCAATGAGGGAGCTGCCTTCGTCTATCTGGGGGCATCCTATGGGCTCTCACCCATCCCGGCCTGGGAGGCCGAGGGAGACCAAGCCGGCGCGGAGTTCGGCGTCTCGGTAGCGACAGCCGGCGACGTCAACGGAGACGGTTACTCCGATGTCATCGTCGGGGCACGCTATTTCGACAATGGAGAGGCCAACGAGGGGCGCGCGTATGTATATTTCGGGTCGGGTGGACCGGCGGCACCGCCCAGCGCTCCGTTCATTCTCGTGCAGAATGCAGGCCTGAGCGCGCAGTTGAGCTGGCCGGTCATACCCAACGCCACGGCGTACGATGTCGTGCTGGGGGATCTCGGACAACTCCTGTTGAGCGGCGGTGACTTTTCCGAAGGCACGACGCGGTGCATCGCCAACGACTCCACAGGAACCCTCCATTACGATCGGACATCGATCGGTGTGGGCGAGGTGATCTTTTACCTGGTGCGCGGTCTGAACCCGAGCTTCGTCGGCAGCTACGATGTCCCTGGCGCAGGTCAGGTGGGCAGTCGCGACGCGGAGATCGCCGCCTCGATCGGGGCGTGTCCGTAGGGACGGCTACTTCCAGTCGCCATAGAGCTGGAACGCAGCCCAGTAGAACGGGGACGCGTAAGATACGGGCGGGGCGCCGCTCTTCGCGAGCCTCTTCATGCCGCGCGTCCCCTCGGCGGCATCCGGCCGGCCGTCAGCCGCACCGCGGATGAGATCGATCTGCGCCGCGCGCAGCGCCTCGTCCTTGGCGAGGCCGCGCTTCAAGTAGCCGTAGAACCGCTCCATCAGGAGCGCGGTGCTGCGATCCGGCACGCTCCACAGCGACGCCGCCACGCTGCGCGCCCCCGCGTACTGGAAGGCCCGTGTCAGCCCGATGATCCCCTCGCCCGCGAGCTCCCGGCCGAGCGCCGTCTCGCAGCCCGACAGTGTCACCAGATCGGCGTCGATCCGGACGCTCTCCAGAATCTCCCAGGCCTGCAGCAGACCGTTGTCCTCGCCGTACCGGACGGTCGCAGGCGTGGTCAGCGCGATGCCGGAGTCGAGCGGATGTCGCTCGTCCACAACCGCGTGTGCGGCGAAGTGGATCATGCGCACGTCGCGGCCTACGGCGCGGGCGCGAGTCTCGGTCGCCTCATCCTGCACCAGCATGCGCGCGCCATCTCCGTACAGACGCGTGATCGCCTCGACCTCCACGCGCGACGCCGGCAGCGGCCCGAGATGCCCGGCCCCGGAGGACGAGACGGTCTTCCGGGCCGCAACCGCTCCTTCCGCTGCCGCCGGACCGTAGCGTGCGTCGCCGAAGGCAACCAGAGCGGGCGAGGTCGCCGGCCAGGTGCGCCGTCGCCGCGACCGAAGCTCCTGGTGCACCGTCATCGACGCGGTCAGATGCAGCGGCTTCCACTCCACCAGGTACTCCGATCGGCGCTCCCCGGCGGCCGGGCGTCTCAACGCCGCGAATGGCAGCAGGTACAGGGGCCCGTCCGGGACGACGACCACCCGATCCGCGCTCGCCAGCGCGGACTCGGCCGGTGCCACGAGAGCGCCGTAGAGCGATTCCCCGAGGCGCATCTGTTCGGCGGCGTCCGTTCGATCCACAGCCTGGATTGCCTCCCTGAGCGCCCGCACTCTGCTCGCCAGAGCTTCCTCTCCGAGCGGGATCGCATGAACCGAGAGCCGCCGGGCCACGTCGATGGCGAACAGCAGCGTCCGGTCGCGCCCCACGCTGTAGCTCAACAGCGCGGTGCCCGCGTCCAGTGAGCGCTCCACCGCATCGAGGCCCAGCGCCTCGGGCTGCTGCAGGGCAGCGAGCCGCGGCGCCCTGCGCCGGATCTCGTCGCGGATCTGCTCCTGCCGGCGGCGGAGCTCCCTGAGCTGCGCCCGCAACGCCTCCGCCTCGTCGCTCGAATCGGTGGAGGAGTGCTCCTGCAGCGCCTCGCGCAGGCGGTCGTGCTCGACCGCCGCCATGCGCCGCCGGCGGTCCAGCTCCTCGGGGATGTCGGCCGAGAAGACCAGCTCTCGCTCGGCCAGCATCTCCCGCAGACCGCGGGCCCGTGACCGTTCCAGCAGATCGAACGCCTCCACGTCGCGGCCCCGATCCACGAGCAGGTCGATCGTGTCCCGGTAGATGCTCATGTACTTCGAGCGGAAGACCGTGCGCACCCGCTCGACCCCGCCGAGGCTCCCTTCCTGCGCCTCCAGGGCTGCGACGGCCCGCTGGTACATCCGGAGAGCTTCCTCCGGCTTCCCCATCAGCTGCAGCACCCGTGCCACCGCCGCGGCGGAGGTCGCCTCGAGCCAGCTGTCCGGCGCCCACGTCGTGCGGAGTTCGAGCGCTTCCCGGTGGTAGCGCAGAGCTGGCTCGAGCCGCCCGCGCTCGCGCTCCAACTCGCCGAGGGAGTACAACGTCCAGGCGGTGAGGGTGTTGTCCGGTGCCAGCCGCTTCCACATGGCGACGGCGCGCTGCAGCAACTCCTCCGCCTTCCCGTAGTCCCCCTGCAGCATCGCCAGATCTCCGATGCTCTTCAGGGCGGTGGCGACGTCGACGTTCTCCGATGAGCGAGCCTTGGCCACATCGAGCGACTTCCGATAATACGCCTCCGCGCGCGACAGATCGCCGGCCTCGATCTCGACACTGGCCAGGTTCAGGTAGCAGGCGGCCGTCTCCTCGGAAACGGGTGCCTGCCGCTCCTGGATGCCCAGCGAGCGGAGATAGTGATCCCGCGCGGCCTCCAGATCTCCGCTGTCGAGGGCGACGTGCCCCAGGCCGGCGTAGCTCTGGGCCACCTCCAGGCTGTCGGGGGCCAGACGCTGACGAATGGCCCCCGCCTGCCGGTAGAACTCCTGCGCGCGTGACAGGTCGCCACGATTCTCGGAGACATTCCCCAGATTGACCAGGACGGAGGCCTGCCCCAACGTCCCGGGAGCAGCCTTGTCGAACAGCAGCGCGGCGCGGTCGTAGAACGACGAGGCGGCCGTCAGGTCGCCACGCATGAAGGCGACGTTGCCCAGCGCCATCAGCGAGTAGGCGGCGTCGTAACCGGATGGGAAGATCTTCTCCATGATCGCCAGCGCCTCGCGGTGCCGCTGTTCCGCGCGGTCGTAGTCGCCCGGGCCCCCGCGGTGCCGGAGCGTGACGCCGAGCGTGTTGAGAGTGCGCGCCTGCGCGGCGGACTCCGGCGCGAGGTCCCGTCTCATCTCGAGCGCCGCGATCAGGTGCTTCTCGGCGGCGGACAGGTCGGCGCGCTTGAGGGCGACGTAGCCGAGCCGCGAGAGGCATTCCGCCACCAGGAGGCCGTGTTCCGACGCCGCCTTCCCAGCATCCAGGGCAGTCTGGTGCGCCGCCTCCGCCTGTTCGAAGCGGCTGGCCGCCTGGCACTGGATGCCCCAGGCGTGCCACAGCATGGCGGGGAAGATGGGATCTCCAAGATCGGCAGCCAGAGGCGCCGCTTCCTGGACCTTCGTCTGGGCCTCGTCCCAGCGGCCGTCCCGGGCGAGCCGGCGCGCTTCCTCGAACACCCGCCAGGCTCGCGTGACCGGATCGGGTTCATCCGACGGGTCCGGGAGAGCGGACGCTTCGAGCTTCCATTCCCCGGGCGCCAGCGTGGCGCTGAACGGCTTGCCATCGCGGGATCCTTGCAGCGTGATCCTGCCGAGCGGGGCCTGCTCGATCTCGACCCGAAGCAGGTCGAAGGGGGAGGCGACCGGGCCGGACGCCACCGGAGGCTCTCCCCGGCTCCACGAGACCAGCAGGTCGCCCGGCCGGATCCCCGCCTGGAGCGCGGCGCCGCCTGGCCCCGCGGCTTGCACGACAGCGGCGGGGTGGGCAGGGCCCGGGGACAAGGTCAGCAACAGGGTCGAAAGGAGGACGGTACGCATCATGGCCTCATATATCCGGTGAACCTCGATATTCTGCCACGGAAGAGAAGGGATCCCCGGGACATTCTCGATCGGCCGAACTGCGCGGTTTTCGCGCTCGAACCGGCCGGCGGTATACTCGGCGCGCCGGGTGATCCGACGGGTCCTGATGGATCAGAGCGCGGGGGCCCGGGGGATCGAGCTGAAAGGTGAGAAGCTGAAGGAAACGTCAACCGGCCAGGGCGGCGAGGAGGCCCTCGAGATCGACGAGGTGCGCGCTGTTCTCTCGCGCGCGGTGAAGAAGTTCTGCCCGGCGCGGCTCGGGTCCGAGCGCGAGGATCTGGTCCAGGCTGCCTGCCTCAGAATCCTCGGGAGATCGAAGTCGATCGAGGAATCAGGGCGCTTCGAGGCGTCTTACCTGTGGCGGGTCGCGCACAGTGTCGTGATGGACGAGATCCGTCGAAGGATGAGGCGGCCGGAGGCTCCTCTGGTGGACCCCGACCCGGCGCAGCCGCACCACGCCGGGTCTACGCCCGAGGCAGCCCACCAGGCGTCACGTCTGCGTGACACGATCGTGGAAGGACTCGGGACATTGAAGGAACCCCGACGTCAGGCGGTGATCCTGTATCTGCACGGCTTCAGCCTGCAGGAGTCGGCCCGCGTCCTCGGATGGAAGGCCAAGCGGGTGGACAACCAGCGCTACCAGGGGCTGGCGCAGTTGCGGGATTACCTCGCGAAAAAGGGAGTCACGCCATGAGCGATCGGAACGAGGAGCAGGACCGTCTGCGTGAGGTCTGGTCGCGATCCGTGCCCGAGGGTGCCCCTGGTGGATGTCCTACCGACGAGGAGATCTGGCGCGCGGTGGAAGGTGTGCTGCCCCCGCAGCAGACCGCACGGCTGCTCGCCCATTCGAAGGAGTGCGGGGCGTGCGCCACCAGCTTCGCCATGGCGGGCGAAATCGCCAGGCAGGCCGGAGTGTCAGAGAGCCCATCCGGGGTGAAGCCGCGCCGGGGCCACGCGCGTTTGCTCTGGACGCTCGGAGGGCTCGCGGCCGCCGCGGCGCTGCTCCTGCTGGTTGCGTCGCCTCTTCTGAGAAAGCCCGCCGGTCCGCCGCCCGGGGCGGACCTCGCCGCGCGGGTCGCTCCGTCCCTGTGGCGGGCCAGCGCGACGGGCGGCGAGCCTCTCGGTGAGGGAGCTCACGTGCGCCCGGGCGACCGGCTCTATCTCACCCTGAACAACGACGTGCCGGTGAATCTGTACGTCATCGATCGGGACCAGCAGGGGGAGGTCAGCGTGCTGTTCCCGGTCGAGGGGGCGCAGTGGAGCAACCCCATCCCGCCGGGGGCGGCCCGTCGCATTCCGGGCGAGACCACGTGGGGGTACGATAGCTGGGAGATAAGCTCGGCCGGGGAACAGGAGAATCTGATTATCGTGGCGTCTCTCGAACCCCTCGATGCGCTGCAGGGCGTCCTCTCGAGGATCGACCCGGCCGTACCGGCACCGCCCGGCGGACCCCTCCGTAGCGGCGGCCACGGCGAACCGGGGGCGGCCCCCGATCGAGACGCGGCCGCTGCACTGACCGCGGCCCTGCAGGAGCTGCGAACCTCCCCGGCCCGGGGACAGGGGCTGATACTGCGCGAAATCCGGCTCCGGAACCCGAAATAATCCGCATCACTCCCTCCGAAAACCAAGGAACCTCCCTCCGGCCGGCGTTACACCCTGTGAGCGACAGGACGAACACGATGCAATCCCGCTCGTCCCATCGGCTGCCGCCCGTCGCAGGAAGAGCCGAAGCCCGGCGGCCCCTCACGGCCGGGTCACAGGAGGAGAACATTGAGCACAAGAACACGAACCCATCGCATAGCACCGCTGGTGCTCGCCCTTCTCGTCGCGCTCGGCCTGCCCGGGGTCTCGCCGGCCGCGGCGATGGGCGGCGGCGATCAGAGCAACCACTGCGTGCCCGACGTGATCGACGAGATCCAGAACGTGATGAAGGTCCACGGTGACGCCATGGGCTACACCTGGTCGAGCGAAGCCCACCCGGACCTGGGCGGCACGCACCACCTCCAGGGGATCCAGCGCACCGCGCACGCCACGCCGCTCCTGGTCTCGGGCTACAGCTCGGAGCCCGACTTCCTCCTCTGCCCGCCGCCCGACTATTACTGCAGACCGGCGGGACTGGTCGTCGTCGAGATGCAGACCCGGACCGACTTCGACACGCCGGGCGAGCGGATGCGCTCCAATCGCCGCGCGCACAACCTGGACACCGACGACACGCCTCCGTCGGTGCTCGACCGCGTCGTCCAGGTCTTCGATTACTCCGACTACACGCATCCGGGCGGATTGCAGATGGTGGGCAACATCCTCGCGGTCCCGCTCGAGGGGAGTCTCTACACGTCGGACCCGGACGCCAAGGTCATCTTCTACGACTTCGCCAACCCCGCCGCTCCGATCCGGCTGGCCTACGAGCTCGACATCTACGGACACAAGGCGGGAGCCGTGGGATTGATCCGCGAGTCCGACGGGCGGTTCCTGCTGGCGGTGGGGGCGTACGATCCCGACCCGGGCGCGACCTTCCCCGTCTATCGCGGTGGCTCGGAGATCACCTTCTACCGGTCCAACGTCGACGACCTGCGCGACCTCGGACTGCAGTTCACCCCGTTCAAGATCTGGGACCACGAAGAGCTGCTCCCGACGACCAGCGGGTGGCCGGTCGAGGATTGCTGCTCGCTCAGCACCCACCAGACCCTCAACTTCGTACGCCAGTGCGACGGCACGCTGTACATGGTCGCCACGCGCAACACCAACAAGGCCAATCTCGGCGAGGATCGCACCTGGCTGTACCGCGTCGACGTCTCCGCGAACGACGTCGTGATCACCGAGATCATCCCCAACGGCGTGCGTCGCGACTGCTCGCCCGACGGCAGTGGTCGGCTGTGCGAGTTCATGGCCGCCACCGGCACCTACGTGACGCCCTCGGGCGAGCTGATCCTGTACGCCTCCGAGCACTACGTCGACGGTCCCAAGCATCCGGGCGACACGGGAATCGACGACGAGCACGACACGGTGCGCATGGCCGAGTTCCGCAGCCGCAACGTCAACCGCGCTGACAGCCCGTTGCTTCGACCGACGGCCGACGCGGGAGGCCCGTACACCGTCGACGAGGGGAGCACGCGATCGCTTGTCTCGTCGGGCACCGAGCCGGCCGCGGCCGAAGCCTGGGTCGAGATGTACGAGGACGAGAGCTACGACGATCAGGCGGTGATGCTCGACTGGGCCGACCGTTTCGACGACGACTTCGACGACCTGTCCCGAAACGACAACTTCGACGACGAGGCCGACTCGCTGCGCATGCGTCTGCCGCTCGGCTGCTACGTCACCTTCTACGAGTCGGCGGGCTACGCCGGCAAGGCCCTGGCCCTGCCGGGCACGGGCAGGCTGGAGACGATCGCCGTGCTCGACGACTACGTCCTGTCGGATGGGCAGGGTGGCACGACGGGCGCCGGCGACCAGATCGATTCCGTCCGGCTCGACGGTGCCTGCGAGGGCGACCTGTTCACGACCCAGTGGTCGTCGCCGGCGGATCCCATGGTCGGGACGCTCGACGCGCTTGCCGGGCAGTTCCACGGCGTCGAAGGACCGGGCACGGCAACGGTGCAGCTGACGGCGAGCGGAGCGTACACCGATTCGAACGGCAACCTGCTGACCGACACGGCCACGACGCAGGTGCAGGTCCTCAACGTTGCGCCCGACGTCTCCATCGACTCCGTCCGCGACGAGGCGGGCATGGAGATCGGCGTGGACGTGCCGGCGGTGCTCGTGGGCACCCTCGCCACCCTGACCGGGTCGTTCACCGATCCCGGCGTGCTGGACACGCACGGGGCGGCGATCGACTGGGGTGATGCGACCGTGGATTCCCAATCGGCGTTCGGTCAGTTCGACGACTGCACGGGGGGCGGGGTTGGCACGGCCGAGCACGGTCATGCCTTCGTCGACGAGGGCACCTTCACCGTCACGCTCGACGTGACCGATGACGATGGGGGTCAGAGCGCCGATACTTCGGCGGTGGACGTGATCGATGCGGCGGACGCCGTGCAGATCGTCGCCGACGAGGTCGGCGTTCTGCTCCAGCAATCGGGACTGGACCCGATGGCGCGCGCCGCGCTCGAGTCGGCCATGGACTGGCTGGTCGGCCATGCCGGAGGGCGAGCCCACGACGGCGCGCTCGACGGCCTGGTGGGAGGACAGTTCAAGGTGGCGCTGCAGCGCCTGGTGCATGTCCTGGAGCAACTCGAAGCGGCCGAGGCGTCCGACCCCGGACTCGATCTGACGGCGGAAAAGAGCCTTCTCACTCTGGCGGCCAAGTCGATCGTCCAGGTCGCGATCGCCGAGGCGATCGACTCGGCCACGTCGGCCAACGACCTCGACCGGCTCGCGGTGGCCGTCCAGGATGTCGCCATCGGCGACGCCGCGCTGGCCGCGACCGATTACATCGGCTCGGCGACCGCCTATGCGGATGGGTTCCAGCTCCTGCAGGGCGAGACCAACCCCCAGGAGGGGCTCGATGTCGAGCGCGTCGTGACAATGCCCCATTCTGTCCTGCCTGACGCAGGAAGGGATAAAACCTCTGGAGGATCTCGATGATCACGAGAAACCGAACCTGTCGAACACTTGAGCTGCTCGCGGCAGCAGCCTTCCTCACCACGCTTCCCGCCCTCGCCGGCGAGGGCCGCATCCCGGTCTGGCAGCCGGTGGTGATCACGGCACCCGGCTCGTACGTGGTGACGCAGGACATCACGGCAGCCTCTGGCCCGATCCTGGACATCCAGGTGGGCGGCGTGAGCGTGGACCTGAACGGCCACACGCTCTCGGTCACCGGCACGGCGGAGCCGGTGATAAAGCTCAGCGCGGGAACCGGCACGCTGGGCATCGAACCCCATCCCGTTTCACCTCGCCAACGGCCGGATCAAGGGGGGGATGTACGGCATCCAGGCGGTCGCCGCCATCGTTCCGTGCGTCAAGGTGGCCGACCTGACCATCGGCGGCCAGGCTGAAGCGGGGATCAGCATCGCGGCGCTGGCGGATCTGCAAGCGAAGGGGATCATCATCGTCGACTCCCACACGGGCGTCGATCTGATGGGGATGCAGCCTCTGCCGAATGGAGAACGACCCACGGCGATGATCCGCGACTCGATCATCCGGGCCGACGTGGGGGTCGTGTGCAACGGTGCGACCTGCAAGGTCCAGGACAACGCGATCGCCTCCTGCGGCTCGGCCGTCAAGCTGATCGCAGCGGAAGGAAGCGAGGCTACGGGCAACACGTTCGAGGTGCCCGGCGGCAACGTCTGCTTCAACCCACAACCCGAGCCGCCCGGCGACACGATCCACATCGAAGCCTCGCCGGGCGTGCATGTGACGGACAACACGCTGCGCGGCTGGCCCTCCGTCACCGGCTCGAACCATGGCATCACGGGCGACGATGGAAGCCCGAATGCCTTTATCGCGAACAACCTGATCAGCGGTTACGGCAACGACGGCATCCATCTGACGTCGCTTCATGCCCTGATCCGTGGCAACACGATCGGCGGCAACGGGGGCAACGGCATCTGGGTGTCGGGCAACTACAGCCTGGTGGATGACAACCGTATCGGCGGGAACATGGGCTCGGGGATCGTGTTCGAGGGCCCGGTCAACATCTACCGCGGCAACGTGCTGCTGGGCAACGCCACCCCGCTCTCGGGGATGTCGCTGTCGGACAGCGTCGACGGCGGCGGCAACATCCAGTAGGGGCGGCCCATGCGACGAACGACACCTCTGATGCTGGCCCTGCTGCTCGCGACCGCTCCGGCCGCGCACGCCGCGTCGGTGTACCTCTCGCCCGACGTGCCCACCACGATCGGGACGAGCAGCTATCTGCCCACGCAGGTCATCCGCGACGACTCGGGCGTGCATTCCCTCGAGCTCAGCCTGCCGCCCGGCGCCGCCATCGACGCCCTGTTTCGCCGCGACGACGGCCGGTGGCTGTTCTCCTTCGATGCCCCTGTGCAGCTCTCGGCGACGACCTATCAGCCTAACGACGTCGTGATGTACGACGGCGTGACCTGGTCGCTCTTCTTCTACGGATCGGGAATGGGCATCCCGGCCAGCGCCGGCGTCGACGCGGTGTTCATGGAAGGCGGCGACAACGGCAATATCGTGGTGAGCCTGGACGTGCCCGCCGTGATCCGGGGGCTGCCTTTCCTGCCGGCGGATCTCATCCGGTTCACCGGACCGGTTCCGAGCCACTTCCTCGACTCCACGGCCACGGTACCGCCGATTCCGATCTCCACCAATGTCACCGGCGCCGACGTCCGGGGCGGTCTGGTCGATCCTGACCTTCGATGTCCCGACGATTCTGGGCGCGGCCACCTACGTGCCGGGCGAGCTGGTCTCCTGGAGCGGCGCGGCGTTCGCCTCGTTCCAGAAGGATCCGCTCTGGCCGCCCGGCAGCCGCGTGGACGGGGTGTCATTCCTCGCCGACCCGGGAGAGACGCCGACACTGGACGTGGCCCTGTCCATCCTCACGCCGGGCGATTCTGACGATCTCGTGGACGCACAGCTGCTCGGTGGGCGCGGAGGACTACGCCATCTACGAGGGCAGTCTGGGCTCCTGGTACAGCCACAAGAGCATCGACTGCTCCGACAACGGCGGCGACTTCGTCGAGGAGATCACCCCCGCTCCCGGCGACCACTACTACCTGCTTGTGCCGATCAACCCGAACGACGAAGGGTCGTACGGGAGCAGTTCGTCGTCGGTGCCTCGTCCTCCTGGCGGCACCACGTGCGTGCCGACCCAGGTGGTGACCCAATGCCCATGAGCATGGCAAGGAAGCTGATTGTCTTCCTCTCGATGATACCGATGATCGGCGGGGTCGCGGGGGCCACCGTCATCACGCGGATGGTCAACTACGATCTGGAAACGGGTTCCTTCTCGGATCTCGGCTGGGGGTGGAGCTACCGGACCGACAACCTGCTCGCTTCACCGGTAGCTCTCCAGTCAGGCGACACCCTGGAGATCCAGGTCACATTTCAGAACGGCCAGCGGCTGAGGGCTCAGGAGTCGTCTCTCCCTGAGCCCAATTACCCTGCCTGCGCTTTTCACCACCTTTTACGACCACACCCCCGGGGGCTGGTCCGCGATTCAGGAGATGAGCTTCACCGGGGTCACGGGCTCCCTGCTCGTCAATCCAGTGAGCCACCAGGTCAGCTGCAACCCGGGCGCCTGCGACCTTAACGTCTCCTGATTTGACCAACACGAGCTTTGCGTTCGAGGGGATCGTCCTGAGACAGATGGCGAACGCGATTCCGGTCACGATCAACAAGTCCGTCTTGACTTGCGCGGCGGCCGGAGATGGCGTCATCAGCATCGAAGGGCCGATCCCGGTCGACCCGCCGCAGCCGATCCCGGGCGGAAGCGTGCCTGTCGAGTACAGCAACAACGTCGACGAGGCGGTGGCGTTCACCGGCACGGTCTCATTGGAGATGCACGGCGCGCCCGACCCGGGCCAGACGCTGTACACGGAGCCGGTCGATGTCGCGGGCAACCTGCTGCCGGCCGAAGGTCTGGACTTCCTGCCCGCGGTCGAGAGCGGCACCGAGTTCACCCAGCAGGTCGATGCGCTGGCGTACGGCACGGACGCCTATCTGGCGGATCTGTTCACGGGGGAAGCCGACCTCCTGTTCTCCGTCACCGGAGACGCGACGGGCGATGGCCGGGAATGGGCCCTCCTTCGCGAAGAGACGAATGGCACCATGAGTGTGGAGTACGTCCACCAGGACCTGGTCTCCGGCGACGCTCCCGGCGGGCTCGATGATCTCGATGCCGTGGAGCTGTGGGGTGATCCCGGCGCCGTGGATGCGCACTACTATTCGCTCCAGGCCGATGCCACGAGCGGCACGTCGGTTTTCGTCCAGGTGAACGGATCTCCTTTTCCGTTCGTGAGCTATGCGGACATCCTCGCTGCCGTGACGAGTCTCGGTTACGCCGGCGAGCCCGACCAGGTCGATCTGGACGGGATGATGGTGCGCAATGCCGGGGCCCTCACGCGGTTCGAGGTTGGCGACGTGCTGCTTTTCAGCATTCGTGCGACGCCCGACGGCAACTTCGACGGCGGCGAGATCATCGAGTTGCGGCCGGGGCAGCCGGCAAAGTTCTTCGAGCATGGCGGACACCTCTGGGACACGGCGTTCCACCTGACAGCGCGTCTGAGCCCGCTCAACGGCGGCGCCGACCCGGCGGGGGCCGAGGACGTGGACGCCCTCGAGGCGACGCTCGCCTCCTATCTGGTCGGTCTCGTCACAGGCAGAGTGCCCGACGGGAGCGGGCCTGAGCCGCCGCTGACCCTCGTTCGCGAGCCGAGCGGTGATCTGACGCTTTCATGGGGCTCCTCTTGCGCGGCCACGGACACCGACTACGAGGTGTACGAGGGGACGATCGGCAGCTACTTCAGTCACTCACCACTGGCCTGCTCTACCGGGGGCCTGACGACGCTCACGACCGCGGCGCCTTCCTGGGATACCTACTACCTCGTGGTCCCCAGCAACGGCTTCTACGAGGGATCGTACGGCAGCGACTCGGGCGGGGCGGAGCGGCCGCCCGGGTTCCCGTCGTGCCGAACCTTCCAGTATCCGCAGTGCAGTCCTTGATGGGAGAAAACCAGGAGGGACGATGAAGACAGCCAGCATCCGATTCCTTGTTCGCGTGATCGTCCTCACGGCTCTCGCCGCGACCCAGGGCCCGGCCTTCCCATCGGGAACCGATCCACAGCCTCTCGGGCCCGTGCCGGATCTCAGGGTGGTGAGCTGGAGTATCGACGACTCGGTGGACGGCAACGGCGACGGCGGGTTGCACCCGGGTGAGACCGCCCTCCTGACCATCGAGCTCGCCAACTTCGGCACGGCGGCCGCGCGTCACGTGGTGGGCCAGCTCTCCGAGACCTTCGACAACCAGGACGTCGCCATCCTGATCAAGCAGGCTACCTGGCCGGATCTGCCGGCGAAGGCGACCGGCTTCAACGTCATGGGGTTCGAGATCCAGGTAGCGACGACACGCTCGTGCTGGGGGGAGATCCCGCTCACACTGGATCTCGCGGCGGACGGGGGCTACGTCACGAGCCGGCAGCTCACGTTGCGCCTGGTCGATCCACAGGTCACCGACATGCAGGATGAAGGCGGTCGTCCGATCCTGTACGGGCCGGATGCCAATGACGGGATCGGCGGGTCGATGGCCTCGGGCGATCTGGACGGAGACGGGTACGACGACCTCGTCATCGGCGTCCCCTACGCCGATGGTCCGGCCAACGGGCGCGCCAACGCCGGTGAGGTGCTGGTGGTGTACGGCGGGTCCGCGGTGATGGCGGACACCGATCTGGTCACCGTGCCCCCCGGTACGGCCAGGATCTATGGCGCCGACCAAGGCGACTGGCTCGGCTCTGCCATCGGAGCCGGCGACATCGACGGGGACGGATTCGACGACCTGCTCATCGGAGCGCTGCAGGGGGATGGTGGATCCAACACCAGGGCGGGCTCAGGGGAAGTGACGGTTCTGTGGGGGAGCGCGACGCGACTGTCCGGGGATCGGGATCTGCTTACCTCCCCTCCCGCGACGGTCTTCTACGGCGCGGACGGTTCCGACAATCTGGGTAGCTCGATCTCGGTCGGGGATCTCGACGGGGACGGCCTGGAGGATCTGCTCCTGGGCGCCCCGGGAGGGCACGGGCCCTCGAATGGCCGCAGCAACGCCGGTGAAGTCGCCATCATATACGGCGATCCGGCGCGCCCGTCCCTGGTCGACCTGGCCTCCCCCGGTCAGGGCGTCTCTCTCGTGTACGGTGCCGACATCCAGGATTTCACCGGGCAGAGGCTTGCTGCGGGTGACCTCGATGGGGATGGCCGTGACGAGCTTCTCCTGGGCATTCCGTTGGGTGACGGTCCGGGCAACGTTCGTCCGGATTCGGGGGAGGTCGTGGTGGTATGGGGAGACGAGACGCGTCTGCCGTTGTCCACCGATCTGCAGAATGCGCCACCATCCGTGTCTCTTGTATTCGGCCGGCGGGACGTCTCGGGATATGGCACGGCGCTCGCCGTGACCGATGTGGACGCCGACGGGTTCGGCGATCTGATCGTCGGCGCCGAGGGAGGGGACGGACTGGCAGGAACGGAGAACAACAAGGGAGAAGCCGCGGTGATCTACGGCGCTTCCAACCGGTTCGACACAATGGATCTCGCCTCGCCACCCGACGGCGTGACCTTCTTTCTGGGTGGAGACGCGGCCGACGGCTACGGTAATGCCCTGGTGGCCGATGATTTCGACGGCGACGGGTTCGGTGACGTCGCCCTGTCCGGCTATCGCTCCGAAGGGCCGGCGAATGGCCGCGCTGACAGCGGGGAGACCGTCGTCCTGTACGGGGGTTCCGACCGGCTCGGCAGCGTGGACATGTCCTCACCTCCTCCCGATGCCGGGCTCTACTACGGCCGGCAGGTCACCGACCTGTTCGGCGCGACGCTCGCTACCGGCGACTTCGATGGAGACGGTCTCGTTGATCTTGCCGTGGCCGCGACCCAGGGCGACGGGCCGAACGATGTGCGCCCGGATGCGGGCGAGGTCTCCATCGTCCGGGGAGCGACCCGGACGCGGTATCGGTGGGATCCCGACACCTATTCCCTGATCGACGCCACCTCGGGCACGGATCTGGGGCTGGTCTGTGACGACTGCTCCGCGACGATCCCGATCGGGTTCTCGTTCGACTTCGGCGGGCATCGGCACACCGAGGTCACCGTGTCGTCGAACGGCTATCTCACCTTTGGTGCCGCGGGGGACAAGCTGCCGTCGTTCTGCCCGCCTTCCACGGTGGAGCCGAACGACCTGGTGGCGGTGCTGTGGGATGACTGGAATCCGGCGGCGGGGGGTGCGGTGCACGCGCTGCTGGAGGGAGTAGCGCCCAACCGGCGGCTGACGATCGAATGGGCGGGTGTGCCGCACTTTCCGTCCGTGGGTGATGCGACCTTCGAGGCGACCCTGTTCGAGTCGACGGGTCTGATCCTCTTCCAGTACGGCGACACACAGGTCGGAGCAGGTCTGGACGACGGCGCCTCCGCAATCGTCGCCGTGGAGAACGGCCCCGGCGCGAGCGCGGCTTCGGCCTCCTGCTTTCAGCCCGCCGTCTCCGACGCCTCGGCCATCCGGTTCCGCCGTTACGGCGCGCCCACGATCGTCTACCGGGACGATGGCGAATCGGGCTCCAGCGGCTGGGGCGGCGACGGGTTGTGGCACCAGATCACGGATCCGGCATGCTTCCCCGCGTCACGGTCGCCGGTCACCTCCTGGTACTACGGCCAGAGCGGCACTTGTGACTACAACACGGGCGCGGCGAATGCCGGCGTGCTGTCTTCCCCCGTCATTCCCTCGCTTCCACAGGATGCGGAGCTGTCTTTCTGGATGCTGCGGCAGGTGCAGCCGAGCAACCCGACGACGGCCGACCTGAGCACGGTGGAGGCGACGGGGAGCATGGGGAGCATCGTGAGCGTGCCGATCTTCGAGAACACGGGCAAGTGGCGTTTCTCGGACGATCTCTCTCTTTCGATCCCCTCGACGGACTCTTCGCCCCGCTGGATCTTTCTTCGCTGCAGGGACAGGACGTCCGGTTGAGCTTCACGTTCGACACGGTGGACGCGAGCGTCAACAACCGTATCGGCTGGATGGTGGACAACGTCACCATCAGGGCGTGCCCCGTCCATGGCGGCCCCGGCACGCTCGGCGCCGCCGCGGGGGCGCTGGCGACGGCGCAGCCGGCCCTGATCTGCCAGCCCGGCGCCGGGACGGTGGACGCGGTCGGTTCGTACTGCACCGCGTGCAATGGGCCGCTCTCATTCCAGTGGATGGAGGGCGGCGCGCCGATCGGAGGCGCGACGTCGATCAGCTACCCCATCCCCCCGACGCACCCGCTGGGCAACTTCGACTACACGGTGGCGATCGGCTGCCCGGGCCAGCCGGCGTGCGCCGCCGAATCGAGTCCGGTGCCGGTAGCGGTGGCCGCGACACCCGACCCCGTCGGAGCCACGCTCGATGTGTTCCGCGTCAACAACGGCGCCGATCTGCGCTTTACCTGGAGCGACGTGACTGGTGCCGACGACTACGTCGTCCTCTCGAGCCAGAGCCCGCAGGGGACGTTCGTCACTGCGGAGGGGACCGCTGCCAGCGGCGTGACGGGGGTGACGATACCCCTGCCCGCGGGGCCGCTCCTCTACTACAAGGTGGTCGGACACAACGCCGTGTGCGGCCAGGGCCCGCAGCAGTGAGGGGACGATGCCCGGCTGCGAATTGGAGAAGGAGAATCCCATGAACAAGACCCGCGTGCTCGTTCTTCCTGCTGCTTTCAACCGTCGCCGGCTACTGGTTCGTGCAGGCCGGCAGCCTCGAGCCGCCCGGCCCGCCGGCGCCCACCATGAAGACGCTCGACGAAATCCCGGGGAGCTGGCACCGGATCCTGGGGGCCAACCGGTTCGAAATCGTGATGGGAGGCTACGCCGTGCTCGATCACGAGACCGGGCTGGTGTGGCAGAGGGAACCGGCGCTGCTGGCCGAGGAGCAGTGGATCATCGCGACCCGCAACTGCACGTTCGCCGAGATCGGCGGCCGCAAGGGCTGGCGTCTGCCGTCGGTGGAGGAGCTCGCCACCCTGGTGGACATGTCACAGAGCCAGCCCTCATTGCCCGCCGGACACCCATTCCAGAACCTGGCCCCCAACGACAGGTTCTGGACGCACACGACGGCGTCCTGGGTCACCAACGGCGTCCCCGACCTGGGATGGGTCTACGTCGTCGACTTCTACGGTGGGAACATCTACTCGGAGGAGAAGGAGGTCGATTCCACGTACAACTGGATCAAGGTCTGGTGCGTACGCGGCGGGAGCAGCTATGACTGGGCCGGGCAGCTCTAGAGTGACCCGTCTCCACCGAGCGGTGTGGAGCGTCGCGATGGCGGGTCTCCTCCTGGAGGGCCCCACGCTGGCGGAGAACATCGACCCGTCAGGAGACCAGCAGCAGTACGCCTGGTCGGAGAACGGAGGCTGGGTCAACTTCGAGCCGGGCGGTGACGGGGGCCCCGGCGTCGAGGTGCGTGACTTCGAGCTGCTCGGATGGGCGTGGGCCGGGAACTTCGGCTGGATCAACTTCTCGTGCAAGAACCTGCGCAGCTGCGACCGTGGCGGCTTCGGCGTGATCAACGACGGCCGGGGTAATCTCTCCGGCAAGGCCTGGTCGGAGAACTGGGGATGGATCAACTTTCGTCCTTCCACCGGCGTGGGGATGACGGGTGTCACGATCGATCCCGACACGGGTGTCTTCTCGGGCGACGCATGGGCCGAGAACGGCGGCTGGATCCGCTTCGACTTCGCGGACCGCGGGCTGCAGATCTTCCAGGTCGCCACCACGTGGGGCTGCAAGCCGCCGCCACCCGTCCCGGCCGGCGGCCCCGACCTCTCGTTCTCTCTCGCCGGAGGCGTCCATCTCTACTGGACGACGGTGCCCGGGGCGACCGGCTTCGACATCGTGAAGGGCGATCTGGGCTCTCTGTGGAGCTCGGGTGGCGACTTCGGCCAGACCGGGGCATCCTGCGCCGCAGACAACGAGACCGGCGGCGTTCTGGAAATCCCGGAGATCCCGGCCCCCGGCCAGGGTCTCTGGCTGCTGGCGCGGCCCGCCAACTGCGCCGGGGCCGGGACGTTCGATTCCATCTCGCCGCCCCAGATCGGCTCCCGGGACGGCAAGCTCGGCGGCGGCACGGTGTGCCCCGTGCCGTGAGCCGGAACACCATGACAAGGAGGAACCCATGAAGCTGAAAGCGGTACCCATCGTCCTGCTCCTGCTCCTGCTCGGAGCCGGGGCCGGCCAGGTCATGGCCAGCCACGACCCCGGCATCATCCACGCCTGCATCAAGAACGGGAGCATCCAGATTGTGTCATCTCCGGCTGACTGCAAGACCGGCGAGACGCCCGTCGCGCTGGCCACCGAGGACGCGCTGCAGACGCGACTCGACACCCTGGAGACACTCGTCAAGCGCCTGCACGGGAACCAGGCGGCCGTGATCTCGCGCAGCGGCAATGGGAATGCGACGGGGACGCCCGGGTTTCTCCTGGTGAGCCTTTACTTCTGCGACCCGACGGACCTGGGCCCGCAAGACGTGTGTGACGCCGACCATGGATACGCCATCGAATCGGGGCCGATCAACGGGACGCTCAGCGGATCGACGCTCACCTTCGATGCCTCCAACACGCCGGATTTCCCGGCCATCGCGGCGTATCTGACGGACGGCAAGAACGAGATCATCCGCATCTCGGAGGAGTACCACCAGGCGGATGGGACGTGGGCCGGCGGTGGCAGCAGCAGCGGCTACGATCGAGCCTGGTTCTTCGGCACGCCCCAGGTCTCCTCCGGGCCGCACTTCTCCGATCTCACCGGGCTGCCGATCGATTCGATCAGTCTCTCCCTCGACTTCGTCCTGCTTGACTACGACACGAACAGCCAGTCGACCGGCTACTACTTCGACTACCGTGTCTTCTTTGGGCTGGCGCACTGAGGCGCGCCTGACGTTCGGGCCACGACGTGATCCGGGTATAATCGTCCCGCGTATCTTCAATCGGGACGAGGATTACCACGGATGCCGTCAGACGGGAAACCCCAGGAGCGGATCACCGACATCCTCCGGGCCGCCGAGGCCGACGGGCAGGATCCGGTCGAGCGTCTCTGGCCCCTCATATATGACGACCTGCGGGCGATGGCCCACCACCAGCTTCGAAGAGAGCGCCCCGGCCACACGCTGGTGACCACGGCGCTGGTGCACGAGGTCTATCTCAGGATGGTCGACAGCACGCAGGTGGCCCGCAAGGGCCGTGCCTACTTCTTCGCCGCCGCCGCGCGGGCGATGCGTCAGATCCTGGTGGACTACGCACGCCGGAGGCAGCGTCTCAAGAGGACGCCGGGTGAGGAGCCGCCGCCCGGCCCCGAGCAGATCGGATTGTCGGAGTTCGCCGCGGATCTCGTCGACCTGGATGGCGCGCTCTCCGGTCTGACACGCCAGCACCCCCGGCCCGCGCGTGTCGTGGAGTGCCGGTTCTTCGGCGGCCTGACGGTCGAGGAGACCGCCGACGCGCTGGGGATCTCGCCCCGAACGGTGAAAGGCGACTGGGCCCTCGCGCGGGCGTGGCTGTTTCGGGCCCTGCATCCCGGTGGAAGCGACGCATGACGGAGAGCCGTGACGAGACGATCGCGCGGGTCTTCGCCGCATGTCTCGAACGGCTCCCCGGAGAGCGCGAGGCCTTCCTGGCCGGGGCCTGCCCGGACGACCCGGAGCTGATCGCCGAGGTCGCCTCCCTGCTCTCGTCGCACGACAGCGCCGGCGATTTCCTGGAGGCGCTCGACCGGGCGCGCGCGGCAGAGCTGGTCGAGTCGTCACCCGAGGTCGAGCCGGAGGAGACGGTCGGTCCCTATCGTCTGCTGCAGGAGCTGGGACGCGGCGGGATGGGCGTGGTCTGGCTGGCGGAGCGGGCCGACGGCCAGTTCGAGCAGCGTGTCGCCCTCAAGCTCGTCAAGCGCGGCATGGACAGCGACGCGATCCAGCGACGCTTCCTGAGGGAACGCCAGATCCTGGCCCGTCTCCAGCATCCCAACATCGCCCGGCTCCTGGACGGCGGCGTCACGGCCGCAGGTCAGCCCTGGTTCGCCATGGAGCACGTCGAGGGGGTGTCGCTCACCGAGTACTGCGACGGTCACCGGCTCGATCTCGAGGCGCGTCTCAGACTGTTCGATGCGGCCGGTCGTGCCGTGCAGCACGCGCACCGGCAGCTCATCGTCCACCGGGACCTGAAGCCCTCCAACATCATGGTGACGGCCGCGGGCGAGGTGAAGCTGCTCGACTTCGGCATCGCCAAGCTGCTCGAGGGCGACGAGGACGACTCCGCACCGACGCTGACCGAGGCGGGACTGAGGCTGGTCACACCCGAGTATGGCGCGCCCGAGCAGCTGCGCGGCGAGCCGGTCACGACCGCCACCGATGTCTATGCGCTGGGCGTGATCCTGTACGAGCTGCTGACCGGCCGGCGCCCCTTCCGGTTCGAGCGGCGCTCGCCGGAGGCGATGGCGCGGCTCGTGGAGGAGACCGAAGCCACGAGGCCGTCCACGATCGTGCTGCGTGACTCCGGGCGGGAGCCTCCGGCCGCCCTGGCGGCGGCACGTGACACGACGGTGCCGAAGCTGCGCCGGAGCCTGCGCGGGGATCTGGACACGATCGTGATGATGGCGATGCGCAAGGAGCCGGACAGACGCTTCACCTCCGTGGAGGCGCTGCTCGGCGATCTGGAGCGCTACCGGACGGGTCTCCCGGTGCGCGCGCGGCCCGACACCGTGTCCTACCGCACGTCGAAGTTCCTCATGCGGCACGGACTCCTGGTGTCCGCGGTCGCGCTCGTGATCCTCTCGCTGGGTGGCGGGCTGGCGGTGGCGCTCTGGCAGCGCGGCGTCGCCCGGACGGAGGCGGCCAAGGCGGAGCAGGTCCAGGACTTCCTCATCGACACCTTCGAGGTCTCGGATCCGTGGAAGACGAAGGGCGAGGAGGTCACGGCACGCGAGCTGCTCGACAAGGGCGCAGAGAAGATCCGCACCGGGCTCGCGGCGCAGCCCGAGGTTCAGGGTCGCATGATGCAGGTGGTGGGCACCCTGTACTACAAGCTCGGACTGTACGACCGGGCGGTGGACCAGTTCGAGCAGGCGGTCGAGGTGAGGGAAAGGGCGCTCGGCCCGAACCGGCTCGAGGTGGCCGAGTCGCAGAAGGATCTGGCGATCGCGCTCATCGACCAGTCCGACTACGACCGGGGCGAGAAGCTGATCCGCGAGGCGATCGCGACGCGTGTCGGGCTCGTCGGGGAGAACGATGCCGAGACAGGGATCATGCTCAACACCCTGGGGCTCCTGCTCGCCGAGGAGGGCCGTTACGAGGAGGCCGAGCGGGAGCTGCGCCGCGCGCTCGCGATCCATCGCCGCACGCTGGGCGACGAGGCCGAGTCGACGCTGTCGACCCTGGGCAACCTCGGTCTGGCCCTCCGGTGGGGAGGCAGGCTCGAGGAAGCCGAAAAACTCCACCGCGAGGCGCTGGAGCTGAACCGGAAGGTGTTCGGCGACGACGATCCGCGCACGGCCTGGGCGCTCGAACGGCTGGGTGTCGGTCTCGCGCAGCGCGGCGACACCGAAGCCGCGGTGCCCCTGCTGACCGAAGGGCTCGACATCATGACCCGCGTGCTCGGCGAGGACCACCCCGACACCGCGCTCGCGCTCAACAACCTCGCCAAGACGCGGCTCGTCGCGGGCGATCCGGTGGCCGCCGAGCCGCTGTTTCGACGTGCGCTGGCGATCAACACCGCCATCCACGGCGAGGACAGCCTCTACATCACGACCAATCTCTCCAACCTGTCCGAAGTGCTGGTGATGCAGGGCAAGTACGACGATGCGCTCGCCCTGCAGCAGCGCGCGCTGGTGCTGCGTCGCCGGCTCCTCGGCGACGATCACCCGGACGTGGCGAAGGTCCTGCAGCAGATGGGACGCACGCGTCTGCTCATGGGGCAGCCTGATCGGGCCGAGCGGCTCTATGCCGAGGCGTTGCCGATAGCCCGCGCCTCTTGGGACGACGAGCATCCCGAGCTGGCGGCTCTGCTGGCCGGTTTCGGCGAGGTGCGTCTGCGGCAGGGGCGTCCGCGCGAGGCCGAGCCGCTCCTGCGGGAGGCGCTGTCGATCCGCGAGAAGGTTCTCGTGCCGGACGACTGGCAGCTCGGCGAGAGCCGTGTGCTGATGGGTGAGTGTCTCCTGGCCCTCTCGCACCCGGCCGAGGCGGAACCGTTGCTGCGTGACGGCCGAGCGATCCTGGTCGCGACGCGCGGTGAGGACGACCGTCTGGCGAGACGGGCCGGAGAGGAACTGGCCGGTCTGCGGCCCGCCGGGCACTGAGGAGGGGAGTTCCCTTCATCATCGGCGGCGGGTTCGACTCCCGCCGGCTCCGGCCGGGCAATTCGGGAGGCCGGGGGCGGGCTGGATCAGACGGGAGGGCGCGCGAAGGCGTCAAAGTAACCGTGAGCACAATGCAGGCTTGAACTCATATCATAAGCGGACTATGATATGGGCATGCATCGTGCCGTGAAGGAGTACCTCGCCGACATCGGCCGCCGCGGGGGCCGGAAGAGCAGGCGGAGCCTGTCTGCGGATGCCGCGCGACGGATGGTGCGCGTCCGCGAAGCGCGCCGTGCCTACCGGCGGTTCCATGCTCGGTGCTTCTGGTCGTGCGATCCGGACTACGTCATCGGGGCGTCCGACATCGCGTGGGTGGTCGAGCAGCTCCGCAGGCACGGCGGCCGCGACGCCTGGGAGCTGGCGAGGAAACTGTGCCTTTGACGGAGTACCAGGCGAATCTGACCCGCTTGCTCTCGGCGAACAGAACGTTCGACTCGTATCTCGCCGGTGGAGCCGCGATACTGATCGAGCCGAACACGGAGCGGATCAGTCGAGACCTCGACTACTTCCACGACTCCGAGACGCGTGTCGCGGAGGCCTTCGATGCCGACCGCGCCGCGCTTGAGGGGGATGGATACTCCGTCGCCGTCGATCTCAATCAACCCGGTTACATCTGGGCGGTCGTATCCAGGTCAGGGGAGGCGACCAAGATCGAATGGGCGCGCGATTCGACCTGGCGTTTCATGCCGACGATCCGTGACGAGCGCGTGGGGTTCATGCTCCATCCGGTGGATCTCGCCGTCAACAAGGTGCTGGCTCTGGCCGGCCGCGACGAGCCGCGGGATATCGTGGATGCCGTGCACTCCACCGGCACGTGCTGGTCCTGGGAGCACTCTGCTGGGCGGCATGCGGCAAGGATCCGGGCTTCACGCCATTGTCCCTTCTGGATCTTCTGAGGAGGCGTGGGAGGATTCGCGAGGAGGACCTGGCACGGCTCGATCTCGTGAAGCCGATCGATCTGCGGACACTGAAGCAGGAATGGCTCGGAGCCCTCGAATCCGTCGAGGATTTCGTCGCGTCCCGACCTGCAGAGGAGATTGGTTGCCTCTACTACAGCGCCGGGCTCCGCGCCTTCGTGGACCCGCGACAGGCGGAGGACAGCGTCCCGCACTATGGACGGCCCGGCGGCGTGCTCCCGCGCCTCGCCGGCCCCTGACCCGGCTCGAGGCCGTCCGAGGGCGCGGCCCCTTGCTGCGGATCAACGTCGATCTGGCCAACGGCTTCGTCCCGGCCGGTGGTGACAGCTTCACGTTGCTGACGTTCACGTCGGCGGCGGGCACCTTCCAGTCGACGAACCTGCCTTCCGCAGGCCAGGGGTGCTGGCAGCTCCTCTACCATCCGACGTCCGTCGTCCTGCAGTATCCCGGCGCGCCGGAGGTTCTGGGCGTGGACTTCGCCGCGGACACGGCGACGCTGTCCTGGGATCCGCTCCCGCCCCAGGCGTCCGGAGCGTCTGGTCGCGCGCCTGCGCAAGGAGCTCGACGCCCTGCCCTGAGCCCGCTCGCCCGGGACCGCCCGGACGCCGCTGTTCTGGTTATCTCGCCAGGTGGTACAGCACGTTGAACGGGTTGTCGAACGGGACCACCCGGACGGCGGAGAAGCCCGCATCGCCGGCGAGCGTGCGCAGCACCCCTTCGGAGAGCCCGCACGTGCCGAGGCCCTTGCCGCCCATGGCCAGCGAGGTCGTCATGCAATAGGTGAGGCTCCATCCGTACAGCATCGCGCCCATCGGATTGAGGTTGTCCTCGAGCCGATCGGCGATCTTGAACTCGAGCAGGAGGCACGATCCGCGGTCGCGGAGGGACTCGCGCATCGCGCAGAGCGCGCGGCCCGGATCCGCGAGGTCGTGGACGGCATCGAACGCGGTGATCGAGATCGTACGTCTCCGGAAGGCCGAGGTGCACGTCGTGCCGTCGGAACGAGATCCGGTCACCTACGCCCTCCGCTTCGGCGTGCGCTCGCGCGGCCTCGAGGTTCCCGTCCACGAGGTCGTAGCCGACCCCCGTCAGGTTCGGGAACGCCTTGGCCAGCTTCACCAGCGCGCGGCCCCGCCCGCAACCGATGTCGGCCACGTGGAGACCCGCCTCCAGCCGATCCCTCAGGTCGGACGCTCCGGGAATCCATTGCTGGAGCAGGAAGTTCTCGAACCAGGTGCCGGTGAATCGCTCCATGCCGTCCCACCAGTCGCGGTGATAGTCGGAGATGGAAAGACCGCCACCGTCCTCGAACCGGCTCTCGAGCTGCTCCAGCACGGCCCAGACGGCCGGCATCTCCTGGTACAGGCCTGCGAGGAAGAAGGGGCTCGACTCGTCGGCGAGCGCCTGCGCGTGCTCGACCGGCAGCGAGAACACCTGCGTGCCGGGGTCGTAGTCGAGATACTCCGCGCAGGCCATCCCCGAGAGCCACTCCCGGACATAGCGCTCGTGCAGCCCTGTTCGCTCCGCGAGGGCCGCGCTCGTCGCCGGACCTCCGGAGAGAGCCTTGAACAGGCCCAGTCGATCGCCGAGGTTCGCCATGGCCAGCACCATGGTGCCTTTGATGTCGGCCACGGCGGTGTCCAGGAAGCGCTGGCGTTTTTCGGGATCGATCGTGAGCGTGGTAGTATCGAGCGGTCTCATCGAGGGTCCTCCTCCGGATTCGTGATCGCGGGGCGCGTGGTTGCTCCCCGGCATCGTCTACAGGATGGCGTCCGGCCGCCCATCCGGTCAGAGGCAGACGAGCCACGACCGGTCCATTCCTGCCACGGAGCGCACATGGAGCGAGACGCCGGGGTCCGGGACAGGAGGGGGGACGGAGACCTTCGACGCGGGTCCGGGCCACCGATCCATGTGAGTCTCGTCGCGGTCCCCGAGGTCATGATCGGGACGCTCACCGGGCTCTACGATGTGTTCCGCTGTTTCGGCGCGCTCGGCTGGTTCGATTCCGGCGCTCGCCGCTCACCCGCCGTTCGAGGTGGAGATCGTCGCCCCCGGGCCGGCTCCGCTGCGAACGGCCAGCGGGCTGCCGGTCGTGAACTCGCGTGTCCTGGGTGATGTCGAACCGACGGACATCGCGATCGTCCCATCGACGATGGTCGAGGGAGGCAACTGGCGGACAGGTCGCTATCCGACCGTCATCAATTGGCTGCGCGGGTCGCACGATGCCGGGGCCCGATCTGCTCGGCGTGCTCCGGGCCATGCTGGTCGCGGAGACCGGCCTGCTCGACGGACGGGAGGCCACGGTCCACTGGGCATACGCACGGACGTTCGGCGAGAACTTCCCGGGAGTCCGGCTGCGTCTGGAAGCGCCCCTGATTGTCACGGGAGAGCGCGATCAGTTCGTC